>JAMOUW010000001.1 GCA_027067955.1 Thermaceae bacterium
GGCGGCGGCGAAGGTGATCGCCGCGGTGAGGGTGGTCTTGCCGTGGTCGACGTGACCGATGGTGCCCACGTTGACGTGGGGCTTGGTTCGTTCGAATACACCTTTGGCCATTTGTGTTCCTCCTTGCAGACGAAACCGCCCCGCTTGCGCCTGGGCCCAAACGGGCGCGGTTCGCGCTTCTTTGGAGCTCGCGGCCGGACTTGAACCGGCGACCTCACCCTTACCAAGGGTGTGCTCTACCTGCTGAGCTACGCGAGCGCGCCTGGAGCGGGAGACGGGACTCGAACCCGCGACCCTCGGCTTGGGAAGCCGATGCTCTACCAGCTGAGCTACTCCCGCATGTGGTGGGCAGGGCTGGATTCGAACCAGCGAAGGCAACGCCAACGGTTTTACAGACCGTCCCCTTTGGCCACTTGGGTACCTGCCCACGAAGTTCTTGCTGGAGCCACCCAGGGGAGTCGAACCCCCAACCGCCCGATTACAAGTCGGGTGCTCTGCCAGTTGAGCTAGGGTGGCACCCTGGGCGCTCGATGGCAGGGGATGGAACCCTGTCCGAGGGACTAGGCTATCATACCCCCTAGGTGCTGTCAAGCCGCGCGGGAGCGGGAAAAACCGCGCCCGTGGACCGGGCGAAAAAGCAGCTGCCCCGGGCAGCGAGCGGCAAAGTGAACATGCGCGGCCGTGCATGAGGGTGCCTGGAACTTACTTGCATTCCAATCCCCAGGCAGGCCGTTATAAAGAAAAAGGCGCTCGAGCACGGATACTCACGGTTGCGGGAACCGACGCCGACCCGCCAAATGGCCAGCTATTTCCTGGAGAACTTCTTCCTAAGGACTTCTATGAGCCGCTGTGTCAGGCTTTCGCGCACCGGCGGCAACGCCTCGGTGCGCAAGCGAACGGGAAGCACCATGCCAAGCTGACGCAGTTTGTGCAGGTAAAAACGAATGTCATCCAGAGACACGTTTACTCTGTGAGAGAGCTCGCGCGCAGATATCCCGTTTATCAGCAAAACCCTGGTGCGGTCCAAAAACTCCGCCAAGCTGCGGTCGTCCACCGGCTCCATGCGTACCAGCCGGAAAATTGTATCGGGGTGGGGAAGCCGGCTTTTTACTTCCTTTAGCTCATCATTGAAGGACACCGCGGAAACCAGCAGGCTCTCGAGGGGGATGCCGACCACCTTGGTATTCTCCCCCGGCTTGGCCCCCGGCAGAAATTCAAAAGCCCCGCGTCGGGTTTGCATTATCTTTCCGATTACGCTGCGAACCTGCAGGGCGTCCACCGGCTTGCCGGCGACATGCAAACAGCAAAGAACCCCCTTGCGTACATAAAGCGTGGTATTGGGATGACCAGGAACGTTGAATATCTCGAGCGCCCCCTCCTGCAACGAAAGCATAGGCAGCAGATCACCCAGGGAAATATGCTCAAGGTTTCCGAAGACCGCCATGTATCCTCCTGTACGCTGCCACGCTAATACATATATTAACTTTTACGACTCGCGGACCGTGTTTCGAGCGACGCCATAAATTGGAAAGCAAGCCGCCGCCGGTTATTGCGACGGCGGCCGTGCTGTAAATGTGACTAGGCCTGCGCCGCCGGCTGAGCTTTCTTACCGCCCCCGCGCGACCGCTTGGACTTCTTGGCCCGAGATTCCAGCTCCGCCAAACCGCCGACCAGCGCCAGGTCGAGCGCCTCATCGAGGTTGCCCACGAAGTGAAAAGTCATGTCACGCTGCAGGTTGCGCGGGATGTCGCGCAGATCGGGCTCGTTCTGCTTCGGCAAGATGACCTCGCGGATACCGGCGCGACGCGCGCCCAGCACCTTCTCGCGCACCCCGCCGATGGGCAGCACCCGGCCGGTCAGGGTAATCTCGCCGGTCATGGCTACGTCGTGGCGGACCGGCACCTCGGTTAGCGCGCTCACCAGAGCGCTGCTGATGGCGATGCCGGCCGAGGGGCCCTCCTTGGGGATGGCGCCGGCGGGGACGTGGACGTGGATGTCGGACTTCTCGAACTTCTCCAGCGGAATGCCGAAACGCCCGGCGTTCTTCTTGGCGTAGGTCAGCGCCGCCCGCGCCGACTCCTTCATCACGTCGCCCAGCTGGCCGGTAAGGATGAGCTGGCCTTTGCCAGGCATGATGCTTACCTCGACGAACATGATGTCGCCGCCTACCGGGGTGTAGTACATGCCGGTGGCGACGCCCACCTGGGGCTCGCGCGCCTCGGCCTCGGGGGTATAGCGCGGCGGACCCAGGTACTTTTCGAGGTCGCGCTCGGTGATCCGGATCCGCTTCTTGCCTTCCTCGAGGATGCGGCGGGCCGCCTTGCGCAGCAGGCTGCCGATCTGGCGCTCCAGGTTACGGACCCCGGCCTCGCGGGTGTAGTGGGTGATCAGGCGCATTAGCGCCGCGTCGGTGATGTGGACCTGACCCTTGCTAAGGCCGTTCTCCTCCAGCTGACGCGGCAGCAGGAAGCGCTTGGCGATCTCCAGCTTTTCCTGCTCGATGTAGGAGTTGAACTCGATCAGCTCCATCCGGTCCATCAGCGGCGCCGGGATCAGCTGCGGGAAGTTGGCGGTGCCAATGAAGAGGACCTCGGAAAGGTCGAAGGGCACGCCCAGGTAGTGGTCGGTAAACTCCTTGTTCTGGGCCGGATCGAGGACCTCGAGCAGCGCAGCCGCCGGGTCGCCCTGGAAGCTCTGTCCCATCTTGTCGACCTCGTCGAGGAGGAAGACCGGGTTCTTGCTGCCCGCGGTGCGCAGCCCCTGAATGATGCGGCCAGGCATGGCGCCGATGTAGGTCCGCCGGTGGCCGCGAATGTCCGACTCGTCACGCACGCCACCCAGGCTGACGCGAACGTACTTGCGCCCCAGCGCCCGGGCGATGGACTTGGCGATCGAGGTCTTGCCCACGCCCGGCGGGCCGACGAAGAGCAAAATCGGGCCCTTGTTGACTTCCTCGGCCGGAATCTCGCCGCGCTTTGCCCGCTCGTAGCGCAGCTTGCGGACGGCCAGGTACTCCAGCACCCGGTCCTTGACCTTTTCCAGGCCGTAGTGGTCTTCGTCCAGTATCTTCTTGGCCCGCTCGATGTCGAGGTTGTCTTCGGTGCGCTTATTCCACGGCAGGTTGACGATCCAGTCGAGGTAGGTGCGAATAACCGCCGCCTCGGCCGAGTCGGGGTGCATCCGCGCCAGGCGGCCGAGCTCGCGGTCGACCTCCTTGCGGACGTTCTCGGGCAGGTTCAGCTCTTCGATCCGCTGGCGCAGCTCCTCAACCTCCTCCTCGCCCTCGTCGCCGTGGAGCTCCTTCTGGATGACCTTCATCTGCTCGCGCAGAAAGTACTCGCGCTGGTTGCGGTCGATCTCTTCCTTGACCTGCTGCTGGATGCGGCGCTGGGTCTCAATCAGCTCCAGCTCGGCGTCGAGCAGCACCAGCACCCGGCGCAGCCGCTCGGCAACGTTGGCCATCTCGAGGATCTGCTGCTTGTCCTCGAGCTTGAAGTCCATGTGGAAGGCGATGTAGTCGGCCAGCTGGCTGGGATCCTCCAGCTTCTGGATGTACTGGGCCACGTCAGGGCTCAGGTACTTACCCTCCTTGAGGATGGCGGCGAAGCGCTCCTGAACCTCGCGGAAGAGCGCCCGCACCTCCAGCTTGTCGCCGGGGACGTCCTGAATGGGCTCGACCTCAGCTGTCAGGAAATCATCGGCATCCTCGTAACGCTTTACCCTTGCCCGGGCAAAGGCCTGCACCAGCATCTGCACCGACCCATCCGGGTTCTTGCGCATGCGCAGGATATTGGCCAGAGTGCCCACGGTGTAGAGGTCGGCCGCCTCGGGAGATTCGATCTCCTTATCCCGCTGGCTGACTATGAAAACTACCCTCTCTCCGTTCAGCGCCGCGTCAACGGCCCGCACTGAAACGGGGCGTCCGGCATCGATCGGCATGACCATCGTGGGAAAGATTACCGAGCCGCGCACTGGCACTACCGGGACACGCTCGGGAACCTCCATGCCTGACCTCCCTTCCTCTGGAATCTCGCGTACGTCAGCAGCACCTTCCCGCAGGTCGGGCTGCGATTTGGTTTCGTTGTCATGTTCAAAGTTACCCATAAGTTTAGTCTACCCTTATCAGATTTTACTGCAAATTTACTTATAAGTCTAGTTAAACCCGGGTCCCCAACCTGCGCCGGGAAAGAAAATCCTTCATCCAGCGGCTAAAGGCCTCGGCCTGCATTGGGCGCGCAACGAAAAATCCCTGCACCCAGTCGCAGCCGGTGCCGCGCAACCAATCGAGCTGGCGCAGGCTTTCCACGCCCTCGACGGTTATCTTGAGACCCAGATTCCCACCGAGGGCGAATATGGAACGTAAAACCGCTTCCGTTCGCTGATTCTTGCCGATGTCCCCGGTGAAGGCGCGATCCACCTTCAGCACGTTAACCGCCAGGTGAGCCAGGTAGGCGAGCGACGAGTAGCCGGTGCCGAAGTCGTCGACAGCAATACGAACCCCCAGTTTCCGCAGGCGCGCCAGCGGCTCCCGCACGCGCTCAATATCGGCAATGACCCTTTCAGTGATCTCCAGCGTCAGTCTGCCAGGTGGAAAACCCTTAACGCGAAGCAGCCGCTCGATGTTGCGCGTGAACTCCGGGTCGAGAATGCTGGCCGGGGACACATTGACAGACATTCCCGGCGCCTGCTCGCCCCAGCGTTCGATCCAACGCAGACCCTCGTCCATCGCCATCTCCAGCACCTTGGCGTCCAGCTGAACAACCAACCCGTACTGTTCCGCCAGGGGAACGAACTGGGACGGTTGGACGAACTCCCGGCTGCGAGCATCCCGCCAGCGTACCAGCGCCTCGGCGGCTGCAACCCTGTCCCCCGCCGGAGAGACCACCGGCTGGAAATGCAGGAACAGCTCGCCATCACCGGCAAGGGCCCGGCGCAGTGCCTCGACCCGCTCCCGCCGCGCGGCGGCCCTTTCCTGCAGCCCGGGCTCATATTCGTAAATGGCGCGCTTTTCCTCCTTGGCTACGGCCAGCGCCATATCGGCGCGCCGCAGCAGCGTCTCGGCGTCCGACCCATGGTCCGGGAAACGCACCAGCCCCGCCCGTGCCGAAAGCCTGACGTGATTGTCGTGCAACGAAACGAAGTCGCCGATCTGATGCAGCACCTGCACGAGCAGGCTTTTATAATCGTCCCCGCTAAGCACCACTACGAACTCGTCTCCACCCCAGCGCGCCGCCCATACACCAATGGGCGACAACGAACGCAGGCGAAAGGCCACCTGGCGCAGGAGCCGGTCGCCGGTCTCATGTCCCCAGGTGTCGTTTATCTCCCCGAAGTCCATCAGATCCAAAAAGGCCACCGCGCCGGTGGACTGGGGCCGGGAGAGAAGGTGCGAAAGATAGCGATAGAGCGCCCGGCGATTAGGAAGATCACTGAGATCGTCATGGTATGCCTTGTGCGCAAGGTCGTCCATGGCCTTGCGGTAACGCAGCACCTGCCCCATGAGCTGCCCCACCTGCTGCACGAAACGTATGGCGTCCTCGTCCAGGCGCCGCTCATCGCGGAAGCCGATGCCCAAAACCCCGTACGGGGCTTTCTCCCCGGGTATCGGCACGGTAAGGGTGGTTTGAATCCCCCAGTTGATCAGCGGCTCGGGAACCACGAAGCGGCGCTCGCTCGCCAGATCGCGGGATACGACCGGTTCATTTACTTTTTGGGTATAGCCCGCCTGAGAGCGCTCGCTGTCAAAGGCGACACCCGGGGCGACGCCCTTACCGGCGCGAACGCGCATCAACTGCTTATCGGCTTCGAACTCCATGATGGATATGAAATCGGGATGGAGCGCGCGTTCCAGGACCTCGATGACCTTGTCGAAAAAACGCTCGGGTTTGGTAATCTCCCAGGCGTGGGTCCCCAGATCATAGAGGGCCCGCTGACGTTCCGTGTTTACCCGGCTCAGAACCGCATGGCGTGCTTTTTCTTCAACGTCCATTAGGTAACCGAGGAATACCTCGGGATTGTCCGAAACCTTTTTGCCCTGCAGTGCCAGCCAGTGATGCTCGCCGGAAGCCACCTGAAACCGTACCCGGGTCTGATCGGCCCCCGCCTGGCGAAGCAGGGAAAAATGGCGCCGGAAAAGGCTCCTGTCCTCGGGATGCACCCTCTCCAGAAACTGTTCAGGCGGCCTGCCCAGCACCTCGGCCAGGGATATCCCCAACACCGTCGGTGCATTGGGCGATATGTAGGCCAGGGTTTGATCCGGCCCTTCCAGGCGATACAAAACCCAGGGACCGGTACGTAATAACTCCTCCAGGAAAACCGAGGACTCCAGGGTGGCCCTTTCCAGTTCCTTTTCGCGGGTGACGTCCGTCATTACTCCCAGGTAGTAGCGCTCTCCTGAATCCGATTCAAAAAGTGTGACGGTGTCCCTTATCCAACGCCACTCACCGGCTCTGTGCTTCATACGGTAGGAAACCTCGACCGAAACTCCCGGCAACAGCCGGGCCAGCGACTGCATTACCCGGGGGCGGTCATCGGGGTGGAGTAGCTCGTACCAGGCACTGGGCCGCCGCAACCATTCCTCCGGCGAATAACCCAACATCTGCTCCAAAGCGCCCGTTGTGAAAAGGTTGGTGCACTTCTCGTCGGCAAGCGCCTGATAAACAACCACCGGGAGCCGCTCCGCCAGGAACCTCCACTCGCGTTTGGGGAGGTTAAAAGGCGGCGGCAGCCGCCGCTGTAATCGCCACCAGAGGGTGCGAAAGGTTTTTTCGACTCCTCCCATCAATCCTCCCGGTATAAGAACGCCTTATTGCATAGGTCAAATTGGTTATACAGTATGATTACTTTCCTGCTGTGTAAGTTCCAAAATAATTCGTAACTTAACTACCCGTCCTTCAGCTCTCAATCTAACCTTTCTTCGCTTCGTTTTTTGGTCACGACCGCTCTACGCCCGAAACGGGGGGTGTGATATGCTACCAGCCGGCATGGAGCGTCCCCTGAAAGTCTTTTCCGGTAAGTCGAACATAGCGCTTGCGCGAGAAATCGCCCGCCACCTGGAGCTGCCGCTGGGCCGCAGCAGCACCGAGAAATTCGCCAATGACAATCTATTCGTTCGTTTTGAAGAATCGCTGCGCGAAGCCGACGTATTCATAGTCCAGTCCTTGACCCCCCCGGTTCAGGACCATCTCTTCGAACTGCTGATGATGATCGACGCCGCCAAGGGGGCGAGCGCGCACCGGGTGACCGCGGTGATCCCCTATTTCTCCTACGCCCGCAGTGACAAAAAGGACGAACCGCGCATCTCGGTGGCCGCGCGCCTGGTGGCTGATCTGCTGCAGACCGCCGGCGCCGACCGGGTATTGACAATGACGCTGCACTCTCCGCAGGTGCATGGATTCTTTAAGGTACCCATGGACCACCTTTCAGCCGAAATGGTCATAGCCAATCACTTCGTCACCCGGATAGAAGATCTAGAACACGCCGTGGTAGTGGCTCCCGACGCCGGCGACATCAAACGCGCCAGCGCCCTGGCGCGCCGCCTGGGCACGCCTCTCGCTTTTATCGACAAGCAGCGCCTCTCCGATACCGAGGTGGAGGCCCGCGGCCTGGTGGGCGACGTCGGAGAAAAGATCGCTCTGATAATCGACGACGAAATCTCGACTGCCGGTTCGTTGGTCAAAGCCGCCGAAACCGTGCTCGACGCGGGGGCGCGCGAGGTGTACGCCGCGGTGACCCACGGGGTCTACGTAGGTCCGGCACTCGAGCGCATAACCAAGAGCCCCATCCGCACCGTCGCCGCCACCGACACCTGCGCCCCGCCCGACCCCCTGCCCGAAAAATTGCGGGTGATGAAGGTGGCCCCGCTCTTCGCCGAGGCAATAGACCGTATCCACCGCGGCGAGTCCATATCCGAACTCTTCGACTAGTCATGGCCCGCAAAGAACGTCTGTACATCAATGGGATACCGCTCATCGTCTCCTTTCCCGACCGGGCCAGGGGCTGGGTGTTGTTTTTGCACGGCGCCGGTGGTTCCAAAGAGCGCACCGCCCGAATAGCTGCCCCGTTTCACGAACGCGGCCTGATTACGGTCCACCCCGACGCGCCTCTCCACGGCGAACGCGCTGATGGGCGCTGGCGTTTCGACCCCAAGGATCCGCGCAACTACCTGGAGGGTGTGGTACGGGCCATCTCTATCCAGGTAGACGAGTTGCCGGATCTGACAACCGGGCTGGCACACATTCCGGAGCTGACCGGTCTGCCGCTCCTGGCGGCGGGAGCAAGCATGGGCGGCTACGTCTGGCACGAGCTGATTTCCCGCGAGCTGCTGCGCCCCCGGGCGGCGGCGATATTGATATCCAGCGGCTTCCCGTTAGACGCCCCCCACGACTTTTTGGAAGGCCAGAATGAGCTGCTGGATGCCTACCGTAACCCGCCGGTCACCCGGGCGATGGCCTATCCACCCACGCCGCTGTTGCATCTGCACGGCGATCGCGACCCGGTGGTGCCGCTGGCACGGATGCAGGAAACAGTAACGGCACTGAGGCGGGCCTACAAGAAACGTGACGGTCGCCTGGCCTATACGGTATTCGAAGGGGTAGGCCACGAGCTTCCCGAGATCATGCTGCAGCAGGCAGCCGCCTGGCTGGAATTTTGGAGCAGTTGATGATCCGTCTGGGAACTTCGGGCTGGCCGGGTGGGAACGAATGGGCGAAGCTCTCGCCCCGGCAGCGCCGCCGCCGCTACTTCGCCCTCTTCAATTCCATCGAGCTAACCCAGACCTACCGCCGGGTACCCGACTGGGATCTGGTGGGGCGCTGGCGCGCCTACGCGCCCCAAGATTTCACTTACTCCTGGGTCGCTCCCCGCCACCTCACTTACTTACCCGGTGGCGAGGAGCGGCGCAGCCTGCGCCGCTTTCTGCGCCGTCACAAGCGGCTGGGCCGCACCCGCGGTGGAGTGCGCTTTTTGCTGCCGTCCGGAACCGACGCGACCGCCTTCGGCGAGTGGCTGGTAATGCTCGCCGAGCTCGATATACCCGGAGACTATGCCTTCGAAGTGGAAGAAGAGCTCAGCGGGCTGCTGGAACCCTACGGCTGGATCACCGTGAACCGGCCCGGCGCCTGGCAATACACACTCAATTGCCCGCCCACAGCACAAGTACCCGGTTACGCCTACTACGACTCACTCGAAACCGCTCTCGGCTACCAGCGCGAAGTAGCGCCCGAGCGCGGCTAGCGCCGCCTGGGCGCTGGCGTCCTGACGGGTCAGCGCTCCGGCAGTGAATACCCCCATGGCCCCAATGGCCCGGCCCTCGGGGCCGTACCGGGCCTCTACGAGGTCTCCCAGCGTCTCCCCCGTCCTGAGCGCCTCAAGCCAGTCAGCAGGAAGCATTATTCCCGGGCTGCGACCCAGGACCTGGCGCCTGCCGTCGGTGATCGCAGCCACGTTGACGACCCAGCCGCTGGCCAGGTCGACCCCGCCCTCGATACCCACGCCCAGCACGGTATGCGCTAGTTCACGGGCCTCCCGGGCGCGCAAAAGCGCCCCCGCGACGGTTTCGGTCTCGCTCAGGGGCTGCTCGGGTGCTCCGCTGGACACGTCCACGGACCGGGGTTCGGCCTCAATACCCAGGCGCTCGAGCGCCCACCTTAGCGCCAGTATCTTGACCGCATTCTTGCTGCCCAGCGCGATGTCCACCCCACCAGTCTAGCCGCAACCTCCCCGGGCCGGCACAACCAGGACCGGCAATCCAGCAAACCGCACGACCGCCGGGACTTGCAGGCGGCAACCACAAGAAATTGCTTTCTGGGTATATATGCCCCGGGCGGGCAACCCTAACATGTAGCGAGTGGAAAAAAGAAGGCTTCTGAAGATTCTTCCCTGGTTGCGGCCTTACAAAACCTGGGTTTTGCTGCTCTTCTTTGGCGCGGTAGCCTTCTTTGCGGTGGCGCAGGCGCCGCCGCTTTTCATGAAGCTGCTCATCGACCGGGCCCTGCCGGCGGGAGACTTTGGCCTGGTGCTGCTGGTAGTGGCTGGCTTTTTTGGAGTATTACTGCTGCGCCACGTATTTTCGATAGCCATGGACTGGGCCTACGTCCGCCTGGGCTCCCGCATCGGCCTCGATTTGCAAAAGCACCTGCTGGCGCGGGTCCTGAACGCCGATTTGCGCGCCCTGCAGGAACGGCAGACGGGCGACCTGATTGCCCGGCTGACCGATGACGTTGAGGCGGTCAAGGCCTTCCTTTCGGAGAACGTGGTTCAGATCCTCTCCGACCTGGTCACCCTGGTCATCGCCCTGGCGGTCATGGCCTGGTTCAACTGGAAGCTGGCGCTGGCGGTGGCCGCCCTGTTGCCGCTGGTACCGCTGCCCTTCGGCTGGCTGCGACCACGGCTGCGGGCGGCGATGATCCGCTTTCGCAACCTCAACGGGCACTATCTGGGCTTCGTTCAGGAGGCGCTTTCGGCGGTGCTGCCGGTTCAGATAAGCGACGCTGCGGCGCAGATGCGGATGCAGCAGGAAGAGGTGGGCGAGGAGCTGATAGACGCCGCGGTGCGCGCCCGCGTCTGGCAGATGGCCGGTGCTTACAGCGCCGAGGTGGTGGGAAACGTCATCTCGCCGCTGATCGTGCTCGGCTTCGGCGGCTGGCTGGTGCTGGAGCGCCAGCTGAGCATTGGCGAGCTGGTGGCGGGGGAGATGTACGCCAGCCGCCTGATCTCGCCGGTGGTCATGCTTTCGCGGATTGGCGCGATGGTCCAGGGGGTGCTGGCGGCGCTGGAGCGAATTGAAGAGGTCGAAAGACTGCCGCAGCGGCCCCCGGGCGAGCTACCGGTGCCCGCCGGACCCGAGCCGCTGGCGGCGCGAAAGGTGGGGTTTGGCTACCGCCCCGGCGAGATGGCGATCAAAGGCGTTTCGCTCGAGCTGGCCCCGGGCAGCTTTTCCGCCCTGGTGGGGCCGAGCGGTTCCGGCAAGAGCACCCTGGCCGCCTTGCTGGCCGGCCTTTACGAGCCGGACGGCGGCTCGGTGGACGTTGGCGGGGTGCCGGTGGCGCGGCTGGCGGACCGGCCCCGGGTGGTCACCCTGGTTACCCAGGAGCCGTTCTTGTTCGGCGCCAGTTTGCGCGAAAACCTGCTCTTTGGCCTGCGGCGCGCGCCAGACGAAGCCGAAATGCTGGAAGCGCTGGAGCTGGCCGGTTTGCGCGAGCTCGTTTCCTCACTGCCACAGGGGTTGGAAAGCCGCGTTGGCGAGCGCGGGGTGACCATTTCCGGCGGCGAGCGGCAGCGCTTGATGCTGGCCCGGGCGCTTTTGCTGCGGCCGCGCTTCTTGCTGCTCGACGAGGTAACCGCCGCCCTCGACCCGACGACCGAGCAGGAGGTGCTGGCCAACCTGCGTCGCTGGCAGGAAGGCGAGCGGACGGTACTGCTGATTACCCACCGGATCGCCTCGGCCCTGCAGGCGGAGAGGGTGTACGTGCTCGAGGCCGGCCGCCTGGCAGAAGAAGGCCGGCCGCAGGAACTTTTGCGGCAAGGCGGCTTGCTGGCGCGGATGTACGCTGATCAGAACGCCGCCGGCTCCTGAGTGGCCTGTACCCGGTATAGCTTTAATGGTGAGGCTTGACAGACGGGGGCCGGCTGAATAATATTGCAAACCATGAAGTACCGGGAGGCCAAAAAACTGTACGCCGGAGGAGCGGGCTAGTCTAGCGCGCGCCACGCCTCCGGCCTGCAAACGTTTGCAGGCCGGTTCTTTTTTGGCCGGGAGGTGAAGGGATGATCGAGCGGGAACGAAGGTGGGCCATCATCGACTCCACGCTGCGCGAGGGCGAGCAGTTCGAGCGGGCGCATTTTTCTACCGCCGACAAGGTAGAAATCGCCAAAGCGCTAGATGCCTTCGGCATCGAGTACCTGGAGGTGACCACCCCGGTGGCCTCGCCGCAGTCGGCCGCCGACGCCAGTGCGGTCGCCAATCTGGGTTTGCGGACAAAGGTGATCACCCACATCCAGACCCGCAAAGACGCCGCCGCCGCCGCCCTGGAAACCG
Organism: Thermaceae bacterium; assembly: GCA_027067955.1. GTDB lineage: Bacteria > Deinococcota > Deinococci > Deinococcales > Marinithermaceae > Oceanithermus. Next base: position 12,038 of record JAMOUW010000001.1, read on the forward strand.
GCGTTCAGGGCATCGACCTGCTCTTTGGCACCAGCAAGCACCTGCGCGCCGCCCATGGTCGTGATATTCCCAGGATTATCGAAGAGGCGCTCGAGGTCATCACCTTTATTCGCGAGCAGGCCCCGGACGTAGAGGTGCGCTTCTCTGCCGAAGACACCTTCCGCTCCGACGAGCACGATCTGCTGGAGATCTACCGCGCGGTCGCGCCCTACGTGGACCGGGTGGGGCTGGCCGACACCGTGGGCATCGCCACCCCGCGCCAGGTCTACACCCTGGTGCGCGAGGTGCGCCGGGCCATCGGCCCCGGGGTGGACATCGAGTTCCACGGCCATAACGACACCGGCGGCGCCGTAGCCAACGCCTTCGAGGCCATCGAGGCGGGGGCGACCCACGTGGATACGACGATTCTGGGCATCGGCGAGCGCAACGGCATCACCCCGCTGGGCGGTTTTCTGGCGCGGATGTACACCGTCCAGCCCGGCTACGTGCGCGGCAAATACCGCCTGGAGATGCTGCCCGAGCTAGACCAGATGATCGCCCGCATGGTGGGGGTGGAGATCCCCTTCAACAACTACATTACCGGCGAGACCGCTTTCAGCCACAAGGCGGGCATGCATCTGAAGGCCATTTACCTCAACCCCGAGTCGTACGAGGCCTACAACCCCGAGGTCTTCGGGGTGAACCGCAAGCTGATCGTCGCCAGCCGCCTGACCGGCCGCGCCGCCATCAAGAAGCGGGCCGAGGAGCTGGGGCTCTCCTTCGGCGAGGAGGAACTGCACCGGCTCACCCACCGCATCAAGGAGCTGGCCGACCGCGGACAGCTTACGCTGGAAGAGCTGGACGGGATTTTGCGGGAGTGGGTGATGGCGTAATGACGGCTTGTAGCCTGTGGCCTGTAGCTTGTAGGAAAAATCGTTTGGGCACCAGTGCTTTGGCCGTTCAAAAAACCACGAGCCACGAGCCACGAGCCACGAGCCGCCGGAGGCGCCCGTGACCCTCGCCCAGGCCATCCTTTCGCACAAGCTCGGGCGGCCGGTGCGGCCCGGGGAACTGGTGGTGGTGGAGGTCGATCACGCGATGACGATCGACTCCATCGTGCCCACCGTCATCGACCGGCTGGAAGAGCTGGGCGCTTCTCCCCGCCACCCCGAGCGGGTCTCGCTGGTCTACGACCACGTTGCCCCGGCGGCCAACGTCAACGTGGCCGGGGCTCAGAAGCGCGGTCGCGACTGGGCGCGGCGCACCGGCGTCAACTTTTACGAGGTCGGCCGCGGCGTCTGCCATCAGGTGCTGATCGAAGAGGGCGTGGCCCGGCCGGGGGCGCTGATCGTGGGTTCCGACTCGCACTCGACCAGTTACGGCGGCGTCGGCGCTTTTGGCACCGGCATGGGAGCGACCGACATCGCCCTGGCCATCGCCAGCGGCAAGACCTGGCTGCGGGTGCCCGAATCGGTAAAGGTCACCTTCCGCGGCCGGCCGCGGCCGGGGGTGAGCGCCAAGGACGCGGCGCTGGAGATGGTGGGTCGGCTGGGCTCAGGTGGGGCGACCTACATGGCGGTCGAAATACATCTGGAAGATGGGGCCGAGGAGGCCTTCGGCCGCAGCGAGCGGGTGACGCTGGCCAACCTGGCGATGGAGGCCGGGGCCAAGGCCGGGATCGTGGCGCCTTCGGGCGAGATTCTGGATCTTTACGAGGTACCGGACTGGCTGCGGGCGGGCCATGACGCGGTCTACGCCCGCGAGCTGGAGATCGACCTGACGGCGCTCGCGCCGCGGCTGGCCGCGCCTTTTTTCGTCGACAACGTCCACGCCCTAGGCGACTACGCCGGGGCGGAGGTCGACTTCGTCTTCGTTGGCACCTGCACCAACGGCCGCATCGAAGACCTGCGGGCGGCGGCGGAGGTGCTGCGCGGGTGGCGGGTGGCGGCTGGCACGCGGATGCTGGTGGTGCCGGCATCCAGTCAGGTATTGCAGCAGGCGATGGCGGAGGGCGTATTGCAAACGCTGATCGAGGCCGGGGCGACGATCGGCACCCCCGGCTGCGGCCCCTGCATGGGCCGTCACATGGGGGTGGCCGCCAGCGGCGAGCGGGTGGTCTCGACCGCCAACCGCAACTTCAAGGGTCGGATGGGCTCGCCCGACGCCGAGGTCTTTCTGGCCAGCCCGCGCACCGCGGCGCTGGCGGCGCTCCTGGGCCGCATTCCCGACGAAGAGGAGGTTACCGGATGAATCCCACATCCCACACCCCACCTCCCACCTCCCGAATCTGGCTTTTTGGCGACAACGTCAACACCGACGACATCCTGCCGGGCAGGTACGCCCCCTTCATGGTCGGTGAAGATGTTTTTCAGAACTACGCCTTCGCCCACCTGCGCCCCGAGTTCGCCCGCGAGTACCGGCCGGGCGACCTGATAGTGGCCGGGCGCAACCTGGGGCTTGGCTCGAGCCGCGAGTACGCCCCCGAAGCGCTTGCGAAGCTGGGGGTGCGCGCCATCGTGGCGAAAAGTTACGCGCGCATCTTTTACCGCAACCTGGTCAACCTGGGCATCGCGCCTTTCGTTTCGGAGGAGGTGGTTAATGCTGCAAGAGATGGAAAAGAGGTAAGTTACGACGTTCGCACCGGCGTTCTTAAGCTCGGCGGCCAACGCTACCGGCTCGAGCCCCCGCCGGCCTTTTTGCTTGCGGCGCTGGAGGAGGGGAGTTTGCTGGCGTACTTCAAGAAGCACGGTGACTTCCCGGGGGTAGAGTGAGGCATGGAAGCCCTGAACGTGGAATGCCCGGTGTGCACCGAGCCGCTGTTGCTCGAGGAAGACGTACTGGACCGGCTCGACGAGGGGAGCCTGCTCGAGTGCGAGGTATGCGGTGCCGTGGTCGAAGTGGCCCTGCTGGAGCCGCTGACCTTGCGCGTGGTGCAGGCGGCAGGGGGCTTTTTCGTGGACTGCCCCCGCTGCGAGACTCCGATCGAGGTGGAAGGCGAAGGACCCATTACCTGCCCCGAGTGCGGCTTTACCTTCAAGCCCGACTGGGGCGACGTGGAAGAACTGGAGGAAGAACTATGACCGTTACCTGCCCTGAATGCGGCGCCACCCTGACCATCGAAAACCCGGAACTGGGCGAACTGCTTATCTGCGACGACTGCGGCGCGGAGCTCGAGGTTGTCTCGGTGGAGCCGCTAAAGGTAGAGCTGGCACCGGGAGAAGCGGAGGATTGGGGAGAGTAGGCCTGTAGCCTGTAGCTCGTGGCCTGTGGTTTTTCTACAAGCCACGGGCCACAGGCCACAAACCTTTTCGGTTGCGGGGGAATACTCCGCAGGAACGGATACCGTATGCTGGCCATCCTCTACGACCGCATCCGCGGCGACGAAAAACTACTATTCGAGGCGGCGGACCGGCTGGGCCTGACCTGGAAGAAGGTCTACCTGCCCCGGCTGGTCATGGAACTGGAAAACCGGCCCTCCGAGCTGGCGGACGTTAGCGCGGCGCTCGAGCGCGCGGTCAGCCAGTCGCGCGGCCTGGCCGCGAGTCGCTATCTGCGGGCAGTGGGGGTGCCCGCCGTAAACCGGCCCGAGGTCATTGAAACCGCGGGCGACAAGTGGGCCACCTCGGCGGCGCTGGCGCGCGCCGGGGTGCCGCAACCGCATACTGCGCTGGCTCTCGATCCGGATACTGCTGTGAAAATAGCTGAAGAATGGGGCTATCCGCTGGTGGTCAAGCCGGTGGTTGGCTCCTGGGGGCGGATGGTGGCCCGGGTCAACGACCGTGACGCCCTCGAGGCGCTGCTGGGGCACAAGCAGTTCATGGGCTACCAGCACCAGCTTTACTATTTGCAAGAATTCGTGGAAAAGCCGGGGCGCGACATCCGCGTCTTCGTGGTGGGCTCCGAACCGGTGGCTGCCATCTACCGCAGTAGCGCCCACTGGATAACCAACACCGCCCGCGGGGCGGTGGCCGAAAACTGCCCGGTTACGGATGAGCTGGCAGGAATCAGCCTGGCCGCCGCCGACGCAGTGGGGGGCGGGGTGCTGGCGGTGGACGTTTTCGAGTCGGAGCGCGGCCTGCTGGTAAACGAAATCAATCACACCATGGAATTCAAGAACTCGGTTGGCGTCACCGGCGTGGACATCCCCGGCAAGATCCTGAGCTACGCGGCAAAGCTCCAGGAGCTTGCGTAATTGTAAAATACGATATGGGTTCAGCTTTGCTCCGGGTGCGGTATGCGCTCCTGGGCCTGATGGTCATGGCGTCCGCCAGCGCCCAGGCCGCCCGCAAACGGTTACGGTTCCGATCAAGCCCATAGCCCCCTTCGTCATGCAACGCCCCAATGGAACTCCCAGCGGGTTCAGCATTGAGCTCTGGGAAGCGCTCGTGGATCGCACGGGTCTGCAAACCCGCTTCGTAATGCTTCCCGACTTGAAGACCCTGCTGCATTACATAGAATCCGGCGAAGGGGACGCAACCATAGCCGCGATCAGCATCACCTCCGATCGGGAAGCGCGTATCGATTTTTCGCATCCCTACTTCGATTCCGGACTGCAAATACTGGTAGCCGCCGCCGAGATGGGAGCCTTGCAAAAGGCTTTCGGAACCCTGCGGCGGCTGACCTCCACCCGGGGTTTCTGGTCAGCCTTTCTGACCCTGGGGCTGCTCCTGGTAGTCTTCGCGCACGTGATCTGGTTCATCGAGCGCGACCGCAACCCCTCCTTTGCGCGCCGCTACCCAGCGGGCCTCTGGGACGCCGTCTACTGAGCGCTCGTCACCGTGACCACGGTCGGCTACGGTGACAAGACCCCCAAGAGCGCGCCAGGGCAGGCCGTCGCCATCGTGCTGATCTTTTTCGGCTACCTGACTTTCGCCTGGTTTACCGCCACGGTGGCCTCGGCCCTCACGGTTTCGCAGCTCGAGGGTGCGGTGCGCGGTCCGGAGGACCTTTCGGGCAAGCGGGTGGCCACCGTGACCGGCTCGACCACCGAACGCTTTTTGCGACACCTGCCCGGTGTTCGTGTGGCTACCTACCCTCTTATTGAAGGAGCCTACCCGGCACTGCTCGCCGGCGAGGTGGACGCGGTTCTGTACGACTACCCCAGCCTCGCCTACTACGCCCAGAACGCCGGGCGCGGAAAGGTGCGGCTGGTGGGGCCGATTTTCCAGCACGAGGCCTACGGAATCGCCTTCCCTGAGGGGAGCCCCTTGCGCGAGCGCGTCAACCGGGCGCTCCTGGAAATCCGGGAAGAAGGCCTCTACGACCGCATTTACGCCAAGTGGTTCGGCGCCACCGGGCCCTGAACCGGGGCGTATCCGGTCGGCTGCGGGTTATCCTGCGGTGAAGATGCTTTACACCCTGGGCCATTCAAGCCTGCCTCCGGAACGCTTTTTCGAGCTGCTCCGCACCCATGGCATCGAGGTGGTGGTTGACGTGCGCGCGCGCCCCTTCTCGCGCCACAACCCCCAGTACAACCACCGGCCCTTGGCGCAGGCGCTGCAGGAGGCCGGCTTCGGCTACGTCTGGATGGGCGACCGGCTCGGCGGCGTGCCCCACGGCAGCCGCCAGAAGCTAAACGTGGAAGCGCGCCTGCGCGACCCGGAGTTCCAGAAGGGGCTGGAGGCGCTGGTGGAGCTCGCCAGCCGGCACACCGTGGCCCTGGTCTGCGCCGAGGAGGATCCGCGCCGCTGCCACCGCCGCTTCCTGGTGGTGCGCGGCCTGATCGAGTTCGGCGCCCTGGAAGCGGAGGAGGTGGGTCACATTCGCGCAGACGGCCGCCTCGTTACCGAGGCGGCCTTGCGGGCGGAGGAGGCGCCGCTTTTTAGCGGCGAACTGGATTGAACACGCTGGCTCAGCGTGACGCCATCGCCCTGCCGCGAACCAGCTGCGCGTAGGTATTCGGAAGCAGGGTGGCGAAAATGGTTTCCACCTCCCCTATTCCCACCGGGTTCAGGTGGCCCTTCGCCGGATAGCTAACTACACCGAAGCTCTCACTTCCGGCGATCGTGTCGAACCACCAACCTATCTCCTGACCGCTTCCAAGTCGGAGAACCAACCTCGCGTTGTATACCTTATCGCCCCATACTGTTGCGACTAGATAGAGGTTGTCCATGAGATAGTTGGGGATGTAAACATCGTAGGCCACCTCGGTGGCGAGCGGGTAGTACGAAACCCGGGCCTGGGCAGCCTCCCAACCTAGCCATACGCCGTCTTCCGTAAGTAACTCGACCACCGGAGCAAGCTGTTGCTGCATCAGCTCCACCACGGCCTCGGGAGCGCTTCTCTCTTCAACCGTGAAAGCCAGAGCCAGAAATGACGCCAGTGTCAGCACTATCGCCAGTTTTTTCATGTCTCTACTCCTTTCGGCTGCATATTGATTCTAGCATTGACCTTTTCTAATTACAACCAAAGCGCGTAACATGTAGTAGGTAGTAGGTAGTAGGTAGTAGGTAGCTTACATCGATTTTGCCATGTGTGAACTAACAACATGCTTCGCACGCTCCGCTACGGGGGCAGCGCGAACAGGTCAGAGATTCATCACGCTTGGAGAAGTGACTCAAACGGTTCCACGGGCCTGCGGAGACGCATCCTTGCGCCGCCAGAACGCCCGCCTGTTAGCATGTAAGCAGCATGGAATCCCTGAGAACCGTCATCGTCGGAGGCTCCGGGTACGCCGGGGGCGAGTTTTTGCGCCTGGCGCTGGGCCATCCCTACCTGGACGTCGTGCAGGTGACGAGCCGCCGTTACCTGCGCCAGCCCGTGACCTTCGTGCACCCCAACCTGCGGGGACGGACGAACCTCAAGTTCAGCGACCCCGAAAAGCTGGAAGAAGCCGATCTGATCGTGCTGGGCTTGCCCCACGGGGTGGCGGCGCAGAACTTCGACTACTACAAGGAGAAAGCGCCTTACATCATCGACCTCTCGGCCGACTTCCGGCTGAAGACGCTCGAGCTCTACGAACGCTTCTACGGCGCTCACCCGCGCCCCGAGCTGCTGGCGCAGTTCGCCTACGCCAACCCCGAAATAAACGCCGAACAGATTATGGGCTCCAACTGGCTCGCGGGTGCCGGCTGCACCGCCACGGCCACGCTGCTGGGTCTCTATCCTCTCTATGCAGAGGGTCTGGTAGCCCGGCACGCCGTATTCGTGACCGTGATGGTCGGCTCGTCGGCCGCCGGGGCCGAACCCGGCCCGGCCAGCCATCATCCCGAGCGTAGCGGCGCGCTGCGGGTGTACAAGCCCACCGGCCACCGCCATACCGCCGAAGTGATCGACTACCTGCCCGGCACCCCCGAGGTGCACATGACCGCGGTGGCCACAGAGCGCATCCGTGGCATCCTCATGACCGCGCAGGTCTTCATCCCCGACGGCTTCTCCGAACAGGACGTCTGGCAAACCTACCGTGAGTTCTACGCGGACAAGCCCTTCGTGCGCCTGGTCAAGCAGCGCCGCGGCATCCACCGCTACCCCGACCCTAAGGTGGTGGAGGGCTCGAACTACGCCGACGTGGGCTTCGAGCTCGAACCCGACACCGGCCGGCTAGTGGTCATCAGCGCCATCGATAACCTGACAAAGGGCACCGCGGGGCACGCGATTCAGGCCCTGAACCTGCGCATGGGCTGGGACGAACAGGAAGGCCTGGAGTTCCCGGGGCTGCACCCCTGAATCAGCCCGCCAGCGGCTCAACCGCGGCTGCTAACAAAGCGGCTCATATTGCGTAAATCGGCACGCCAGCGGGTAGCCATTATTGTCACGCGCTGTTCACACCCAGCGCGCCAGCTCCTCTTCCACACCACCCGCGCGCTCGCACGCGAGCCCGCGGACGCGCGCGTCCGCGGGTGCCGCGCTCAGGTAGGCCTTCAGGTGACCGCGGAAGGCGCGCAGCGCCCAGACCTCGCCGCGGTCCGCGTACCACGCCAGGTGCAGGCGCAGGTGCTCCCGCGCCGCCGCGCGCCGCGCGGCGGCGTCCACCCGCTCGCGGCACACTTCGGCGAAGAACCACGGCCGCCCCAGCGCGCCCCGCGCCACGGCCACGCCCACCCCCAGCTCGCGGCGGGCGCGGTAGTCCTCCACGCTGCGCACGTCGCCCGTCCCCACCACGGGAATCCGCACCGCCCGCGCCACCTCGCGCACCGCCTCCCAGTCGGCCCGGCCCCCGTAGCGCTGCCGGGCCGTGCGCCCGTGCACGCGCAAAAGCGCCGCCCCGGCCTGCTCGAGCGCCCGGGCCACCTCCACCGCGTTTTCCCGCGAAAACCCGAGCCGCAGCTTCACGCTCACCAGCAGACCGGTCGCCTCGCGCACCCCGGCCACCATGCGCGCCGCCCGCGCGGGGTCGTCTAAGAGCGCCGCCCCCGCGCCCCGCGCCGTCACCTTGGGCATGGGGCAGCCCATGTTCAGGTCGATGGCGCGGGGGCGCACCCGCTCCTGCACCAGCGCCGCGGCCCGGGCGACCTCGCCGGGGTCCGCGCCCGCGAGCTGCACCACCCGCGAACGCTCCTCGGGGTGGAACCGTAAGAGCCGCCACCCCTCCACCGACCCCTGCAGCAGCGAGCCCGCCATGACCATTTCCCCCACCGTCCACAGCGCCCCGAAGCGTTCGCTGACGAGCCGGAAGGGCGCGTCGGTGAGGCTGGCCATGGGGGCGAGCACCGCCCCCATGGCTGCGGGGTCGAAGGGGAAATCCACCCCGCGATTCTACCGGCCTACTCGCGCTTGCGCAGGTAGCGCCACCCCAGCGGCTCGAGCGGCACCTGACCCCGGTAGGTCCGCCGCGCCTGCACGTCCTGCCAGGCGCCCGGGGGCAGCGGCGCGGTCTGGGGCTCCGTGGAGTTGTTGAAAAGCGCCAGCACCTCACCGGGGCCGGGCTCGCCGCGGTAGAAACCGAGCAGCGGCCCCTCGCCCAGGTAGGCGCGCCAGACGGCGGTATCGAAGGCGGGCAGGCTTTCCTTCAACCCCGCCAGCCCGCGGTAGAAGGCCTGCATCTCGGCGTCGCAGCGCTCCCACTGCAGGGGGTAGCGCTGTTTGTCGTAGGGATCCTTCTCGCCCACGAAGGCGCACTCATCGCCCTGGAAGTGCACCGGCACGCCCGGCAGCGCGTAGAGGATCGCCGTCGCCAGACGCTGCCGCGCCAGCCCCTCGGGCGAGGGCTGCTGGCCGAACTTTCCTCCGCCCAAGTCGGTGAGCAGGCGGCTGGTGTCGTGCGAGTCGATGAGGTTGAAGCCCATGTCGGTCGCCGCCTCCGGCAGCACCGCATAGACCTGGCTTATCTCCCGCAGCGCGCGCTTGCCGCTGGCGAACGCCGCCGGCTTGCCCTTGGCGTACTTGAGGATCGCACCGCGGCCGAGAGCGTAGTTCATCAGGCTGTCGAACTCGTCCCCCTGGAGCCAGCTGGCGTCGGCCTGCCAGATCTCGGCCACCAGGTAGGTCTCGGGGTTGACCTTCTTGAGCTCGCGCCGCATCTCGGCGAAGAAGCCGTGGGCGCCTGCCAGGTCGCCCGGAACATCCACCCGCACGCCGTCGAAGCCGAAGCGGATCCAGTACCCCGCCGCCTCGAGCAGGTAGCGCCGCACCGCCGGATTGCCGGTGTTGAGCTTGGGCAGGCTGCCAATATTCCACCAGCACTCGTAGGCCGTTTCGTCGCCCGGCTCGAAGGGCCACTTCTTGATGAAGTACCAGTTCCAGTAGGGCGAGTTGGGGCCGTTTTTGACCACGTCACGGAATGCCCAGAAGCCGAGGCCGGTGTGATTGGGCACGAAGTCGAAGAGCACCCTAATACCGCGTTCGTGGGCCTCGTCCAGCAGCCGGCGCAGGGTTTCCTTGTCGCCGAACTTGGGCGAGACCTTGAGGTAGTCGTGGGTGTCGTAACCGTGGGCCGAACCGGAGTCGAAGACGGGGTTGAGGTAGACGAGCCCAACGCCCTGAACAGCCAGGTAGTCGAGCTTTTGGATGACGCCGGCTAGGTCGCCGCCAAAGTACTGGTGGCAGCAAAGCTGCGGCGTAACCGGGCCGTTCCAGGGCGAAAGGAAGGGTTTGTTGTTTGGGTCGAGCCGCCGCCACCGGGCGTTGAAGTTGTACTCGTCGCTGGCCAGCGCCAGCTCGTCGCCCGCCACGTCGCCATTGAGGAACCGTTCCGGGAAGATCTGGTAGCCCACCCGCTGGCCTACCCAGTCGAGGCCGCCAAAGGCCTTTCCGCCGTACTCGTAGGGGCCAAAATCGGCCTCGCGGCCGTCTGTCTGAACGACGTGGATACGATAGCTGGTCGGCTCGTTCGGCAGGCTGACGCGCCAGTAGTCGCGTCCCTGCGCCGCGAGCTGAAAGTACATCGGGTAACTCGCCTTGGGGGTAACGAGCGTTGCTTTGGCGACGCTGCCGGAGCTGGCGGCAAAGCGCACGGCCAGCCGCCTGTCGGCCACCGAGAGGTAGCGCGCCTGGGCGGGGTCGTGCTCGAAGGCGAGCTCCACCGGCCCGCTGGCCTGCTTGACGACCGGCGCTTCCACGATGCGCACCGCGTTCTGGCCGCCGAAGCCGTCGCCTGAGCAACCGTCCGCGGCCGGGTCAACCATCGGATGGCCAAAGGTGGGATCGTCACACATGTCCTTCGGCCACTGGCCGTTGATGAAAAACTTGTAGGTGTACTCGCCCGGCTCCAGGTCGAGGGTGACCGTCCAGGAGCCGTCGGGCTGGGGCTGCATCGGCGTTTCGCCCCAGCCGTTGAAGCTGCCGCGCAGGCTAACCGAGCGCACCTCGAGCCCTGGTGACGGCATGTATTTGAAGGTCACCTGTATGGCCAGGACCAAACCCAGCATAGGCAAAAAGGCCAGTACTTTGCGCATTTTCGCTCCTTTCACGCCCCCCGCGCGGCGCGCCTCGAAACGTGCAGTCCACAGGCGGGCACCGGGATCCTGATCTTTCATTCCTTGACCGCGCCGGCGGTGTAACCAGAAACGAAGTACTGTTGAAAACCGTAGAAGATGAGCAGGATGGGTAGCGAACCGAGCACGCTGGCGGCGGCGAACAGCCCCCACTTGGTTGAGAACTGGCCGGTGGTGAAGCTGTAGAGGCCCAGGCCGACCGTCCACTTGTCGACGCCGGTCAGGACCAGGTTGGCCATAATGAACTCGGAGTAGGTGCCGACGAACTGGAGCAAGAATATGAAGACGAACATCGGCGCCGAAAGCGGCAGGACGATGCGGGTAAAGGCCTGCCAGCGGGTAGCGCCGTCGATGTAGGCCGCCTCTTCCAGACTCCGCCCCAGGCTCTCGACGTAGCCCTTGTAGACCCAGCTGCCGAAACTGATTATGCCGCCCGAGTAGGCCAGCAGGAGGCCGGTAAAGGTGCCCAGCAGGTCGAGCCAGCTAAGCAGGTAGTAGATGGCCACCAGCGCCAAAAAGCCGGGGAACATCTGGATGAAGATGAAGGTTAGCAGCGTTGGGTAGCGGCCGGGAAAGCTAAAGCGGGCGAAGGCGTAACCGGCGGTGGCCGTTAGGGCGATAGCCAAAAGGCCGCTCGAGCCCGAAACCAGCAGGGTGTTGCGCACCCAGAGCAAAAACTTACTCTCGGTGCCGACGCCGGTGAACTGGTCGGGGCTGAGGAAGACGACCAGCACGAAGAGGGTGGCGGCAAAGCCAAAGAGGGCGCGACCGTGCCAGACCCGGTAAACCTCGCCGCCACGCCGCCCCAGCCAGGCCAGCAGCAAAGCCGCCAGCAACAACAAGACCGCCAGCAGCAACACCGCCCACTGCCAGGGGTAGATGACCACCCCGTCGACCAGCTTGGCGTAGTTGGCCCAGCTGACGTGGTCGAGCGCCGGCAGCACCTTGGCCCGCACTAGCAGCCAGCTACTCTCCACCTTGCGGAAGCTGAAGAGGTTGTTGCGCGGGTCGAAGGAGGCGCTAACCACCTGCAGCACCGGGTAGTAGACCAGGATTACCAGCGTCCACATCAAGAGGTGGGTCAGCCCCTGGCCGAAGAGCGGCCAGACGGGACGGCGGCGGCCCGAAAGACGGTTGCCGATTTTGATGACCAGCCAGCTGTAAACGAACAAAGTTACGACTGCCACGGCGTAACCGGCCAGCACGTAACGCCAGCCGCCGGGGATGAAAACGGCGCCAAAGGCCGGTTTCGGCTGCACCCGGCTGGCCAGCTCCAGACTCAGCCCCCAGGTGTAAGCGGCCAGCTCGGCCAGACCCAGCGTCCAGAGGGCTAGGCGCAGGCCGTCGGTTTCGTCGAGTAGCCGCCGGAGCCCGTAGCCCAGCGCGGCGGCGACCAAAACGAAACCCAGGGCCACGAACCAGTCGCCGCGCTCGAGGCCGTAAACCAGAAAACTATTCGGCCGCAGGCCGCGCCCGGCAAAGAAGCCCCGCCGCGCCGCCAAATAGGCCAGCAGCAAACCGGCGAAGGCCGCCCAGCCGCGCCGGCTCACCTTCGCCCCTCCTCACGCAGCGCCCCGCTAACGCGGAAGTTGGCCAGGCTGATACCGACGGTCAAAACGAAGATGACCAGGCTGATGGCCGCCCCCAGGCCGTAGGCCGACTGCCCCTCGGAGCGAAAAGCGGTCTTGTAGGCCCAGGAGATGAGGATGTCGGTCGCCTGAGCGGTCGAAAGCTGCCCCTCGACCGCCGGCCCGCCGCCGGTCAGCAGGTAGATGACATTGAAGTTGTTGAAGTTGAAGGCGAATGAAGCCAGCAGAATGGGCACGAAGGCGGTCTTGAGCAGCGGCAGGGTGATGAACTGGAAGGCGTCGAGGCCGCTGGCGCCGTCTACCTTGGCCGCCTCGTAGAGTTCGTCGGGGATGGTCGATAGCGCCCCCAGAGTGGCGGTCATCATGTAGGGAAAGCCCAGCCAGAGGTTGACCAGCAGCACCGCCACCTTGGCCCACAAGGGGTCGAGCAGCCAGGGAATCGGGTAGATGCCCAAAAGCCCCAAAAGCCGGTTGATGGCCCCGAACTGTTTGTTGAGGAGCGCCACCCACATCTGGATGCTAATCACCCCGGGTAGCGCCCAGGAAATGATTAGCAGGGTCCGGTAGAGGTTGCGCAGTTTTAGTTCTTTGTTGTTGAGCAGCACGCCCAAGAGCAGGCCGACCAGCGCGGTCGAAAGCACGGTAAAAGCGGCGAAGACGACGTTCCAGACGAAGACCGGCCAGAGCGCCCGCGAGGCGTTCTTGAAGATGAAGACGAAGTTCTTGAAACCGACAAAGTGAAAAGCGTTGACCCGGTAGGCGTATTCGGGCTCAAAAGAAGGGGCTCGGTCGAGGGTCAGCGTTTTGCCCGCCCCGGCCACTACCCGAAAGCGACCGCAGTGACCGCCGCCCACCAGCTCCAGCTCCTGACCGACGCAGCTTTCGCCGCAACCGAGCGATTCAACCGGGTCGGCGGCCAGAGTAATGCGGGGGCCGACCACGGCGACGACGGCGGTCTCGGTGGACCTGTCGGGCAGACCGTTGCGCATTCCCGAGTAATCGGTAAAAGCCAGGTAGACGGTCAGGGCTATCGGATAGACGGTAAAGACCAGCAAAAAGACTATCGCCGGCAGCAGGTAGTACCAGTCGGTCAAAAAGGGGAAGGTGCGGGCCAGAAAGAAGAGGAAAGGCAACAAGAAGGCCGCCGAGGCGATCAGGATCAGCCAGTTCGGCACCCCCTCGGGCCGGCCGGCGGCTACGGCCGCCGTTTCCAGTACCCAAAAGAGCGCCGATCCCGCGGCAAAGGCAAACACGAGCGCGCCGCCCAAAAGGGTAATGGCGACCACGTAGCCGCGCAACCCCGGAGGATGACGGTACAAGAGAAGCTCCCGCCGGGAGCAGCCGCTCCCGGCCCTTTTCTCACTCGCCCTTGATGGCCTTCATGATTTCAGCTGCCATGCCGTCGATAATCTCCCTGACGTTTGAACCGGCGTCCCGGATAATCAGGGAGAGCGCATTGCCCCAGGGGCTCCAGACCTTGCCCATCTCGGGAATGTTGGGCATCGGATCACCCAGGGCGATGGTGGTTGAAAACCCCTCGACGACCGGGTCGTCCCCCAGCTTTTCGAGCGCCGCCAGCGAAACCGGGATGCGACCGCCGGCCCTGTTGAAGGCTACCTGGTTCTCGGGGCGGACCAGCGTCTTGGCAAAGTTGACCGCCGCCACCTTGTTGTTCGAGTAGGCGTTAACGACGACGCCCTGAACGCCCACGAAGGGGCCCCAGGCCTTGCCGCCCGGAGGCGCCGGCAGCGGAGCGATGCCAAAGTTGAGACCGGCCTTCTTGTAGTCTCCCAGCGCCCAAGGACCGTTGAGAATCATAGCCAGGACGCCGTCCTTGAAGGCGCCGTCGGCCACGCCGTAGTCGACGCCCTCGGGAATCAGCTCGTACTTGTAGCGCAGGTCTTTGATGAACTGGCCCGCCTTATAGCCCGGCTCGCCGCCGAGGCCCAGGTCGTAGGGGTTGAGGCTGCCGTCGGCGTTCTTACCGAAAACATAGCCCCCGTAGGCCTTGAACCAGCCGTAGTTGAAGTAGGGGTTACCGAGGTCGTAGAGGAAGCCAAAGGTGTCTCCGGTGGTGTACTTCTGGGCCAGGGCCAAGAACTCGTCCCAGGTGGCGGGCGGGGTCTTGACCATGTCCTTGTTGTAGATCAGTGCCACCGACTCAGCATTCATCGGCAGGCCAAAGAGCCTTCCTCCGAAGCTGAAAGCGTCAACCGCTACCGGCATCAAACCGGAAAGGTAGTCGCTGGTGGCGTATTTTCCAACGGGCTCGAGCACACCTGTAGCCGCCATCTCCCCTACCCAGTCATGGGGCACGGTAACCACCAGGTCCGCCGCCTCACCCTGGGGCGCCCCCAGGATGAACTTTTGCTTGATGTCGTTGAAGGGAACCTCGACCACCTGGACTTTGACACCGGTCGCCTTTTCGTAGCGCTGTGCCTGGGTCTTGAGGAATTCGAGCTCGGGGCCGCCGAAATGGGTCCAAACGGTAATTTCTCCCGCCGCCGCAGCCAAGCCAACCACCAGCACCAGGGCCGCCATCAATAGCTTCTTCATACGACACCTCCCGTCGCACCATACCAACTCGCGGTAGCGCCGACGTACAGCGTTACCGCCATTTACCGCTCCTGGTTTCATCTTAGCAGGGCTGAACCAGGTCCACGTTCACAAAGCATCTTCGACTCCTCCTTGCAACCATAGCGGCCCGCTGCGTTCCCGCGCGCTAAAATCTCGTTTTCTGCCCGCCAGCCCGCGGTATGATGCGCTCGTGGAAGCCCTGCAGCCCTACATCGGTCAGATAACCTTCGGGGGGCTCGCTGGATTCGTGGCCGGTTACGCCTTAAAAAAAGTAAGCAAGCTGGCCGCCCTGGTTTTGGGGCTTTTTTTCATTGGTCTGCAGGTAATGGCTTATTACGGCTTTATAGAAATCGATTGGACGCGTATACAGGCGAGTGTGGACCCGCTCCTGGAGGAGGACCGGCTGCGCACCCTGTGGCAACGACTGCTCGACGTGCTCACCTATAACGCGCCCTTTGCCGGAGGCTTCGTTACAGGTCTGGTGCTGGGATTGAAAAGGGGCTAACGGCGGCATACACCCGGCTTTATTCTTCCACCAACCTGCAACATCCCGGAGTCATCCCGGTTGATCCGGGGCGGTAATTGTAACCACATTTACGATTCCCTCACCGACCTCGGTTAGGCTGAGTAAGCTTCGGTACAGCCGAAGGGAGGAATGCATGAGCGCAAGCAAAGACAAAGTGGTCACTATTGCCTATACCCTTACCGTTGACGGCGAAACCGTCGATCAGGGCGAGCTGGCCTACATCCACGGACACCAGCAGATAATCCCCGGCCTCGAAAAGGAAATCGAGGGCCGTGAAGCGGGCGAATCATTCGAGGTAACCATCGCCCCGGAAGACGCCTACGGCGAGCGCAACGAGGAAGGTGTGCAGGTGGTGCCCCGCTCAGCTTTCCCGGAAGACGCCGACGTCGCCGTAGGGGAGCAGTTCTATGCCCAGGACGAACAGGGCAATCCTCTGCCCCTCACCGTAACAAGGGTGGAAGGAGAAGACGTTACCGTAGACTTCAACCATCCTCTGGCCGGTAAGACCCTGAACTTCGCCGTTGAAATCAAGGACGTGCGCGACGCCGATCCGGAAGAGCTCGCCCACGGACACGTGCACGGCCCCGGCGGACACCACCACTGAATAACCTGCCAAGCGCAAGACCCTCGGCGTCAACCGGGGGTCTTGCGCTTGGCTCCCCGGCCTTCCTGAGCGCACCCAACTACAGGCAACAGGCGGCGGATCAGCACATCCTCACACTCCCTCCCTGCCGCGCCGGGGCTTGCTGCACCGGCGCGCGCGAAAAATTTCCCGCTACAGTCCCCGGCCTTACGGTAAACATCCCGGCTGCGCCGTAAAATGCGGGCATGCCAGCGGTGAGCACATTTTCCTTGGTCGCCCGCGATCCCGGCACCGGAGACCTCGGCATCGCCGTAGCCAGTAAATTCCTGGCCGTGGGTGCGGTAGTGCCGTTCGCCGCCGCGGGCGTGGGCGCGGTGGCTACCCAGTCCTATGCCAACACCAGTTACGGACCCCGGGCACTGGCG
The DNA here is from genome assembly GCA_027067955.1 of Thermaceae bacterium. GTDB lineage: Bacteria > Deinococcota > Deinococci > Deinococcales > Marinithermaceae > Oceanithermus. The sequence continues at coordinate 28,588 of JAMOUW010000001.1, forward strand.
GTACTGGAGGCGGGTGGCAGGCCCGATCACGCCCATCAAATCTTTGCCGCCAGCGATCCCGGCCACTCCCAGCGCCAGTACGGCATTGTGGCCGCCGGCGGCGACTCGATCAGCTTCACCGGCGGTGCCTGCCATGAGTGGGCCGGAGGATTGAGCGGCAAGAATTATGCCGCCCAGGGCAATCTGCTCACCGGACCCGAAGTAATCGAGGTTATGGTGGAAACCTTCCATCTGCGCAAGGATCTTCCATTCCCCGAGCGACTGCTGGCCGCGCTGCTGGCCGCCGACCGGGTGGGAGGCGACAGGCGCGGACGGCAATCGGCGGCCCTTCTCGTGGTAGGGGAAGAAAAGGGATACGGCGGTTTCAACGACCGCTGGATCGACCTGCGCGTAGACGATCACGCGGATCCGGTTCCCGAACTGGAGCGTCTGCTGGGCATCCACCGGCTGCTCTTCAACCCGGTGAAAAATGCGCGGCCGCTTAGCGAAGCGGAGATTCGCTGGATCCAACGCACCGGGCAACGGCTGGGTATTTATGACGGCGCTGCGGACGGCCGCTGGAGCGACGCGTTGCAGGGGGTGCTAACAGCGCTGCTCGAACGGGAGAACCTGGAGGAACGCTACGACGGGGGCCCCAAACTCGAAGAAGAGGTGCTCTCCGCCTTGAGGAAGGCCTATGACAAAGCCTGAACCCGTACCCGGGGCCGGAGGACTGGTATTCAATTCCGCCGGCGAGGTGCTGCTGATCCGCGACCGCCAGGGGTTCTGGGTGTTCCCCAAAGGACATCTGGAAGAGGGGGAAAGCTTCGAGGCCGCGGCCCGGCGCGAGGTACGCGAGGAAACCGGGGTGAAAGCCGCGGTAACAAAAGCCCTGGGCGTCACCCGTTACCGCAACGACCGGGGCGTGGAGCGCGAGATCCGCTGGTTCCTGATGCTCGGTGAGGGCCCGGTAAGATTGGAGCCGGGCCTCACCGGAGCGGGCTTCTTCGACCCCGAGGAGGCCGAGTCGCGGCTGGCCTTCGCCGAGGACGTGGCGCTCCTGAGAAAAGCGCTGTCGGGTGACTAAACGTCCTGCTCGAGCAGCACCAGCGCCTCTTCCAAACTGATCTTTCCGGGAACCTGCCAGTGGCGCACCGAACCCCGCTGACCGGGACCGTGATTATGACCCTGCCCCGGACCGCTGTGCCCGAATTGCGCCCCTACCCTGAGATCGCAATCGGGGAGCAGTTTCTTCATCAGACCGGGCTTGCTCCCGCTCTCAACCGCCTTGTAGGGGTTGTCCCGCAGCTCGACCTGCCGCCATTCCCCGTCCACGCGATCGTAGATCGCAAATAGCGGCGCGTGCCCGAAGGGGCCCGGAAAAATGTCGCTGGCATTCTTCATCATGGCAATAGCAACTCGCATGGTCTTACCTCCGCTTCTCCGGCAGTATTATAGACCGAAACCAAGGCTTCGTACCGGACCTAACCGAAGCGAACCGGGTCGTTGCCGCGGAAAACATGCACGTGAACACCCTCCGCATGCAGCAGGCCGCGCCGCTGCTGCAATCTGACCATACCCTCGGTGCGGCCCCAGACCGGACGCCCCTTTTCCCCGGGGCGCAGGAAGAACCCCTCGGGAAAAGCGAGCAGGTGCACCCTGGCTGCCCGGGCGCGCGCGGCCAGGGCTCCCTCGATCACCGCCGGCGGAGCTTCCTGGGTGAGCACTATCAGGTTCACGCCGGGAGGCGGCAACGGCGGGGCGCTTGCCGCCTCCACGGACTCGAGCCGGGCTAGCGCCGCCAGCATGGTGCGTAACGCCTCGAGACCGCGGGCCGGCTCCTGCTTAAAACCCGGATAAGCCAGACCCACCGAAAGCCCCATGTCCATCCAGCGCACGGCCAGGCTGGCGGCCAGCTCCGCCATGTGGTCTAGGTACACTTCGCTGCCCCGGGGATCGATGTAAATCCATACTCCGGTGGCCCGCACCCAGGAGAACTCGCGCACCATCAACTCTCCCCTGCGGGCGGTTGCCTTCCAGTGGATACGACGCAGTGCATCGCCAGGACGGTACTCGCGGGCGCCGCGGTAGCGGCTCGCATCCTCCAGTCCCACCCGGGGCGACTCGGGCCCCTCGGCCAGCAGGGTGAGAGCCAGCTCCGGGGGGAGCTGCTCCCAGAAGCGCGGGTATACGTAAATCCGGCCGGTTTCCCCATCGAGCCGCACCTCGCGCTCAAAAACACCCAGTACGTCACGAACGAAAAGACGGGCGCCGGGCAGTGCAAACTCGCCGCGGCGGCGCGGCTCTATGCCTGCAGAAAGACGCACGCTGACGCGACCCCATCCCAGACCTGCCGCCTGGAGGCCGCTGAACCCCAAGCGCGGAGCCGCCTTCCACTCAAGCCGCCATATTCCCGGTAGCGGAAGATAAAACTCCGCCTCCAGCTCCAGCGGTCTTTCCCGGCCCGCCGCCCCGTGGGGTCGGGTGGTGCGCACCCGCTGCCCGCCGGTGCCAAAGCCGGGCAGGACCACAAGAAGCACCAAAACGGCCAGGGCAACTAACAGCAAGGCAGCGCTCAACCCAGCTCCTCCGTGGGCACGGCAACCTCGGCGAGCGCCCGCGCGACCACCGTCGCAGCGCCCCCGCCTTCTATCCGCACCTCGGGGCGCACGATTATCCGGTGCTCCAGAACCGGGAGAGCAGCCTGCTTTATGTCGTCGGGAAGCACGTATTCGCGACCAGCCAGCGCCGCCAGCGCCAGCGCGGTCCGCTGCAGGGCCAGCGCCGCACGCGGGCTCGCCCCCAGGGAGACGTCGGGATCCGTGCGGGTCGCGCGCACCAGCAAAACGACGTAGCGGGCCAGCTCCTCTTCCAGCCGTACCTCTGCCAGCCGGTGCTGCATTTCCCGCACCTCGCTCGCATCGGAAACGGGCTCGATTGCTTCGATCGGATGTCGCCCGCGCAACCTCTCCAGCATCCGCACCTCTTCATCGGCGTCCGGATAACCGAGCCGCAGACGCAGCAAAAAGCGATCCAGCTGCGCCTCGGGAAGCGGGAAGGTGCCGTCCATCTCGATCGGATTCTGGGTGGCCACGACAAAAAACGGGGGTCGGAGGGGACGGGTCTCGCCGTCTACTGTCACCTGCCCCTCGGCCATTGCCTCGAGCAGCGCCGCCTGGGTCTTGGGGGTGGCGCGGTTAATCTCGTCCGCCAGCAGAACCTGGGTGAACACCGGCCCGGGCACGAAGCGAAAATCCCCATCCCGCCAGACATTGACCCCGGTCAGGTCGCTGGGGAGCAGGTCCGGGGTGAACTGCACCCGCTTGAAACCGAGGCCCAGGCTGGTCGCCAGCGCCCGCGCCAGCGTGGTCTTGCCGGTTCCGGGCACGTCCTCGAGCAGTACGTGACCTCCAGCCAGAACCCCGGCCATCATGAGCCGCAAAGGCTCCTCCTGGCCCACCATCACCCGCTCTACGTTCTGCGCTACTCGCGCGTACCATGCTTCGATCACGGCTGCTCCTCCTCTTCCCCGCTCTTTTCAATTTCCGCCTGAATATGCCGCAGACTGGCCTCGGCGCGGGCGGCTTCGGCGTCATCCGCCAAACCCCCGTAGCGAACCGGCTCGTACAAACCGGTAAGCTCCCGCACCGCAACGGCCAGGCGCGGCCGCCGTAAGGCAATACGCGCAGCGTATTCCTGGGGGGTTTCACTCGTCCGCTTCGGCAGCTCCCCGCGCATCAGTAGTAGGAACGCCCGGTAGGCCGCGCGCACCCTCCCCGCATGGTGCGCACTGCGCCGATCGGTACGCACTTCCCCGCCTTGTGCAAGGGGAGCAACCGCGCCGGCATGCGAAAGCCGCCACAGCAAATAACCGAGACCAACGAGAACAACCAGCAAGAACAAGACCCCCAGCACCAGCGAACCCCCCACGGTCCAGCCGGCCCAGTCCAGCACCCGGGGAACGGTGTCATGAAGCGCGCTCGCTCCCGCGCCTCCCGTGGCCTGCGTGGCAGGAAACGCCGCCGCATCCCCGCCGCCCGTGCCCTCGCCCCGGAACAACAGCTGGTACCACAAGACCCAGAAAAACGCTCCGGATAACACCAGAATCCCCAGCAACAGTGCCCGGTAAGCGTTTCCGGCCCGCTGCCCGGGCACCTTGAATATCAACCAGAGCAAGCGGGTAAGGACCATGATGAGTAATAAGGCCACAATCGCCGAAAGTACCGTCGCGTAATCCGAGAGAGCGTTCACCCATGGTGGAAGCCGGGCCGGCCGCACCTTTTTGCCGGCGTTCGCTCCGGCGCCCGTGACGTGCCCGCCCTCGCCCGCACCCGGCGGGTTCGCCACTTGCGAAACCGGGGCCGGGGCGGAGACGACCTCCGCCCCGGCCCTGCCCGGCGGCGCCGGGCGCCAGCCCGATGCAACGAGCGCGCCGGCGATGAAAAGCAGGATCAGGGACGTCGCCAGCAGTGCCCGCGGGGATATCTGGAAGCGCACGCCGCGCTCGAGTGCCCGCTGGCTGCTCCTGACCAGGTTCCAGTAAACCCAGGCTACGAGCCCCAGCCCCAGCACTACCGCATCGGGGCGCAGTGCGAAGGCCCACAAGAACAGTGGCAACGGCGCCCAGCGGCTCCCGTTCGCCGCCAGCGAAGCGGCAAAGCTCCATGACAGCAGGCCCGAAGCAAGTCTGCCGGCCACCGCAAAGCGGGCAACGAGATCGGGGAAGGACGCGGGCTCGAGGCGAAGGCCCCAGAACAGGTAGAGGGCGAAAAGCGGCGCCCCCCACGCCAGCTCCCCCCGCCACCGGCGCAGAAGCACCCACAACAACAGATACGCAAACGCGCCCGGCCAGAGCGCGGGCGGCAGCGCGATCAGAAAGACTACAGCGGCGACGGGAAGCAACGCCTTCACCCGGCCAGTATAAGTACATTTTCTAGCGGCTCCATTAAAGCCCGGCTAACCGGCGGTGGAAACCGCCTTCATCCAGTGTCGCGGCACTGGAACGGCTACGGAAAATCACCGGCGCCATAATAAATAATTGAGCCCGGATCGCCCGCCACCCGCGCTGTCAACCGGCTTCGGAACACCCCACCGGGTACGCGCGTTTTAGGAAAGTACACTCCCCGCATGCAGGGGGTCGCTCGCGGTCAAAATATCCGGCGGGGACGGTGAATACGCGAATTCGCACCCGCCGCGAACGCGGGCCGGTGCCGGCCCGCTTAAGCCGCATCCCCTCAGGCGAGATTGGAGACTGCTCCGCAACAAAACGACAAGCCTGGCCCGCGCGCCCCGGAGGAAGCCCGCCCGCAAGCGGTGCAGTTTATAGCGCTACCGACGAAAATCTATGACGGCTCCGACAACCCGCCCTCTCGTTTTTTCAGGTGCTCCTTGAGCAGGGTGCGCACGTCGCCCCCGTAGCGCACCTCGTCCGCCCCCACCGAGTCCGCCAGCGCCTCCGGCACCGGATCCGCTATTTCCAGATCGTCCCGGGCGCGCTCCAGCTCCTCGCTGTAGCTGTAGGCTAGCTCCACCGCCAACACCCCCGGAACCCCTTCTATGGTGCGGAAAACGGCCATTTCGGTGGCGGTGTCATCAGCCTCCACCACTACGACGATCTTGCTTTCGCCGTCGTGGGTATAAACCTCAGCCCAAGGAGCCTCCTCCAGCACCACCAGCACTTCAGCGAACTTCTCAGGGTCAGCACGCACCACGAGGCCGGAAATGTTCATTCGCGCCACCTCCAGCACCAAACCTTACCCTGTTCACTGGCCAGCAACAGGCAGTCCCCGCCCCAGAACATGATCCGGTCCACGCCAGCGAAGCCCTCACGGCGCAGCACTTCCCGGCGCGCCTCGATGTCCACCATGCGCAGCGTGCCCGCCTCATCGTAGGTGTAGGCCGCCAGTTTTTCGGCGGCATCCAGGGCGACGGCGTAGACGAAGAACTCCGCCCGCATGGCCAGGTCCACGCCCTTCTCGACGTCTATGGCCGCAGCGCGGCGGTCGCGACCGCCTGACAAAAGCCAGCGCTCTCCCAGGTCGAGCGCCATGACCTTGTCCCGGTGCTGGGCGCTTTGCAGCACGATCTTGCCGGCGTCCAGATCCACTACGGTGACCAAACCGCCCTCGTCGCCCACCGCCAGCCGCCGGCCGCGCATATCGGCCGCGCCAACGGCACTTCCGGTCACCTGCAGGCGCCGCGTAATCTTGCCGGCGGAGTCGACCCATACCACCTCGCCGTCAAGGAGCACCAGAACGTACTCCGCTTCGCCGTAGAACCAGGCGTTGACGACCGGCAGCTCCAGGCTTTCGGGAACCACCACCTCGGGTCGCCCGCCGCTACGCAGCAGCTCGACCACGCGGAAACCGCTAGGGCCCTCACGGACCCAGAGCAAAACGTCCTTGCGCACGTCCAGCGCATAAAGCTTGGGCTGGTCGGAACCGGTCACCCGTTTTACCGGATCGAGCCGCCATATCTCCTGTATCTCGTCTTTTTCCGGGAAATAGCGCAGCACCCGCCCGTCCTCGGTGCCCAGGTACACCGCGGTATCCCCGGCCACCCAGGCGCTCACGGCGGCGTCCAACTGCACCGCCCAGGCAAGGCCCCAGAGCGCCGCTCCCAGCAATACTAAGCGGACCACGCCACCGCCTCCACCGGGCAGACGGAAATACAGAGCCCGCAACCGGTACACGTTTCTGTAATCTTTGGTCGCATCATCCCTTCAAAGACTACCGCATCCTCGCTGCACGCCTGCTTGCAGGCTACGCAGACCACCCCCTGGTGCGCCAGACATGAAGCGGTGTCGATCCACACCCGGGCCAGCGGGCTGCGCCCCTCGGTAAGCACGCCTCTGTCGCAGGCTTCCAGGCACGCAGCGCAAAAGGTGCATCCGGCTCGCTGAAAATCGAGATAGGGGATCCCTTCGGCATCACGCACCAGTACGCCGGTCTCGCCAGCGCAGGCGGTTTGGCAGTGGCCGCTGCAGCTTACGCAGGGCGCAAAATCGGTGTCCTTATCGGCATAAGGGGGAAGCACGCGCCTCCCCGATCCCGGGGCAAACCTGGTCAGGAAGGCGCGTCTGTTCAAGTTACTGCGTCCCCTCGTTCCACTTCTTGTCCAGATCGGACTTGTTCCTGAGCTCGGGATCACGGAACTCGGGCTGGAATTCATTGGCCACCGGCGGCTGCACGTCGGCCTGAGGCACGTGGCACTGGGTACAGTTATACCGGGCCGGATCCACCGGCACCTTCTTGCCCTCGCTCTTGGTGAAGAGATCCATCTTGATGTGTGTGGGCGACATCGGCGTGGCCCCAACGTTTTCCGCTACTCCCGGCTGGTGACAGCTCAGGCAAGCGTTGTTCCCCAGGGTAATGGGCACCAATCCGTCTATGGAGTGCGGTATCTGCGGTGGCGCATTCTCGTAAGCGCGCGGCAACCGCTCAGCGCTGCCAGGAGCGGGAGCAGCGGCCGAAACCACCGGGAGCTCCTCACTTCCCGAGGCCAGAAGATCGCTGCCGCGGATGCCATCTCCGGCCGCGGCTGCGGGTTGTTCGGCGGCCTCAGCAGCGGTCGCACTCTCGGCAGGCGCGGCTGGCTCCTCTACCGCCGACGCAGGCGCTTCGGATGCAGGCTGCTCCTCCACCGCAGGCGCAGGGGCTGCAGCCGCCGGCTCTTCGACTGCCGGGGTTGCTGCAGCCTCGGCCGGGCGATTCTTGCTGGCGGCGTCGTACACCAGGAAGGCCAGCACCGCCACCACGAAAAGGCCTAAAAGCAACAAAAGGGCTTTCATTTCCTTCATTTGGACCATCCTCCACTCAGGCTGACGAACAAGGCGTCGTCGTCGCATACCTCGACACAGCGGAAGCAGTTGGTGCACTCGGGGATATTTACCGTGCCGTCGTGCTTACCCACCAGGCTAAGCACATGGGGCTCCGGACAGGCGTTGAAACAGAGCCCGCACAGGGTGCAGTTGTCCTTTACGTGGCGTACCCGCACCCTCCGAAAACGCGATATGAGGCTGTAAAACGCCCCGAGGGGGCAGATATGTCCGCAGTAACCGTGACGAACCACGAAAAGGTCGAAAAGGAAGATCGCGAGCAGGAGCGCCCAACCCATACCCATGCCGAAAGCCACCCCGCGCGCCGCGGCGGAAATGGGGCTCACGAACTCGAAGACGGGCAGCGAAAGCGCCAGGCTGAGCACCAGTACCATGGCCAAAACCACGTAACGCAGCTTCCGGTTCAGGTACATCAGGGGCGGCTCCCGAAAACCCAGTAGTTTGCGCGTCCACTCGGCCAGGTCGGTGATCAGGTTCACCGGGCACACCCACGCACAGAAGGCACGGCCGATCAGGGCATAAGCTATCAACACGAGCAGCGCCCCCACCAGCACTTCACCGGCGAGCACGCCCCCCGCCAGCAACAGCTGCAAGACCGCCAGCGGGTCCGCCAGCGGCACTTTGCCCAGGATACGCGAGCTGCTCAGGTCGCCGGCCAGCAAATTCCAACCCCAGGCGTTGGCGCCAAAGAAGAGCAGCAATATGCCCAGCTGCAGCGCGCGCCGCAGGATGAGGAAGCGGTAGTGTGCGTACACGAAGCGCAGCTTAGATCTCATTCTCGGGCACCTCCGGGGTGAAGTCGGGGGAAGGCAGGTCGTAGTGTTCGCCCGCCTTGCCCAGGGCCACCTCGCGCGGCAACACGATGATCGTAGGCTCTTCGGTCACGCAGGCGTGCTCGCAAAGCCCGCAGCCGGTGCAGTAGTCGGCATCGACAACCGGAACCAGCATGGCGTGCTTGCCGGTGCGCGGGTTGCGCCGGGTGTCCACGAAGATGGCGTCGCCGATGTAGGGGCAGGCGCGCACGCAAGCGTCACAGCGCAAACCCCGCGAGGCTATGCAGTTGTTGTAGTCGACCACCGCCACGCCCATGCGCGACTTGCTGACATCGAGCTCGCCTTCTTCGTCGGTCAGGCTCAGCAGATCGAGCGCGCCCGTGGGGCAGGCCGCCGCGCAGGGGATGTCCTCACAGAGGTAGCAGGGCACCTTGCGCGGCTCGAAGAAGGGGGTGCCTACGGGCACGTTGTCCCCGTAGGCCCCCAGCTTGAGCGTGTCGTAAGGGCAGTCGTTCACGCAAAGACCGCAGCGGATGCAGGTGGCCAGGAACTCGTCCTCGGGGAGGGCGCCGGGCGGCCGGAGCACCAGCTCCGCCTGGGCGTTTTCGTGCACGAAACCTGCCCAGAACGCACCCCCCACGGCCGTAAGGGTAACCCCTTGCAGCGTGCGGAAGATCATGCGCCGGCGGGTTTCGTCGACCTCAGCCACATTCTCCTCCTCAGGCGGGGTAGACCTTCACCGCCGCCTTCTTGTAATCGGTCTGCTTGGAAATCGGGCAGCGCTGATCGTTGGTGACCTTGTTGATGAGCACGCGCTCGTCGAACCAGGGCACGAAAATCAGCCCTTTGGGGGGGCGGTTGCGGCCGCGGGTGGAGGCGCGCGCCTTCACCTTGCCGCGGCGGCTCTCGACCCAGACGAACTGCCCGTCCTTGACCCCGACCTTCTTGGCGTCGGCGGGGTTCATATACACCAGCGCCTCGGGCACTGCCCGATAAAGTTCGGGCACGCGCATGGTCATGGTGCCGGAATGCCAGTGCTCGAGCACGCGACCCGTTACCAGCCAGAAGGGGTACTTATCGTCTGGCATCTCGGGTGGATCCATGTAGGGCCGGAAGAAGATCTTGGCGCGGTTGGTCAGGTCGACCGAGGTGCCCGCCTCGGGGCCGGTAAGCGTGCCCTTGGGAATCTTTTTCTTGGCCTTGCCGTAGAAGGCGAACTCGCCGCCGGGATTGGCCTTGCGGGCGAAGGGGTCGTACTTGGCGTTGAAGCGCCAGGGGGTCTCCTTGCCGTCCACCACCGGCCAGCGCAGGCCGCGCACGCGGTGGTAGGTGTCGAAGTCGGCGAGGTCGTGCCCGGTGCCCAGACCGAACTGGCGGTACTCTTCCCACAGCGCCTTGTGCACGAAGTAGCCGTAACCCTTGAAGGGCTTACCCTCGGCGTCCTGGATGGGGCGGCCGTCGCCCGCGGCCTCGGTGTTCTGGAAACCCTCGCCGATGGGGTCGGGCCAGGCGAACTTGCGCATCTCGGGATGGTTGAAGAGGACGTCAAAAAGCGTCTGCTCGGGGTCGTAGCCCATGGCCTTAGCTTCCTCGAGCACGTCGGGCAGCACGGTGCCGTCGGGCAGTTTGTGCTCCTTCCAGACCTCGTTCAACTTGAAGAACTTGGCGAACTCCATGTACTGCCAGATGTCGGGCATGGCCATGCCCGGCGGTGTCACCTGCTGGCGCCAGTGCTGGGTGCGGCGCTCGGAGTTGCCGTAGGCCCCCCACTTCTCGTAGATCATCGCCGTGGGCAGGATCAGGTCGGCCACCTTGGTGGAGATACCCGGGTAGACCTCGGAAACGACGATGAAGTTATCCATCTCGCGGGCGGCCTTGATCCAGTGACCCGCGTTGGCGGTGTTCTGCCAGGGGTTGTTGACGTGCACCCAGGCCCACTTGATCTTGCCGTCCTCGAGGTCGCGCATGATCTGCACGAAGTTGGCGCCCACCTTGGGGTTGATCGTGCCCTTCGGCACCCGCCAGAGCTTCTCGGAGATCTCGCGGTGCTTGGGGTTGGCCACGACCATGTCCGCCGGCAGGCGATGGGCGAAGGTGCCCACCTCGCGCGCGGTGCCGCAGGCCGAGGGCTGGCCGGTGAGGCTGAAGGCGCCCGAACCCGGCTTGGCATGCTTGCCGAGCAGCAGGTGGATGGCGTATACCTGCTCGTTGACCCAGGTGCCGCGGGTGTGCTGGTTGAAACCCATCGTCCAGAAGCTGACCACCTTGCGCCCCTGCTCGATGAAGATCTGGGCAAGCTCCTGGAGTTTCTTCTTGAAGCTCTCGAGCGGCTCGTCGGGGTCGCCCTTGGCCAGCTCGGCGACGAAGTCGAGGGTGTAGGGCTCGAGCGCCTTCTTCAGGTCCTCGAAACCGATCTGCCAGTGCGCCCCCGCCGCCTTGCGGTGCTTCATCTCTAGTTTGTCACCCGGCTTGAGCCCCAGGAACGACAGCGCTTTGGCCTCGGCCTCGGAAACCGTCTTGGCCAGTTCCTTCTGCATCGTCTCGCGCTCGGCGTCCGAGTACTTGGGATGATTGGGATCCGAGCGCATGCCGTAACCGATGTCGACGTAACCGGTGGCATAAGCGGTGTACTTGTCAACGAAATCGCGATCTATCGCTTCTGGGTGATTGTAAAGAATTTCCCTAAGAATATAGTTTTGAATAGCCAGGTCGGTGTGCGGCCGGAAAACAATGGCGGTATCCGCCATATCGGCGTTCATGTGCTGATAGGTCGAAAGCACGACCACCTTCACCCTGTCGGGCTCCGAGAGTTTGCGGTCGACGACGCGCGCCCAGAGCACCGGGTGGTTTTCGGCCATGTTCGAGCCCCAGAGCACGAAGCTGTCGGTGAGCTCGATGTCGTCGTAGCAGCCGGCGGGCTCGTCGATACCGAAGGTCTGGATGAAGCCGGCAACAGCACTGGCCATGCAGTGGCGAGCGTTGGGGTCGATGTTGTTGGAGCGGAATCCCGCCTTGATGAGCTTGCTGGCCGCGAATCCTTCCTGAATGGTATACTGACCGGATCCGTAGAAGGCTATCCCGGTCGGCCCCAGCTCGCCGTAGGCCTTCTTGAACTGGGAGGCCATAACTTCGAACGCCTTCTTCCAGGAAACCGGCTTGAACTCACCCTTTTTGTCGAACTCGCCCTTCTTGTTGACGCGCAACAGCGGACGGGTGAGACGGTCCTTCCCGTACATGATCTTCGCCAGGAAGTAACCCTTTATGCAGTTGAGGCCGCGGTTCACCGGGGCCAGCGGATCCCCCTTTACGGCCACGATGCGGTCGTTCTTGGTGGCCACCATGACGCCGCAACCGGTCCCGCAAAAGCGGCATACCGCCTTGTCCCAGCGCCAATCCTTCTCGGCCTCCTTGGCGGCGCCCTGCGCGACCGACAGGCCCGCTGCCGCTGCTGCCGCGCTGGCCGCCGCGGCCTTGAGCAGGCTGCGCCGATCAGTAGAAAGGGCTTCACGTTTCTTCGGCTTCGACGGTTCCATACCCCAACCTCCTTTTATGTCAAGCGTTCACTCTGACCATGCCACGGGGTCAGGAGCTTAGACAGGGACATTTAACCTAGGGGTTCCGCGGAGACGGGTATTCACCCCCGCTATTCAGCCCAGCTCCACCACTGCCATCGAATCAAATGCAAAGGGCGTATGGCTGATCACCAACACCGTTTTCGAAGCTAGCGCGCCCGCGATGCTTAACGTCAGCGCGCGGGCGGTCAGCGGGTCGAGGCCCTCGGTTGGCTCGTCGAGGATCCAGATCGGGGTGTCTTTGAGTAGAGCTCGCGCCAGCGCCAGCCGCCGCGCCTGGCCGCCGGAGAGGCCGCTGCCGTCTTCGCCCAGCGGCGTGTCCAGGCTGGCCGGCAGCGAGCGCACCCAGCCGGCCAGCTGGGCCTGCTCGAGCGCCTGCCACAACTCTTCTTCACCGGCTTCGGGTTTGGCCAGCAGCAAGTTTTCGCGCAGCGTCCCGGCGAAGAGGTGGGGCCGCTGGTCCACCACCGCGAAATGACGGCGGACCTCGCTGCCCGCTAGCTCGCCGTAGTCCACCCCGGCCATCGAGATGCGCCCGGCGGTGGGCTCTAGGAACTTGAGCAGCAGCCAGGTCAGCGTCGTCTTGCCCGCTCCCGAACCGCCGCGCACCAGCAGCCGCTCGCCCGCCTCGAGCCGCAGGTCGAGGCTTTCTATGACCCAGCGCTCGCCTGCCGGATAGCGGAAGGAAACCCCCTCGAGCACCAGTGGCAGCGCCGCCGGGGGTCGTTTGGGCTGGGCCGGTTCGTGCACCGGCGGTTCGGCGTCGGCCAGCTCGAAGATGCGCCCCGCCGCCGCCTGCACCGCTCCCAGCGTCTGCCAGGCCAGCGGCAGGGCGAAGGCCGCTTCGAAGGCCGCCAGCGTGGTCAGCACCACCACTCCCAGGTAGACACCGTCCATCCCGCCCCGGCGCACCCAGCCGACCCCCAGCCAGAGGGCGGCCCAGAGGCCGGCGTGGGCCAGCAGCAGGGTGCCCGCCTCGCCCAATCCCTCGACTCGGGCCAGTTTTTCCTCGGCTTGCCGGGTCGCGCCGGCGGCCTCTTTTATCGCCGCCGCCCGCTGGCCGGCGCCGCCGTAGACCAGCAGCTCGCCCAGCCCGCGGGCCAGGTCGACCGCGTGCCGCTTGAGGGCGGCGCGGGCGCTCACCAGCGCCTCGCCCGGCCGCCGCCCCAGCGCCCGCGCCAGCAGCGGCCAGACCATTCCCGCCAGCACGAAGAAGGAGGCAAAGCTGAGGGCGAAGGCGGGGTTGTAGCTCCAGAGGTAGGCCCCCACCAGCGCCAGCGTTCCCAGGGCGACGAAGCTGGGAGCCAGCACCCGCACGAAGTAGTTTTCCAGCGTCTGCACGTCCTGGGTCACCCGGGCCATGACGTCGCCCGAATGCCGCCGCCCCAGCCCGGCCGGGGCCAGCGGAATCAGCCGCTCGAAGAGCCAGACCCTGAGCCGGCCCAGAATCCGGAAGGTCGCCTCGTGACCCAGCAGGCGCTCGCCGTAGCGAAAGAGGCCGCGGGAGAGGCCGAAAAAGCGGACCCCGGTAATCGGCAGCATCAGCAGGTAGGTTTCCGGGCGCAGGGCCGCCTTGGCTATCAGGTAGGCCGAGGTCGCCATCAGGCCGACGCCGGCCAGCACGGTGAATAGGCCGCTGACGCCGGCGGCCAGCATCCAGCCCAGATAGGGCCGCACCAGCGCCAGCAGGCGCAGTTGCAGCTTCACGCCGCCTCCCGGTAGGTGAGCCACAGCTCGCGGTAGAGGCCGCAGCCGGCCAGCAGTTCTTCGTGCTCGCCGTCGCAGACTACCCGGCCACCGCCTAAGACCACCACCCGGTCGGCCAGCGGGGCAGCGTCGAGCCGGTGGGCGACGACTACCAGCGTCCGCCCCGCGGCCAGTCGCGCCAGCGCCTGGTGCACCCGCCGCTCGCTCTCGCCGTCGAGGTGGGCGGTGGGCTCGTCGAGAAACACGAAGGGGGCGTCTTTCAAGAAGGCCCGCGCCAGCGCCAACCTTTGCAGCTGGCCGCCGGAGAGGCCGCCGCCGTCCTCGCCCAGCCGGGCCTCCCAGCCGTGCGGCAACGCCTCGATGAAGTCGAGCGCGCCGGCGTCGCGCGCGGCTCGTTCCAGCTCTTCCTGACTGGCGCCCGGCCGCGCCAGCAGCAGGTTTTCGCGCACGCTGCCTTCCTGCAAGAAGGGCCTTTGCGGCACCCAGGCGACCTGCCGCCGCCAGTCTTGCGGCGCTATCTCGTCCAGCCGCGCTTCACCAGCCCGCAGCCGGCCCGCCTGCGGGGTCAGAAAACCGAGCAGGAGCTGGACCAGCGTGCTCTTGCCGGCTCCGCTGGGGCCGACCAGGGCCAGGAACTGGCCGGCGGGAACGGTCAGGTCGAGCCCGTCGAAGACCGGGCTGTCGCCGTAGCCAAAGCGCACCCCTTCCAGCGCCAGCTCCACCGGCGCCGCCGGGGCCGGTTTGGGCTGCGCCGGATGAGCCGGGGCCGGCGTTTCCAGCAGGCCGTAGACCGCCTCGGCCGCCGCCGCCGCGTCTTCGGCGGCGTGGAACTGGCTGCCCAGGTTGCGCAGCGGCTGGTAGAACTCCGGCGCCAGCAGCAAGACCGTGAAGGCCGGCAAAAACTCCATCCGCCCCAGCAGCAGGCGCATTCCCACCTCAACGGCGACGATGGCCGTTGCCAGGGTGGCCATCAGCTCCAGCACCAGCGCCGAGAGAAAGGCCACCCGCAGCGCCCGCAGGGTGGCGTCGCGGTGAACGCGGACCAGCTTCTCGATGCGCAACAGCGCCCGCGCCTCGGCCCCGAAGAGCTTGAGGGTGGCCAGACCGCGCAGGGCGTCGAGGTAGTAGCGGCCCAAAAGCGTCAGCGCCCGCCACTGCTTGCGGGTCAGGCCTTCGGCCCAGCGGCCGATCAGGATCATGAACATCGGGATCAGCGGCGCGGTTACCAGCAGCACCAGGGCACTCAGCCAGTCGAGCGGAAAGACGATTAGCAGGATTAGCAGCGGCAAAAAGGCCGCCTGGGCCAGCGCCGACAGGTACCCCTTGAAGAAGGGCTCGAGCCCGTCCACTCCTTCACTCAAAACCGTCGCCAGCCGCGCCGGCCCCACCTCGCCCATCCGCGCAGGCCCCAGCGCCAGGGCGTGGTCGGTCAGGCGCTGGCGCAGGTCTTCCTTGACCGCCGCCGCCAGCGCCCCGGCCCGTTCGCTCGACCAACCGCTAAAGACGGCCCGCAGCAGTATCACCAGCGCCAGAGCGGCGAAGACGCCGCCGAGGCCCGCCAGGCCTGCCCCTTTCAGAAAAGCGGCGTTCACCAGCCGCGCCACCAGCACCGCTTCGGCCACAATGGCGGCCCCCGCCGCCAGCCGCAGCCCCAGGCTTTGGCCGAGCAGGGCGGGGGTCCGCCGGGCCGCGCCTAATAGACGCCGGTCCAGCTTCACTCAGTTGCTCCTAGTAGCCGCCCTCGCCTACGCGCACGCGGCCGCGGAAGACCCAGTAGGTCCAGCCCTGGTAGAGGAGGACGAGCGGGGTGAAGATTAGCGCCACCACCGTCATCACGCCCAGGGTGTAGTCGCTGGCCGAGGCGTTGTAGATGGTCAGGCTCCAGTCGGGGTTGAGGGTCGAGGGCATGACGTTGGGGAAGAGGGCGATGAAGACGATCACCGTCGCCAGGATGATGGCCAGGCCGCCGGCCCAGAAGCGGCTGGAGCCGTCCAGCGAGCGAACCGCCACCAGCGCCAGCGCCGCCGCCAGCGGCACCAGGACGGCCAGAAAGCCCTTGCTGGTGTAGCCGGTGTAGCCGAAGAGGCCGACGACGAAGAGGACGACGGCGGCTACCGCCACCCACCACCAGAGGTTGGAGATGGCGCGGGCCCGTTCGGCCAGATCGCCTTCCAGCTTGAGGCTGAGGAAGTTGGCCCCGTGCATGATGAAGACGGCCACCGCGGCGACGCCACCAAGCAGGCCGTAGGGGTTGAGCAGCGTCCAGAAGGTGCCGGTGTACTGCATATGGGCGTCAATCGGTACGCCGCGGACCAGGTTGGCGATGGCCACCCCCCAGAGCAGCGCCGGGGTGAAGGAGCCGAAGAAGATGGCCCAGTCCCAGCGCTCACGCCAGGCCGGGTCTTCGTTCTTGCTGCGGTATTCGAAGGCGACGCCGCGAATGATCAGCGCCAGCAGCATCAGGAAGAGGGCCAGGTAGAAGCCGCTAAAGAGGGTCGCGTACCAGTGGGGGAAGGCGGCGAACATCGCCCCGCCGGCGGTAATCATCCAAACCTCGTTGCCGTCCCAGACAGGGCCGATGGTATTGATGATCGCCCGCCGCTCGCCGTCGGTCTTGCCCAGGAAGGGCATGATCATGCCGACGCCGTAGTCGAACCCCTCGAGAAAGAAGAAGCCCGAGAAGAGTACCGCTATCAGAATGAACCAAACCACGTGCAGATCCATGACCGCCTCCTAGTAGACGAGCGCCCCTTCTTCTCCGGCGTCTTCGTTCATCGGGCGCCGGGCGAACTTGATCATCAGGCCGAGGTCGATGATGCCGAGCACCAGGTAGAGCAGGTTGAAGCCAACCAGGCTGATCATTACTGTGCCCGCCGGCACTACCGAGGCGGGAGTGACCGCGTCGGCCGTCTTCAACAGCCCCTGGACAATCCAGGGCTGGCGGCCGATCTCAGCCACCCACCAGCCAGTGGAAACCGCGATGAAGGGGCTGGCGATCATCCAGATCGAAGAGGCCAGAAAGGCCTTGGAGGTTTCGAAGCGCCCCCAGAGCACGAGACCCCAGAGTGCCAGCAGTAGCATTAAGCCGCCAATCAGGACCATGACCCTGAAACTCCAGTAGGTCCACTTAACCGGCGGAATGTAGTTCCCCGGGCCGTATTTGGCCTCATACTCCTTCTGGATCGTCTTCATGCCGGTAATGCTGCCGGAGAATCTGTTGTAGGAGAGCAGCGAGCCCAGGTAGGGAATCTCGATGTTGATCGGGTTTTCCTGCCGGTTCTCGTCGATGACGGCGAAGAGGCTCCAGGGCGCCGGGGAGCCGGTGTCTTCCCAGACGGCCTCCATGGCGGCGAACTTCATCGGCTGCTCGTGGATGATGTACTGGGTCTGGAAGTGGCCGACGGTCGAAACCATAATCGAGCCGACCAGAGCGGCGAGAACGCCGATCTTCATCGACGAGGTGAACTCGGGCAGCTCGCGGCCGCGCAACAGGTGCCAGGCGCTGACGCCCATGATGACGAAGGCGCCGGTGGTCAGGCCGGCGAAGAAGACGTGCCAGAACTGGAACCAGACGTTGGGGTTGCTAACCAGGGCGAAGAAGCTCTCCAGCTCGGCGCGGCCGTTGCGCAGGACGTAGCCGGTGGGGTGCTGCATGAAGGAGTTGGCCGCCAAGATCCAGAAGGCCGAGAGGTTGGAGCCGAGGGCGACCAGCCAGATCAAAGCGGCGTGCAACTTCTTGGGCAGCTTGTCCCAGCCGAAGACCCAGACGCCAATAAAGGTCGACTCCATAAAGAAGGCCAGCAGCGCCTCGATGGCCAGGGGGACGCCGAAGATGTCGCCCATGAAGCGCGAGTACTCCGACCAGTTCATGCCAAACTGGAACTCCTGCACAAGCCCGGTGGCGACGCCGATGGCAAAGTTGATTATGAAGAGGTGCCCCCAGAACTTGGTCATTCGCTTGTATTTCTCGTCACCGCGGGTGACATAGAGGGTTTCCATAACTGCTACAAGGATCGCCAACCCGAGCGTTAACGGCACGAAGAAAAAGTGAAAGGTCGTTATCGTAGCGAACTGCAGTCGCGCCAGGACTACTTCGGTCATGCAGCTACCTCCCGTGTGAATTTATGCACTATCCCCGGTAAAGATATTACGAGCTTGCATACAGTTTGTTTGCCCTAAGATATCCTAGTACGTTTATCAGTTTTCTATGTTTTATAGCCCGGGTTTGGAGAAAACGGGGTGTACTATGGTGAAAAGCCAACCGCCTGAGGAGGCATGATGCGGTTTTTTGTGATCGGGGACGTTTCAGTAGACCTAATGTACTTTGTGGATTCGCTGCCCGGCCCCGGCGAGGAAATGCCCGCCCAGCGGGCGCTGATTAAGCCCGGAGGAGCTGCGGCTACGGTAGCGGCCAATCTGGCCAATCTGGGGCACAAAGTGGCCCTGGCCGCCCGTGTGGGTACCGGCCCCTTCCGGGAAACCGCGCTTGCAAACCTCAGGGAAGCAGGAGTGAACCTGAATCACTTGCAGGAAGATGCCGTCCACCCCACCTCCAGCATCCTGGTCTTCGTCATCGCCGGAGGCGAGCGCACCATGGTTTCCAGTGTCGGCGCCAGCCGCTATCTCGACGCCGCCGCATTCAAGGTGCGCGCGCTCGATCAAGTGGACGCGGTGATCGTATCGGCGTATGCGCTGGCGGGAGGACCCAGCCGCGAATATGCGCTCAAGGCCCTGGCTGCGGCAAACAAGCGCGGCATACCGGTATTCGCCGATCTGGGAACTGGCGCCATCCGCGCCGCCGGAGAACATCTGCTTGAGGATCTCAGGGGCGTCAGCTATCTGCTGATGAACCAGCACGAACTTGCAGAGCTGACCGGGGAAGGTTCCATTAGCAGCGGGGTGGCGCGGCTACGGGAGTACGGAATCGAGCGCGCCGTGATCAAACTAGGAGCCCTGGGATCGATGGTCGTCACCCCGGAAACCGAAGCACTCGTCGAACCCCATGTCGTCAACGACGTAGTAGACTCCACCGGCGCGGGCGACGCCTACACCGCAGCCTTCACGGCTGCCGTTACCGAGGGGCGCAATCTTATCGAGGCCGCCAAGCGCGCCAACGTGGCGGGTGCGCTGGCGACCACACACGTAGGAGCCCAAGGCTACCTTTTGCGGCCGGAGGATCTGGAGCTGGACGTTCCTTCGAAATAGTGTTTGAGAGAGCGCAAGAACGCCAGCCCTGCAGCGCTGCTCTTTTCGGGGTGGAACTGGGGTGCGACCACGTTCCCGTGAACGTAAAGAGCAGTGAAGAGCTCGCCCTCATAATGAGAAACCCCGGCGCTGTGCGGGGTCACGGGGGCGTAGTAGGAATGCACGAAATAGAAGTGGCGCCCCGTGAACTCGGCGAAATTCCCCTTTTCCACCTCTAGCTCGTTCCAACCCATGTGCGGCACCTTGCGGGCCTGAAATCGGCGCACCGCACCCGGCACCAGACCAAGGCCAGGTACCCCGGGGGCCTCCTCGGACCCTGCAAAAAGGAGCTGCAAGCCAACGCAGATACCCAGGAAGGGACGGTCTGCGGCGATGTGCTCGCGTACCGCATCCTCGAACCCCGAAGCGCGGAAGTTGGTCGCCACCTGGGCAAAGTGTCCCTGGCCAGGTAATACCAGCAAATCGGCGCTGGCGACCCCGGCGGGGTTCTCGGCCACCCGAACTTGAAACCCGGTCGTTTCCAGCGCCTTCGCGACGCTGCGTATATTACCGGAGCCATAGTCAATTACCAGCGTTTTCATAACAGGAAACCAGGGCCGGTTCGCACGATCTGCGGATAGTCCCGGCTAAATTACGCCCTTGCTGCTGGGCAGATCGTCACGGGTCAAGCGAGTGGCGGCGAAAAGTGCGCGGGCAAGCGCCTTGAACGACGCTTCGATGACGTGATGGGCTTCACGGCCCGCAAGCACCCGCAGATGGAGGGTCATCCGGGAGTGGTTTACCAGGCCGCGCAGGAATTCGCGCAGGTGGTAGGCATTCACGCCGCCGGCGCTACCCTCGATTTCCAGCGCCTCTGGCTCAAAAGCCAGGTATGGCCGCCCGGAAAGGTCGACTACCGCGTGGACCAAGGTCTCGTCCATGGGCACGAAAGCGCTGGCGTAACGCTCCAATCCCGCCCGCTCCCCCAGCGCACGCTGCAGGGCTATGCCCAGGCTTATACCCACGTCCTCCACCAGATGATGAACGTCTACATCCAGGTCGCCCCGGGCTACCACCTCCAGCCAAAAACGCCCGTGCTGCTGCAACTGCTCCAGCATGTGATCCAGAAAAGGTAACCCGCTGTCGAGCCCTCCTCCTGCGGGACCGTCGAGCCCGAGGGTCAATCGAACCTCGGTTTCCCGGGTAATTCGCTCAATCTTCGCTTGCCGCACCTTCGTTCTCCTTTTCCTCCTTGGCGAGTTCGAAGGCCGCCTGCAGGAAGGCGTCGTTTTCGACCGGAGTTCCGATGGTCACCCGAATAGCGCCCTCGAGCCCGGGGATATGGTCCTGTCTGCGTACCAGGACGCCTCTCTTCAGGAGGCCTTCAAAGGCCGCCGCCGCATCGGGCGTGCGCACTAGCAGAAAATTGGTATGGCTCGGGTAAGGTATCCAGGTAGGGTGGGCTTTGAGCTCCAGGTAGACGCGCTCCCGCTCGCGCCGCACCTTTTCTGCAGCTTCGGTAACGTAACCCGGGTGCTCCAAGGCAAGCTCCACCGCCAGCGCCGTGGGCGAGGGCAAGCCGAAGGGGGGGAGCAGATGCCGCGCTACGCGCGCCACCTCATCGCTGGCCAGAAGGTACCCGGCGCGCACCCCTGCGAGCCCCCAGGCCTTGGAAAAGGTGCGCAGAACCCCCAGATGCGACCGGCCCAAAGCCTGTCGCTTGAGATCGGCAGGTGCGAACTGGTAGTAAGCCTCGTCCAGGATCATTAACCAGTCGTGTTGGGCAGCCGCCTCGCAGAGTACCTGCACCCGCTCCTGAACAAAGAAGTTGCCCGTGGGCGCGTGGGGATTTGGGAGGAAGAAAACGCCCGGACTCTCGGCGGAGGACATGGCCTCGACCAGCCCGTCTATCGGCAGGGAGAAGCTCTCCTCCAGCGGTATCGCCTGGTAGGGCGTTCCATGCAGCTCGGCGGCGCGTTTGTAGTGCACGAAGGAAGGCTGCAGATCCAGGACCCGGTGAGAGGCAGCAATGAGAGCTGTGATTATGGTGTTCGAACCCGGCCCGACCACCACACCACCTTCGGGCCAGCCCTCAAAGTCGGCGATGCGCTCGGCCAGGTGTTCGGCGTGCATCTCGGGGTAGCGATTCAGGGGCAGCGTTTCCAGCCGCGCCATCAGCTCGGCCTTCAGCTCCGGGGGCAGGCCGTAGGGGCTTTCGTTCTGATCCAGCTTGATCAGGGCCTGCCGGGTGGTGTAGGGGTAGTCAGGCAGGGCAAGCAGATGGGGCTTGAAAACCTTCACGAACCCGATTGTACCCTAGGGGGCGAAACCGGTCGAATCACCAGCGCCGCGCGGCAACCACGGCAGGAAATAAAACCTCTCCCACACGAACCAACCGCCTCAAACGCCGCCCGGAAGCGGAGCCGTGGAACTCGGAAAGCGCAGTAACCGCGGCGACTACGGGAAACGCCAGCGAACCCCCGACCGCACGGATCAGTAAACTAGATGGCATGCGTATCGGCCTGCTCGCTTACGGCGGCCTCGGCGGCAGCGGTACCGTAGCAGCGGAACTGGCCCAGATACTCGCGTCCAGGGGCCACGATGTGGCGCTGCTATCCAACCGCCGCCCGTTTCGCCTGCGTCCCGGCTCGAGCGTAAACTACGTCCCCGTGCGCGTACCGGAGCACCCCGTGCTTCCCGGCGCCCTCTACGGCCTCGCGGCGGCCGGAGCGCTGCGCGCAGCTGCGCTCCGGTTCGAGTTCGAGGTGGTGCACACCCACTACGCCATCCCCCATGCCGCCAGCGCCCGGTTGGCGGAGCTGACAATACCGCTGGTACACACGCTCCACGGCACCGACGTAAACCTGCTGGGTCTCGACCCGGTATTCCGCGAGGTGACAGCGCTAGCCCTTGCGGGAACCCGGGTGACGGCCGTGTCTCGATCCCTGGCGGCGCAGGCGCGGGTCGCTTTTGGGGTAGACGCTGCGGTCGTGCCCAACTTCGTGGATGCCGAACGCTTCGCACCCCGCCCGGAGTTGAAAACGCGCTACGTGGAAACCGGCGAGGCGATGATAGTGCACGCATCTAATTTTCGCGCGATCAAGCGCACGCCCGATCTGATACGCGCCTTCGCCCACCTGTTGCGGATGGGCGTCAGAGCCCGGCTGGTTTTCCTGGGGGACGGTCCGGAACGTCCCCTGGCAGCCCGCATCGCCCGCATTCTGGGAGTGCGGGAGCGGGTGCGCTTCCTGCCTCCCACCACCCGCCCCGAGGAGGTAGTGGGAGCCGCCGATCTCTTCTGGCTGCACTCGCAAGAGGAGTCATTCGGGCTGGCAGCGCTGGAAGCGCTGGCCTCCGGGGTGCCGGTGGTGGCTACCCGGATCGGCGGATTGAGCGAGGTGGTACGTCACGGCGAAACCGGCTGGCTGGTGGAACTGGGGGACGTACACGCCCAGGCCGCCGCCAGCGCCCGCCTGCTGGCCGATCCCGGAACGCTGGCGGAAATGCGACGGGCGGCGCGCGCCGATGCCCGCAGCCGTTTCCACCCGGAGCGCATCGTCGACTCGTACTTGAATATCTACCAGGAAGTCAGAGTGTAGGCTCGGGTACGACCGTGATCGGTTTCTTTTCCGCACGTGCCCGCAGCGATTCCCGGGAGCCATAATCGGTAGCCACGGGCAGTGCCCCGGGCTCGATGGACACCTCGAGGATGTCGGAGGCGGGCAGCGCCTCGCCGTCGGTTTGTAGTTGAACGGGGCGGTCGAAGACGATCCGCACGTTCATCCCGCCCCGGTGACCCACGCGCGCATGGCCCAGATGCCGACCGAGCAACAAACGGGGCAAAATCCCCAATACTCCGGCGCGGCCGAAAGCCCCGGCCCAAATGAACTCCATCCGGCCGTCATCGGGTCGCGCCATCGGCGCGATAGGAAATCCGCCGCCGTAGGTGGTGCTGTTCATGACCGCGCCAAGGAGCATGGGGCCGGAATATACCTCCTTCCCGTCCACCAGCGCAATTGCCCGGGGCAGCTCCAGGTCTCCGAGCACCGAAGCCAGCGCCCACAGATAGCGCGGCAGGCCGCGCAGATAACCGGGCGCGGCCTCGGCGCGTTCGGCTACCGCCGCGTCAAAACCAGCGGTGGCGCTCGAGGCGAAGGGTTCGTTGCCCACGCACCCCCTGTCAAAGCGCGCGATCCCGCCCCACAGGGCCGTGGCCAGGGCGCGCTCGAGGCCCATCCGGTGCAGCCCCGCCATACGCGCGATGTCGTTTCCGGAACCGGACGGCACCAAACCCAATACCTGCCCCGGACCCAGGGCGCGCACAACCTCATGGGCGGTTCCGTCACCGCCCACCGCCACCACCCGTGCATCCGGCGGCGACATACGTGTCAGTTCGCTGGCGTGCCCGGGACTCTCGGTCGTCCAAACCGGCACCTCGGGCGCCCAGCGGTGCACCCACGCTTTTATGCGCGCAATCCGGGATCCAGCGAGGCCCCGTCCCGCCACCGGATTGACCACAATGACCGCGGGATCCATTGGCCCATTGTATACGCCGGTGAGATAATGTCCTCCATGGGTATGCTGGCCCGTTTCCTGGAAGGAGCACCGCCACCGACCCGGTTCTGGCTTACCCGCGCGGGTCCGGTAGAAAATCCCGGTGGAGTCCTGTACAGCCACCCGGGTTTGCCTCTTTCTAACGCGGGTACCATCGCTATCAGAGACCTTGCCAGGCGGCTTGACGGAAAGGCTGTGGCCCACGTTTACGCCGCGGACAGCCAGGCCGAAAGCGAGGCCGCCCGGATACTCGCAGAACTGCTGGACGCCCGCCATACGCTGGCACCCGAGCTGCGCGAACGCTCCTGGGGCAGCTGGGAGGGAATGTCCTTCACGGAGGTACGCGACCGCTATCCCGCCGCCGTGGAAAGCTGGAAAAGCGATGAGGCCGGTTTCTCCCCGCCAGGCGGTGAAAGCCTGCTAGATGTCCGCAGCAGGTCCCTACCATTCCTGGAGCAAATACGTAAACGACACACGGCCGCGACGGTGGTGATCGTGGGCAACTGCGCGGTCAACAGGGTGGCGCTGGCGATGGCGCTGCCGTTTCTGACCCCCGCCGAAGGGCTGCGCCTGGAGCAGGACTACGCTTCCTGGACGGAGCTGCGCTTCTACGGAGCCGACGGCGTTCTTGTACGCCTCAATACCTGAGAGCAGTGCTACAATCAAGACAAGCATGGTACGGCCGGTACGCCCCGACGACCTGAGCGGTCTGCTAGCGCTGCTGCGCTGGATGGACGCCAACCCCTCCCGCCGCGTCCTCGCCCCGGAAGCGCGCAGCGAAGACGAGCTCTGGTGGGCCGCCGATGAAGGCTGGGTGCTGGATCACAACGGCAAAATCGCCGGCTACGCGGCCCTTTACCCCTTCCGCCAGGGCGGAGCCCTGGAGGGGCCGCTGGCCCGCGACGCCGACCCGGCGCCGCTGCTGGAGCAGGCCGATCACGAAGCCGCCCTGCGAAACTGGCACACTTTGTACGCCTTCCCCCACGAGACCAACACCGAGCTGCAAAACATCCTCAAGGGCGCCGGCTACGCGCCCTTGCACACCTCCTATTTTTTCACCACGCCCCCGCGTGACCTCACCTACCCCCCGCCCGCAGGCGTGCGTATAGAACACGTGGAGAACCTGGACCCCGCCGTCTACTGCGACCTATACCGCAGAAGTGAAGACGCCTGGAGCATGCGTCTCGACTGGCCGGCGCTCAAGCTGATCGAGCATTTCAACCGCCCCGACGTTGACCTCTGGTACGCCCTGGAAAACGACCGCCCGGTGGGACTGGTGGAACTCGAAACTGCCCCCGAGGGGGCCGAGATCGCCTACCTGGGCGTCATTCCCGAAGCCCGGGGCCGCGGGGTGGGGCGGGCGCTCCTGGCGGTAGCCGCGGCCCACGCCTTCGCACGCGGGGCCCACCAGCTAAAGGTACGCGCCCACGACCACGAGAAAGCCGCCATGGCGCTCTACGAGCGTTTGGGGTTCACGCTCGCCGACGCTGTAGTGACCTTCGCCAAAGAGCTAGGCTGATTATCAGCAGCGCAGAAAAAAGAATTGCTGCCCGTTCCGGATACCAGCGCCGGTAGACTATACGAACCGGGAAGGGACGCCCCAGCTTGGCGCGCCAGACATAGGTTCGGCCTTCCACCTCGGTGGCGTTGCTGGCGCGCGCCGGCCACGGAGCCTCGACCTTGAAGGTGAAGGGCAAACCCAGCGCCCGCACGAAAGGGGGCAGCTCGGTTACCCGGGCGACGTCGAGCTCGCCCGCCAGCTGGTAATCCTCGAATACCACCCAGCTAGTCCGCGAAAAGACCAGACCGCTGGAATCGGTGTAGGCAAAGCGTCCCGGAAGCCAGCCGCTGAGCCGATCCCACCCGGCGAGCTTTAGCGGCTGGACGGCACTGAGACGCGTGGCGGAGAGCCGCACGTCCCGGAAACCGCTTCGGCGCAGCTGGCTGGCGATACTGCCCCCCTGCCCCGAAAGCGCGTCGCCTTCGAGCCGCACCGTCAGGTCCATGGAGCCGTCTTCGTGCCAGGTCAGCTTGGCCTCGGTCTCGAGGCAGCCGGAGAGAACGAGCGTAATCGCAATAAGTGCCGACAGAAGAGCCGCTTTCCGCAACAGGTACATTTCGTTGCCCTTTATAGCCCGTTTGGATGAGGAAACGGTGCCGGGCCGCCGCTTCGCCGGAATCGAGGTCCGCCGTCCGGTAGCATTAAGATATAATATGTCCAAATGAATTCGCTCCTCGTTCGGGGACTGCTCGCAACCTTGTTGCTCTTCGCGAGCGCAGCCCTGCCCTACTTGACGAGCGCTACCGGGGCGGTAGCCAACCATCCCGACCGCAGCCCCCTTTTCGCAGCGCTGCTGGTGACGCTGGCGGGAGGAGCCTGGCTGCTGCTTGCCAGGGCGACTTCAAGGGCTCTGGGAGCAACCGGAGCGTTTCTGCTGGCCCCGGGGGCGGTTGTCGCCCTGGCCGCCGCCACCGCCATCGGTGCGGCCGATTGTTATTACGACGCCTGTCCCTACGCTGCCTTCTTCGGGCTCTTTTGGGTGCTAGTCCTGGGGTATCCCCTGGCCGTCTTCCTCCTGGCGCTCGGGTTCAGGAACGACGCCGCGCTGCCGCTGGGTTACCTGGCGCTGACGCTGCCCTACGCCGTCGTCATGTTCTTCGCGGGCGCGCTTATGCCCTCGGTTCAGCGGCTCTTGGCGGCCGTCGCCCCATATGCGTTGTTGTATACGCTCCATCGTCTTGCGCTCACGCAACCGGGCGGCCCCGGCCACGGCACCGCCCCGCTTGCCGCCAGGCCAACCTACGCCATCCTTTCGCTTTACCTGCTCAGAGCAGGTGGGGCCATCGCAGCCATCTTTTTCCTGTTCATCTTCGTCTACGCGGTGTCGCATTTCGACGTGATGGACCTCCTCATGAGGATGGGGTACGTCCCCACGATGGTCTTCATCGCGACCCTTCTTCTGTGGCCTACGCTCTTCGCCGCAGGTGCGGGGCTCAGCCTTTTGGTGGAGGGGGATCGCCCGGCGGGCTGACGCCACCGAAGGCGCGCCCACCTGCTAGGCTGAACCTATGCGCAACCTCGACGCCCACGAGGACTACAAGGTCGACAAACACCAGCTGCACCGCGACCTGGCCAACCTGACCGCAAGTTTTCCCGCGCCCCGTGAGGCCTACCCCGCCCCCTACGGAGTGGTCGGTTATGGCGAGGCCTGGTGGCCCGCAGAGCTGGCCCACCTCTGGATCCCCCGGCTGATGACCGAGGGCGGCACCCAGTTCGTGCTGCAGGGCGGACTCGACCTGGGGGCGGCCGCCGGCGCTGCGGCCGCAGCCGAGGCCAGCGGCGCCCGGGTGGTGCGCGTGGGCTTTAGCGCCGAGGTGGACGTGCCGGTGGAGCCGCATCCGCTCAGCCCCTACCGCTACCTGCGCTTCCTGCAGGAGGCCACCGGCGAGGCCGAGACTGGCGCGCGGGTGGACCGCGCCCTCGAAACGCTGGCCGCGGGCCTGACGCCCGAGGTGCCCACCGAGGACAACCCGGCCAAGTTCTTCGCCTGGAACCTGGTCGAGCGCATCCCAGTTTGGGTGGTCTCCGAGCGCTACGTCTGGCTGGCGGCCGCGCTGCAGCAGACGTTTGCGCGCATCGCTGGCAGCCTCTCCATCGCCCCGCCCCCCGGCAGCCTCGAGTTCTTCATCACCGCGCTGGAGGCGCGCCACGAGCAGGGCGACCCGCTGGCGGCGGTGGTGGTGGGCGAAGACGAACGCACCCGGCTGGCTGTGGAAATTCTCGAAACCCGTGTTGACACAATCCTGGAGCTTCCCAACCCCCCGGCCGCAGGACTCGTGCCTGAGATCATGGCCGCCTGGTACTTCGTAGCCTGGGCAGCCTACTACCTGGCCATCCTTTACGGACGTGACCCGGCCGACAGCGAGGTGCTGGCGCGCCTGCGCGCAGAAGCGTGAGCCGGCCTGCGTTTCCCACCCCGCCCGATCTGGCGAGCGCCGCGCGGCTGCAGCGGGAGCTGGTGAAAGGCGTAAAGCTAAGCGGCGACTGGCGGCACGTACGTCGCCTGGCGGCGCTGGATGCCTCTATCAAACGCGGGGGAGAACTGGTTGCGGCAGCGGTGCTCTGGGATCTAGACAGCGGGATGGCGCTGGAAGCGGGCATCGCCCGCATTCCCGCAGAAGGGGTATTCCCGTACGTTCCCGGCTACCTCTCGTTCCGCGAAGCACCGGTATATCTGGCCGCTCTGGAGCAACTAAGTTCCCCGCCCGATGCGCTGCTGGTCGACGGTCACGGCATTGCCCACCCGCGCGGGCTGGGAATCGCAACCCATCTGGGGCTGCACACCGGCCTCGCGAGTATCGGCGTAGCCAAGAGCCGCCTCTTCGGCGAGGCACACTCCCCCCTGAGCCTAGAGGCGGGCGCCGCGGTGCCGCTTTGCGCCGCCGACGCCCCACTGGGCGAGCCCTGCACCAAGGGGATGCAGATCGGCTGGGCGGTGCGCACCCGTAGTCGCGTAAAACCGGTCTACGTTTCCCCCGGCCACCGCACCGGCATCGTGCAGGCCCTCGAAACGGTGCTCATGCTGCCCCGCAACACCAAACTGCCGGAACCGCTGCGCCAGGCGCACCTGTGGGCGGGCCGCGCCCGCCGCGAAGGCTTGGAAGGGCGCCTGGTTTTCGGGTAAAACGAGTTGTGGCTTCTTCTCCCCGCCCCAACGTGGTATACCGCACGGTAAAACGGATCGTACGCGGCCTGTTTCGCATCTTCTACCGTATCGAGGTGGAAGGCGTCGAGCACGTGCCGATGGTTGGTCCTGTCGTCATAGCCGCCAATCATCATTCCTTCCTGGACCCGCTCATAGTCGGGGTGGTGCTGCCCCGTCCCATCGCCTTCATCGCCCGCGGCGACCTCTTCCGTATCCCCGGCCTGGGATGGCTGCTGCGGAAACTCTACGCCATCCCCATCGAGCGCGGTTCCGGAGATCTCGCCGCAGTCAAGGCGGCCATTCGCGAACTGCGCGCCGGCATGGCTTTCGGCATCTTTCCCGAGGGCAGGCGCAGTCGCAGCGGAGTGCTCGAGCCCTTCAAAACGGGAACCGCAGCCATTGCCCTGCGTACCGGCGCGCTGGTGCTACCGGTAGCCATAATAGGCACCCGGGAGGTGTGGCCTCCGGGAAGAAAACCCCGACTGCGAGGGAAAATTCGCGTGGTAATCGGCGACCCTCTGGACCTGGGAAGCGCTGCAGGACGGCTTGATAAACCACACCTTGAAAAGGCGTCGCGGAAAATCGAAGCCGCGGTAGCCCGGTTACTTCCAGAAGATTACTTATCGGAAAAATACCTTAACGAAACACCCCAACGGCAAGAAACGCAAGAAAACGCGGACCAGGCTTGAATTTTTGAGGTCAGGCATGGTATAGTCCATAAGGAAAGCAACATTCAAGGAGGTGCACGTATGGCAAACAAGAAGAAGACGGTTACGAAATCGGATCTGGT
Organism: Thermaceae bacterium; assembly: GCA_027067955.1. Classification (GTDB taxonomy): domain Bacteria; phylum Deinococcota; class Deinococci; order Deinococcales; family Marinithermaceae; genus Oceanithermus. The sequence continues at coordinate 57,690 of JAMOUW010000001.1, forward strand.
CAACCACGTCGCCGAGATCACCGGGTTGAAGAAAAAAGACGCGAAGGCCTGCATCGATACCTTCCTCGATGAAATTGCCACTTTTCTCGATCGCGACTACAAGGTGCAGCTGACCGGCTTCGGCACCTTCGAGGTGCGCAAGCGCAAAGCCCGCACCGGCGTTAAGCCTGGCACCACCGAAAAGATCAAGATCCCCGCCTCCAAGTACCCGGCCTTCAAACCCGGCAAGGCGCTGAAGGAGAAAGTGCGCGTATAAAACCGGTACGCGAAAAAAGCAGGCCCGCGGGCCTGCTTTTATTTTGGCCCCTGCCTACCCTAACTATGCGGGCGGACGCGGAAGCCGCTCGAGCACAGAACGCAGCTCGGCAAAGCTGCCCCAGTTGGCCCGTCCGTCGATGATGACGACCGGAGCTACCCGCACGCCATAGTCTTGCACGGCCTCCTTGGAAACCTCGGGACGGCTCAGGTCCCGCTCCTCGTAGACCACGTCGCGCGCCTCGAGCCAGGCCTTGACCGCCGCGCAGTCGGGGCAGCCCGGGCTGGTGTAGAGCAGCACCCGGGCTCCGGTGGCCGCGGCGCGCGGCACGGGGGCGGCGGCGGTCGCCTCGCCTGCAAACTGCGGCGGCTGGAAGTAACGCAGACGCAGCGAGTTCGTGAGCACCAGGAGGCTCGAGAGGCTCATCGCGCCCGCGGCCAGCGGCGGCTGCAGCAGCAGGCCGGTGAGCGGGTAGAAAATCCCCGCGGCGACCGGAATAAGAGCGATATTGTAGCCAAAGGCCCAGAAGAAGTTCCAGTAGATCGTGGACAGCGTCTTCCTGGCCAGCGCCCGGGCGCGCACCACGGCACGCAGATCGCCCTGCATCAGCACCACGTCGCCGGCCTCGACCGCGATGTCGGTGCCGGTACCGATGGCCACGCCCACGTCGGCCCCTGCGAGCGCCGGGGCGTCGTTGATCCCGTCGCCCACGAAGGCGACGCGCTGCCCCTTCGCCTGCAGGTCGCGCACCACCCGGGCCTTGTCCGCGGGCAGCACCTCGCTGATCACCTCGTCGATGCCGACCTCCCGGGCCACCGCCCGGGCGGTGCGCCCGGCGTCCCCGGTCAGCATGACCACGTGCAGCCCCTCGCGGCGCAGGGCCGCGACGGCCTCCCGGCTGCCCTCCTTGACCGGGTCGCTGACCGCGATCAGACCGGCGATCTCGCCGCCTGCTGCCACGTAGATCACGGTGCGGCCGGCGTCCTCGAGCCGGGCCTGCTCCGCCGCGAAGCGGGCGGTGTCCAGGCCCAGACGCTCCATGTACCGGGCCGCGCCCACGGCGACCTCGCGCCCGGCGACGCGGGCGCGGGCTCCGAAGCCGGGGACGGCCTCGAAGTCGCTGGCCTCGGGCAGCGTCAGCCCTTCGGCGCGCTCGCGGACGGCCTGGGCAATGGGGTGTTCGCTCAGGCTCTCCACCGCGGCCGCCAGGGTGAGCAGGTCAGCCTCGCGCCAGCCCGGGGCCGTCCGCAGGTCGGTCAGCTCGGGTTTGCCCTTGGTGATCGTCCCCGTCTTGTCGAGCACCACCGTGCCGATGCGCGCGAGTCCCTCGATGGCCACGCCCTTGCGGAAGAGCACGCCCTCACGCGCGCCACGGCCGCTGGCGACCATGATGGCCGCGGGCGTCGCCAGCCCCATGGCGCAGGGGCAGGCGATGAGCAGCACGCTCACCGAGGCGATGAAGGCGTAGTTGAGCCGGGGTTCGGGCCCCACCAGCATCCAGACCGCGAAGGTGACGATCGAGACGATCAGGACGACGGGCACGAAGACCGCGGCGATGCAGTCGGCCAGCTCCTGCACCGGCGGCTTGGACTGCTGGGCCTCCTCGACCATACGGATGATCTGCGAGAGCACGGTGTCCGCGCCGACCCGCGTCGCCCGGAAGAGCAGGCTGCCGTTCTGGTTGACCGTACCGCCCACCACCGCGTCGCCGGTGCGCTTCTTCACCGGCACCGGCTCGCCGGTGAGCATCGACTCGTCCACGTACCCTTCCCCTTCTACGACCTCGCCGTCGGTGGGGATGCGCTCGCCCGGGCGCACCCGGATCAGGTCGCCGGGCACCACGGCACTGGTGGGCAGCTCGATCTCCTTTCCGTCGCGCACCACCCGGGCCTGCTTCGCCCCCAGCTCCATCAGTTTGCGGATGGCCTCCGAGGTGCGCCCCTTGGCCACGGCCTCCAGGTACTTGCCCAAAAGGATCAGGGTGACGATCACGCCCGCGGCTTCGAAGTAAGTGTGCGCCGTGCCCGCGGGGAACAAACCCGGGGCAATCAGCGCTAGCAGCGAGTAAAGGTAGGCCGCCGAAGTGCCGAACATCACCAGGGTGTTCATGCCCGGGCTCTTGTGGTGCAGTTCGGCGACGCCGCCGCGGAAGAAGCGCCGGCCGGCGTAGAAGACGACCGGGGTCGCCAGCGCGAACTCCAGCCAGCGCCAGAACGACCCCGGCGCGAACGCCTCCATCCAGACGCCCAGCGCGGGTAGAAACAGTGGCCCCATGCTTATGATGACCAGCGGAACGGTCAGCAGCACCGCGAGCCGCAGGTCACGCACGAAACCGGTCAGGGTCGCGTCCGTGGCCCGGGCCGCCCCGTCCTCCTGCGCGCTCACCGGGGTGTACCCCGCTTCGCGGATCTCGGCCTCGAGGCGCGCGCGGGTGACGGTGCCCTGCAGGTAGCGCACGGTGGCCTTCTCGCTAGCCAGGTTGACCGTGGCCTCGAGCACGCCCTCGAGTCTCGCAAGGGCGCGCTCCACTCGCGCCACACAGCTCGCGCAGGTCATGCCCTCGATGCCGATGGTTATTGTCTGTTCGTTCATACCCTCCCCCATACCGGAGTATATACCCTCCCCCCCTGGGGTGGGTTAGGGAAACGGAAGCTGTTTATTGCCCCGGCTTGGAAAACGTTACAGGAAAGACTGCTGGTTCACTCGAGGGGCACCAGCTCGATGCGCCAGGCTGCGCGCGTACCCGAAACCAGTACGGCAAGAAAGCGCACGCGTACGTCCTCGCGGCCCAGCAGGTAGAGGGCGCTCTTCCTCATGCGCTCGAGCTTCCAGGGGCGGATGCTCTCGAGCGGCGTGCCATAGTGGTTCGAGGCCCGCTGCTTGACCTCGGCAAAAACCGGGAGGCCGTCCTTTTCTAGCCAAAGGTCGATCTCGCCGTAGGGGGTGCGCCGGTTACGCGCTACCAGGGTGAACCCGCGCACAAGCAGGTATTCGAGCGCGGCATCCTCGGCCCAACGGCCTTTCACGGGATCACAGGGGCAGGCGTTCGGCGTCGGCCCAGAAGCCCTCGAGGTCGTAGTAGTCGCGCGCATCACGGCTCATTATGTGCACTAGCACCGGTCCGTAGCTGAGCAGCCACCAGCGGCTCGAGGGCCCCTCTACCGCATCGGGACGGATACCTTCGTCGCGCAACCTCTCCTGGACGTGATCCTGCAACGCCTGCAGGTGCGGCTGGCTGGTACCTGTAGCGATCACGAAGTAGTCGAGCGAGTCCGAAACCTCGCGCAGATCCAGCGCAACCACGTTCTCAGCCTTCTTGTCTTCCAGGGCTTGGGTGATCTTCTCGATGAGATCTGCGGCTCTGATCGTCTTCACCATCCACTCCTAGGGTACCAGATCGCGCCCCAGTACTATGACAACGTCGGCATCGTAGTAGAGCCGGAAACGTGATACCAGCGGCAGGTGCACCGCTTCCGCATAATATCCCCCGGCCTCGAGCGCGGTGTCAACGAGAACCTTGCTCGCCTCCTGCAAGCGGATTCGGCGCACTTCGGGGGCGGGTAAGGCCAGGCGCTCGAGCCCTTTGGCATAGGCCTCCCCCAGACCTGCGCCGCTGCCATCCAGAATCAGCACCTTTGCCTCGGGGGGCGGCACCGCCGGCTGCTCGTCGATGCCCATGAAGGCAGCCAGGAACGAACGGCGCATGGCGTCGTCGAAAACGAGGTATATTCCTTCTTCGCGGGTGGGCAGGGTGGCCGTCTTGAGGTCCAGCCCGCGCAGGTCCGGAAGCAGAGCGAGCACCCGGCTCACGTCCACGTCGGTTTCCATGTCGGACCAGAAGTCCCGCAACAGCGCGGGCACCCGGGACCAGTTGGCGGGGCTGAGCGCTCGCTTCATGACCTGCAGCACCACCTCCTTGATGCGGTCCAGGCGGCTCAGATCGTCACCCACCCAGCCGCGGAAGCGCATGTAGCCCACGGCCTGTTCGCCGTTCAAGTGCTGCCGGCCCGCGGGAATGTGGATGTGCAGGTCGGCGGCGTTGTCGTCGTAGTTCATTTCATCGGGCAGGTAGACGGTCACACCACCCACCGCGTTCACCGCCCGGGCCGCCAGGTCGAGTGTCAGCACCGCATAGTGGTCCACCGGCAGACCCAGCACCTGCTCCACCGCCCGGGCCAGCCCCTCCGGGCCCTCAAATCCGTATACGGCGTTGATCTTTCCCCTGTAATCGCCTGTTTCCACATAGGTGTCACGGGGAATGGCCACCACCCAGGCGCGCTTGCCGAGAAGCCGTACGTAAAAAATAGTATCGGTGCGGCTGCCGGGTCCGCAGGGCGTTGCCGGCGCGCAGTATTCGATGTCGCGCGCCGCCAGAACCAGGCTCAGCTCGGGGGTACCACCCACCCCCTGGCGCATAATGCCACGCTGGGCGTGCGGCCAGAGAGCAACGAGCACCGCTATCGCGATAAAGGTAAAACCGAGCAGGAAAAGACGTCTACGCGCGCGATTCGGCATACGCCTTCAGTGTACGGGGATGAATGGGAATACCCTTAGCCCGCAGGTAGGCCACCTTGCGCGCCACCGCTTCGGCGTAGGCTCTGTCCAGCTCACCCGCCAGAGCCAGCTCGCGCAGATCTTCGTTTACGCCACGACCCGGCTCACTGGTGTCTGCCACGTAAACCGCCATGCCAACGGGATTGTCGGGGCTTACGCCCCAAACGTGCCCCTCTATCGCTTCCAGTACTTCGGGATCGCTGACCCCCCATTCCACCGCTATCTTACGTCCGGCGCAGCCATGCAGGACCCGCGGGTGCATTGCCTCCACCTCATCCCTGGGAGTGCAGAGGGCCAGCAGCTCCTCGGCGGAAAGCTCGCGGGCCACGTCGTGCAAGATACCCGCCAACCAGGCTCGCTCGCCATCGGCCCCGGCGGCTTCGGCAATCTTTCGCGCCAGCTCCGCCACGCGCACGATGTGGTCCCAGCGCTTCGGGGACACCCTTTCGCGCACGCGCTCAGCTATCTGCCTGGTAAAATCCATGCTTGGCAATGTAGACCTCCACCTCGTAGGGAACCAGGTAGCGCACCGACTGACCCTCCCGCACACGGCGGCGGATCTCGGTGCTGGAAATGTCATACCCGGGAATTTCCAGCGGATACACCCGCTCCCGAAAAAAGGGGTCTATGCGGCCCAGGTCGTAGCCGGGGCGGCTGACCGCCACCATCTGCGCCAGCCCTACGAGCGCCTCGGGCTCGCGCCAGGTAGCAAGGTCGCGATAAGCGTCTGCGCCGGTTATGAAGAAGAGTTCGCTTCCAGGCCAGCGCCGCGCGGCGCGGCGCAAAGTTTCCACGGTGAAGCTGGGACCGGGATAGTCCAGCTCGAGGCGGCTGGTCCTGAACCGCTGATCACGAATCGTCGCCAGCACCACCATCTCGTGGCGCGCCTCGGCGGGCGCCAGGGGACGTTTGTGGGGAGGGCGGGCGGCGGTGACGAAGTGGACCTCGTCCAGTTCGAGCCGGTCGGCCGACTCGCTGGCGGCGAGCAGGTGCCCCATGTGCACCGGATCGAAGCTGCCGCCGAAGAGTCCTATGCGCATCTAGCCCTCCGGGATGTACTCGAACTCGATCTCTCCTATGCGTACCGTGTCGCCGGCGCGCACCCCCCGTGCCCGCAGCGCCGCGTCCACCCCGCGCCTCTTGAACTCCCCCTGCAGCCATTCCGCCGCCTCGAAGAGCTCGCCGCGGATCCGGCCCACCAGCTGCTCAAGCTCGAAATCAGCCACCTCGAAAACCCCTTCCTCCACCTCGCGCACCGCGAGACCGGGCACCACCTCGCGCCGCCGTCCTTCCGGCGGTGTTTGCAGTTGCGGCGCCCGGGGCAGTAGCTGGAAAAGCGTCGTAACCAGATCGTCCAAGCCCGCACCCGTAACCGCAGAAACGGGTATCACCGCCAAACCTGCAGCCGCGAGCTCGCGCACCCTTTCCGCAACCGCGACATCGTCCAGCAGATCGGTCTTATTGAGCGCCACCAGGCCGGGCCGCCGCAGCAGGTCGGGGTCATAGGCCCCCACCTCGCGCCGGAGCGCCGCCAGCGTTGCCTGCGGATCCTGTGTGGCATCGAGAACGTAGAGCAGAAGGCGGGTGCGCGAGATATGGCGCAGGAAATCGAGGCCCAATCCCCTGCCCTCGGATGCGCCCTCGATGATGCCCGGGATGTCGGCCAGGGTAAAACGTTCGTATTCCCCCTCCACTACGCCCAGATTGGGGCTCAGGGTGGTGAAGGGGTAGTCGGCGACCTTGGGGCGGGCGCGGGTCAGCGCCGCCAGCAGGCTCGACTTGCCGGCGTTGGGATAACCCACCAGGCCAACGTCGGCAATCAGGCGCAGCTCGAGGCGCAGGCGCCGCTTCTCTCCCGGCAAGCCGCCCAGAGCGAAGCGCGGCGCCTGACGGGTAGCGGTGGCGAAGTGGGCGTTGCCGAGCCCCCCCTCTCCCCCCCGGGCCACCAGCGCCGTCTGCCCTTCCTCCACCAGGTCGGCCAGTAGCTCACCGCTGTCGGCGTCGTAAACGCGGGTGCCCAGGGGAACCTCTATTACCAGGTCTTTTCCGGCGCGGCCGTCCATGCCCTTACCCTTGCCGTGCTGGCCGCGTTCGGCCTTGTAATTGCGCTTCGAAAGTTTCGCGAGAGAATCCACGCCCGAACCGGCCTTTAGGTAGACGCTGCCCCCGCGTCCGCCGTCACCTCCGTCGGGCCCCCCCTTGGGTATGTATTTTTCCCGGAAAAAGCTAACGACACCGTCGCCCCCGTGACCGGCGGCGACGGTAATCTCGAGCGTATCGCGAAACATTTTTAGATACCCGGGAACCTGCCCGGGCGGAACCTAACCCTCAAGCGGGCGTACCGAGATGTAGCGACCCAGGCGGCCCTTGTCCTGAAACTCCACCACCCCGTCAACGAGGGCGAAGATGGTGAAGTCGCGGCCCAAGCCCACGTTCTTGCCAGGCTTGAACCTGGTGCCGCGCTGGCGCACGATGATATTCCCCGCCTTCACCACCTGTCCGCCAAAGCGCTTTACCCCCAGCCGCTTCGACTGCGAGTCGCGCCCGTTTTTGGTTGAACCCAGTCCTTTTTTATGTGCCATTTTTTACTCCCCGGCCTCTTCTTCGGCCTTCTTCTTGCGCGAAGCCCGGAGCTGTATCTTTTCCACCCGCAGCTCAGTAAACCACTGGCGGTGGCCCTTCTTGCGGCGGTAATTGGTCTTCGCCTTGAACTTGGCTACGGTTATCTTCTTGCCTCGTTCAGTGCGCAGAACCTCGGCCACCACCTTTGCGCCGTTCACCGTGGGGGTGCCCACCTTGACCTTGTCACCGCCCACCATGAGCACATCGAATTCGACCCTTTCACCCGGCTGGGCGTCCAGTTTTTCAACGCGCAGGATCGCTCCCTCTTCGGCGCGGTACTGCTTACCACCAGTCTTGATGATCGCGTACATGAATGCGTCCTCCAAAAGGCCAGAAGGCCTGCCGACTTTCCATTGTAGCGGCCGCATCCCCCATAATCAAGGATGGCCGCCATTCATATGCAGACCCGGGGCCGAAGCCCCGGATTTTGGTGGAGCCGAGGGGATTCGAACCCCTGACCTCCTCAATGCCATTGAGGCGCGCTCCCAACTGCGCCACGGCCCCAAGCAAGGGATAATCTACCCGCGAACGCACGGTTTGTCAAGAACGTGTAATCGGCCAGTACGCCGCCCGCCGCCGGAGCCGTCCCGCTGGCAAACCAGCTCGCTATCCGGGCGCGCAGACGCTAGCGAAAGGAGTTCAGGCACAGCTGGCAAGGCGTGGAAAACGCCCGCATGCTCCGCCACAGGTTTGCGGAACAACGACCAAGGGCAACCGGGAAGCAGAGGACGGCCTCAAGAATTCTCGCCCCGGACGGGCAGGCGGCTCCATCCCTGCGCTAAGGGCGCAGTGGTTTGATATTGCCGTAAGGAGAGGTTCCGGCAGTAGCTCCTGCCAAATACGCTCCTTTCAATGCGCCTAAAGCATGCCGCGGCCCCCAGCGAAATACCCTGGCAACTCTCTCTAGCAATTCCAGAAACGCTGCCGATTACATCACCTTGACAAACACCCCGCCTGCGGGTACATTAACCTTTGCTTGGGCCCGTAGCTCAGTTGGATAGAGCGGCTGACTACGGATCAGCAGGTCAGGGGTTCGAATCCTCTCGGGCCCGCCATAACACCCCCGGACTGCCGGGGGTGATTGCATTCTGCCCGCCCCCGGACCCGCTACCACCAGCTAATAGAATAGGGTATGCTTGCTCTTTTTGGCTTCGTCCTCGGAGCCGTGATTGGTTCCTTCCTGAACGTCGTAATATACCGCCTCCCCAAGGGGGAATCGGTTGTCCATCCCCCCAGCCGCTGCCCCGCCTGCGGTCACCGGCTGGGTGCCGTGGACATGGTGCCGGTACTCAGCTGGATCGTGTTCCGGGGGCGCTGCCGTTACTGTGGCGCGCCGGTGAGCGCGCGTTACCCGCTGGTGGAGGGACTGACGGGAGTGCTGTTCGCCCTGGCGGGCTGGCTGCACCCCCAACCGGACGTGGAGATAGTGTTGATATGGGCGTTTACCGCCTTGTTGATAGCCCTATCGTTCATCGACATCGATCACTACATCCTCCCCGACTCCCTCAACTTCAGCGGGCTGGCCCTGGGATTGCTGGGGTCTGCCCTTTGGGGATTTCCGGTTGACTGGCAAGCGGCCTGGCAGGGAGCGTTCGCGGCGGCGGGCTTGCTTGCGCTCATCGGCGGGTTCGCGAACCTGGCCCTGCGACGCGGCGCCAACGGCACGCCCGGGTTTCCGGTGGGGCTCGAGCACGTCTACCTGGCCGCCGCCGTGGCCGCCTGGGCCGGCTGGGGCTGGGGGCTGGCCGCTGCTGCGGTACTGGTGGTCGCGAACCTTTTGCTAGGCAGGGCCCTGCCCCTGCACGATGCCCTCACCCTGGGGGCTGCATTGCTGGGGGTCATGGCGGCGAGCTACGGATCCCTGCCCCTGAACGCCATCGAAAGCGTCTGGAACCTGCTGCTCGCCTCTGGTGCGGTGGCTTTGGCAGGAGGCCTCTACTGGGCGCTGCTGCCCGGGGACAACGAAGGCGAAGAGGACGAAGACGACCCCGTGGCCATGGGCTTCGGCGACGTCAAGCTGGCGGGCATGCTGGGGGCCTGGCTGGGATTCGGCCCCTTCGTGGTGGCACTGGCGGTGGCGGTGTTTGCAGGGGCGATACTGGGGTTGCTGCTGCGCCGCCGGAAGCTCCCGTTCGGCCCCTATCTCGCCATTGGCGGCTGGGTCGCGCTCTGGTGGGGCGCGGATCTGATGCAGCGCTATCTGGCCTACCTGGGGTTAAGCTGAGGCCGTGGACAAGCTGCTAGACGTAATGCGCCAGCTCAGGGCACCCGGCGGCTGCCCCTGGGATCGCCAGCAAACGCACGCGAGCCTGCGCCCCTACCTGCTAGAAGAAGCAGCCGAGGCGGTGGACGCGATAACCGAAGGGGACCCCGAAAAAATGGCCGAGGAGCTGGGCGACGTGCTGTTGCAGGTGGCTTTTCACAGCGTAATCGGCGAAGAAGAGGGTACGTTTGACTACGACGATGTGGAGCGGGCCATCGTTGAAAAGCTCATCGAGCGCCACCCGCACGTCTTCGGGAACCGCGAGCTTAACACCGCCGAGGAAGTACTGGCCAACTGGGAAAAGCAAAAGGAAGAAAAACGGGGACCCGAGACCCCGTGCGCAAAGGTGCCGAAGAGCCTGCCGGCGCTGGCGCGCGGTTATGAACTGGCCCGCAAGCTCGAGCTGTCGGCAAGCCGGGACGCGGCGCAAAACGCGCTCGCCCGCGGCGATCTAACACAAGCGCTGTGGGAGGTGGTCAAACTATTCGCAGCCGCCAGGGAAAACCCCGAGGTTGCCCTCAGGGAGAAGCTCTCCGAACTCTGCTCGAACGGGTAGCGGCTGAGGCGCAGACCGGGCACGAGGCTCCGGCGGGCTTCCGGCCCGCCGCGGTACTGGTAGCCGTAACCCCGGCGGGTGAGGTGCTGCTCACGGTCCGCCATGCAAACCTACCCAGCCACGCGGGGCAGATCGCCTTTCCCGGAGGCCGCATCGAACCCGGTGAAACCGCCGAGGAGGCGGCGTTGCGGGAGGCCTGGGAAGAAGTGGCGCTCGACCCGGAAATCGCCCGGCCTCTGGGGCTGCTGCCGGCGCTGCTCAGCCCGCACGGGTACCACGTGCGCCCGGTGCTGGCCTGGCTGCCGAAGCGCCCCCTGCCCGTCCCCAACCCCGCAGAGGTGACCGAGGCGTTCTGGGCGCCGCTCGGCGAGCTGGCGGCGACAAAGGCCTGGAGCGAGTGGCGGGAAAACCGGGGACTGCGCCGCAAAGTCTGGCACTTTCCCTGGCGGGGCCGCGATATTTGGGGGCTGACGGCCAACGTGCTGCACGAGCTGTTGCGCGGGCTGTGCGCCGCCGCAGAAGTCGTAGACTCGGACTTGAGGAGGAGTTTATGAAGGTCGGCATACTGCTGGAAGAACTCTTTGACGAGCGCGAGTTTATATATCCTTATTACCGCGTGCAGGAAAGCGGGCTCGAACCGCTGGTAATAGGCCCCGAATCACGGGCTTACAAAGCCAAGAGCGGCTGGCTGGCCCGCGCTTCGGCAGCGGCCCACGAGATAAAGGCGTCCGAGCTCGCAGGGTTGCTAATCCCCGGCGGTTACGCCCCCGACCGCCTGCGGCGCAGCGAAGACGTTCTCGACCTCGTGCGCGCCGTGGACGCCGACAAAAAACCGCTCGCTGCCATCTGCCACGCCGGTTGGGTGCTCATAAGCGCCGGGGTAATCCGCGGCAGGCGGCTCACTGGCTACCATTCCATAAAGGACGACCTGATCAACGCCGGAGCCGACTACGTGGATGAACCGCTGGTGGTGAGCGGCAACCTCGTCACCAGCCGCGGCCCTGCGGATCTGCCAGTCTGGGTGCGCGCCTTCGTCGAGGCTGTAACTGAGAGTTCGTAAAACTATAGTTGACAAATTGTCAACCTACGGTTTACAATACCGCAAACCGGAGGTTGACGTGTCTGTACTCGTCTGCGAAAACCTGCAGAAGACCTTCCATAGCCATGGCCGCAGCACCCGTGCCGTGCAGGGGGTAAGCCTGCGGGTCGGGCCCGGCGAGGTGCTGGCCTTCTTGGGACCCAACGGCGCCGGCAAGACAACCACGATCAAGATGATCGCGGGCCTCGTGCGGCCCGACGCGGGCACGGTGCGGGTAGCGGGACGCGACCCGCACCGTGACCCCTGGGCACTGCGGCAGCTGGGAGCGGTGCTCGAGGGCAACCGCAATGTCTACTGGCGGCTCACCCCGCTCGAGAACCTCGAGTACTTCGGGGTGCTGCGCGGCCTCTCCGCCGCGACTGCGCGCCGGCGGGGCCGGTTGCTGCTCGAGCGCTTCAACCTGACGGACAAACAGAACGCCCTCACCCAGCAGCTCTCTCGCGGCATGCAACAGAAGCTGGCCATCGCCGTAAGCCTGGTCCACGAACCGTCGCTGCTGCTCCTCGACGAACCCACCCTGGGTCTCGACGTGGAAGCCGCCGAAACGGTCAAGCGCATGGTGCGCGAGCTTGCCGCGGGCGGCCAGGCAATCGTGCTCACCACCCACCAGCTCGACGTGGCCCAGCAGCTTTCACACCGGGTGGCCATAATCCGCGAGGGGCGCATCATCGCGGAAGACCGCACCGACGCCCTGCTCGCGCGCTTCTCCGGCGAGCAGTACGAGATAGAAGTGGTGGGCGAGATCGACGCGGCGCGGCGCGAGCGCCTGCGGGCACTGGGAGCCGAGCCGCTCAACGGGCGCGTGGTCTACCTGGGAGTGCCCGAGGGGTTGTGGGACGTGCTCGATGCGCTGCGCCCCCTAACCATCCTGCGCGTAGAGAAGGACCGCGCCGACCTGACCGAGGTCTTCTTGAAACTCATCCGGGAGGAAGAACGTGCTTAGGCTGATCGGCATCGAGTTCAAGCGCAGCCTGCTTATGCTGCGCCGCTACCCCATGGAGATGGTGGGGCAGCTGATCGTCATCACCATGATTTTCTACGGCCTCTTCCTGGGGGCGCGCTACATCGCCGGCCCCACTGCCCAGTTCGGCGAGCGCCTGGACGCGCTGGTGGTGGGCTACGTTCTCTGGACCTTCGCCCTCTTCGCCATCGGCGACCTGAGCTGGGGGCTGATGGATGAGGCGCGTACGGGGACACTTGAACAGGTCTTCCTGAGCCCCTACGGGCCGTCGCGGGTCTACCTGGCCCGGAACGTCGCGGGGCTCCTGGTGACGCTCGCCCTCAACCTGGGCATCCTGCTGCTCATCCAGCTCCTCACCGGGGTGCGGCTCGACTTCAGCCCCGCGGTGCTCGCCCCCCTGGGCGCCGTGCTGCTGGGAGCCTACGGCCTCGGCTTCATGCTGGGCGCGCTGGCGCTGCTCTTCAAGCGTATCCAGGCCTTCCTCAACCTCTTCCAGTTCGTGCTTATGTTCCTGATCATGACCCCCTTCGAGCAGTTCTCAGGAACCGCCCGCCTCGCCGGCGAGTTGCTGCCAATGACGATCGGCGCCGGCCAGCTGCGAACGCTAATGGCTCGGGGCGAGGCCTTCGACCCGGTCGTCTTCGGCCTCGCCCTCGCCAGCGGGCTCGCCTACCTGATAGCGGGGCTCTGGGTCTTCGGTAGTGCCGTGCGCGCGGCCAAGGAACGAGGGCTGCTAGGCGGATACTAACCACAACCGCATCCGGCACGCGCTGTTGGTGCAAAACCGTCTTCCGCCCTGTTGCCACGGACCTATACTTTAAGTAAGGAGGTAGTATATGTGGCCCTTTGGAAAGTCAGCCAAACAACGTCTCGAAGAAGCCCTCAAGAAATACCCTGCCTTGAGCCGCTACGACATCCGCTCCCGGGTTGAAAAAGGCACCGCCGTTTTCGAGGGCGAGGTACCCAGAGAGGCGGTAGTACGGCTGCTCAAGGTCGTCGCCGATGGGATCAACGGCATCAAGGCCGTTGACGTTTCCCGGGTGGTGATCAGGTCCGAGGCTGCCGCCACCGAGGACGCCGGCGAGGATGAAGTCGTGGCGCTCGCAACCACGGTTCTCAACAAACTGAAGTCCGATCCAGATCTGGCCGCTAATCCCATCGACATCCTCCAGGACGGCGATCGGATCATCATCCGCGGCGCGGTGGACTCCGACGCCGAAGTTGAAAAGGCCAAACGGCTGGCCGCCTCCGTACCCGGAGTTAGAGACGTTGACGTGAGCGGCTTGATGGTGATTACCGGCGCCGCCATGCTGAACGTCACCGACGATGATGGCGACGTAGTCTACACCGTCAAGCCGGGCGACACCCTGTCGAAGATCGCCCTTCACTACTACGGCAGCGCCGCCCCTGGCGCCTATATGAAGATCGCCAACGCCAACAACATCGAGGATCCCAACAAGATCTACGTCGGCCAGAAGTTGAAGATCCCCGGCACCGTTGCCGGTCCCGACAAAGAGCTGGCCTGAACGCCGCAAAAGGAAAGCGGGCGGGGGAGACACCTCCCCGCCCGCTTTTGCGTACTACCCCCGGCGACCGCGCGGACTGCAGGATATGCGGGATGGGGATACCCGCTACCCGGCATCCATCACTTATCCCGGCGTGCGGCAATGTCGCGGCTTCGAGCTCCGGCTTGCAAAACGACGGTGTACGGCTTGCTCCTCGCCCGTTTTTGAAACCCCGTCGGAGCCTTCCCCTTAACCCGGCTACCCACCTTCACAGCCGGCGCCCGCCGTGCGCCTGCCCGCAGCGTCATCACGATCCTTTGCGAGTTCTTAGCTAACCGCAAAATCACCGCCGCGACTATGGACAGGGAGCTCAGCAACAAAACGATAGGGCTTGCATAGCCAACACCCCCATGAGGTCAAGCTACCAGCGGTGTACACGAGGAAAAGCCGGCTCAGCAAGGCCAGGCGTTTGTGTTTGCTTGAACGCTTCGTAGCGGGCACTACCGCACGGGCAGCAGCTGAGCTCGTAGGCGTGA
>JAMOUW010000002.1 GCA_027067955.1 Thermaceae bacterium
GCCGCCGGCGCCGGGCGGGGGGGGGGGGGGGGGGGGGGGGGGGGGAGTTACTTAAGGCACCATTAGACAAAAACAAAGCGTCCACTATGCTTTAAGCTCTGGATCCCCTGCTTTCGCGAGGACAGGCCCAGCTCGCACAGGTATACTGCCTGCTCGGCTGGAATGACGAAAATGAACGGACCGGTGGAGATTGTTAGTCATATCTTTGATAGTGAATTCATCGGTTCTCGACAAAACACTCACGGCGTAACTTCAACCCAGCGAAAGCTGGGGTTCTGGACCGGGTCACCGCGCCGCAATTCGTTCGCTGCCCGGCGGTTCTTCTATTGGCTGACTGGTGAAGACTGCCTGCCGGTGTTTTGTTTGCTAAAACATTTCGCACCCTACGTTCCCAGGCGGCTTATTTTCTCTATCTCGGAGGCGGCGGCCACGCTCCACCAGTTGGAGGGGGTGCGCGAGCGCAGCTTGCGGTCGCCCAGGTGAGCACCCAGCCAGCCACCGACCATGCTGGCCAGGGTGTCGGTGTCGTCTCCGGCATGGGCTGCGGTTAACAGGGTCTTTTCGGGGTCTTCGGGGTAGCTGAGGAAGACGGCCAGGGCGCTGGGCAGTGTCTCGAGCACAAAAGCCCCGGTGTGGAAGTGTTCAAAGGCCTTTTCGGGCTCGCCAACGTAGTCGGCAACCTCGCGCACCAGACCGGCGACGGTGTTGTGCTTGCGCTTTTGGTGGCGGCTGGCCAGCGGAACCTCGAGGCCGTCTATGGCGCCTGCTAGCCAGTTTAGGGCGTTTGCCGCAGCCGGACCGCCCCGCGCCAGCCAGCCGACGAAGAGGGCGTTGACGATGGCGCTGGCGGCGGCGCTGCGGTCGCGGTGGGTGATTATTGCCTGCAGGAAGGCGGCGCTGCGGATTTCCGCCGGGTCTTCGAAAAAGAGGCCGACCGGGGCGGCGCGCATGGCGGCGCCGTTGCCGGCCGAAGGCGTGCCCGCCAGCCACCAGGCGGCCCGGCGCTCGAGCCGGCTGACTGCCTGCTCGGTAGCCCAGCCGCCGGCGACGGTATTCTTGCTGGCCTCGATGAAGCGCGGCACCAGGTCGTCGGGGTTGATGGTGCCGGTGGCCAGGATGCTGCGGGCCAGCGCCAGGGTCAGGTCGGTATCATCAGTCACGGTGCCGGCCGGGCGGTCGTTGTGGGGCTGGAGCGTACTCAGGGGGTTCTCGAGCAGTCTGCGGCGCGGCTTGCCCTCGTTGGGCGCGCCCAGGGCGTCGCCGATGGCGACACCAAACAGGGTGCCGCGGACTTTGGAAATGGTTACCGGCCTCGGTTTAAAGGGCCAGCTGAGCGGACGCTCGAAAACGTCGAGGTTCCACCCCTCTTCAATCAGTGACTTGCTGGCTATCTCCCAGGCCCGTTGCACTATTTTATATTAATACCGTCAAAGATTAAACTGTTCCCTAAGCACGCTTTGTACCTGCTCGGGGTTGGCCCGCCCCTGACTGCGGCGCATCACCTGCCCGACGAAGAAGCCGAGCAGTCCAGTCTTGCCACCTTTTAGCGCCGCCACCTTGTCGGGGTTTTCGGCCAGCACCTCGTCTATTAGCTTTTGCAGCTCGTCTGCCGTCATCTGGCCGGCGGCCAGCTCGCGGGCCAGCTCCAGCGGCGTGCCGCCGCTTTCCTGGGCCTGCTCGAGCGCCTGTTTGGCCGTCCGCCGGTCGAACACGCCCTTTTCCAGCTGCGCCAGCAGCTCCATCAAATCGGCCGGGGTTACCCTTACCTCGCCAGCGCGAATGGCCTTGCCCAGCACGTGGACCACCCAGGGAGCGGCCAGCGACGGCGGCCCGTAGCCGGAGCAATCTTCCAGGTAGACCCGCAACTTTTCGCTGCGGGCAATCTGCAGCGCCTCGGCCTCACCGACGCCCAGGTGACGGCAGCGGTCGAAGACCAGCCTTTGTTCCGGCTCGAGCGCCGCCACCTTGTCTTCGCGTTTGGGTTCGGCCTTTCTGGCCGGTTTGGCGGCCGGTTTTTGCTCCTTTGGCTTCTTCCAGGTGTCCTTGAGGGTGATTATCCGGTTGAAAACCGGCCTTTCGCCGCGGCCCAGCTCCGGGTCGCGCCAGAAGTAGCCCAGCCGCTCGAACTGGTAGCGGGTCTCGGGGTCGCCTGTGGCCACGCTCGGCTCCACGTAGCCCTGCAAGACCTTGAGCGAGTCGGTGTTGTAGTGGTCGAGAAAGCTACCCTCGCCGGCGTCGGGGAGGGGCACCTTGAAGAGCCGGTCGTAGAGGCGGAACTCGGCCGCCAGCGCGGGCCCGGCGGCCACCCAGTGGACCGCTCCCTTTACCTTTACGCCCTCGGGGTTCTTGCCCAGGCTCTCCGGCAGGTAGACGCCGCGCAGCTCGACCACCTCGCCGGCGTCGTTGGTAACCGCTTCGTCAATCCGCACCACGTAGGCGTGGCGCAGACGGGTGTGGCCGCCAACGACGAGGCGCTTCCAGCCCTTGGGGGGCTTAAGCGCAAAGTCGGCGCTCTCCACCCACAGCTCGCGGCCAAAGGGCACCTTGCGGCTGCCCGGCTTGCCCACGTCGGGCGGGAAGTAGGGGGCTTCCAGCTCCTCCAGCTCGCCTTCGGGGTAGTTGGTCAGCACCAGCTTGAGCGGCTCGGTCACCGCCATTACCCGGGGCGCGATGGGGTTGAGGTCGTCGCGGATGGCCCACTCCAAGAGGGCGATGTCCACGGTGCGGTCGGTGCGGCTGATGCCCACCTTGCGGGCGAAGGCGATGAGTGCCTGGGGCCGCACCCCGCGACGGCGCAGGCCGGCCAGGGTGGGCATGCGCGGGTCGCTCCAGCCTTCCACCAGGCCGCGCTCGACCAGCTGAATCAGCTTGCGCTTGCTGACCACGGTGTACTCGAGGCTGCGGCGGCCAAACTCGATCTGCTTCGGCCGCGGCCACTCGGGCAGGCCGCACTTGCCGGCCAGGTTCTCCACCAGCCAGTCATAGACCGCCCGGTTGTCGATGAACTCCGAGGAGCACAGCGAGTGGGTGATGCCCTCGATGTAGTCGGAGAGCGGGTGGGCGAAGTCGTACATCGGGTAGACCTTCCAGCGGTCACCGGTGCGGTAGTGCTCGGCCTTGAGGATGCGGTAGAGGATGGGGTCGCGCAGCTTCATGTTGGCCGCGCTCATGTCTATCTTGGCCCGCAGGACGTGCGCTCCCTCCTCGAACTCCCCGGCCGCCATGTGGCGGAAGAGGTCTAGGTTCTCTTCCACCGAGCGCTCGCGGTAAGGGCTGGGCCGGCCCGGCTTTTCCACTGTCCCCCGGTACTCGCGGATTTCTTCTTCGCTCAGCGAGTCGACGTAGGCCTTGCCCTCTTTTATGAGCTGCTCGGCCATTTCGTAAAGGCGGCCGTAGTAGTCGGAGGCAAAGTAAAAGTGCTCGCCCCAGCCCCAGCCCAGCCACTCCATGTCGCGCTTGATGGCTTCCACGTAGCGCATTTCCTCGGTCAGCGGGTTGGTGTCGTCCATGCGCAGGTGGCAGCGCCCCCGGTAGTCGCGGGCAATGCCGCAGTCAATGAAGCTGGCGATGGCGTGGCCGATGTGGGGAAAGCCGTTGGGTTCGGGCGGGAAGCGGGTGACTATCTCGTCGTATTTGCCAGAACGCAGGTCGGCGTCGATGATTTCGGTGATGAAGTTTGGGGGAACCAGACGCTCGGAGTCCGGGGGGATGCGCGAAGCCGGCATGGGCTTATGTTAACGGCTGGCGGGCAAGGGCGCAGGCAGTGCGAATGTAGTACGTAGCAACAAAAAGCTTGCGGCCTGTGGCCTGTGGTGGGGCCGTTAACGGCAGCTCAATCTCGGCGTTGCGTACAGCAGGGACCCCGGATCCCGGCGGCAGGGTGCCGCCTCGTCCGGGGATACGGATAAAAGTGGCTTGTGGTGGGTGGCTTGTAGCCTGTGGCGGGTATGTCAACGACAACGCAATTTCGGATTTCTGTACAGCATGGACCCCGGGTCTCACCCTCTTCGCGGGTTCGCCCGGTGGTACAACATCGGCCAGGTTGCAGAAACTAAACCGTGTCCCCGGACGAGTGAGCTACTAGCGAACGAGATCCGGGGCCCATGCCGCGCCATTACTCCACGGTTGAGTTTGCGACTCCGGCACCAGCTTTTTATCAACTTCATTACTTTATTGACGGCAACGAAATCTTGGCTTTCTGTACAGCATGGACCCCGGATCCCGGCGGCAGGGTGCCGCCTCGTCCGGGGATACGAAAACCAAACGGCAAAACCCCCCTCCGGCCTGCGGCCACCTCCCCCGAGGGGGAGGC
>JAMOUW010000003.1 GCA_027067955.1 Thermaceae bacterium
GACGGGAGTCCTCACCGTCGATTCCAACCCCAAGGGAACCCTGATCCTTTCCGGAGGCCAGCTGTGCTCTGTCTACTTCGGTAAGCTGACGGGATGCCGGGCGCTAAAGCTCATACTTGCCGAGGAGAACGCTTCATACGCCTTCGACAAAAGCAACGAGGTGCTCTGTCCCCGCACCGTCTCCACGGAGGCGCTGCTGCTCGACGCCACGCGCGTGCTCGATGAAGAAAGAAGATCCTTGCGCGAGCTGTTCAAACAAGCGCAATCGAAATGGCCTGACCGCGCCGTCGCCGCGGTTTACGCCACCAGCTTGATGGACCTCTGGCCCGGGGGGGAACGTAGTCGCGCCGAAAGCAAATTGAACTGGGTGCTTACACCTATGGTTTGCAGCTGGGAGCTGGGGGAGGGCCCCTTTGGAAGCCTCAAGAACATGGTCATTGATGCTGCCGGGGCTGACTTGTGGGTGAATTACCTTTTCAAGGGTGATGCGGCGATTTTCACCTGGCGCATGCATGGCTGACAACCGGTACCGGCCGGTTCTGGCTGGGTGACCACAAACTGTTCCGGCCTGCCGCCAAAAGCGCCGCCGGTCGGGGTGGCGGCAACTTTTATCGAGACCGCCGGATCGCGGCAGCGGATTGTCATGAATAGTATGGGTGAAAGGGAGGTTCGCATGATGATCAGCAGCACGCTCACGAAAGCGCTCAACGAACAGATCGGGCACGAGCTCAGCGCCCACAACCATTATCTGGCCATCGCGGTGTATTTCGCCAAACGGTCACTGGACGGCTGGGCGGCGTTCTTCTTCCGCCAGGCGGAGGAGGAGCGCGAGCATGCGCTCAAGATCCTGCACTTCCTGCTGGATAATGACATCGCTCCGTACATCCCCCAGACGGCGGAGGCCAAGCCGGGCTTCGCAGATGCGGTGGAAGCGGTGGCCAGCGCGGTTAGGGCTGAGCGCACGGTGACTACCCAATTCGAAGCCATGATGGCCATTGCCCATCAGGAAAACGACTACCGGGCGGTGCCGTTATTGCAGTGGTTCCTTAACGAGCAGATAGAAGAGGAAGCCACCATGGGCAAGCTGCTCGATCTGGTACAAAGCGGTATCAATCTCTTCCAGGCACAGGACTACCTGCCCCGGCCCCATGCCGGTGGCGGGGAAGAGGCCCCAGAGAGCGCGTGAGCGAGTTCGCCATCCTGGGCGGGGGCTGTTTCTGGTGTCTGGAGGCGGCCTTTCGCCCGCTGAGAGGCGTGATCGGCGTGGTGCCGGGTTACGCCGGCGGCCACGTCGAAAAACCCAGCTACGAACAGGTTTCGACCGGCGCCACCGGTCATGCCGAGGTGGTCCGCATCGAGTTCAATCCAGACGTGATTGATTACGGGCAGTTGCTCGACGTCTTCTTCGCGGTGCACGACCCCACGACCAAGGACGGCCAGGGCTACGACGTGGGACCGCAGTACCGCTCGATTATTCTGTACGAAGACGAGGCGCAGAAGGAGGTGGCCCTGCGCAAGATAAAGGCGCTCTCTGGTTTCTTCCATTCCCGCATCGTCACCGAGGTGAAGCTGCTGGAGCGTTTCTGGCCCGCCGAGCCGGAGCATCACCGCTACTTCGACAAATACCCGCAAGACCCGTACTGCCAGGCCGTCATCGCCCCCAAGGTGAGCAAGGTCATTCGGGGTTTCCGTCCGCTTCTCAAATAGGCGGACCGTAGGGGAGAGTTTCGGGCCCTCCCCTATTTACGAAAGCCCCGTTACCGGTGGCGCAGGTGGTACGACTTCACCCGCGTCAGCTGGTGGTAGCCGAGCTCTGAAAGGGTTATGCCGCGGCCGGTGTCCTTGACGCCGGTCCAGGCCAGAGCCGGGTCCAGGTAGTCGGCGCGATTCATGAAGACCGTACCGGTTTCGATCCGCGCTCCCAGCCGCTCGGCCCGTTCCAGGTCGCGTGTCCACAAGGATGCCGAGAGACCGTAACGGCTGTCGTTCATCAGAGCCAGGGCCTCTTCGTCGCCACTGACCTTCATGACGCCCACCACCGGGCCGAAGGTTTCCTCGGTCATGATGCTCATTTGGTGGTTGACGTCCACCAGCACTTGCGGCGCCAGGTAAGGGGTGCCTTCTTCGGACGCGGGGAAGAGCTTGGGGTCTATCAGGGCTTTGGCTCCTTTGCTAACGGCCTCCGCTATCTGCTCGCGCACCCAGTTCGCCGCCGAGGTGCGCACCAGCGGCCCCAGGGTGGTTTCGGGGTTCGTGGGGTCGCCCAGCTGGTATTTCTTTACCAGGTCCACGTACCTCTCGACGAAATCGCCGTACAGCTTTTCGTGTACATATATTCGCTCTATTGCACAACACGACTGGCCGGCGTTGAAGAAAGCGCCGTCTACGGTGTTTTCGATCGTGAAATCGAGATCCGCGTCCTCCATTACATAGGCCGGATCCTTACCGCCGAGCTCGAGCCCCGTTCCCACGAAACGGTTCGCGGCGGCCTTGACCACTACGTGCCCGCCGGGCACGGAGCCGGTGAAGGCAATGAAATCAACCCGCTCGTCGGCGATCATCTGCGCTATTGCTTTGTGTCCGATATGGAGATACTGAAAGACCCCCGGAGGCAGTCCGGCGGCGTCAAATGCTTCTTGATAGCGTTCAGCCACCAGCGGTGTCTGGGTGGACATTTTGAGAATGACCGTGTTTCCCGCCACCAGCGCCGGCACCACGCTGTTCACCGAGGTGAGCCAGGGATAATTCCAGGGTGCTAGCACGAGAACCGTTCCCAGCGGTTCGCGCCGGATAAAGCGGGTAAATCCCTCCATCGGGTGGGGTACCAGGTCCGCCAGGGCCTTTGGGGCAATGCCGATCATGAACTCGGCCCGCTCCTTGAGCCCCCGGGTAATTTCGAAGGGGCTGTGGGCGATGGGACGGCCCATTTGCCAGGTAAGTTCCTCGGCTAGCACATCGGCGCGTTCCAGCAGGTAGTCTACGGCTTTTCGCACCAGCTCTTGCCGTTCTTCAAGCGGCCGCGAGCGCCATTCGGAGCGCGCTTTCCTGGCGTTTTCCAGGGCGGCTTCAATATGCGCTTCATCCGCCACTTCGCGCTCGACATAGACCGAGCCGTCTACCGGGCTGATCGTCTTGAACTTCGGCATGGTCTGCTCCTATTCCGGCGTGACGTAGGCGGCGGTGATACCGCCGTCAACGCGCAGGTCGGCACCGGTCATGTAGCTCGATTCGTCGGAAGCCAGGAAGAGTGCAGCCCTGGCCATCTCGCTGGCCTCGCCGAAGCGGCCCATGGGGATGTGCACCAGTCGCCGCTGTTTCTTCTCCTCGGTGTCGAGGAACTTCATCAGCAGCTCGGTGCGCAGGGGGCCGGGGCTGAGGGCGTTGACGCGGATGTTCTCGCGGGCGTGGATTACCGCCAGCTCCCGGGTCATCGAGAGGACCGCACCCTTACTGGCGGTGTAGGCGATTTGCGGCGTCGCCGCGCCCAGCGTGGCCACGAAGGAAGCGGTGTTGATGACCGAGCCACCGCCAGCGCGCCGGAGCGCCGGGATGCCGTACTTGCAGCCCAGGAACACCCCTTTGGCATTTATAGCGAGCGTGAGATCCCATACATCCTCGGGGGTGCTCATCGCATCACCATCGGAAGAAATCATCACCCCGGCGTTGTTGAAAAGAACGTCCAGACGCCCGAAGGCCTTTTCGGTTTCGGTCACCATACGCTCGGCGTCTCCGGCTTTCGAAACGTCGGCTTTGATGAAAACGGCCGTTCCGCCATGGCGAATAATTTCTTCGGCCACCGCGCTGCCTGAGTCGTTATCAATGTCGACCACGGCCACCGCTGCGCCTTCACGGGCGAAGAGCAGCGCCGACTCCCTGCCGATGCCGCTGCCTGCCCCGGTAATGAGGGCCACCTTGTCCTTGAGTCGCATACATACCTCCACGCCTCAGGCTACACCGCCCTACCCGCGGGAAGCATCTACAGCGCCGTCACTCACCGCACTCCGGATTAATAAGAGCATCCACCACCGGCTTCATGTAATCTAGCCACTCCTTCTTGTTGACGTCGTAGAAGTGCTGATCCGCATTTACCGAATAAGGAATATGCGCTTTACGCAGCGCACA
>JAMOUW010000004.1 GCA_027067955.1 Thermaceae bacterium
GGGGCATTGGATGGATTGATTTGGGATGTGGGGTGTGGGAGGTAGGAAGTAGGTGACGGGATTTTTGACGTGTTGTACGTGGTGCGTAGTACGTGGTGCGTGGTGGTAAAGAAAGCTTGTGGCCTGTAGCTTGTAGCTTGTGGAATCGATTAAACGTGAATGGTTTGTAGTAAAGGAGGAAAAGAATGAAGGAAATCAAGGGAAACCTGAATGCCAAGGGCGTCAAGCTGGTTTTGGTGACAAGCCGCTTCAACGAGTTCATTACCAAGCAACTGCTCGAGGGCGCAATCGACGCCTACGAGCGGCTGGGGGGTAATGCTGACGACCTAACCGTCGTCTGGGTGCCGGGTGCGCTGGAGATACCGCTAGTGGCCAGGAAGTTTGCCGAAAAAAAAGACGTAGACGCGGTGGTGGCGCTGGGCTGCGTCATCCGTGGAGCCACCTATCACTTCGACGTCGTCGCCGGCCAGTCGGCCAGCGGTCTGATGAAGGCCGGCCTCGACAGCGGCAAGCCGATAATCAACGGCATCCTGACCACCGACACCATCGAACAGGCAATGGAGCGCGCCGGCACCAAGGCGGGCAACAAGGGCGCGGACGCGGTGATGGCCGCGGTGGAAATTTCCTTTATCGCGAAATAAAACACCGCTGCAATGTTGCAGCGGTGTTTTTACGCGTAAGTTTGGGCTTACTGGCAGGCCGCCTTGTCTACCTCGAAGGAGTTGGAAGTCACGTCGAGAGTGGTGCAGTAAGTGGTACCCTGCACGGACTGCTGGACTTTGATTTTTCCAGAGCTATCATACTTAACTACTTCAATACCCGTAGAAGCGCCTGGGGCATTGAGGTAATCCGACAGAGTAAAGGTTTCGTTGTCGATGGAGAAGTTGTTGACAAGTTGCTTATTGCTAACGAGGGTAAGGTCGTCGTCGGTGTAGTCCACGTCGGTGTTGTCCGAGTTGATGCTCTCCAGGGCCACGAGGGTGTCGCGGGCGTACGACTTACCGGCGGCCAGCAGCGAGCGGGTGCGGGCATTGAGCACGTTGGGGATCAGCACGGCGGCCAGAATGGCGATGATCGCGATGACGATCAGCAGCTCGATCAGGGTGAAGCCTTTGGTCTTGTTCTTGCGCATAACTTTCCTCCTGGGGTCCACCGATGATATATGGATATTCGGTGGGGTACTGCAGTAGTGCATCATAGAACTTAGTGCCTTGGGCCGATATTTAGAGGCGTGAAGTTGTATGTGACCTTTGCCTCTAAAACCAGGATACGGCCGGTCCCCGCGTGATGCTACCCCCAAATGGGGGTAGCGCCGTACGGGTAAAAGCGAAGGCGAGATTTTATCGATGACGGAACAGAAAGCGGCGCCTAGCACGTATTTCATGCTTGGTTTTGAGTCCGTGTTTTAGGTCGACAGTAAGTAAGCCGGTTCCCCCGTCAGCTCTGCGGTTCCAAAAACCAGATTCCGAGGCCGCGGCTCGCTCGGCGCCTTTGGCGCTTGTCGCGGTTCCGGGTTCGCGCCCGGTTTGGTCCGGGGCTCGTCGCAGGTGCGACCCGGAATCTTGCAAATACAATCTCCCGCACGCCCGACCCCTTCCATGCGCGTAGTTAGGTTCCGGGGCCTGTCCTGAACTCGATTCAGGGCCTGTCCCGGACCTGATCCGGGAACCCCCGGTCGTTGTGGGTTGCACGCGGTCTGCATAGCTGCTGCAGTGCGCCGGGTCCGTTCCTGCTCGGGGCGAGAGGGGGATCGGGCGCGCTATTTGCGTCGTTCACGAGGTGCGCGCATGGCCAAAATGGCCCTGCTGGGTCTATCATCTGAGGGTTTGGTTGCAGAATGGAAGCGTGGGCTATCTGTATATGCTCCTTGCCGCCGCCAGCTGGGCTTTGATCGGTCCGGTGTCGCGGGTGGCGCTCGAGCGCGGAATCGCACCAGTTGAAATTGCATTCTGGCGTGCATTGCTGGGCGGAGCGCTGTTCGCGGCGCACGCGTTCTTATTGCGGCAGCGAATTCCGAAGGGGCGCGAACTACTGGGAGCGGTGAGCTTTGGGCTCGTAGGGGTAGCGCTATTCTACCTGAGCTATCAACTCGCGGTGCTTCACGGGGGAGCCGCGCTTGCTTCGGTGCTGCTCTACACCGCCCCGGCCTGGGTGGTGCTGGGCAGCCTACTGGTACTGCGCCAGCCGGTGAAGCCATTCCAGCTGGGGCTAGTGGGGCTGACGCTGCTAGGCGTGCTGCTGCTGGCCTGGCCGCAAGGGGGTTTCCGGGTGTCACCTATAGGGGTGGCCTGGGGGCTGGCCTCGGGAATGGCATACGCCGCTTATTACATTTATGGCAAGCTACAATTCCACCGATTCGCGCCCACGGCGCTGTTTGCGCTGGCGCTGCCCGTGGGGGCGGCGGGGCTTTTGCCCTGGGTGCGGTTCGCGCCCAAGGACGGCGCCGCCTGGCTGGCACTGGGGGTGCTGGCCGTGGTTTCGACCTACGTGGCGTACTGGCTTTACAGCCTGGGGCTGCGGCGACTGCCTGCGACCCGAGCGGCGCTGGTGGCGACGCTGGAGCCGGTGCTGGCGTCGTTGCTGGCCTATGTTTGGTGGGGGGAGCGGTTTTCGCCTCTCGGCTATCTGGGGGCGGCGCTCGTGGTTCTTTCGGTGGCGCTCGCGGCGCTCGAGCCCGTGGTCAGTCGGCGTAGATCCGGCTCCCGCCCTTGACGGGCAGAAAAGGCAGCCATTCCTCGGGAACCTCGCGCAGCTCAAAGGTGATCCACGCCAGGTAGCCGGGAGCTTTGGGGCGACGCAGGAGCGACATCCCCGCCTCCTTGGGCGTTCGGTCCCCCTTGCGGGTGTTGCAGGCGTGGCAGGCGGCCACCAGGTTTTCCCAGGTGTCGCGGCCTCCGCGGCTCTTGGGCAATACGTGATCTATGGTGAGGCTCGAGCTCTTGAGGCCGCAGTACTGGCAGGTGAAGAGGTCGCGCCGTAGAACGTTGCGGCGGTTGAGCGAAAGCCGCCCCAGGGGGCGGCGGATCATGCGGCGCAAACGAATTACCGAGGGCACGGGCACCCTGCGGCTGGGGGTGCGCAAGAAGTGTTGGCTTAGGGTTACGGCGTCTGCGGTTTCGTTTTGCACCAGGATGACCCCGCGGCGGATCGTGGTCAGCCCCAGCGGCTCGTAGCCGGCGTTGAGCACCAGGATGCGCGGCGCGTTCAGATTCATCTTGCGTCTATCTTAATCGGTTTCCGGGGGTTCCTGCCCGCCGGAGGGTTCGAAGCGCTTCAGGTACCACCAGCCCGCGAGGAGCAGCGCCAGGTAGGCCCCCGAGGCCCAGGGTGAGTGCGACACGAAAAGGTACAGCGCCGGAACTGCCAGGAAGGCCACGGCCCAGCGTTGCCCCGCGAGCCAGCCGCGCACGGCCAGCATGAAGCTGAGAAGCATCAGGAGGCCGGCGAAAAAGGGGTCCATGGTTTTCAGCCTACCAACTCGAAGCGTACGGGGATCTCCGGGAGCGCGCGGACCCGCCCCAGCTGCTCCAGGTGTATCAGGTGGGCCAGGGTTTCGGCCCAGGCGAAGCGGCGCTGGGCAGTGCTGAGGTTCTCCTGGGGGAAGAGATCGAGCGAAAGCTCCCAGGCGCTGCGGGGACGGGTGGTAAGGGCGCGCTCGAGCTCTTGCAAGCGGCTATGGTGGTGCCGCTCGATCTCGGCGATGCGCCCGGGAACGTCGCGCAGGATCGGGCCGTAGTGCCCCACCAGGGCCAGGCGGGGCTCGAGCTCCCGAATCTTTTCGAGCGAGCGCAGGAAGTCGCCCAGCGGATCGGGGCGGCTACCGACCCACTTCCCCACGTTGGGGGTGATGCGGTCCAGGATCGCATCACCGGCGATCAGCGCCCCATCGTCGCGCAGGAGCACCAGGTGGCCGTCCGCGTGCCCCGGCGTCCAGTAAACGCTGAATCGCTGGCCGGCCAGTTGCAGATGTTCGCCGTCCATGAGGGGGCGGGGGTGAAGCGCGGGTCGAATGCGCCGCCGCGTCGCCTCCATGACCTCGCGCAGGTCGGCGAT
>JAMOUW010000005.1 GCA_027067955.1 Thermaceae bacterium
GCCCAAAACCACCACCGGGGGCTCTACGTCGCCATGCCCACCACGGCGACCGGCAACGCCATGTTCGAGCGAGTTAAGCGCGATCTTTTACAAAAATTTGGCGACCGCCCCATCGACCTGCAACTTGTCCACGGCGCGAGCTTTTTGAACACGAGCTACTTAAAACTTAAAAACGTCGGCGACCCGGGCGAAAACGGCGAGGTGCTGGCCAGCGAGTGGTTCTCCGCCAAAAAGCGGGCCATGCTCACCGAGTATGGCGTGGGCACGGTGGACCAGGCACTGCTTGGAGTCCTCCGGGTACGCCATCACTTCGTCCGCCTCTGGGGTCTCGGCAACCGTACCGTTGTGCTCGACGAAGTCCACGCCTACGACGCCTACACCTCGCGGCTTATCGAAGGGCTGGTGCGCTGGCTCTCGGAGCTCGGCTCCTCGGTCATCATCATGAGCGCCACTTTGACCCGAGCTCAGCGGCACGCGCTCTTAAAAGCCGCAGGGATCACCCCGCCCGAAACCGAGGCCCGCTACCCCCGGGTCACCGTGGCAGCCCCCGGTGAAACCGCGCGCTCCATTCCCGTCGACCAAGAGACAAGCAAAACCATCGGGCTCGAACCCGCACCGCGCCAAGTTTCCGAGCTGGCCGAGCTTTTAAGCCAAAAACTCGCCTCCGGTGGCGCGGCCGCCGCTGTGGTCAACACGGTGGACCGTGCGCAGGCGCTTTACCAAGCCTTCCCCAAAGGCTCGCCGATTCCCGATGCCACCGGCTATCCCCTCGGCAAAACGGTCGGCGACCTTGAAATCTACCTCTTTCACGCCCGCTACCCCTCCGAGGAACGCCAACTCCGGGAGGAGCACGCACTTAGGCTTTTTGGCAAAAACGGCGTCCGGCCTAAAAAAGCCCTGCTGATCGCCACCCAGGTGGTGGAACAAAGCCTCGACCTCGACTTTGACCTTATGTATACCGACCTAGCCCCCGCCGATCTTGTGCTGCAACGCGCTGGCCGCCTGCACCGGC
Source organism: Thermaceae bacterium (assembly GCA_027067955.1). Classification (GTDB taxonomy): domain Bacteria; phylum Deinococcota; class Deinococci; order Deinococcales; family Marinithermaceae; genus Oceanithermus. Next base: position 1,013 of record JAMOUW010000005.1, read on the forward strand.
ACGAAAAAACCCCAAGGCCCGAGCCCCTCTCCACCCCAAAGCTCTTAATCGGCGGCCTTTTAGAAGAATCCCCCGACCTAGAAACCGACCACTGGGCCCTCGTCTACGAACCCTTCCCCCTCCTCACCACCTGGCAGCTTTTGCGCACTCGGGATCGTCTTTCCCTACCCCAAGACATCGAACCCCTGGTCGAAGCCGCCTACGGCGAAAAAACGCTAAAAACGCTTCCCCCGGCCCTGCAAGGCCGTGCCCAAGAAGCCATCGAACGTTGGAACCAGGTGTTCACGATGCAGCGCCTTAAGGCGCAAAACGCGGTAGTCGACCCGCCCAAACGCCTGCTCGATTTGCTCGCAGGAGGCCGGGACGCCGCCATGCTCAGGCTTGAGGACGAGGAAGAAAGCCGCATTCCCCAAATCTTCCTCACCCGCCTGGGCGACCCCTCGCTAACCGCTGTCCCGGCCTACCGCCTTGGCGACACGCTTTTCTTCGATCCCGCCGGGAATGAGCCCGTGCCCCTGAAAAGCCCAAGCCCCGAACAAATCAAGCGCATCTACAAGCGGGCCGTAACTATTAGCCGAAAGGACATCTACCACGCCTTAAAAGAAGAAGCGCCGCCTACCAGCTGGAAAAGCCACGCCTTGCTTCGCAACCTGCGCCTCTTGGAGCTTGACGCCCGCGGCCAAGCCCAGTTTGGCAAAACCACGGTCCGCCTCGACCCCGAACTGGGGGTGGTCTATGAGCGACATTAGCTGTCGCAGTCAAACCTTAAGGTGGGGGTGGATATGAAAGCGTTCCTTTTGACGGAAGAGCCTTGGATCCCGGTGCGCCTCGAGGGGAAATCGGCGGAACTAAGCCTTAAAGAAACCCTCCTCCGGGCTCACGAAATCGAGCGTTTGGAAGACCCTTCGCCCCTCGTGGAAGCCGCCCTTTTCCGCCTTTTGCTGGCGGTGCTCCACCGCGCGCTCCAAGGCCCTGAAGACAAGTGGGAACTCTTTGATCTCTATAACGAAGGCCGTCTCCCTGAAGAAGCCATCCAAAACTACTTAAACACTTACCGCGAACGCTTCTGGCTCTTCCACCCGGAAACGCCCTTTTACCAAGTGGCCGATCTCCCCACCGACGACCCCATGCCCTGGACCAAGCTCCGCCCGGAGATCGCTTCGGGCAATAACCCCACCCTTTTCAGCCACGCCTACGACGACAACCCAGCCCCGGCCAGCTACGCCGAGGCCGCCCGCCACCTGGTGGCCCATCAGACCTTTGCCCCCGGAGGCCTTATTCGCAGGCTCGGCGTCACCGCGGGGGTGGACGCTCCGCTTGCCCGCGCGGCGGCTTTCATCCCACAAGGGAAAAATCTTTTTGAAAGCTTAGTGTATTCCCTTGTCCGTTACGACCCCGAAGGAGACGAGCCGGTCTGGGAAATGCCCCCGGTCAAAACCGCCGAGCTCGAGGCCGACGCCAACAAACGTCCCAAAAAGAAACTTCCCTTCGAAGGCCGCACCCGGGTGTATACCTGGCTTTCTCGGGCCGTCCGCCTCATCCCAGAAAACGGCAAAGTGCGCTACATGGGCTACGGGCCTGGGATCGAGCCCTTAAACCCCGAGCTCTACCACGAAGACCCCCACGTCGCCTACCGCGAAAATAAAGGCCGCCTCCTCCCCGTGCGTCTCCGCGAGGACCGTGCTTTTTGGCGCGACTTCACTGCCCTTTATCCCGAAAAGGGGGCCGGCATTCCTCCCTCGGCCATCGACGCCGCGATCGAGCTAAAGAACAAATTTTCTCACCACGAGCCCCTCGCCCTTACCGTTTTTGGCCAAGTCACCGATCAATCCAAGGTGCTCGAGATCCGCAGGGAACGCTACCCCCTACCCACCCGTCAAGACCCCGGGGACATTCGCATCGCACTGAACACTGCCCTCGAAATCACCGAAAAAGTAGCCGGCTGCCTTCGTACCGCTGGCTGGATCACTGCAACCCGTCTGCTTTCCCTCCACCGGAACCCCGATACCGGCGAGGTCCGCGCCCTTTTGAACAGCTTCCCCCTGCTTCCCCTTTACTACCAGATTTTGGGCGCGGAATTCCCGCGCTTTCTCGCCACGTTGGACCGCGACCTTGAAGCGGCTCATGCCTTTTGGAATCAGGCCGTAGAACAAGCCTGGAAGTCTGCTTGGCGCGAAACCCGCGCCGCCGTTGGCACCGAAGCCCGCGCCCTCAAAGCCCTGCAAGAGGGCGAGCGCGCGCTTTATAGCTGCATCCAAAAGGAGGTGGAGAGGTGAACGAAGGAAAAGCCCAAAATTTTATTCGTTACTTGAGCTCCCTAACCGGTGGCGAAAAGCCCAACACCGGTGCCCTCGCTGCATTAAAGCGGAGCGTAGCCTTCGAGCCCGGGACCTACCCCCGCAGTTTTCCCTACGTCGAGCCGTGGACCGAAGGCCTCGAAGGCTGGCGACGCAAGGCCTATTACCTGGTTGCCGGGCTCTTTGCTCACCACCAAAAGCACCAGGAAGGCCGCCCCTTCGCCCGCGCCTACCGCGAGGAAATGGAAAAACGCGGCTCCGAAAGCCTTGAGCAACGTTTCTTGGCGCTTCTCGACTCCGACGAGGAAGAGCTCATCTATCGCTTGCGCCAAGCGGTCACGCTGCTCAGCGACACCGCCTTCGACTGGGCAAAGCTTCTTAAAGACATCGAAGCTTGGCACAAAACCGAGCGCAGGGACCAAATCAAAGTGGCATGGGCTAGGCAGTTCTACGGCGGGCAACCCGCCGGAACGCAGGGAGGTGAAGAAAAGTGAAAAGGGTCGAAGTTCATATTCTCCAAAACGTAGCCCCGGCTAACCTCAACCGGGACGACACCAACAGCCCCAAGGACGCCATCTTTGGCGGCTACCGCCGGG
>JAMOUW010000006.1 GCA_027067955.1 Thermaceae bacterium
CGCGAATGATCAGCGCCAGCAGCATCAGGAAGAGGGCCAGGTAGAAGCCGCTAAAGAGGGTCGCGTACCAGTGGGGGAAGGCGGCGAACATCGCCCCGCCGGCGGTAATCATCCAAACCTCGTTGCCATCCCAGACAGGGCCGATGGTATTGATGATCGCCCGCCGCTCGCCGTCGGTCTTGCCCAAAAAGGGCATGATCATGCCGACGCCGTAGTCGAACCCCTCGAGGAAGAAGAAGCCCGAGAAGAGTACCGCTATCAGAATGAACCAAATCACGTGCAGATCCATGACCGCCTCCTAGTAGACGAGCGCCCCTTCTTCTCCGGCACCTTCGTTCATCGGGCGCTGGGCGAACTTGATCATCAGGCCGAGGTCGATGATGCCGAGCACCAGGTAGAGCAGGTTGAAACCGATCAGGCTGATCATTACCGTGCTCGCCGGCACTACCGAGGCGGGAGTGACCGCGTCGGCGGTCTTGAGGAGACCCTGGACGATCCAGGGCTGGCGGCCGATCTCAGCCACCCACCAGCCGGTGGAAACCGCGATGAAGGGGCTGGCGATCATCCAGATCGAAAAGACCAGGAAGGCCTTGGAGGTTTCGAAGCGGCCCCAGAGAACCAGCCCCCAGAGGGCCAGCAGCAGCATCAGGCCGCCGATCAGGACCATTACCCTGAAGCTCCAGTAGGTCCACTTGACCGGCGGAATGTAGTTCCCCGGGCCGTATTTGGCCTCGTACTCCTTCTGGATCGTCTTCATGCCGGTAATGCTGCCGGAGAGCTTGTTGTAAGACAGCAGCGAGCCCAGGTAGGGAATCTCGATGTTGATCGGGTTTTCCTGCCGGTTTTCATCGATGATGGCAAAGAGGCTCCAGGGAGCCGGGTCGGGGGTGTCTTCCCAGACCGCTTCCATGGCGGCGAACTTCATCGGCTGTTCGTGAATGATGTACTGGGTCTGGAAGTGGCCGACGGTCGAAACCATGATCGAGCCGACCAGAGCGGCGAGAACGCCGATCTTCATCGAAGAGGTGAACTCGGGCAGCTCGCGGCCCCGCAGCAGGTGCCAGGCGCTAACGCCCATGATGACGAAGGCGCCGGTGGTCAGGCCGGCAAAGAAGACGTGCCAGAACTGGAACCAGACGTTGGGGTTGCTAACCAGGGCGAAGAAACTCTGCAGCTCGGCGCGGCCGTTGCGCAGCACGTAGCCGGTGGGGTGCTGCATGAAGGAGTTGGCCGCCAGGATCCAGAAGGCCGAGAGGTTGGAACCGAGGGCGACCAGCCAAATCAAGGCAGCGTGTAACTTCTTGGGCAGCTTGTCCCAGCCGAAGACCCAGACACCGATGAAGGTCGACTCCATGAAGAAGGCCAGCAACGCTTCGATGGCCAGGGGGACGCCAAAGATGTCGCCCATGAAGCGGGAGTATTCCGACCAGTTCATGCCAAACTGGAACTCCTGCACCAGGCCGGTGGCGACGCCGATAGCAAAGTTGATTATGAAGAGGTGCCCCCAGAACTTGGTCATCCGCTTGTACTTCTCGTCGCCGCGGGTGACATAGAGGGTTTCCATAACCGCCACAAGGATCGCCAACCCGAGCGTTAGCGGCACGAAGAAAAAGTGAAAGGTCGTTATCGTAGCAAACTGCAGCCGCGCCAGGACTACTTCAGTCATGCAGCTACCTCCCGTGTGAATTTATGCACTATCCCCGGTAAAGATACTACGAGCCTGCATATAGTTTGTTTGCCCTAAGATATCCTGGTACGTTTATCGGTTTTCTATGTTTTATAGCCCGGGTTTGGAGAAAACGGGGTGTACTATGGTGAAAAGCCAACCGCCTGAGGAGGCATGATGCGGTTTTTTGTGATCGGGGACGTTTCGGTAGACCTAATGTACTTTGTGGATTCGCTGCCCGGCCCCGGCGAGGAAATGCCCGCCCAGCGGGCGCTGATTAAGCCCGGAGGAGCTGCGGCTACGGTAGCGGCCAATCTGGCCAATCTGGGGCACAAAGTGGCCCTAGCCGCCCGTGTGGGTACCGGCCCCTTCCGGGAAACCGCGCTTGCAAACCTCAGGGAAGCAGGAGTGAATCTGAATCACTTGCAGGAAGATGCCGTCCATCCCACCTCCAGCATCCTGGTCTTCGTCATCGCCGGAGGCGAGCGCACCATGGTTTCCAGTGTCGGCGCCAGCCGCCATCTCGACGCCGCCGCATTCAAGGTGCGCGCGCTCGATCAAGTGGACGCGGTGGTCGTATCGGCGTATGCGCTGGCGGGAGGACCCAGCCGCGAATACGCGCTCAAGGCCCTGGCTGCGGCAAACAAGCGCGGCATACCGGTATTCGCCGATCTGGGCACTGGCGCCATCCGCGCCGCCGGAGAACACCTGCTCGAGGATCTCAGGGGCGTCAGCTACCTGCTGATGAATCAGCACGAACTTGCAGAGCTGACCGGGGAAGGTTCCATTAGCAGCGGGGTGGCGCGGCTACGGGAGTACGGAATCGAGCGCGCCGTGATCAAACTAGGAGCCCTGGGATCAATGATCGTCACCCCGGAAACCGAAGCACTCGTCGAACCCCATGTCGTCAACGACGTAGTAGACTCCACCGGCGCGGGCGACGCCTACACCGCAGCCTTCACGGCTGCCGTTACCGAGGGGCGCAACCTTATCGAGGCCGCCAAGCGCGCCAACGTGGCGGGTGCGCTGGCGACCACACATGTAGGAGCCCAGGGCTACCTTTTGCGGCCGGAGGATCTGGAGCTGGACGTTCCTTCGAAATAGCGTTTGAGAGAGCGCAAGAACGCCAACCCTGCAGCACTGCTCTTTTCGGGGTGGAACTGGGGTGCGACCACGTTCCCGTGAACGTAAAGAGCGGTGAAGAACTCGCCCTCATAACGAGAAACCCCGGCGCTGTGCGGGGTCACGGGGGCGTAGTAAGAATGCACGAAATAGAAGTGGCGCCCCGTGAACTCGGCGAAATTCCCCTCTTCCACCTCTAGCTCGTTCCAACCCATGTGCGGCACCTTGCGGGCCCGAAATCGGCGCACCACACCCGGTACCAGACCAAGGCCAGGTACCCCGGGGGCCTCCTCGGACCCTGCAAAAAGGAGCTGCAAGCCAACGCAGATACCCAGAAAGGGACGGTCTGCGGCGATGTGCTCGCGTACCGCATCCTCGAACCCCGAAGCGCGGAAGTTGGCCGCCACCTGGGCAAAGTGTCCCTGGCCGGGTAATACCAGCAAATCGGCGCTGGCGACCCCGGCGGGGTTCTCGGTCACCCGAACTTCAAACCCGGTCGTTTCCAGCGCCTTCGCGACGCTGCGTATATTACCGGAGCCATAGTCGATTACCAGCGTTTTCATAACAGGAAACCAGGGCCGGTTCGCACATTATGCGGGTAGTCCCGGCTAAATTACGCCCTTGCTGCTGGGCAGATCGTCACGGGTCAAGCGGGTGGCGGCGAAAAGCGCGCGGGCAAGCGCCTTGAACGACGCTTCAATGACGTGATGGGCTTCACGGCCCGCAAGCACCCGCAGATGGAGGGTCATCCGGGAGTGGTTTACCAGGCCGCGCAGGAATTCGCGCAGGTGGTAGGCATTCACGCCGCCGGCGCTGCCCTCGATTCCCAGCGTCTCCGGCTCGAAAGCCAGGTATGGCCGCCCGGAAAGGTCGACTACCGCGTGGACCAAGGTCTCGTCCATGGGCACGAAAGTGCTGGCGTAACGCTCCAATCCCGCCCGCTCCCCCAGCGCACGCTGCAGGGCCATGCCCAGGCTTATACCCACGTCCTCCACCAGATGATGAACGTCTACATCCAGGTCGCCCCGGGCTACCACCTCCAGCCAAAAACGCCCGTGCTGCTGCAACTGCTCCAGCATGTGATCCAGAAAA
>JAMOUW010000007.1 GCA_027067955.1 Thermaceae bacterium
CTCTACCATCATCCCTTTCCCTCACCACCTTCTTCCTGGCCGAGGTGCACACCAGAGCCACCGCCAACCTGGCGGCTGGCTTCCTGGCTCACCTGATGGCCAATACTCCTTTTCCCATCAAGGCCATTCATTCAAGTAGACGGCGGTAGTGAGTTCATGGCCGAGTTTGAGGAGGCCTGCTACCTATACGACGTCAAGCTCCTCGTCCTGCCACCCAGGATCCCCAAACAACTCAACGGCCACATCGAGCGAATGCAACGAACCTTCAGAGACGGGTTCTACACCCGTCCTTTGCATGCCCGAATAGCCGGTATTCAAACAGAACTAATCGAATACCTCGACTACTGCAACCGCAGGAGGCCTCATAGGGCCCTGAACGGTCTGGCCCTCCCTAAGGAAGGTGCAGGAGAGGAGCCGGTCCCCCAGGATGGGGAGTCTCAGATGTATTGGCTGATTACAGCTACTTGACAATGGGGGGGGGGTGCAATAGAGTGAAAGCAGCAAGGAAGTGAACAATGCAAGTAGAGGCAAAGAGCAATACCAACGTTCGACTTGAGTTGTCCAGCGAGCAGCTAAATGGCTGGGAGATGCACATAGTATCGCCTTCCCTTAGATCAACGGACATCGTGGTAGCTGGAAGATGCACCAATCGTACGCAAAGGTGCGCAGATGATTTGACGTGGTAGTCAGTGGCCCCCTCCCGGCACTTGCCGGGAGGGGGGAGTTTAAGGAGGCGCTACCATGAGATTGTCAAAATATACTATTGTATACGGCAATTATTTGTTCAACACAGCCACATTAAGTGTTCTAAAAGTAGGTAATCTAGTGATAGAAGCTATTAAGTCTGATGATATAGACAAGATGCCGGAACAAATCCGGGAAGCTTTATTAAGGGAGGGGTATTTAGTGGAAGATTCCTTTGACGAGCATGCTTATGTAGAGTTTCGCCTGAGAACTAAGCGCTATGATACACGCTCTCTTTCAGTGACGTATATACCGGGTTACAAATGTAATTTTGCTTGTACATATTGCTACGCATCGCTTCAAGTCCACAACCGCCCCTTAGATGAGCGACCAAGTGACAATCTTGGCAATTTGCTCGACTGGCTATCGAAACAACTTACCACAATACAACCGAGGGTGCTTGATTTTTCTTTTCATGGTGGCGAGCCATTGATGTATGCCAAGTATATGATAAAAGTAGCCAGAGCAGTTTCAAAGCTGGGCGAGCGCAGAGGCGCTTATGTAGGTTATAACGTCGTTACAAACGGATCATTATTATCTCCCAACTTATATAGACGATTGCAGGAGATTGATATAAATAAATTCTTAATTACAGTCGACGGCCCTCCACCAGTACACGATATTAGGCGTGTAAATAAAGATAATACCAGTACATATAATAAAATATTAGATAATGCACTTAATGTGCTGGCAAATGGCGGTACAATCATTATGAGTACAAATATAGATAGTCAAAATAAAAATAGTATAACTGAATTATTAGATAACTTATCTAAAAAAGGTTTCGGGCAGTATCCGAACTTCCGTTTCGTAGCCGCGGCCGTGTTGAGAGGGCCTGGGAGTGAACTGCTGCCACACTTCGATAAGTACCCGCCGCTTGACTTGAAGGAGTTTGCTAGAGTCAAGGTGGAAGCCTATCGCTACGCTGCTCAGAAAGGCATTAGAACATCATATCCGTTTGGAATTGGGCTATGTTCGCTAAAAATGCCCAACGCGTATATTATAGATTCAAATGATAATATATATAAGTGCACAACACTTGTAGGCCACAGCGAGTCGTGGGTAGGTACGTTGAGCGAAGATATGGAAACGCTTTCTCGCAGGGTATCGCAGTTGGATATGGCGGAACCATGGGCTAAGAATGAACGATGCCAACAGTGCATATATCTACCTATGTGTGTTGGGAGTTGTCCGCAGCAGGCTATGTTAAAACTGCCGCAAACACCATTTCCACATGGTATTTGGTGTCCCAAAGAATTTCTTGATGAGTACGTTCCAGCCATGTTAAAGGTGCTTGATGAGCGCAATACTCTCTTTCCCGAGCTTGCCAAAATAGACTAATGAGCACAATAATAGTAAGTAACTTAACTAAAATATATAAAAGGTCACTCCGCCCGCAGTCGGGATTGCTAAAAGATTTGTTCAGGCGGGATGTTGAGGAAGTAATCGGCGTGGACGGGGTGTCGTTTTTCGTCGAGCCAGGAGAATTCGTTGGCTACGTGGGTCTGAACGGTGCCGGGAAAACCACCACCATGAAAATTATGGCAGGCATACTTCACCCCACCTCAGGGGAGGTGCAGGTGCTGGGGCATGCTCCCTGGCGGCGCGAGCGGGATTTTCTCAAGCGCATAGGCTTTGTTATGGGTCAAAAGCGGCAGCTTTGGTGGGACCTGCCCGCAGCGGACGTCTTCGAATTCCTCAAAGTCGTATACGAGCTGGATGACGCCAGATACCGGCGCACCCTCGGGGAGATGACAGAGCTATTACGCGCGGGCGATCTGCTGCATGTTCCCGTGCGCAACCTGTCGCTTGGCGAGAGGACGAAGGTCGAGCTTATCGCTGCCCTGCTGCACGACCCCGAGATTGTCTTCCTGGACGAGCCCACTTTGGGCCTCGACGTGCTAGCGCAAAGGGCCCTACGCAGTTTCTTCGCCGAATACAACCGGCGCTACGGCAAAACCATGTTGCTCACCACCCATACTTTGAGCGATGTCGAATCGCTATGCCAGCGCGTGATAATTATTCATCAGGGGAAAATACTCCGGGATGGTTCGCTATCGGGTTTGCTGGGCGAGTATGGGCAACAAAGGGTATTACACGTCACTTTAGAGCAGAACGGCGTCCTGCTGGAACGGCAGATAGAGGTTGACTCCTCCCAAACCGGCAAAGTCTTACAGGAGCTGGCGTCTACCGGACGCATAGTGGAGTTTAGAGAAGAAAAGCTGAGCCTGGAGGACGTTATCGCCAGAATGCTGGGAGAAGACAGATGAGGCTTCTGGCTATTGTTCGCAGCACTATAGCTCTTAGCTGGCGCGAGGCTACGGCTTACCGTTTCAACTTTGTCATGAGCTTTCTGGTGATCGCCGTTCCTTTCCTACTCCAGGTGTTTCTCTGGGTGGCTGTATTCTCCGGCCGCGGCCAAGTAGCTGGTTATTCGCTATCGGGAATAATCGTTTATTACGTGCTGGCGCTTTTCCTTTACGACTTCGTACACCCGGCCGTCCTTTACGACGTCAGCAACGATATAAAATCCGGTGAGCTGGCCGCGCATCTGCTGCGGCCGCTACCCTATCCGCTGTGGGCTTTGGCGGTTCGTCTGGGTTCCCAGGCCGTATACCTGGCGGTGGTGACGGTGGTAGTCGGCGCCGGCGCTGCATTGTTGAGCTGGGCCGGTTATTTGAGCGTGAACGATTTTTCGATGGCCGGTCTGCTGCGGTTTGCCGTGATGTTTCTGGCGGCCTGGCTGCTCGGTCTCCTATTTAGTCTGGCGGCCAGCTTCGCGGTCTTCTTCACCGAAGACGCTACGGGCCTCAGCAAGCTCGTTTCGTTTATTTTTCCTTTGCTTTCGGGCTCGCTGATCCCTCTAGACATGCTGCCTGGCTGGATAAAAAACGTTTGTCATTACCTGCCCTTTCGCTGGCTGGTGTATGAACCGATTCGTGTCTACAGCGGACAGCAACCGCTTGCCCAGGCGCTCCTGGCAACTGCTGGTTGGCTTGGCCTGGCAGTGGCTTTAGTCTGGTGGCTGTGGCGGGCGGGCGAGGCCAGATTCACGGCTGTGGGGGGATAAGAATGACTTTGCGCGCTCGCATAACTAGATATTTACGCATGGTCGCCAAGCAGCTCTGGCTCGGCTGGCGGGCCTGGCGCAGCTACCGGGCGAGTTTTTTGCTCGGCATCATCGGCGACCTGGCCTGGTTGCTTTTCACCATAGTATTTTTTAGTAGCATTTACTCTCACGCCGGTGACATCGGCGGCTGGCCCTGGGCAGACGTGCTCATGCTCATCGGCACGGCGCATATCGTCAACGGTCTTTATACGGCTCTATTCGAAAGTAACATCAGGCGGCTTTCGGCCGGCGTCAAGAACGGCAGTCTTGATCGCTGGCTCACCTATCCGGCGGACGTACAGTTGTTGCTAACTTTCGGGCGGATAAACCTGCGTGGCTTTTTGACCGCGCTTCTCGGTGCGGGTATAACGCTTTACGCGCTAAGCCCGGTCGTGTCTCAACCGCGGCTCGAGGCCGTAGCGATTTACGCGTTGCTACTGGTTGGCGCCGTAATCGTGAGGCTGGCCGCAGCGTTTCTGATAGAAACGCTCGCTTTCTTCTTGGTTAATGTAGAGATTTTGCGTGCGCTGCAAAACGAATTTTATGGCTACGCCACCTACCCGGCGGCAGTATATCCTAACTGGGTTTGGAAGCTGGCATTTACCGTATTGATCCCCGTGCTTTGGATGGCCAACATTCCGGCGGCGGCCTTGCGCGACCCGGAAATAGCTGTCTGGTGGCTTTTCTTTCCGCCCTTGTTGCTCGCGCTTAGTCGCAAAGCTTTCGCCTTCGCGTTGCGCCACTACCAGAGCGCCGGCGGATAGCTCATCTGAGTGTCAACAGTGTCCAGGCCGCCAGCGCCCAGACGTAGGGCGCGAACCAGCGGAACTGGCCCCGCTTGAGGACGCCGAAGAGCCAGATCATCGCCAGGTAGCCGCTGACGAAGGCGGCGGCGATCATCGCCAGCAGCGGCCCCGTTTGCACCCCTGCAGGCAGCCCGTCCTTGAGGCCCAGCAGCATGACGCCGAAGCTGGCCACGCTGTACATCAAGAAACTAAGCTTGGCCGCCAGGACGGGGGAGAGGCCAAGGTGCAAAAAGGCCGAGATGGTGCTGCCGCTGCGGGAAACGCCCGGCAGTATGGCCAGGCTCTGGGCTATACCGCCGAGAAAGGCGTCTTTATAAGAAACTTTTTCGGGAGAATCCTTAATGCCGCCCGGGGGTGTGGTCCAGAGGATGAAGCCGGTAAGGATCAGGTCGAAGCTAACGAAGAGGGGATTGTTTATTTTTTCGAAGACGTCTTTGAGCGCCAGCCCCACCACCAGCGCCGGCAGGCTGGCCACTAAGATCAAAAGCGCCAGCCGCCAGCCCTTGCTGCGCCGGGCCTCGTTGTTGAACAAACCGGCGAAGAAGCCGGTCAGCGCCTGGATTATCTCGCGCCGCATCAGCAGCAGCGCCGCAAGGAAAGTGCCGGTGTTCGAGGCGATGTCCACCCATAATGGCAAGGCCCTGCCCCCGAAGAGGTAGTAATCTGCGAGTACCAGGTGGCCGGAACTCGACACCGGTAAGAACTCCGTGAGCCCTTGCACGACACCCAGGACTATCGCGCGAAAAACATCCATACCCACGCAGTCTAACAGGAGCCGGTGAAACGAACCGTTTTCGTATCCATATATAAATTAGGCCGCCCGGCGGGCGGCCTTTAAGCGTGAAGCGGCCGGTTTAACGCTTGGAGTACTGCGGTGCCTTGCGAGCTTTGTGCTTGCCGTATTTCTTGCGTTCGACCTCGCGCGGATCGCGGGTTAGATAGCCGGCTTTCTTGAGGCTGACACGCAGCTCGCCATCGTACTGGACGAGCGCGCGGGCGATTCCCATTTTGATAGCGTCCGCCTGGGCGGATTTTCCACTACCCTTGACGGTTATCAGCAAATCGAACTGGCCCTCCTTGTTTACGTGGCGGAGGGGGTCGAGAGCTGCTGCCGCCTTGATGAGCCCGCTGAAATAATCCTCGAATGGCTGACCGTTGACGCGGATCTGGCCTTTGCCGGGGCGCAGGAACACACGGGCCACGGCGGATTTGCGACGGCCGGTGCCGTAAAATTGCTCAATTGCCATTAGTTAACCTCCAGCTCTAGTGGCTCGGGCTTCTGCGCTGCATGCGGATGCTGTGCTCCGGCGTAGACCTTGAGCCTCTTTAGCATACGGCGCCCCAGGGGCCCGCGCGGCAGCATTCCCTTTACTGCGTGCTGAAGGACGCGTTCGGGATGGCGTTCCAGCATTTCAGCGGCTGGTATTCGCTTCAGGCCGCTGGGGTACCCCGAGTAGCGCGCATATGTTTTTTGCTGCAGCTTGTCTCCGGTGAGGCGGACTTTCTCGGCGTTGATGACGACAACGAAGTCGCCGCTGAGTATGTTGGGGGTGAAATCAGGCCGGTGCTTGCCGCGCAAGATCCTGGCGATCTCGCTCGCCAGACGACCCAGGGTTTTTCCCTGGGCGTCGACCAGAACCCACCGGGGTTCGATTTCTTTAGGTACGTACGTTTTGTGCACAGCCGTCCTCCTGGACCTTTCTCGGGAGTCACTGCACAGGGGGGATCGGGGCGGGCCCCCTGGCAGGAAGCCAGCGTGCAGTATAGCACACGCCCGCAGTGCGTACAATGGTCGTGTGCGGCGAGAATGGTCTGAAGAAAGGCTACGGCGCGCGCTTGCCGAACTGCCGGGTTGGCGCTATGAAGACGGCAAGTTGGAACGCGTATTCGAATTTCTCACATATGCCGATGGTGCGGCTTTCGCGGGACGTATCTTTTTGCTTGCCGAGCGCCAGGGACGCTATCCCGAAGCGGTTTGTGTTCTCGACAAGAAGGTCGGCGTCGCTTTTGCAGGCAAGGCAGGAAAGGCAATCGTTGCGCAGGATGTGGAAGCGGCGGCTGCGATCAGCTTGCTTTATGAACGGTTCACCACCTAATCTTGACAATACATAGCTAAATACTTAAAATTCCGACCCGGAGGTGAGGCGAATGGCTGATCTCAGCTTGGCTGAACAGTACACTTTGCGAGCTCTGACCGGACGGATCGTGGGTGAGGTTCTGGCAGATATTTACGGGATTCCCAGCCTGGGTTTGGTTACCAACAAAACCCGTATATGCGCCAGCCTTACCGGGGCCATCGAGGCGGCTTTTCTGGCCGACAGGGGCGGCCTGGGTCGCGTTGTCAGTGCGGTTTCCGAAGGTCCCGAAGATACTGGCGCCGCGGCCCGGGATCTGATAGGGGTCAACACGGTCATGCTGGCCTACGGTGGTGAGGCTGGTGGTGAGACCAACTACGCCTTAACCAAGGCCTTTCTGGAGGCGGCGGCCGATGTCAATCTGGACGTTGACATCTTCTTCCACGTCCGCATCTGGGCGCCCGGTTTTGTCGAGAAGGCGGTGTCCGAGAGTGAGAAGGTCGCCGATTATCTGAAGGGGCGCGCCCTGGGGGCTTTCGGCTTCGACCTTGAGCGCGGTGTCTTCATCTTTTACGCCGTGGAAGTTACCGGTGAGGGCGAGGTGGTCTCCGAGCCTATCCTGGAGACTCCGCTTGGCGTGGAGCACGCCAACCTCTTGCGGCGTAGCCTTTAAGTTTCACCACCCATTGAAGAAAAGGCCTGTTTTTCCGGGCCTTTTCTTCAATGCCGGGATTTCTGATGCGCTGCTTGGCTCGAGTTGACGTTTTCGATAGCACTCCGTATACTTATGCACGAGATGAAGTGCCGCGCCCGACGATTCAAATAAACGGACAGGGGACAAGCGCCTGAATGGTGGGGCTTGTCCCCACCTTTCTTCTGGCAGGCGCGGTGTGAATCGAGGTGACGTTAATGAAAGTCGTTTTGGCCTACTCCGGCGGTTTGGACACCAGCATTATTTTGAAGTGGCTCATTGAGGAGCGTGGTGCCGAGGTCATCGCTTTTACGGCGGACATCGGCCAGGGAGACGAGGTGGAAGAGGCTCGCGAGAAGGCTCTTGCTACCGGGGCCAGTAAGGCCATAGCCCTCGACTTGCGCGAAGAATTCGTGCGCGACTTCGTTTTCCCCATGTTTCGCGCCGCGCCGCTCTATGAGGGATACTACTTGCTGGGCACCTCGATTGCCCGCCCTTTAATAGCCAAATACCTGGTTCAAATCGCCGAGCAGGAGGGGGCTGAGGCCATCAGTCATGGTGCCACTGGCAAGGGCAACGACCAGGTGCGTTTCGAGGTGACCGCCTACGCCCTCAGGCCCGACATCAAGGTTATTGCTCCCTGGCGCGAGTGGTCTTTTACCGGTCGTACCGAGATGATTGACTTCGCCGAAAAGCACAACATCCCGGTAGTTCAAACTCATGCCAAGCCCTACTCGATGGATGCCAACATGCTGCATGTCTCTTACGAAGGCGGAATCCTGGAGGATCCGTGGACCGAGCCCCCTGCTGACATGTTCCTCTTTACCAAGAATCCCCAGGAAGCGCCCGACGAGCCCGAGTACGTTGAAATCGAATTCGAGAAAGGGGATGCGGTGGCGGTGAACGGCGAGCCGCTTTCGCCGGCCGCCCTGCTGGTGAAGCTCAACGAGATAGCCGGACGCCACGGCGTAGGGCGTGTGGACCTGGTGGAAAACCGCTACGTAGGCATGAAGTCGCGCGGTGTTTATGAGACCCCGGGAGGAACTTTGCTTTATCACGGACGCCGGGCGGTGGAAAGCTTGACGCTTGACCGCGAGGCGCTGCACCTACGTGACCAGCTTTCTCCCAAATATGCGGGTATCGTGTACAACGGCTTCTGGTATTCACCCGAGCGGGCGGCATTGCAGGCATTGTTCGACGAGGTGTCCCGGTCGGTCAGCGGTACCGCCCGGCTCAAGTTGTACAAAGGCGGCGTTACAGTGGCTGGCCGGAAGTCGCCGGTGAGTCTTTACGACCGGAAAGTGGTGAGCTTCGATGAAGAAGGAGGCTTTGATCAGCATGATGCTGAAGGCTTCATCAAGCTGAACGCTCTGCGCCTCATTGCCCGGGCGCGGGCGCGGAAGGGGTGAACATGGCGGAGGAGGGATCGAAAAAGCTTTGGGGGGGCCGCTTCAGCGAAGAAACCGACCTGCTGGCTGAAACTTTCAACAACTCTTTAGACTTCGATAAGCGGCTTTGGCGTGAAGACCTGGACGGCAGTCGCGCCCACGTTCGCATGCTGGCCAAGCAGGGCATTCTCGCCGAGAATGAGGTGCGGGACATTCTTGGAGGGTTGGATCGCATAGAAACGGAGATTGAAACGGGTAAGTTTCCCTGGCGCCCCGAGTACGAAGACGTTCACATGAACATCGAAGCGCGCCTGACCGAGCTGGTAGGCGAAGTGGGGGGCAAACTGCACACCGCCCGCAGCCGCAACGATCAAGTGGCTACAGATCTGCGCTTGTGGTTGCGACGCGCGTTGACCGATGCGCTGGAAGCGCAGCATGAGCTGGCGCAAACGCTGGTTGCAGAAGCCGAACGCCACTTGGAGCCGCCGCTGATTATGCCGGGCTACACCCATTTGCAACGAGCCCAGCCGGTATTGCTCTCGCACTGGTTCATGGCTTATTACGAAATGCTTTCCCGTGATACCACGCGGGTGCTCGATGCGCTTTTTCGTATGGACGAGTCCCCTCTCGGCTCGGCAGCGCTGGCGGGAACCAGTTTTCCCATAGATCGCCACTTCGTCGCCGCGCAGCTGGGTTTTTTGGGCCCGACGCGCAATAGTATTGATGCGGTCGCCAGCAGGGACTTCGTGCTGGAGGTCTTGGGTGCGGTGGCTATTGGCCAGCTCACGCTGTCGCGCATGGCCGAGGAGCTGGTGCTCTATTCCAGTTTCGAGTTTGGTTTCGTCACGCTTCCTGACGGCTTCGCCACCGGCAGTTCGATAATGCCTCAGAAGAAAAACCCCGACATCCCCGAGCTCATTCGCGCCAAGACAGGGCGGACGACCGGTGCTTTAATAACCATGTTTACGGTGGTAAAGGGGTTGCCGCTGGCATACAACAAAGACTTGCAAGAGGACAAAGAGCCGGTTTTTGACGCTTTGGATACTTATACATCCTCCCTCAGGCTGATGAAGGCCATGTTGCCGGAGCTCGAATGGCACCCTGAGGTAATGCGTCGGGCTGCCGCTGGGGGCTTTGCCCTGGCTACGGACCTCGCCGATTACCTGGCCCGCAAGGGTCTGCCTTTTCGTCAGGCGCACGCGGTGGTAGGGCGTATCGTGCGCCGCTTGCAAGAAGAAGGACGTGACTTGAGCGACCTTAGCTTGGAGGAGCTCCGTTCATTTGATTCTCTTTTTGACCAGGACGCCCTGGACTTGCTTTCGGTCTCCGGTTCCGTGGCCAGCCGCAACGTTTACGGCGGCACTTCACCCGAGCAGGTCCGTGCCCGCATAGCCGAAGCCTGGGAAGAGTTGGAGGAAGATGGCTCATGATGAAGCTGGAGCTGAAATCCGCAGAATTGCCCGAGGTTGGCGAACACGCGGAAACGAACCTCCGCAAGGCGCGCCTCAGCGACGTAGAGCAGATATACGAACTCATTAAATACTGGGCCGAGCAGGGGTACATGCTGGTTCGAGGTCGCAGCCAGCTATATGAAAATATTCGCGACTTCTTCGTGGTGGAGGATGCCGACGGCTATATCGTCGGTTCCGTCGCCCTGCATGTGCTATGGGCCGACCTAGCCGAGATTCGCAGTCTTGCCGTACATCCCGCCCGCCAGGGCCAAGGTTTGGGACGCTGGCTTGTACTGGCCACCGAGCGCGAGGCCCGCGATCTGCACGTTCCCAGGGTGTTCACCTTTACCTTGCAAGACGACTTCTTTCGCAAGTTGGGATATCAGGATATCCCCCGTGAGGATCTCCCGCCCAAGGTGTGGGTCGAGTGCGCCGACTGTCCTTTTCAAGACAACTGTCACGAGATTCCGCTTATCAAGCACTTGTCCGGTGTCGTGGCGGAAGGTAGCGTGTAGCTGATGCAAGAGCGCGCCATTCTGGTTTTAGAAGACGGTACCCCTTTCGAAGGTTACGCTTTCGGACACGCAGGGAAAATGCCGGGCGAAGTGGTTTTCAACACCTCCATGACCGGTTACCAGGAGATTCTTACCGATCCCAGTTATCACGGTCAAATAGTCGTGATGACTTATCCGCAGATAGGCAATTACGGTATCAATGTCTATGACATGCAATCGAACCGGCCCTGGGTGCGGGGTTTCGTGGCTCGCGAGTTTAGCCGCATCGCTTCCAATCATCGCGCTCACCAGACTCTTGACGAATTCATGAAGGCTTACGGGGTGGTGGGTATCCACGGTGTGGATACCCGGGCCCTGGTGCGCAAGATCCGCGAAGGCGGGGTGATAAAGGGCGTAATCGCTCACGGCAGCCAGTACTCCGGTCCCGACCACCGTTTTACCCCTGATGAAATCGAGCGCCTGGCCTTCGAGGCGGGGGCCTGGATTGATATCGACGGCCGCGACATGACCCCCGAGGTGACGACGCCCATTCCATATGCTTATCCGACACTCAAGAGCGGCAAGCGCATCGTAGTTATGGACTTCGGTATCAAGCACGCCATCGTCGAGCAGCTCGCTGCCCACGGCGCCGAGGTGATTGTGGTACCCGGGAAGAGTTCGCCAGCCCAGATCATGGCCCTGCAGCCTCATGGGCTGCTTGTTTCCAACGGTCCGGGGGATCCGGAGATGCCCACCTACGCGCACGAATCCCTGTGGAAGTTGATGGGTTTGCTGCCCACCTTCGGGATATGCCTGGGGCACCAGCTTCTGGCCCTGGCTGCAGGCGGGCGGACCTTCAAGATGAAGTTTGGTCACCGTGGCGCGAACCACCCGGTAAAGAACTTGCTGGACGGCAATATCGAGATAACGAGCCAGAACCACGGTTTCGCCGTGGACCCGGCCAGCTTGCGCGAATTCAAATCCACCCACATCAACCTTAACGATGGCACCCTGGAGGGCATGGCCCACGAACGCTATCCGGTTTTCTCGGTGCAGTACCATCCTGAAGCTAGCCCCGGGCCACACGATTCACGTTATCTTTTCATGCGTTTTCTTGATGAGGTCGATGCTTTTCACGGCGAGGCGGGAATACCAGTAGAGAAACGCAGGGTAGATCCATTTGGCGTCTGACGGGTTTTGGCGCAAAGGACGGTTAATTTTGGCCGTGGCGGTTTGTTGCTGGGCCGGTTGCGCACCTCCCGTCTTAGCGGGGTCAGCGGAGTCGTGCCGGATGCCAGGCCCGCGCTTTTTCCGGGCGCCCCTTGGCCGCACTGGTTTTCTCTCCGGTTTCCGCCCTGCGTCAGGGATGCGTTTGCGGGTTGACGCGCCCGCCGGTCGAACGTATACTCGCCTGCAAGATGACGTTCGCGCTCGTGCTAACGCTAATTCCGCCTCCCCGGGGGTAGGCCTGGCGTTGGTAATCCGCATGCCGCCCCCAGCCGGGCGGTTTTTTCGTCATGAAAGGAGAGGATGTGGCCGGAAGATCGCTTTACCAAAAAGTTTGGGACACCCACGAGGTGCGCCGGCTGGCGAGCGGGCAGAGCCAGCTCTTCATCGACCTGCACCTGATCCACGAGGTTACCAGCCCGCAGGCCTTCGGAATGCTGCGCGAGCTGGGGCTGAAGGTAGCCATGCCCCACCGTACCTTCGCCACGGTGGACCACATAGTGCCCACTGACGCCCGCGACGAACCCTTCGCCGATCCGCTGGCCCAGGCGATGATCGAGGAACTGCGCAAGAACACCCGCGAACACGGCATCGAGCTTTTCGACGTAGGCAGCGGCAGGCAGGGCATCGTCCACGTGGTGGGACCGGAGCAGGGCCTGACCCAGCCGGGGTTCACCATCGTCTGCGGCGACAGCCACACCTCCACCCACGGCGCCTTTGGCGCCATTGCCTTTGGCATCGGCACCACCCAGGTGCGCGACGTGCTGGCCACCCAGACGGTGGCCATGCCCCGGCTCAAGGTGCGGCGGATCAACGTAAACGGTGAGCTAAAGCCGGGCGTCAGCGCCAAAGACGTAATCTTGCACATAATCCGCACCCTGGGGGTCAAGGGCGGCCAGGGCTACGCCTACGAGTACGGCGGCGCGGTTATTGACAATATGACGATGGAAGAGCGGATGACCGTCTGCAACATGTCCATCGAGGGCGGGGCCCGCATCGGCTACGTCAACCCCGACGAAACCACCTTCGCTTTCCTGAAAGGCCGCCCCTACGCCCCGGCGGAAGACGAGTGGGAAGAAGCCGTAGCCCACTGGCGCAGCCTGGCCTCGGACCCGGACGCCGAGTACGACGACGTGGTAGAGATCGACGGCTCGCAGATCGCCCCCTACGTCACCTGGGGCATCAACCCCGGCCAGGCGATCAGCATCGAGGAGAACGTACCCGACCCGGCCAAAGTGCCGGCCGAGGAAGCGGCGCTGGTGGAAGAAGCGCTCGATTACATGAAACTGCGCCCGGGGCAGCCGATCAAGGGCCAGAAGATTGACGTTGCCTTCATCGGCAGCTGCACCAACGGCCGCCTGAGCGACCTGCGCCAGGCAGCCCGGGTGGTCCAAGCCGTCGGCGACAAGGTGGCGGCGGGCGTGCGGGCGCTGGTGGTGCCCGGCAGCGAGCAGGTGGCCCGCCAGGCCGAGGCCGAGGGGCTGGACAAGGTTTTTCGCGACGCCGGCTTCGAGTGGCGCTACGCTGGCTGCAGTATGTGCCTGGCGATGAACCCCGACAAGCTGGTAGGCGACGAAATTTCGATTAGCAGCTCCAACCGCAACTTTAAGGGGCGGCAGGGCTCGCCCCAGGGTCGCACCCTGCTGGCCAGTCCGGCGATGGTCGCCGCGGCGGCTCTGGCTGGCGAGGTCGTGGACGTGCGCGAAATTTTGGGGGTGGAGGCCTAATGGAAGCCATCAAGCAAGTTCGTGGGCGCGCCGTGGTCATCCCCGGCGACGAAATAGACACCGACCGCATCATTCCCGCCCGCTACCTGAAGGCGGTCACCTTTGACGGGTTGGGCGAGGCGCTCTTTTACGACGAGCGCTACGACGAGGCTGGCAACCCCAAGGACCACCCCCTCAACCGCCCCGAGCGCCAGGGGGCGAGCGTCATGGTGGTGGGGGCCGGCTTCGGCTCCGGCTCCAGCCGCGAGCATGCACCGCAGGCGATCAAGCGGGCCGGCTTCGAGGCGATCATAGGCGAGAGCTTTGCCGAGATCTTTTTCGGCAACGCCACCCAGATTGGCCTGGTCTGCGTGACCCTCGACCCCGAAGACCTGGGGGTACTGGCCGAGTGGGTGGAAGCCAACCCCGAAGGCGAGGTGGAGGTTGACCTGGAAGCGCGCGAGGTCCGCTTTGGCGGGCGCGTGGCTCCGCTGGCCATCCGTGAGGCGGCCCGCGAGGCCCTGGTTAGCGGCCGCTGGGACCCGCTGGCCGAGCTGATGGAAGCGATCGACGAAATTAAGAACATCGACGCTACCCGCCCCGGCCCCGGAAAACGCGGCGGCTACCGCTCTCTCGCTTGAGAGAGCGGGAATAAGATAGCTGCGTGAAAGAAGGTAGCGATATGCACAAGATTGCGGTTTTGCCCGGCGACGGCATTGGCCCCGAAGTAACCGCGGCCGCGGTCAGGGTGCTGGAAAAGGCGGCCGAGGTTTACGGCCTGGAACTGAGCTTTGATCACTTCGACTTTGGCGGCGCTGCCATCGATGCCGCCGGCGAGCCCTACCCCGAAGCCACCCGCCAGGGCGTGGCCGCTGCTGACGCCATCTTGCTGGGAGCCATCGGCGGGCCCAAGTGGGACAACGTTCCCCGCGAAATCCGCGCCGAAACCGGCCTGCTGGCGCTGCGCAAAGACCAAAAACTGTTCGCCAACCTGCGGCCGGCGCGGGTGCTGGAGGGGCTCGAGCACCTATCCCCCCTCAAACCCGAGATCGCCCGCGGGGTAGACGTGCTGATCGTCCGCGAACTGACCGGCGGCATCTACTTTGGCCAGCCGCGCGGCATGAGTGAGGCCGAGGCCTGGAACACCCTGCGTTACTCGAAGCCCGAGGTCGAGCGGGTGGCCTGGGTGGCCTTCGAGGCCGCCAGCAAGCGGCGGAACAAACTGACCAGCGTCGAAAAGGCCAACGTGCTCGAGGTGGGCGAGTTCTGGCGAAGGACGGTGGAAGAGGTAGCCAAAGGCTGGCCCGGGGTGGAGCTGGAACACCAGTACGTCGACGCCATGGCGATGCACCTGATCACCCACCCGGCCGATTTTGACGTTATCGTGACCAGCAACATCTTCGGCGACATCCTCTCGGACCTGGCCTCGGTGCTACCCGGCTCGCTGGGGCTCTTGCCCTCGGCCTCGCTGGGCGAAGGCACCCCCCTCTTCGAGCCGGTCCACGGTTCCGCCCCCGACATAGCCGGCCAGGGCAAGGCCAATCCAACGGCCGCCATCCTTTCGGCCGGTATGCTGGCCACTTACGCCCTAGACCGACCCGAGGTGGGTGCTGCCATCGAACAGGCGGTCGCCGCCGCCCTCAA
>JAMOUW010000008.1 GCA_027067955.1 Thermaceae bacterium
CGCAGGTAGCTTGACCTCATGGGGGTGTTGGCTATGCCAGGCCCTTAAATTTTTCAGCGGCCGCCACGCCAGTACATCAGAGTGTTAGTCCTTTGCCAGGGCGAAGGAAAGTTAAGCACCGCTGACCGGCATTGAGGTCTGAAACTCGACGCTGCCGCCATTAAGGGTGTTCTTGCATAAGAGTCTGCAATGGATATCGCTGGCAAGGCGTGAAGCTCAATAGAATATATTATATACGTAGAAAAAGATAATGGATTACCAACTTCATTATTGAACGTGAATCTTCGTATAGGTATTCTAGAATCCAGTATTGTATCGCCTCCATAAAGCAAGGCACTGCATTTCGATAGTACCTGATCAGTTCTTTGAGATGCGAAGGCCGCTAACCATCCCCGCGAACATAAATAGGTAGCGATTGCCAATAATATCTGAGCTAAATTGCGCCTCAATAAATGAAAAAGAAAAAAGCATGAGTATAATCATCAACAAGCGCCTATCGCCCTTCTCCAAAGACGGTGATTTGAAAAGGGCCAGCACTCGAAAAATTAAAGCAACACAAAACAAAAAGAACAACGATATACCTACTAGCCCTTGTTCGGTGAAAATCTCGGCAAAAATGTTATGCGGATAATCATAAGAACCTATCTCCTTGCCGCATGTATCGTAGAATGACGCTAAGCCATTGCCAATAAAGGGTGCATTGCTACCTTCCGCCAGCGCACATTTCAATAAATTTATACGTATCGAAACAGATCTGCCCCCTGAATTCAAATACTTAAGCCTATCTAGAGTTTTATAGTCAACGTGAATATGGCCCTGCATATTTACTACAAGTAGGATTATAAATAGGGAGGTGATAAATATTAGCATCTTTGCGATGGGCAGACACCTTCCCTTATCAAGTAAGCAACTAAGGCTAATGATAATAACCACCGACATTAATAGGGCTATAAGTGGGCCACGGCCACCCATCACTAACAAGCCAAATAATAACGTGGTTGCCATTACAGAACTGTTGCAGAACAGACAGAAGCCTTGATAGTACCAATTAGTAAAAGATAGAATAAAACCTATGGCTGCAAGGCGGGCGAATCCCAGGTAATCACCCGAGACGGATTTGAATAGTAAGCCTATTTGGCTATGCGTATCTGCTATGATATACAATAATGACAATATTACCGATAGAGCATATATTATTTTTGTGAACGCAATGAATGAGAAGCGCTTCCTCATAATGCACATTCCAAGATGATACGAAATAAGTAGTACTATAAATAATCCCAGTAGCTTTTCAAGGTAATAATGACCGTAATTAGTTGTCCAAAGAGCAGAGGCCACTAACCAGAACCACAGAAGGGCAAAAAGAAAAGAATCTACCCTGAGGAGTGAGCGTTTGAGTGATTTTTTTGCATCTGACCAATAGCAGACAGATGTGAACAAGAGGATAAAGGGTAACAGCATTAGATAAGGCATGATTACTGCATTGCCAAGCGTTATCCTCCTAGTCGGTTCCCCGCCAAGAACAAGAACGGTGATCGCCGATGCAACAATCAGTAAGTCTAGAAGTACATAGTGAAGCTTAGGCATTATCTTATTATTCGACACCTTTGAAATCCCTCCTTTTGTTGAGAACAACTGAGGCATCGGTGTGCCACAATATATAAACTAGGGCATTAGTCGCCGTAAAAGGTGCCATTAATGTATCGTTAGACAGGTTCTCAAATAAAAACTTAGGTGAGAGAATGGCAATCACCCCAAGTGAGAAACGGATGGCCTCAATGAACATTTCTCGGTATTGGAAACCGGATGAAACGTATAAAACACTTAGTGGCTGAGCTGAAAGCTGTAAAAAGAAATATGGTGATAGCAGCAAAACAACCATTGAGGCATACGCCCAATTGGGGTAAAACTGCAAGAATCTACTTACTAAGTATGCATAAACCATAAATGGAATCGTGAGGTACAACAGTATCTTTCGTAAATTTATGTACAACCTAGCTATGGGCACGGAGCGCTCTGAAATGAGCCCTAGAAAAGTTTGCGCCAGTGATTGAGATATCAGTGCGGCTGGCATACCTAACAACCGATGGGCGATTGCATAAGCTCCTGCTATTTCCAGTCCATATAAAAAGCTAAGGAGGACATTGGGCAATTGTGTCGAGAGCCGCATAAAGAGTGCTGCGGGCATGCTATACAATGCAAACGTCCTGTATTTGCGTATAGTCGTCATGGAAATCTTTTCGCATCTTCGAGTTGATATATCTGTTATGGAGCGGGCCAGAAAATAGCTGGCACCCAGCCAACCTATCAGGCTACCCCAGATTAGTGGCAGGGAGCTTTCGTTGTGTATATAGCGAGCCAAGAACCCTAGTGTTAGTTGACTTGTTGTTACGAGTAATATCTGCAGTATCTTGGCTAGCGCAACGCTCCTATAGGCACTTTTAGATATAGCTGCGTTTGTCCATAGTTGATAATAGCCATACGAAAGACCACCAATTGGCGAGAGTATCACTGGCAAATACAATCGGCTATAGGCGAAAGAGTGGGCAGAAAATAATAGTCCTATAGCAAGCAAAAATACGGTTATAAGCAATGCCACAAGCATGCTGAAAGCTAGTAATTGGGCTCGATGCCTGTCGTTCTTAGCGATTGGTAGCGCATATTCGAACCTCCACGTTAAGATTGTGGTTACTATTGCTGAAATGCCTGAAAACAGGGCCCATTCACCAAAAAAGGTGGGTTCATATATATAAATAAGCAGCGGCACCGCCAAAAAACCGACGCTATACCCTAGAAAAGTAGAACTGAATAGCAATGCAAATATCTTCCACTGTCGTGACCGACGCGATAGGAGCTCGGTAATTAATTTTCGGGCTCTATTTCTATGATCGCTCATTTGATTGCCTGAAAGTTCTTATGTGTTGATGTGCCGACGCGTGGTATGTCCATTATTTATATCTTATAAATTCCAGTCACAGTTGGACATGAAGGATGCCCGCTAAATATAGCCAAATACCTGCATAAAACAATTACGCGCTACTACTCTTTATCGCGCTAATCAAGGTTACCACAGCCTTGTTGCCCGTGACCCTATAGGCAGAAGCTTTTGGTTTTCACATAACATCGCATGCGATTCAGCAACTGTTGGAATTCGAATTGGGCGTATTTGTGGCTCGTTGCGCATGTCTGTGCCCTAATGTGAAATAGCGCGCATCTGAAGTTAGGTAGGCGCAATTTGAGCTTACCCAGCCTTAATGTTGGAGAAGTGGGTATCATCTAAACCTAGGCTACTAGCATGTAGCATAGCAGATCATGTCAAAATAGGGCACGCGGTGTTGGCGCATGTGCAATAATATACTAACTTTTGGGATCTCGGCCCTATTTGATTTATGGCCTCATCAGTTTAGGTATGGCGCGTGCCTGTTGATTGGCATCGCAGAAAGGTTGACCGCTGGTGCGTTTTTGTTTCCTAGTCGCTACCGCCCCTAAGAACAGGATCCACCTTATTGAACTCGGTTGCAAAAAGCAGCGAGCCCAAAAGCAAGATCATAATGTGGGAGCTACGAAAATTTTAACCATTACTTTCTTACTGGGAACGCACGTATATCGCAGTCGTGGTGGAGATGGTTGTCATGTACGGGGTAGTTCTATTGCGCCCCTTCAGAATCATTATACATTGAAATGTAAAGGTATTAGTAATACTAGTAAATTAGTTTTAGTTACAAAACCAGGAGATAATAGCCAATGTAATGTGGAGGAAAGTTTGAGCTGGTCCCGGATCATGGACAGCTGGTTAAACCAGTTGCAATCGGAGGTAAATGGTGCCGCGCGCTGAATTTTTGCCTTTTGCCAGACCCGTTATCGGCGAAGAAGAGATTGCTGAGGTTGTAGATACCCTCCGTTCCGGATGGATAACGACCGGGCCTAAAACCAAATCGTTTGAGGGTGCCTTTAAGGAATTCCTCGGGGCGCCCGGTGCGCTGGCGTTGAATTCGTGCACCGCCGGGCTCCACACTGCTTTGGTAACCCTTGGCGTTGGTCCTGGCGACGAAGTCATCACCACACCCATGACCTTTGCCGCGTCGGTAAATGTAATAGAGCACGTTGGCGCGCGCCCGGTCTTGGTTGATGTCGAGGAAGACACACTAAACATAGATCCGGTCGCTATCGAGGCGGCGGTCACATCCCGCACGAAAGTCATATTGCCAGTACATTATGCGGGTCACCCGGTAGAACTCGATGCCGTCTTTGAAATTGCCAAAACCCATGGTCTGGCGGTTCTGGAAGACGCCGCCCATGCCTTACCCGCCAAATACAATGGGCGCACCATAGGCTCCGGCAGCAACCCCGCCGCTTTTAGCTTCTACGCCACCAAGAATCTGACTACCGGCGAGGGGGGCATGCTCACGGGCAACCCGGAATTCTTGGAGCGTGCGCGGGTCGTGAGCTTGCACGGGATGAGCCGGGATGCCTGGAAACGCTACGCCAAGGGTGGAAGCTGGTTCTACGAAGTGATTGAGCCGGGTTACAAGTACAACATGACCGACATCCAGGCAGCACTCGGGCTCTGGCAGTTAAGGCGCTTGGGTGATTTTCAAGAAAGGCGACGAGCAATCGTTGCCGCCTACAATTCCGCGTTTGGCCAGCACAGGACCTTCGAGGTTCCAACCGAGCGTGAAAACGTCGAGCACGCATGGCACCTGTACGTTCTCAGATTGAACCTGGAGGCCATAACGGTCGACCGCGACCGCTTCATAGATGAGCTTGCCAAGCGCAACATCGGAGCTTCCGTGCACTTCATCCCCATACACTTGCACCCGTTCTATCGCGACAAGTACGGTTTCGCACCCGGCGACTTTCCTGTAGCCCATAAAAACTACAAACGCATCGTCAGTCTTCCCCTGCACCCGGGCCTCTCCGAGGCGGACGTTTCCCACGTTATCGAAGCCGTAACGGATGTAGCCGACACCTTTTCCCGATGAAGAAGACCAAGCGCTTATTCGACATTTTCTGGACCTCGCTGGGCTTGCTGCTGCTCTGGCCCGTATTTCTGGTGATTGCCCTTTTGATAAAGATCGATGATGGCGGACCTGTGTTTTACCGTCAGATAAGGGTTGGCCGTGGGGGAAAGCCGTTTCGTATCTGGAAGTTTCGCACCATGGTGGTTGATGCGGACAAGATTGGTGGTTCTCTAACGGTCGGCAGGGATCCGAGAATTACCCGCACGGGATACTGGTTGAGAAAGTTCAAGCTGGACGAGCTGCCCCAGCTTTTCAACGTCCTTTCCGGAGAAATGAGCTTGGTGGGGCCGCGCCCTGAGGTGCCGGAGTACGTTGCTCGTTATACGCAGGACCAGAAACGGGTTTTGGAGCTGACGCCCGGCATTACCGATCCGGCATCTATTGCATACAGAAACGAAAACGAAATACTCGCGTCGTCAGACGACCCGGAAGCTGTTTATTTGTCCGAGATCATGCCGGAGAAAATCCGGTTAAATTTACAGTATGCAGAAAAAAGCACTGTCTGGACCGATTTTTTGACCATTTTGAAAACGCTTTTACGGCTGGCTGGTTAAAACATCTATAACTTGGCCGGGCTTGAGACTATAGTGGGTTCTAGATGGCGCGCACAATAGCCAAGTACCTGACAGATGTATTCCTGTGGGTAATTGCTACCCCGCTTGCTTTCTGGTTGCGCCTGGACCAGCCCTGGTCGACGTACGCGTATGACGCCCTGGCCTTTACCCTCATCGGCGTTCCCATCAAGGCGGGCATAGCCTATTTGTGGAAGTTTCACAACCAAACCTGGCGGCGCATAGGCACCCGGGACTTGCTGTCTCTTATCCAGGGGGTTTCGCTGGGGACACTGGTGCTGGCATCAACGGCCTTCTTTTTGCGGCCTCACTTGAATATTCCCCGCAGCATCCCTTTGCTGGATGGCGCTCTTGCCCTGCTAATGCTGGGTGCGGTGAGGCTGGCCGCGCGGGTGCTTTTTGAGCAATCGCAGGCGCGAATAGCATCGCGGCGCAAGACGTCGCAGCGGGTGTTGATCGTGGGCGCAGGCGAGGCCGGCACCATGCTGGCGCGCGAAATGCTGCGGCACCCGGAGGCGGGCCTGCTACCGGTGGGATTCTTGGATGACGACCCGGCCAAACAACACCAGAAGATCATGGGTATTCCGGTCTTGGGGCCTATTTCCAGCCTGCCTCAGGTGGCCGCCAGCACCCATGCGGATGAGGTGCTCATCGCTGTCCCCTCGGCCCCGGGCAAGGTCGTGCGCCGGGTGGTGGAGCTTTCGCAAAAAGCCGGGATACGCCACCGTATCGTGCCCGGAATTTACGAAATCCTCTCGGGCAAGGTGGCCATATCACAAATTCGAGACGTGGACGTCGAAGACCTCTTGCGCCGGGAGCCAGTACAGCTCGATACCGCCGAGATTGCCCATTACCTGGAAGGAAGAACAGTGCTGGTCACCGGTGCGGGCGGGTCCATAGGGTCCGAGATAGTACGGCAGGTGGCGCGCTTCCGGCCCCGCCGCATTATCCTTTTGGGCAGGGGGGAAAACAGCCTTTATCAAATTGAGCGCGAGCTAGGCCAGTCGTGGCCCGAGCTGAACTGGAGAACGGTTGTGGCCGACGTGCGCGATCGCGAAAAGATGCGGTATGTCTTCACCACCTACGCCCCCGAGGTGGTCTTCCATGCCGCCGCCCATAAGCACGTACCCATGATGGAGGCCAACCCCGACGAGGCGGTCTTCAACAACGTCGGGGGGACCAAGAACGTCGTGGAACTCGCGCTCGAGCACGGCGTCGAGCGCTTCGTGAACATCTCCACCGACAAGGCCGTCAACCCCACCTCGGTCATGGGGGCCTCCAAGCGCGTGGCCGAATACCTGGTGCAGTGGGCCGCCCAGCGGGCCAGGCCGGGGCAGGCCTTCGTTTCGGTGCGTTTCGGCAACGTGCTGGGCAGCCGGGGCAGCGTGATTCCTCTGTTCAAGGAGCAGATCGCGAGGGGCGGGCCCGTTACCGTGACCCATCAGGACATGACGCGCTACTTCATGACCATCCCCGAGGCCGCCCAGCTCGTCTTGCAGGCGGGTGGGCTGGGGGACAATGGAGCGGTCTACGTTCTCGACATGGGTGAACCGGTAAGAATAGCCGACCTGGCCCGCGACCTGATACGCCTTTCGGGGCTGGAGCCCGGAGCAGACATAGAAATCATTTATACCGGCATCCGCCCCGGAGAAAAATTGTTCGAGGAGCTGCTAACCGCGGAGGAGGGAACCGAGGCGTCAAAGCACTCCCACATTTTTGTAGCCAAAGGGAACGCCAGCGGACTCGAAGAGCGCCTGGTCCTCATAGAAGAGCTTTTCAATGCTGCCCACAGAAGGGACCCTGCCGAAATTCGCGCCGTTTTCAAAAGGCTGGTGCCAACCTTTTCTCCCATGGTCCCGGGAAAGTAAGCGGGTTTTCGGCGGCGCGGCAATAAATCGAGGTGGTGTTGAGCCGGAACTGGTACAATCAGCCTATGCGTTACCCTGTGTTTCTGGCGGCTGCTTTGCTGGTTTGGAGCGCCCCGGTCTTGGCGGATCAGGTTACCACCCACGACTTCTTCCGCCTGACCCAAACCGTTTCGCGTTCCGCCAGCACCCCAGGCGCCTGGCGCTATAGCGTTGCTCCGCGCACCAAGGAGGCGCGCGCCTACTGGGAGGCGGCGGTGGAAAGCTGGGAAGCGGGCAATGCGGAACCGACAATACCCTTCGACTAGGGCTCCTTGCGCAATGTGGAGCGATTCAAGAAAAACAACTTCTAACCCGCCTCCGTAGTATCTTGGTTTCATGAAAGGCCTCATTCTCGCCGCAGGCCGGGGCACGCGGCTGCGCCCCCTCACCCACACCCGCCCCAAGCCGGTGATCCGGGTGGCGGGTCGGCCCATAATCCACTATGCCCTCGACAACCTGATGGATGCGGGGGTGCATGAGATTGGCATCGTCGTCTCGCCCGACACCCGTACCGACTTGCAGGCGGCGCTGAATGGCGTGGATGGGGCCCGGGTGACCTACATCCTTCAGGAGCAGCCCCAGGGGCTGGCCCACGCGGTCGGCGTGGCCCGGACATGGCTGGAGGACGACCCTTTCGTCCTCTACTTGGGGGACAACCTCTTCGAGCGCGGCATCGCCCCCTTCGTGCAGGCCTTCGACCGGGACGGCCCCGCGGCGGTGGTGGCGCTGGCGCGGGTGGAGGACCCGCGCCAGTTCGGCGTCGCCGAGGTGGCGGGGCGGCGCATCCTGCGCCTCGTCGAGAAGCCCGAGCGACCGCCTTCGGACCTGGCGGTGGCCGGGGTCTACGTCTTCGGCCCGCGGATTCACCGGGTGATCGAAGGGCTCGAGCCCTCCGCCCGCGGCGAGTACGAGATCACCGACGCCATCCAGGGGCTAATCGATGGCGGCCATGAGGTCCAGGGGCTGCCCATCGAGGGTTGGTGGAAGGACACCGGCCGCGCCGAGGACCTGCTCGATGCCAACCGCCTGTTGCTTGCGAACGTCGTGCCGCGCAACGACGGCCGGGTTGAGGAGAGCCGACTCATCGGCCGCGTGGTCATCGAAGAAGGGGCCACGGTGCTGCGCTCCACGGTGATGGGCCCCGCTTTGATCGCCGCTGGCAGCCGGGTGGAGGACGCCTTCGTGGGGCCGTTCACGGCCGTGGGTCCGGGGGCGGAGGTGCGGGGTTCCGAGGTGGAATACTCGATCGTTGCCGACCGCGCGGTGATCGAGAACGTGCCCACGCGCCTTCAGGAGTGTGTAATCGGCGTCGGAGCCCGCGTGACCTCACGCAAGGGACTACCGCGCGCCCACCGGCTCGTGCTCGGTGACAAGTCGCGGGTCGAGATTGGTTAATGTCTGGTTGTCAGCAGAGCCGGAACTGGTACAATCAGCCTATGCGTTACCCTGTGTTTCTGGCGGCTGCTTTGCTGGTTTGGAGCGCCCCGGTCTTGGCGGATCAGGTTACCACCCACGACTTCTTCCGCCTGACCCAAACCGTTTCGCGTTCCGCCAGCACCCCAGGCGCCTGGCGCTATAGCGTTGCTCCGCGCACCAAGGAGGCGCGCGCCTACTGGGAGGCGGCGGTGGAAAGCTGGAAGCGGGCGCTGATAATCGGCCTGCGCGTGAAGCTGGGCGCTTTCGAGGTGGTGCGCACTGAAAAGGGTCTGCGCTTTCTGCCCTTCTGCAGCGAGGTTCACCCCGGCTGCTTCACCCGCCCCGATCTGCCCCCGGGCTTGCAGCCCTGGAAATTAGACCTGGTTCTGCTCGATCTGCACAACGCCCTTGATCTTGCGCTTTCCGACGCCAGAAAACACGCCAAGCCCTATCCGGCCACCATTACGCTCACCAAGTTCCTGCGTTTTACCGTGCACCCGGATGGTCGTATCGAGCTGGCGCCGAACGGCTGGAAACCCTAGGCGGCTTTGCTTAGCGGGCGGCAGACCGCACGTGCGTTCGCCTCCGGCAACGCCCGCGATCCTTCCCCGGTCCTCCCCTGGAAGGGGGCGCTTCGTTGCGCCGCGGCCGAACCGGAGGTTCGGGCTGGCGCACGAAAAAGTTGACAAGTCACGAGCCGCAGGCAAACCAGGATGAGCCCGGGTCCGCTTTTCGCCGTGCTGTGCGCATTGCTGCCTTGTCTGTGGCGTTAGAATGCGCGCATGCCCGCCGGCCTGCGCGTCTTCGTGCTCTTTACGATCGCCTACTTCCTTTCCTATTTTTTCCGCTCCGCCAATGCCGTCATCGCCCCCGATCTGACCCGCGAGCTGGGCCTCGACGCCGCAACGCTGGGGCTGATGACCAGCCTCTTTTATCTGGCGTTCGCGGCGGTGCAGCTGCCGCTCGGGGGGGCGCTGGACCGCTGGGGCCCGCGCTGGGTCACGCCGGGGCTAATGCTCGCGGGGGCGGCGGGTAGCTGGGTGTTCGCGGCCTCGCATTCAGCGGCGGGGCTGATGCTGGGTCGCCTGCTGCTGGGGGCCGGGATGGCCGGCGTCCTCATGGGGGCTTATAAGGCCTTCAGCCGCTGGTTCCCCGCCAGCCGCTTTGCTACGGTTGCCGGCTGGCTGGTGGGGTTTGGCAGCGCGGGTGCGCTGGCTTCTAGTACGCCGCTCGCCTGGCTGGCGGGGGTGCTGGGCTGGCGCGGCGTCTTCTTTTGGGGCGGCTGGGTAATAGCTCTGGTGGCGCTGGCGATTGCCGCGGGGGTGCACAACACCCCGGAAGGCGACCATCTGGAGCCGGGCCCGCGCACGGGCGGTCTGGCGGCGGTGTTCGCCAGTCCGGCTTTTTGGAGCATGGCGGGGATAAACCTCTTCGTTTTTGGGGCGTTCCTGGGCATTCAGACACTCTGGGCCGGGCCCTATCTATACCAGGTGCACGGTTTCGACCCCATCGCCGTGGGCAACCTGCTGTTCGCGCTCAACCTGGGGGCCCTCGTGGGCTTTTTCACCACCGGATGGATCGCCGACAACGTAGGTGTCCCCCCAACGATAATGGCCCTGGGAACCGGCTTCGTGGTTCTGGTGGGCGTTCTTGCCTGGGGGGCCGGAGGGCTGGGCGCGACGGTGCTGGGAGCATTGCTCTTCGCCCTCGGCTATACGGGCGCGGTAGGGGTGATTCTGCTGGCCTACGCCCGGCTGGCTTTCCCGGCAGCGCTGACCGGAAGGGCCACTACGGCGGCAAACCTGCTTGGCATCGGGGGAACCTTTCTGGTGCAGTGGGGCATGGGCGCCATCATCCAGCGTTTCCCGCACGCGGGCGGAACCTATCCGCCCGCAGCGTTCAGCGCCGCTTTCGGAGCCGCGGCAATACTGGGGGCGCTGGCGCTGGCGCTGTTCGTTTGGGGACAGCGCATCGAGAAAAGGAGGGTACCGTGATCGTACGTATGTGGCACGGGCGGGTTCCGCACGAAAAGTCCGTTTCTTACCGCAAGTTCCTCAACGAGCGGGCGATACCCGACTATCGCAGCATTCCCGGAAATCTGGGGGTTTACGTGCTCGAGCGCAAAGCGGAGGACGCGGTGCACTTCATCACCCTCACCTACTGGGCCGACCTCGACTCTATCCGCGCTTTCGCGGGCGATGACTACGAGCGGGCCAAATACTACCCGGAAGACGGCGGCTTCCTGCTCGAATTCGAGCCCCAGGTGGTGCATTACGAGGTAGTGGGCAGCGCCGGTGAGGCCCTTCCGGGCCTGCCGCCGGAATAGGCGATCGGCCTGCGGTCGCTTGGCGAACAGCGGGTCCCGCCGTTCGGGCGATAAAAAAAGGGAGCCCGCGTTGGCTCCCTTAGACCGGGGCACTCCAGGCGGCCCCCTTGTGGTGGCGGTGGGCGGACTTGAACCGCCGACTCCACGATTATGAGTCGTGTGCTCTAACCAGCTGAGCTACACCGCCGTGCAGCGGCCCACAGGCAAGTTTAAGCCTACCGGCGCGGCCGGGTCAAGCAAATGTAATCGGCCCGCGCACGGTGTTCTCCGTTCATATGCCTGCGCCGGGCCCGAAGCCCGCGGCGGGTTCGCCTGCCGCGACCCGGTTCTTGCAGGTTGTGCGGCGCGAGCCGCGGGTCACGGTGGCAATGCGGGTACGGGCGGATGGTCCTCCACCGGGGGAGGGGGGAGACGGACGCCCGGTTCTCAGGTGCCGGTAAGCCAGGCGGTGTATCGTAAGGATTGCAAGTGATGCCAGGCAACGGGGCGCCGGACGCCGGAATGAGATCCAACCGGTTATTCGCACGGATGCGCGTGCACTAGGGGGCGTGGCCGCACGTGCAGGAAGTGCCCTGCTGGGCGGGAACGCACTCAAATCTCCTTCGTTTCGCGATTGGGGAAGCCATTGGGAGGAAGACCGTGGATGACCAAAGAAAGCGCTACGATCATGGTAGCTTGTCCGGCATGGAGCATCCGGGCGACGAGCTGACATTGCGAGAGCTGGCGGCGATCCTGGGCGGCAGGAAGCGTTTCATATTTACCGTTACGCTTCTAGGCCTGCTACTGGCGCTGGCGCTTGCGATGTTTTCCCGCGACGTCTTCCAGGCCGAGGCGGTGGTGAGCGTCAGCCCCATGGAAATCGAGGCCAGGTTGGAGGACAAGATTCAACTGCAGCCTTTACGCTCCATTTCCGTCGAGGCGTTAAAGTCGCTCACCACCACACAGAAAGTGCTGCTTGATACGGTGAGCCAGCTTCGCCGCCAGCAGGTCGTTCCCGAAAAGTGGGATGGGTATAGCGACGAAGAACTTGCCGCCAGATTGCGCAAAAAGATGCGCTTGCAGGTATCCGGCAAAGACGCGGAGCAGGGGTTGTTTACCGTTGGTTTTTCCACCAAGGCGGGTGACCCCGCGCTGGCGGCAAAAATGGCCAACGCCTGGGCCCTGGCTTCGCTAAAGCTCATCAACGACCTGCCCATCGCGCGGCTCAAGGCCAACCTGCAGGCGCTGGAGCAGGCGCTCGCGGCGGCGGAGCAGGACTTTCGCGACGCCCAGGATGCGTGGCGCGGGTTCGCGGAATCGTCCCGCATAGAAGAACTGCGCAGACAGCTGGATCACCGCGTTTCGCGCCAGCTGCAGTTGAGCCAGCAGATCGCCTATGCGGAGCAGGAGCTGCGCGTGTCGCGGGCGCGCCTGGCGGCGGTGCGGGAGCAGCTAGAGCGGGAACAGCACGTCGTTCCCGCGGGGGCCGCGCCCGAGCTGGCCCTGCTCTCCGGGCGCAAACTCTCCGAGGCGCTGCCCGCGATCGAAAAGAACTATCAGGCAGCCGCGCGCGCCTACCGGGAAAGCGCGGACGCGCTAGCCGCCTTCGAATCGGCGACGCCGCTGCGCCGCTGGGAACAGGAGCTTTCGGAGCGCCAACGGCGGATTGCGGCCATCCGGGTGCGGCTCTCCTCCTTCGAAACCGAAAAAACCGTCGTTCGCACCGCGCTCGAGGCCGTGCGCCGGCAGCTGGCGGCGCTGCCCGAGCGGATCAGTCTCAGGCGCGAGGTCACCTCGGACCCGGCGATCACCGCCGCCGCCGGGGACGTCGCCGCCCTCAAGGGTTTGAGCCTGAGCAACGAAGAGCTCAACCCGAACTACACCAGACTTGCCGCCAAGGAAGCGGATCTGGAGGTCGCCCTGGCGCGGCTGGAGCGCGAAGCCGGGGAGCTGGAGCGCGAACTCAAAGAACACCTGCGGGCGGTGGACGGGCTGCGCAAACAGGTGGCCGGCGCAACCTTGAAGAAGGAACGGCTCGAGCTGGCCGCCCGGGAGGCCCGGGACCGCTACCGGCGGCTCGCCAGCATGCGTGAATCGTACCGCGGGGTTCAGCCGGAAACGTATTTCGACCCCTCCGGCTCCGCCTCTTCGGGCCTGCGAACCACCCGGTACGAGCTCGACGCCGCAATCGCCGGAACCACGGCCGCCCTGGAGGGGTTCAAGCGTCAAAGCGAGGCCAATTCGGAGGCCATCGCCCGGGTAAAGCAGGAACTGGCCGCGGCGACGCTGGAGGCGGACCGGTTGCAGGAGGCGCTCAAGCTGTCGAAGCAAACCTTTCTGGCGCTGAAACAAAAACAGGCCGATCTAAAGATCGAACTCGCCGGGCTCGAGGACGCGCTGGCGCAGGTGATATCGCCGGCCTACCCTGACCCCGAACCTGTCGCGCCGCGGCGGGCCATGATCCTGGCGCTGGGAACCGTGCTCGGCTTCATGATGGGGGTCATAGGCGCCTTCCTGCTGGCCGCCCTGGAAGTCCCGGAGTCGCGGCGCGCGCCCCGTCCGGCTGCGGCTCCCGGCGGTTCGGAAGGCGCCCAGGCGGTTGCAGCGCACGCGGAGGGGCACACCGCCGCGGACCGGGCCTGAACGCGGCGGTGTGGCATGCAGACCTGCGGGGCGCGGGCTAGTGCTGCTCCGCCACCCAGGTTGCGAAGGCGTTGACCACGTCCTGCTCTAGCAGCATTTCGGGGGCCGCCAGCGCCTCCTCCAGGAAGCGCCGCACCAGTTCGGTGTCGGCGGCGGCCATCACCTCGGCGACGCTCCTGCCCTCGAAGGGGCCCGCTGCCAGCGGCCTGGCGAAGCGCTCGATTCGCTTGGCGCTGGGAGCGGCGGCGCGCACCGAAGCCAGCACCGCGCCGATGAGGCGCTCGGTGCCGTCCGCCGCCGCCATCTCCTCGGGGCTGAGCAAGGGCGCGCCCCCCAGCCCCAGCGGCACCACGTCCTGGCCCAGCAACCGCCGCGCCAGGTGTCCGGGCACGACCCGCAGCGCTTCCGTGGTCTCCGCGCCCGCGTAGCTGGCGGAAACCTGATAATCCCCCGGATCGGCCACCACCAGCGGCCCCAGGACGCGGGTCCAGTCGGAGGTTAAGGGGGGCAGATTCAGCTCGTCGCTCATGGACGCAACCGTTCCCGCCGCATCGCGAACCGTTACCGCAATCGCGCCGCTTGGCAGGTAGCCGCCGGTTTCGGCGCGCAGCACCGGGCGAACCGGTTCGCCCGAGCCGATCTCGAAGCCAACGTCCAGCGGACCCAGCCGGAATCCCAGCAGGCTCAATCGGATCTGCGCCTTTTCCAGGGCGGCCAGAGCCTCCCGCGCCAGCGGCGCCAGCGGGTGGTCGGGGTGCGCGGTCAGGAAGTCGGCATAGGCCCGGCGCGCCTCGGCGTTGCGGCCGGTGCGCTCGAGCAAGAACCCCTGCCAGAAGAGGAGGTCGCTGCGGCGGGTCGCCGCCAGGTCCGCCAGCGCCATGGGAGCCACGCCCTCTCCGTCGCGGCGCATCGCTTCCAGATAGTAGGAGAAGGCGCGGTCGTGGTCGCGGGCGAGCGCGTAGAAAAGGCCCAGGTTGTACGCGGCCGTGGGGTTGGCGTCGAGCTCCATCGCCCGCAGCGAGGCCGCTATGGCCCCGCCGAGGTCCCCCAGCAGGTAGCGGGCCCAGCCCAGATTGGTCCAGTAGAGACCGTTGTCGGGGTCGAGTTCGAGGGCGCGCTCGAGGGCGCGACGGGCGGTTTCGGGGTCGTCCGCGTCGAAGGCGGCGAAGCTGAGCTCCTCCCACCCCAGCGGCATCTCCGGCGCCACCTCGGTCAGACGGCGCGCGGCTGCGGGCCAGCTGGCGTCTTCAAGAGCCCGCAGCAAGAGCAGCGCTCCGGCAACGTCGAGGGCGCGCTCCGAGCGCAGCAGCAGGCGGGCGCGCTCGCCTGCGGCCTCGCGGTCGTCTTCCATCAGGGGCAGGTACGCTTTCCAGACCGGCCCGACGCCGGCGTCGGCCATTTGGCCCGGATCGCTGCGGTGCTTCCAGTAGTCCAGCACCGCTTTCGGCAGCCCCAGCGCCTCCAGGTCGGCCCCGTGAGAAAACAGATTCTTGACCGCGGCGATCTCGCTCTCGAGCCGCTTCCGGGCGGCGGCGTCCAGCGTTTCCAGGCTGGCGGCGGCCGCCTCCGCCCCCGAGTTGGCCAGGGCAAAAAGCGGTTCGTCGAGCTGGGGAAGGTATTCGAAGCGACGTTGCGGCGCCTCCACCCGCCTCGCCAGCCAGTGCGCCAGCAACCAGGCGTCGCTGAAACGGGCCCGGTGCAGGCCGCCGTCATCGTAAAGACAGGCTTCGATCCAGCCGTCCGCATGCACCCGCCCCACCAGCGCCCACGCGGCGCCGCTGGCTTCATAGGCGAGCCGGGCCCCCTCGGGCCCGCTGGCGTCGGTGAGGATGCTGTTCCAGCCCCCGGCCCAGGGGACCTCGGGGAAGGTCAGCCTCACCAGCACCGGGGATGGCGCCCCGCTGCGGTCCGCCAGGGCCAGGGACAGGGCATAGCCCCCGGGCCCTTCGAAGGGCAGCACCAACCCGCCCGCCAGGGCCATACCGCCCAGAAGCCAGAGTATGGTCAAGAGTCTGCGCATAAACCTCAGTCTACCGGCGCGGGTCCGGCGTCGGGTGTGACGTTGCTGCGTTAACCGGTAACTGTAATACTGGTTAACGGTGTTTGCCGGAGGCCTGGTTACCGAACTGGACGAAACGTTCACCAGCGGCGTGGAACTCGCCCGCCGCTTGGGGGTTTCCCGCGTGGCCGTGCACAAGCGGGTGCGGCGGATGGCGGAGGCGGGATATCCGGTCCAGTCGGGGCCGCGCGGTTACCGCTGGCGTCCCGGAGCTCCCGCCCCCCGGCCGCTGCGGCGGCGCTATACGGGGCCGCTGCTCGGCGGGATGGACTACCTCGCGGAAACGACCTCGACCCAGGACCGCGCGCGCGAGCTGGCCGCCGCGGGGGCCGCCGAAGGAACCCTGGTCGTGGCCGAACGCCAGTCCGCCGGGCGCGGGCGCCGCGGGCGTTCGTGGCTTAGCCCGGCCGGGGGGCTTTACTTCTCGCTGGTGCTGCGGCCGCAACTGCCTCTGGTTTCGCTTCCCCTGGTCTCGCTGGCCGCAGGCGCGGCCCTGGCGGAAGCGGCGGGCGTGGGCGGTCTCAAGTGGCCAAACGACCTGCTGGCACCCGACGGGCGCAAGCTGGCGGGTGTGCTGCTAGAGGCCGAACTGCTCGGCGAGGAGGCCCTCTACCTGATTCTGGGCATCGGGCTCAACCTCGACCCGCCGGAGCTAGCGGGCGCAGCGGGGCTGCGCCAGTTCGTGCGGGCGGTCCGCGTAGACGTGCTGGCGCGTTTCCTGGCGGCCCTCGAGCCGCTCTACCGCACCCTGCCCGACCCCGGACCCGTGCTCGCTGCCTGGCGCGAGCGCACCGTGACGCTGGGACGGCAGGTGTGGATTCAAACCCCGGCCGGGATCAAGAAGGGCCGGGCGCTGGACGTGGAGGAGGACGGCTCCCTGGTGCTGGAAACGCCCGGGGGCAAGCGCACGCGCGTAAGCGCGGGCGAGGTGGAATGGATAGGAGGATTCAAATGAACCAGTCGCTGGCGCTCATTCCCGCAACCATCGATCTGAGCCGCACCCGCAGTAAAGCCCTGGCGCTGCTGGCCGGGGCGGCCTTCGTGGCGCTGCTGGCCCGGGTGACCCTGCCGTTGCCCTTTACCCCGGTTCCCCTGACCCTGCAGACGTTGGGGGTCTTGCTGGTGGGGGCGGCGCTGGGAAGCCGCCTGGGGGCTCAGGCCCTGCTGCTCTATTTGGCCGCGGGCGCGGCGGGGCTGCCCGTGTTCGCCGGCGGCGGCGCGGGCGCCGCCTGGTTCGCCGGGCCCACCGGCGGCTTTTTGCTGGGGTTTGTTCCCGCCGCCTGGACCGCCGGAGCGCTGGTGGAGCGCTTCGACTCGGGCCGCCGGCCGCTGCCGGCCTTCCTGGCCATGCTGGCGGCCGGCGCGGTGATCTACGCCTTCGGTCTGGCGGGCCTGGCGGGCTGGATGCTGCTCGCCGGCGAAGCGGCCGGCCCGGGCAAGCTGCTG
Source organism: Thermaceae bacterium (assembly GCA_027067955.1). Classification (GTDB taxonomy): domain Bacteria; phylum Deinococcota; class Deinococci; order Deinococcales; family Marinithermaceae; genus Oceanithermus. The sequence continues at coordinate 17,370 of JAMOUW010000008.1, forward strand.
GTGCTGGGTCTGCTCCCCTTCGTGCCGGGCGACCTGCTCAAGGCGGCGGCGGCCGCTCTGCTGCTTCCGGGAGCCTGGCGGATGGCGGGCGCTTCTGGCAGACTCTAGGTTGGAGGTGAACACCATGACCGTGGACGTTCCCGAGATCGTCCGCACGCCCGAGGTGCGGCTTTCCGCAGCGGAGACCGCGCTCATCGTGGTGGACATGCAAAACGACTTCGCCCACCCCGACGGCGCGCTCTTCGTGCCCGATGCCGCGAAATCGATTCCCCGGATCGGGGAGTTGCTGGAAAAGGCCCGTACCGCGGGGGCGCGCGTCGTCTTTACCCAGGACTGGCACACGGAGGACGACCCCGAGTTCGGGATCTGGCCGCGCCACGCCGTGGCCGGAACCTGGGGGGCCGAGATCGTGGAGGAGCTGGCGCCCCGGCCCGGGGAGACACGCATCCACAAGCTGCGCTACGACGCCTTCTACGGCACCCCGCTCGAGCACCTGCTCAGGCTCTGGGGCGTGCGCCGCGTCGTCGTGGCCGGTACCGTGGCCAACATCTGCGTGCTGCACACCGCCGGGTCGGCGGCGCTGCGCTGGTTCGAGGTGGTGCTACCCGAGGACGGCACCAGCGCCCTCTCCTCCTTCGACCTGGCCGCGGCGCTGCGGCAGGTGAGCTTCCTCTACCAGGGCAAGGTGACGACGGTGGCGGGGGTGAAGTTTAGCTAGCTCGTGGTGGGTGGCTTGTGGCCTGTGGTTTTTACCACAAGCTACAGGCCACGAGCTACGGGCCGACCTCCATGCACCTCTCCGAACGTACCGCCGACCCCGAAGCGCTCGCCCACCTGGCCCGGGACCCGGTGATGGCCCGGCTCATCGAGCGCCACGGCCCCTATCGCTGGGGGCTGCATCCGGTCTTTCCCTCGCTGGTGCGGGCGGTGGTGGGCCAGCAGCTTGCAAACGCGGTGGCGCGGACGATGTTCCGGCGGGTGGTCGCGGCGACGGACCTCGAGCCCGAACGGCTGCTGGCGCTGGGTGAAGAGGGGTTGCGGGCGCTGGGGCTGGCGCGGGCCAAGGGGCGGGCGCTGGTGGGTCTCGCCCGGGCCCAGTGCGAAGGCTACTTCGAGGGCCTGGAGGCCCTGCCCGACGACGAGGCGACCGCGCGGCTGGTGCGCCTGCGCGGTGTGGGCCCCTGGACCGCGCAGATGGTGCTGATCTTCAGCCTGGGGCGGATGGACGTCTGGCCCACCGGCGACCTGGGGATGGTGCGCCAGGCCGAGCGCCTCTACGGTCTCGAGGGGCGCACCGCCGTCCTGGCGCTGGGCGAGCGCTTCCGTCCCTGGCGTTCGGCGGCGGCCCACTACCTCTGGGCCGAAACCGACGCTTGAAAGCCGCAGCCGCGGTCTGGCCGGCAACCCCTGCCACCTTCCAGCACGGCTTTGCCGGGGCCGCGAACGGTGCGAGCTGTTAGGCTGGGGCCATGGGCGAACCCCTCGACGTGCTTGCCCTGGGCGACTTTGCCTGGGACGTGCTGATACACACCGGTGCGCCCCTGGCCCCCGGCGGCGACACCTTCGGTCAGGTGGAGCTGCAACCCGGCGGCAGCGCCGCCAACGTGGCCGTCTGGGCGCGGCGCTGCGGCGCGCGCGCGGGCTTCGTGGGCAAGATAGGGCGCGACCGCTTCGGCGAGCTGGCGCGCGAGAACCTGGCCGAAGAGGGGGTGGAATTCTACCTCAGCGAGACCTCGAGCCGCCCCACCGGGGTGGTGGCCGTCTGGGTGGACCACGGCGGGCAGCGTTCGATGGTCTCGGGTCAGGGGGCCGACTTCCTGCTCACCCCGGGCGATCTGCCGGCCGAGCTGGAAAATGCGCGGCACCTGCACCTCACCGGCTGGTCGCTCTTCACCGATCCGCCGCGGCGCGCCGCCCTGGCCGCCGCGCGCCGGGCCCGGGATGCGGGCCGCACGCTCTCGCTGGACCCGGCTTCGTTCCAGCTCATCGAAGAAACCGGACCCGCCGCCTTTGTACGCATGACCGCGGGGCTGGAGCCGGCGGTCATCTTCCCCAATTACGATGAAGGCCGCGTCCTTACCGGCGCGCGCGAACCCGAGGTCATGGCCCGCCGCCTCAGCGAGCTCTACCCGGGTGCGGTGGTGGCCCTCAAGCTAGACGCCAAGGGGGCGCTCGTGGGCTCGGGCGAGCGCTTCGCCTACCTTCCCCCCACCCCCGATCAGGCCAGCGACGCCACCGGAGCGGGCGACGCCTTCGCGGGCGCCTTCCTGGCCCGCTGGACCCGGGGGTACGCTCCGGACGAGGCTGCCCGTTTCGCGGTGGTGGTTTCCGGGTGGGTGGTGGCGCGGCGCGGGGCGCGTCCGCCGCTGGACGCGCGTATGAAGGAGCACTGCGGTGTTTAGTGACGGTGATCTGGCGCTGAGACCGCTCATCCCCCTGGCCGAGTGGGAGGGGGCGGCTGCTTTGCGCCCCGCGCCGGAGGCGGGCGCGCAGATCTGGGTGGTGCCCGAGTGGGTGGAGGAGGAATTCTACCGGCTCAACAACCTGCGTTTTCAGATAGAGCGGTTGTTTGCAGGCGTCTGGGGCGCGCGCGTGGACGAAGAGGCGCTCGCCCGCGCTGCGGAACGCGCCCGCGAACTGGTGCGCGGCTCGTACCTGGTGGCCGAGCGCGCCGAGGCCTTCGTGAAAACGCTGCCCCCCGGCGGGTCGTTTCTCCTGACGCGGCCCGGCGGGAGCGCGACCCAAAGGGCCGCGGGGCCGCTGGAGGCGCTCTGGGCGCTCAAGCGGATCTGGGCGGACCGCTGGAAACTGGACGAGGTGATCGCCCGCGGCGCCGCAGGCTGGCCCGGGCCCGAGCCGGTGCTGCTGGAGCGGGAGGACGTGCAACGGCAGCGGCCGTAGTTCAACGCATAGGGCCCAGCTGCCGCAGGAGCGTGATGGCGCGCTCGCGGTGCAAGCGGTCGGGCACTCCCCGCTGCGGCAGGGTCAGCGCCTGCTCGAGCTCCTTCCGGGCTTCCAGCAGGCGGTTCAGTTGCATCAAAGCGAAGCCGTAGTTTTTGCGGATCTCGATGCTTTCGGGGGCCGCTTTCACGGCCCGCTGAAGAAGCGGCGCGACCGCATCCAGCGAAGCACCATAAAGCCAGCCGAACCCCCGCTTGGCCAGCTGCAGGTTCCAAAGCGCAAGGCCAGTTAGCGCGCGGGCGTGGTCGGGGTCCAGCTCCAGGGCGCGTCCCAGGTTGCGCCTGATCTCACCGGCCAGGTTTAGCTTGGCGAGCACACCTGCGAAGCGGATCAGCTCCGCCTGGGCGTGAGCTAGCTGGTAGTAGCCCTCGGCGGCCGCGGGAAAGAGGCGGATGGTGCGGCGGGCGGTTTCCTGGGCGCGCTCGAGCCAGATCCGCCGCTCCGCGTCGCTTTGCGCCCGGTATTGCGCTATCAGGTTGGCCGCCTCGGCCGCGGCGATGAGGTCGCTCAGGTCCGTCGCGGCGTGGCCCCGGCTCCAGGCTTCCTCGAATTCGCCGAGCCGCACCAGCGCTGCCGGCGCCGGGTTTTGCGCCAGCGCCGGCAGCGACATTAGCGCCAGTAGCAGCAACGCCGGGATACGCATCGGGGGTATTCTAGCAGGTCGTCCGGCCTGCAACTCCCCCGCGGGAAAAGCCCCGTGGTTCAGGGGACCACGAAGCTGCCCTGAAGAAGCGCTATGTCGAGCACTGCCCCTTTCTCCCTGGGGAAGGCGAAGTAATAATCGATGGCGCGCGGCAGCTCGAACAGCTTTTGCGGCGATATGTTTGCCTTGAGCGCCATCGCGTACCAGTCCATCGTTTCCCCGCTCAGGGGTTGGGTATGGCCAAAACCGTACAGACCGCCAAGGTCGGGAACCGCATACGCTTCCGCCCCGGCCAACCAGGGGCGGCTCACCGTATACATCCAAAAATTCCCCGTGGACGTCGTTACGAACATGTAGGCCAGAACCCCTTCGTCGGCATGGTTCGCGGGCAGCGCGGGGCGGGCCGCCGCTGCTACGGTGCGGGGCGCGAAGGGATCGATCTGCAGCGATTCGCTGATGTCGCCCAGATCGGGGGCGTCGATAAAGCGCAGCCGCATGGTGCCCCGATCGTTCGTGCTGCTGCTTGCATAAATTCCCAGCATATAGATATCGCCCGCCTGAGTGTTCGCGAACGCGCGTATGCTGCCTCCGGCATGCGAGCCCGCACCGAGACCCTGGTTCCTCACCGTGGTGCCGCCGGCAGTGTAAAGGCTCAGGGAGTACTTGCCGCTCCAGCCGGGGGGAACGGCAAAGGCGGCGACGTTGTGGTTGACCAGGGCGTCGGCGTTGGTAAGCGTGATATCGGGTAGCGAAACCGAATTGAGCGCGCTGATTCCCCGTACCAGCTTGCCGGCCAGCCCCTTTCTGGACGTGTCCGCGGCCAGTACCACCACATCGCGCCCGGTTCCGTAGGGCGCGGTTAAGTAATACCCGCTTGCGGTGGAACGCGAATACCAGCCATCCCGCCCGCTAAACACCATGAACTTGGCGGCGCCGGTTACGCCGCTAACGTCCGCCCGGCCCGTGAGGCTAGCGAGCGGGCCCGGTGTCAGGCAGGTTAGCCGGGGCGCGGTGCTTTCTTCGGTGGTGAGCTGAACTACAACGTTAACAGAGTCATTCATCAAGCTGCTGACTACGGGTGTGGTGCCGGTGCAGCGCACCGCCACTCCGTAGCGCGTCTTACCCTTGGGCACGTAAAACGAGAGCTTGCCGTCGGCGTCCGGACTCAGTACCCGCCAGGCGTCACTTTCGACCTGATAGGCGACCGCAACCAGCGGCGCGGGGTTGCCGGCGGCGTCCACCACGGCGGGCGTTACTTTGGTGCCCGGATCCTTGCCGCCGCATGCGGCCAGAAGCCCCAGCAGGAAGATGGGCACCGTTGCCCGGCAAAGCGATTTTTTCATTTGCTGCCTCCTCAAGACCGGTTCGTGGTTCGTGTTTGTACGTCAGGCACCTGCAAAGGTGTACCGCAGGCTGCGTTTTCCCCCGGACCGGCGGTAGATCAGGGCGCCAGGAAGCTGCCGTTTGCGGAGGCGATATCAAGCACCAGACCCTTCTTCTTCGGCAGACTGAAGAAGTATAAAGGAACGCTTGGCAGCTCGAAAAACTCCTGTGCCGAAACATTTGCAACAAAAGCGAACGTGAACCAGCCTATTCCCTCGCCGCTGAGGGCGTAGTTGTGCTTAAAGCCCCGCAAACCGCTCAGATCGGGGGTTGCGTACGTGGCGGCGCCGTCGAGCCAGGCCGTGCTCACCGTATAGGTCCACAGGTTGATATCGGAAAGCACCATGAAAACGTATGCCAGTACGTCGCCGGGATGGTTTGCGGGAAACACCGGCCGCACCGCCGCCGTTACCGAATACCCGGCGAAGGGCTGGATGTGCAGTGATTCGCTGATGTCGCCCATATCGGGGGCGTCGACGTAGCGCATCCGGGCGATGCTGCCGGTGCCGGTGCCGCCGCTCGCGCTGATTGACAGCATGTAAGTATCGCCCGCCTGCGCATCCGCAAGCACGTGTACCGCTCCTCCGGCATGCGTTCCTTCTCCGAGAACGTTGCTGGTCACCACCGTGCCCCCCGCGGAATAGAGATTCAACGAGTAGTCGCCGCTCCAGCCGCTGGGTACGCTGAACGCGCCGATGTTGTAGTTAAGCAGCGCGTCGGCGTTGGTCAGGGAAAGGTCGGGTACCGTCACCGGAGCGCGAGCGTCGATCCCGCGTACGATCTTGCCCGCCAGGCCGGCATCCGACGCGTCGGTGGCAAATACCACCATGTCGCGCCCGGTTCCGTAGCCAGCGGACAGGCGGTACTCGCCCGAAGTGGCGTTCCGCTCGTAGTTGCTGATCCAGCTGTACGTTTGATACTTGGCGGCTCCGGTGACGCCGCTTACGTTGACGTTTCCCTTTATTCTTGCGTACGGGCCCGCGGTCATGCAGGTCAGCCGGGGCGCGGTGCTTTCGGCGGTGGTCAACTGGGCGACGGTATTGAAGGAGTAATTGGCCATGAGGAACATGCCCGCACAGCGCACGGCCACCCCGTAACGCGCCTTGCCTTTGGGCACGTAGAAGGAAATCCCGCCGTCGGCATCCGGGTTCAGGGGCTGCCAGGAGCCGTCCTCCACCTGATAGGCGGCGGCGACGATCACGCCGGGGCTGCCATCGGCGTTGACCACGGTGGGCGTTACCTTGGTGCCGGGATCGTTTCCGCAACCCGAAAACACCAGCAATAAGAAAAGAGCCCCGGGGGCCCAGCGGATAAACTGTTTCATAACGCCTCCTCAAGGCCAGTTTAGGGTTCGGGATGGGTGTTTCGCGGCAGATGCGTCACAAATGCCGGATTGCAGGGGGCGCGCACCGGAGCGGCCCCAAATGCTCAGCGCTGTCCCAGATAACGAAAGAGGGCCTGCTGCCAGGCTTCGGACTGCAGCGCCTCGAGCAGCGCCCGGTTCAGCGGCTCGCGCAGCGGGCTGGCCGTTGGCAGGGCGAAGGCGTAGTTCTGGGGGTCGAATCGCGCATCCAGCACCCGCACCCGTTCGCGGTGCAGCGCCTGGTACTGCAGCAGGGGCGCGTCGTAGACCACCGCCTCCACCGCTCCGGCCGCGAGCGCGTCCATGGCGGCGTCGAGGGTGGGGAACCCCTTGAAGACGATGCGGCGGCGCTCCAGGTAAGCGGCGGCGGAGGATCCCGGCACCGAGGCCACCTCCACCCGGTAGAGGTCGTCGGGCCCGGAAACGTTCGAATCCAGGCGGCTCACGGTGAGCACGGTGGTCAGCACCGCGGTGAGCACCGAAACCCCCACCACCGAGGCGACCATCCAGAACACCGCCACCGCCCGCCCCGCAAAACTGGTGGGCTGGGTGTCGTCGTAACCTATCAGGGTGATTATCGCCCACCACAGGCTCCAGCGCGGATCGTGCCCCTCGGGGTTGCGCGGGTCGCGCCGCTCGAAGTGCCAGACCAGGGCGCTTACCAGCAGCACCCCGCCCACCAGCGCCAGCAGTACCCACAAGAGCCGCACGTCCCAGAGCCCGCGCGCCAGCGCCCCCAATCCGGCGGGGCGGTCGGGTACGGCTATACCCAGACCGGTGGCGAAGAAGGGACTGGTGAAATCGAAGCGGCGTTCGCGTTCGGCGGTGATGGTGAGCGCTCCCACAGCCACGTCCAGCTCGCCGGCGGCCACGCCCTCGAGCAGACCCCGCAGGTCGCGCTCCTCGTAGACGTAATCGAGATCCAGCCCGGCCGCGGCGCTTTCCCACAGCTCCACCGCCAGCCCCTGCCAGCGGCCGGCGGCGTCCTTCATGGAAAAAGGCGGCGCTTCCTTGAGGCCCACCCTTAGCGGCGCGGCCAGCGACAGGGCGAATACCCCCAAAAGGGGGAATAGTAATGCGCGCTTCACTGAGGTATTCTACCCAGAGGCGGGCCGGGTCACCGGCGCAGCTGACCAGCGCGGTAGCATGCTAGGGTGGTTAAAACGAAGATGGCAGAGAAAAGACCTCCTACCTGGCTGCAGCGCCTGGGGCGCTGGCTGCTCCGGATTACCGGCTGGAAAGCGGTCATGAACCTGCCCGATGTGCCCAAGTTCGTGGCCGTCGGGTATCCTCACACCTCCAACTGGGACTTTTTTCCGGCGCTCTTCTGGGGCTGGGCGTCGGGTTTGCCCTTCAAGTGGATCGGCAAGAAGGAGCTCTTCCCGCCGCTGATAGGCCGGATAATGGTGTGGCTGGGCGGCATACCGGTGGACCGCAAGCACAGCCGGGGGTTCGTGGGTCAGATGGCCGACTACCTGCGTGCGGCGGGGGCGGGGGTGGTGGTCATCGCCCCCGACGGCACCCGCAAGCGCGCTCCCTACTGGCGTACCGGTTTTTACTACATGGCGCTCGAGGCCGGGGTTCCGATAGCGCTGGGGTACATCAACTACGACAAACGCGAGGTCGGCATCGGGGGCTGGATCGAGCCCACGGGCGACCTGGAGGCTGACTTCGCGAAGATGCGCGCCTTCTACCAGGAGCACGGTCGCGGTCTCTATCCGGCGGCGCACTCGCCCGTCATGCCCCGCCCGCGCAGTTCGGAGCAAGCCCGGGAGGCCGCGGAGGTAAACGCATGAGCAACGAAGATCGCGAAGGCCTGCTGGGGTTGTCGGGGCGGGTCGTAATGATAACCGGCGCCGGCCGCGGCTACGGTCGCTCCATCGCCCACGCCTACGGGCGCAACCGGGCCACGGTGGTAGCGGTGGACCCGGACGTGGAGCTGGCCACCGCCGTGGCCTCGGAGGTGGAATCGCTGGGAGCCACGGCCATCCCCATTCGCGGCGACATGTCCGTGGGCCTCGACGTAGCCACCACCTTTGGCAAGATCGAAGAGCTTTACGGCATGCTCGACGGCATCGTCCACGTGGCCCAGACGGTGAGCCAGACCCCGTTCATCGAGCTGCTCGAGAGCGAGTGGTACGACCTGCTCAACGCTGACGTCAAATCGAGCCTCTATACCCTGCAGCACGGCCTCAAGTACCTGGCCGGGGGCGGCTTCGTGGTGGTGGTCATGCCTCCGGCGGACAACCAGGAGCCGCACGTGGCCTCGATTCGCGGGGCGATGCGCGGTCTGATAGAAGGTTCGACCCGCGTCTTCCCCAAAACCGTGCGGGTGAACGGGGTGGTGCCGAGCCGCGAGGCCGCGGGGGAGGATTACGACCAGCCGCTGGCGCGCGCGGTGGTGGCGCTGGGTTCCACGGTTTCCGAGGGCATCCACGGAGAGATCCTGGTTGTGGAACTGCCCGAGCCCCCGCAGCCGCCGGAGCTTTACGACATCCTCAGCGAACTGCCCTGACCATGAACTGCCCTTACTGCGGATCCGCGGACACGCGCGTGGTGGACTCGCGCCCTTCGGACCAGGGGTTGGCGATCCGCCGCCGCCGCGAGTGCGCCGCCTGCGGGCGCCGTTTCACCACCTACGAACGCCCCCAGCTCGAACCGCTCATGGTCGTCAAGCGCTCGGGGCAGCTCGAGGCCTACGATCCCGACAAGCTGCTGCGCGGTCTGCTGCTCGCCTGCGAAAAGCGCCCCGTCGACACCGAGTTACTCAAGCGCTTTGCCTACCACTTCGAGGACCAGATCGACGCCCCCGAGATCGCCACCGAAGAGATCGGCAAGCGGGCCATGGCCTTCCTGCGCGAACTCGACGAGGTGGCCTATATCCGCTTCGCCAGCGTCTACCGCGAGTTCGACAGCGTCGAGCGCTTCATCGAAGAAATACGCCGCCTCGAAAGCGAGGCCGGGGATTCTCCTCCGGGCGCCGAAAAATGAGACGGCCGGTACCGGCCGCAACCCCGCTGCGGCCGCGTTTCATCCCCTCATCCGGACATTTGTCCCTCCACTTAGGTCATGGACGGGACTTCTTTTTTCATCGGATACTCAAAGTGTAACGCAGTGTCCTCAAGCAGAAAGGAGGTCAGCATGGACTACAGCTGGATTCAGATAGCGGTCGCGGCCGTTTTTCTCTCGGTCGTGATCACCCTGGTGCTGAGCCGGGGTTACGGCTGGCTCTCGCCCACCTTCTGGCGCAACGCCGCGGTGGTGAGTAGCCTTATCATGCTCTTCATCCTGATGTGGCTCACCTTTGACACCACCGAAAAGGTGCGTCCCGGTGCCGGCCAGGTTCCCACCTGGACCGTGATCAACCATGAGATCGGTCTCACGTGGGACGCCAAGAAGCGGCGCCAGGTACCGGTGGTCGGCGAGAAGACGGGTTTCTTCGGGAAGGTTTACGGGCCCGCCGAAGCCTACGCGCTGATCAACAAGGGCAAGATGACCCTGCAGAGCCGCAACTGCATGGAGTGTCATCAGATCCTGGGTAACGGCGCCTACTTCGCCCCCGACCTGACCCGGTCCTGGCTCGATCCCTGGTGGGAGCAGCGGGTGATGCCCATGGTGGGCGCGGACAGCCACGAGGCGGCCATGAAGAAGTGGCTGATGAACCCCGACAAGTACCCCCAGGGCAAGCGGCGCATGCCCAACCTGCACTTCACCGACGAAGAAGCGACCGCACTGGTGGCTTTTCTCAAATGGATGTCCGCCATCGACACCAACGGCTTTCCCCCGCGCTTCGGGGTGGCTGAGTAAGGGAGGGATGCTGTGAGCACGTTTGCACTCCGCCAACCTGGAGAGCTCTACGAGTCGCAGAAGCTGGCCATCTGGTACTTCGTGGTGGCCGTGGCGCTCTTTGGAGCACAGATAATCTTCGGGCTGCTGCTGGCCTACCAGTACATCGACCCCGATTTCCTCTATCAGAAGCTCTCGTTCATGACCAACCGCACTGTCCACCTCAATGCCATGATCGTCTGGCTGCTGGTGGGCATGATGGGCGGCGTCTACTGGTTCCTGCCCGTCGAAACCGGGCGCGAGGTCGTCGGTATCAAGCTTGCCAAGTTCATCTGGTGGGTGATCGTAGCGGGCGTCTCCGTGGTCGTCCTCGTTTATCTGCTCGTCCAGATCGGTCCCGGTAACGCCTTCACCCTCTGGTTCATCAACGAAGGCCGCGAGTACGTCGAAGCGCCCAGGTGGGCCGACATAGCCATCGTCGCTTGGGTGGCCATTTTCCTCTTCAACGTCATCGCCACCGCCCTGGCGGCGCGCCGCATCACCGGCCTGCTGGGCGTGCTGATCTTCGACCTGGTGGCCCTGGGGGCGCTCTACACCGCGGGCATGCACTACACCGTAAACGTCACCATGGACCAGTACCTGTGGTGGTGGGTGGTGCACCTGTGGGTGGAAGCTACCTGGGAGGTACTCGTTGGCGTGGTAATGGGCTGGAGCCTGATGTACCTGCTGGGCACGCCACGCAAGCTGATCGAGACCTGGCTCTTCCTGGAGGTGGCCCTGGTCTTCGGTACCGGCATCCTGGGCCTGGGGCACCACTACTTCTGGATCGGCACCCCCGAGTACTGGATCGGGCTGGGCGGCTTCTTCTCGGCGCTCGAGCCCCTGCCGCTCGTGGCCATGGTGGTCCACGCCGTCTACGACTCGGGCGCGCACCGCATGCATACCGTCAACAAACCCGCTCTCTTCTGGGCCATCACCCAGGCATTCGGCAACTTCATCGGCGCCGGCGTCTGGGGCTTCATGCAGACTTTGCCGCAGATCAACATGTACTCCCACGGCACCCAGCTGGCGGCGGCGCACGGCCACTTCTCCTTCTTCGGCGCCTACGTGGGCACGGTGCTCACGCTCGTCTATATAGCGGTACAGCACCTGCGGCCGCGCATTCAGATTCCCCTCAACTCCAAACTCTGGAGCTGGGCCTGGGGTCTGCTGGTTTTTGGCATCATTGCCATCGTCGCCTCGTTCACGATCTCCGGCTTCGCGCAGACGATGATCGAGCGCGCCGAGCTGGGCAGCACCTGGAACGCCTTCATCCGTTCCTACACCCACCCCTGGTACACCAACACCCACTGGTGGCGCTTCTGGGCGGGCGTGCTCTTCCTGCTCGGTTACGTGCTGCTGGTCTGGGACCTCATGACCATCGGCCGCAAGCCGGCGACGGAGGGTGCGTATGATTAGCAACCATGAGATCGCACAGATGGTCGGGGCCATGATCATCTACGGGTTCTTCTTCGTGTTCACGGCGGGGCTGTACGCGATGTTCTACGCCATGGGGCGGCTCTTCGAAAAGCCCTGGCTCGTCAGGATCTCCTATCTATTCGCCGCCGCCGAGGTGCTCTCCGCCGTGGGCATGGTAGCCACCGGCTACCTCGATCGCTTCTGGATCAACCTGATCCTTTTCTCGGCCGCCGCCTACCTGTTCATCCCCCAGGGGATGTGGTGGGTGGTGGTCAACTTCCACCACGAGTACGAGCCCGAGGAGCACGTCCACTAGGAGGTGACCATGGATATTGTTCGCGTTGAAGTTTACCTGGACGACGCCAGCGAGCCGCTGGCGGTCGTGACCGAGCCGCCGTTCAACGTCCGGCTCGACCCCGCCGAGCTGGGCGAGGGGGAGCACGCGCTCACCGTCGTCACCCACTACCAGGGCGGGGCCAAGGACCATCACGAATACGCTTTCGACGTCAGCCACAAGAACAACGTCTTCGCCGGCCACATCAGCCGGGCCCCCTTGCGCGCGCCCATAGAGGTGGAGCTGGTGGACGCGGTGGAGCGTGAGAATCCCAAAGCTCCCAACCCGGTTGTCTACGGGCTGCTTCCCCTGGCGCTCTTTCTGCTGGTGGTAGTGGTTTCCTGGTACATCGCGGTGCGCGCCGAAAGCGCGGCCGTGGACGAGCCGACCAACATTCAGAAGATCGCCCGTTCGGTGGCGGGTGCGGCGCCGAGCGCCGCCAAGCCCGCCGCGGGTGGCGCCGACGGAGAAGCGCTTTACGCCGCCAACTGCGCCAGCTGCCACGGCGCCAGCGGCGAGGGCGTTGGCTCGGTCTTTCCGGCGCTCGCCGGCAACGACCATCTCGCCGACGCCGCCTACACGATCGACGTGATCGTGAACGGCAAGCCCGGGACCGCCATGCCCGCGTTCGGTTCCCGCTTCTCCGACGAGGAGCTGGCCGCGCTGGTCAGTTACGTGCGCACCAGCTGGAACAACTCTTTCGGCGCGGTAAGTGCGGAAGATGTAGCGTCTGCAAGATAGTGTCATGGGTTACAATGGGGAGGACGATAACAATCGCGCTCTGCATTTCTCGCAACCCTGGGTTTTCCGCTTCACAGGAAGCAAAAGGAGGTAAATATGCGATGGAGTAAAGCAGTGTATGCAGGCCTGGCGGTGCTCGCCCTGGGAGCACTGGCCCTGGCGCAGGGGCTGACCCCCGAGCAGATGGAAGAGGGCACGAAAATCTACTTCCAGCAATGCGCGGGGTGTCACGGCGTGCTGCGCAAGGGGGCCACCGGCAAGAACCTGGAGCCCGACAAGCTCAAGGCCGCCGGCAAGACCGAGGACTACCTCAAGACCATCATCACCAATGGCTTCGGCGGCATGCCCGCCTGGGGCAAGCTGGGCATCCTCACCCCCGAGCAGATAGACCTGATGTCCAAGTTCCTGCTCTCGCCGGTTCCCGAGCCCCCGCCCTGGACTTTCGAGGACATCAAGAACAACTGGATCGTGCACGTGCCGGTCAGCCAGCGCCCGGTGCGCCCCGAGCACAGCCGTAACTGGCAGAACTTCTTCGGGGTCATCCTGCGCGACATGGGTCAGGTGGCGATTGTAGACGGCGACACCAAGGAACTGGTGGGCATTGTTCCTACCGGTTACGCTACCCACATCCTGCGCTCGTCCAAGGACGGCCGCTACTTCTACGTGATCGGCCGCGACGGCAAGGCCGAGATCATCGATCTCTGGACCGAGAAGCCGACGCTCGTCGCCGAGGCCAAGGTATGCCTCGACGCCCGCAGCATCGACACCAGCAAGTACGAAGGCTACGAAGGCAAGTACGCGGTTGTGGGCTGCTACTGGCCCAGCAACTTCGTGATCATGGACGGCCAGACCCTCGAGCCCCTCAAGATGGTCTCCACCCAGGGTTACGTACGCAGCACCGGCGAGTTCCTGCGCGAGAACCGCGTGGCCTCGATCGTGAGCTCGCACTTCAGCCCCGAGTGGATCCTCAACATCAAGGAGGGCGGCCAGACCTGGCTCGTCGACTACGCCAACCTCGAGCTCAAGGGCAAGCCCATCAACGTGCGCATGATCGACACCGAGCGCTTCCTCCACGACGGCGGTTGGGCGATGGACAAGCGTTACTTCCTGGTGGCCGCCAACACCGCCAAGAAGATCGTGGTAATCGATGCCAAAACCGGTGAGTTCATCGCCAGCATCCCCGTGGGCGACAAACCCCACCCCGGCCGCGGCGCCAACTGGGTGCACCCGATCCTCGGCCCCGTCTGGGCCACCGGCCACATCAAGGACAACAAGATTGCGGTCATCGGCACCGATCCGGTGGGGCACCCGCAGTACGCCTGGAAGGTCGCCAAAATGGTCGAGACCCCCTACCCGGGCAACCTCTTCATCAAGACGCACGAGAAGAGCCCCTGGCTGATCGTCGACTTCACCGTCGCCCCCACGCCGGAGGCCAACGCCACGCTCTGCGCCTGGGACAAGAAGAACCTCGCCAAGGAACCGCTTTGCTGGGAGGTTCCGGGCGCCAAGGATCTCAAGGCGCGTATGGTGCACATCGAGTTCAACAAGGACGGCAGCGAGTTCTGGGTCTCCGCCTGGGGCAACAAGGACACTCCCACCTTCATCGTTGTTTACGACAGCGTGACCCTGCAGGAAAAGGCGCGCATCACCGGTGACTGGGTGCGCACCCCGACGGGCAAGTTCAACGTTTGGAACACCGCTAACGACATCTACTGAGCCCCCGCTACAAGGCGGCCCCCCGGACGCGTCCGGGGGGCCGTTTGATTGCTATGTGTCCGTTCAGCCCTTGGCTACCGCTATCAGGGTGACCTCGTTGTCTACCCATACCCGGCGGTCTTTGAGCCGGATCCAGCCCTGCTTGTAGAAGCGGCTGAGGTTGCGGCTGACTATCTCTGGCACGGTGCCCAGGAGCGCGGCCAGCTCGGGGTTGGTGGGCAGCGGAAAGCCGGGGCCCAGGGTGGCGTGTTGCTCGAGCAGGTACTGGGCCAGCCGCGACTGCACCTCGAAGAAGGCGACCCGGCGCAAGAGCAGCAGCAGCTCGAACTGGCGCTCAGAAACCGAGCGCAAGAGCGCCCTGGTGAAGCGGGGGCGCTCTTCCATGAGCTGCAGCATTCCCTCCCGGGGGATCAACACCACGTGGCTGCGCAGCGCGGCCTCGGCGGTGACCGGATAGTGGCGCCGCTCGCTCAGGACCGCGATCTCGCCAATGCTTTCAGGCGGACCGGCCATGTGCAGCACCAGCTGGCGGCTCCCCTTGGGCCCCACCTGATAGACGCGCAGGAGCCCGTCCGCCACCACGTGGGTGTATTCGACCGGATCTCCTTCCTGAAAAAGGACCTCGCCTTCGGCCAGCTCGCGCACGCTCGCCAGCTGCACCACGCGCTCGAGGTCAGCGGTGTCCAGACGGGCGAAAAGCGAGTTCTCCCGCAGGGCCTGGTGCACGAGCTTGACCGTGTTGCCAGTAGCCATGTGACCTCCTTGCCGACGTTCCGCTACCTTTTTTACCACAGGCAACGCCCCCATCCGGGGGCGTGTTGGTGGGCGGTAGAGGACTTGAACCTCCGACCCCCTGCTTGTAAGGCAGGTGCTCTAGCCATCTGAGCTAACCGCCCACGCGCCCTTAGCCTAACGGTAGGAGCGCGGCGCTGCAAGCTCTAGGTGGCGGCTGGCTCGGTCTGCTCGTGCTCCATGAGCCACTTCTCCGCGGTCATGGCCGCGCGTGTACCCGCGCCCACACTGGTCGCAAGCTGCTTGTAGATGGGGTCGGCTACGTCGCCGGCGGCAAATACCCCCGGCACCGAAGTGAGGATTTCGTCGGTTACCGCCACGTATCCGTCGGGGCGCAGCTCTACCACGCCCTGCAGGAACTCGGTGTTGGGAACGCTGCCCACGAATACGAAGACGCCGTCAGTGGGAAACACGTATTCCTCGTTCGTCTTGAGGTTTTTCACTCTCACGCCCGTGACGTGGTCCTCGCCCAGCACCTCGGTGACGACGTGGCTCCAGAGGAACTCTATCTTGGGGTTTTGGAAGGCGCGCTCCTGGGCCACCTTGTTGGCGCGCAGCTCGTCGCGACGGTGGATGATGGTAACCTTGCTGGCGAACTTGGTGAGGAAAATGCCTTCCTCCACCGCGGCGTCGCCGCCGCCCACCACCACCACCTCTTTGTCCCGGTAGAAAAATCCGTCGCAGGTGGCGCAGGTGGATACGCCGCGGCCGTAAAAGCGATCTTCTCCCGGAACCTCCAGCTTGCGCGGGTTGGCGCCGGTGGCGATGATTACGCTCTTGGCCTTGTAGTTGCGCTCGAATGCTTTTATCAGAAATGCGCCTTCGGTTTTTTCAAGGGCCTGCACCTCGTCCATGACCACCTCGGCGCCGAACTTGCGCGCCTGCTCGGCCATCCGGTTGGCGAGCTCCGGCCCCGAAACGCCCTCGGGAAAGCCGGGGTAGTTTTCCACCTCTTCTGTCTGGGCGATCTGCCCCCCGGGCAGCCCCTTTTCGATGATCACGGTCTGCAGCCCGCCGCGGCCCGCGTAAATGCCGGCGGTAAGCCCGGCGGGTCCGCCGCCGATGATCACCACGTCGTATTCCTGATCCTGCTGAGCCGAACCACCAAGTTCGCCGATCTTGAAATCCATGACTCGCCTCCCGCAGCCCGCCCGGGGCTATAGCGCAGTATATACCCCACGGGGGGTATATAGGGCAGTGAAGCAAAAACGCGCTCGAGCCGTCTGGTGACCCCAGGGGGATTCGAACCCCCGTTACCGCCGTGAGAGGGCGGCGTCCTAGGCCTCTAGACGATGGGGCCGTACCGGCTCGAGCGCGCGCTGGTGACCCCTACGGGACTCGAACCCGTGCCGCCGCCTTGAAAGGGCGGTGACCTAACCGCTAGTCGAAGGGGCCTTATGGCTGGGGCACGTGGATTCGAACCACGACCAACGGATCCAGAGTCCGCCGTCCTGCCGTTAGACGATGCCCCAGCGTTCGCCCGGCTGCCGCCAGGCACGCAATATAGTACAACCCAGCGGCGTTTTTGACAAGTGTTTGTAATCGGCAATCACGAAGGCTCGCCGCCGAAGCCCTTCGGGGATGGGCTTCGTCCCCGGCATGGCCGGGCCCTCTTGAGCGTTCGTCGGAGGCCGGTGTTGCAGCGAGATTACGGGGGCCGCCGGTTTGCGCTGCTGCCAGAACCATGCACCCCCTCCTGGACACCCGTGCGGGCGAGTAGGCGTGCAGGCGGCTTTCACGCCCGCATGCCTCGTCATCCGATAGCGGAATTGCGCCGCCCCTACCGGGGTCGCGGTAGCCGCCGGACCGTTTGCCGCTGGCCCCGGGTGGCAAAAGGCACTACAATGTCACGGGGCCGTGGCGGGCAGGGTTTTCCGGCTACGGCCGGTGGCGTATGGATTCCTGGCTGTTTTTGGCGGTTGCGGCTATTGCTCCGCGGTGGTTTAGTGAAGTATATACATATACCCATCCAACTGCATACATATTGGCAAAAAGCAGTTCTGCCAGACGAAAGCTTGCGTGACCAATGATTCTCATGTGATTATTTCGAATCGTCGATTGACGGTTCATTGTATTGTTACCAGCAGAAAGATAGTCAATGTTCGTCTAATTTACGACCAGCACCGACCTTGCAAATAAAGATGATGTAAAATACGCGAGATATCGCCTTAGTCACGGTATATATAGCGTTCGTGGAATTTATTACCGGCATTCATTCCTAGTGGCTTGACATCACCTATTCATAATATTATGTGATATGATAGCTCAGACTGGCACGCGCAAGGTGCCGCAAACAAACTGCTATATGAGGAAGGTTTCTATATGGATAGATTTGCGCCTGGGAAGTATTCGTTCTTTCTGCTGCTTGTTGTCATCGGTATCGTTCTATCATCTTGCTCTTCAGACTTGTGCGCTTCCGGAGAGCGACTAGCGTGGTCCATCGTCGAAGATAGGGCGCCCCACTATCTCAACAGGATAATCTCGACCACCACGCCAAGCGAGCTCCGGAACGAGTACGGTGTCGAGTTCGACCCCGCCAGCGTACCCCGAGACAGCCAGTCTATAAGAACGATTATCGATCGGAACAACAAGGTTATCGGTTCGTATAAAGTCGACGGGAACGGCCAGCAGGCTGAATGCATCCTCTACGTGAAAAACGACCCCACCAACAAGGTGATCACGTTCCCTTATGTGGTTATCAAACCCAAGCGTGGTCGGCCTAAGGTGGATGTTGACCTGGAAAAGATAATCTTTCTGCTCACCAGGTAGGCTTGCCGGGTATGCGCCTGTTTGGCGGCCTTGGGCTAGCGAGGCAGTTTCCATGTCGCCGCAAAAGACCCGCCAAACTGCAGCGTGCAGCAGCTCCTTCGTCCGGGAATCCGGCCGGTATACTTGAGCGATGGACATCGCCGGGGAAGTGTTGATAAAACGGGTTTCCCCAATACCCCAGGAGCTGCCGCCGGAAGCGCTGGAGCAGTACAGGAGCCACGGGCAGGGGGCTGTACCGGCTAT
This sequence comes from Thermaceae bacterium, assembly GCA_027067955.1. GTDB lineage: Bacteria > Deinococcota > Deinococci > Deinococcales > Marinithermaceae > Oceanithermus. Next base: position 35,559 of record JAMOUW010000008.1, read on the forward strand.
TGCCAAGAACGCGTCTCTGATCGGGCGCCTGATGGCCCATGCCAGGGATCTGCCCAGCAGCCACAGGCTGCTGCTGGGCGATAGCCGCCGGAGGTTGAAGGAGCTGCCGGGAGAGTCCGTACATCTGGCGATCACATCTCCCCCTTACTGGACGCTCAAGGAATACGAGGATGCTCCCGGTCAGCTAGGCGCCGTAGCTGATTACGAGGAGTTCCTGGACGCCCTCGACGAGGTATGGGCTGAGGTCTGGCGGTTATTGGTGCCGGGCGGGCGGCTGGTGGTGGTGGTAGGCGACGTCAATGTTCCGCGAAAGAACCCCGTCTTTAAACGCCACCTGGTTTTTCCGCTGCACGCCTCTATTCAGGAGCGTGCCCGCAGGCTCGGCTATGACAACCTGGCACCCATAATATGGCACAAGATCGCCAACGCCCGCTTTGAAGCCGGAGCTGGAGGATTTTATGGCAAGCCCTACGAACCCGGGGCTATAATTAAAAACGATGTAGAATACATTCTATTCTTTAGAAAACCCGGAGGTTACCGCAGTCCCACCAGGGAGCAGCGTCTAGCTTCTATCATTCCCGAAGATGCGCACCGGATTTGGTTCCAGCAAATCTGGACCCTGGGTGGAGCGTCCACCAGGAACCATCCGGCACCTTTCCCGCTGGAACTGGCTGAGCGGCTTGTGCGGATGTTCAGCTTCGCCGGTGATACCGTACTAGACCCCTTCATGGGTACGGGCACCACCAATCTCGCCGCGCTCCGCTGGGGCCGCAACAGTGTAGGAATCGAACTGATTGGCTCGTATTTCACTCACGCCATAAAAAGACTTTTGCGTGAGCCCGGTTCTCAGCTGGAAGCGAGCTTTGCAGAAAAGAATGCCAATTCTCTCCAAAAACTTTCCAAGCCATAATCTTTGTATGTGTCAGCCCCTCTCTTAACCAGCAGGACTGCAGCTGCATCATATTGCCTGCTTTGAACCATTCTTGATGCAAGCTTGCGGTACCTGTCGGCATAGGACAGGAGGTAGCCGTTGTCTACGAACTCTTCGTCTATCGGAAATATAGCCTGTGCCGGGCGGCCTCTACGCGTTGATTCCTCCTCCTCCGCCAGCACCATAATCCACCCCCGAAATGGAGCGTGAAAACCCTGGCCGGGGGTATAGCTATTTAAAACCCCATCGGTCAAAGCGATTTGCAGGTCTATGGCCGAACCCAGCGCCTCTTCGACCCGGTTATTAAAGTTATTACTATAAGAGCCTACCTGTGATTTAAGCTCTAGAGAAATGGCCAGTTTTCCTTTATAGGTCACTACCAAATCCCACTGTTTGCTGGGTCGGAAGTACCCGGGGAGGGTGGCATGGCGGTTTGTATAGAATTTTGCTTTCCTGAGGCCAGCGTTGCGTATGACGTCTGCCAGCAATTCGATCAGGGGGTTGAGATGTTGGCCCGAAGCGGCTTCGCCGCGTCCGGTTTTATCACTACCTCTTGCCCTGGCATTGGCCCGTAACTTCCAAAACTCAGCCAATGCACGGCGAAGTTTCCTTGCAACAACTTCCTGATCGTAGAGCACACTTCATAGTAGCCTACTTTGTAGTTCTGCATTGTTTCTATTCATGCCTCATTTTTGCTGAGTTATACGGCTTGAATCAGTCCCCATGCGGGGAGTGCAAAGAATTTACGGGGGGAATATTCCGCGGCGCCATGACAGGGCTGCCGGGCGATACAGGCTGATTATGCAGAGAGAGCCGAATGCCGCCGTAGGTACGGACAAGCAGTTTCGCTGGCTGCTGCAATGGCACACTTGCGCGGGTGCGAGATTTATCATCTATCCGCCGCCCGGGAGCCAAACTATTGTTGGCGAGCCGAAACACTTTCCCGGCTCCCCTCTACGAAAGAGCGTATGGTGGCGACCGGATCCTGCGCTGGTAGCTGGTGTTGGGAATTGGTTGAGGTAGCTGAATAAGGGGGTAGCCTGTTGCAACCTGCTCCTATTTTCTGTTGGGGATGCAGACGCCGTAACGTGAGGATGTTGTGCGCGCTGGGGATGCGGAGATGATCCCACTGCGGGTGCCCGGTCTTTGCGTTTATAGCTGAGGTCATTTTTCCGTACATGCGGACGTAAGCTAGGAATATGACCGAGATTCCACTCGTGCGGCTCCTGTATCCTCTGGCTCTCGCTTTGTTGGTTGCCTGGTGGTACGTTTCCTGGTCGGGTGATAGACGGACCCCCTGGGTGGCGCTTACGCGCATGCTGGCACAGCTTCTCCTGGTGGGTTACGTGCTGGCATATATATTCAAAACCGAGTATGCCGCGGTAGTACTGGGGGTGCTGGCGCTAATGGCGCTCGCGGCGGGATGGATCGCTCTGCGCACCGAGACCAAGAAGCGGCTGCGGCTCTATCCCTACGCCCTTATCGGGGTAGTGGGTGGCGGCGGGCTGTCCTTGCTGGTTACCACGCAGCTGGTACTGCGCCCCGATCCCTGGTACAGCCCTTCGGTGCTCATCCCCCTGGGGGGCATGGCGTTTTCCAACGCCATGAATGCGGTCAGCCTGGCCGCCGAGCGCTTTTTCTCGGAGCGCAAGGAGGGTAAAGAACCCCAGCGGGCGCGGGAACTTGCTTACAAGGCGGCGCTGATTCCCGCCACTAACGGTCTCTTTGCGGTGGGCATCGTTTCGATTCCCGGGCTGATGACCGGGCAGATTCTGGCGGGGGTGAGCCCGCTGATCGCTGCCCGCTATCAAATTCTGGTGATGCTAATGGTATACGCCGCGGCGGGCCTGGCGGCGGCGATGTTTTTGGAGGCCGCGCGCCGGATGGCGGCCGACGGTCTAGAGGGGTATTAGGAGCCCCCCGGAAAGCGGCCTCTGGCGCGAAAAGCGCACACCGGGGGGAGCCGCGGGTCCCCCCGGTGTAGCCGGGTGGCGAAGAGGGCTTAGTCTGCGAACTCCTCGGGCCCGAAGAAAAGCCCGATCTCGCGCTCGGCGTCTGCTTCGTTCGCCGAGCCGTGGATGACGTTTTCGTCGATAGTGGTGGCAAAGTCGCCGCGAATCGTGCCGGGCAGGGCGTCGGCGGGGTTGGTGGCACCCATCATCTTGCGCAACTCGGCGATCACCCCCGGGCCCTCGAGCACCATGGCCACCACCGGACCGCTGGTGATGAATTCAACGAGTGGTTTGAAGAAGGGTTTTTCCTTGTGTTCGCCGTAGTGTTTTTCGGCGAGGTCGAAGCTGATGCGCATTTTCTTGAGGGCGACGATTTTGAAGCCTTTGTCCTCCAGGCGCTGGAGGATCTTACCGGTCAGCCCGCGGCGGACGCCGTCGGGTTTGATCATGGCAAAGGTGCGTTCCATAGCGGCTTCATTGTACACAGCCTGTAGCAGGCCGCCGGCCGCTTTGCAGGGATTGCTGATCGGGCAGTGCGCTTCGTTGCCCGCATGCGGTCAGGGCGGGCCGGGTGGAAAGCGCTTTTCCTGCAGGGCCAGCTGGCCCGCTGGCGGTTCGCCGCAGAAGTAACGTCCCGTTCCGGTGCGCGGCGCGGAGAAGGCGCTGTCCAGCAGGGCGGCAAGGTCTTCCTTGCGCGGCAGTCCGGCTTTTTCCCGCTCGGGGCCCAGCACGATGGCTATACGGTTTTCGGCTCCGGCGAAGAGGCGGGCACGGGCGCTCACCTCGTCCGGGACTATGCCTTTAAGGAGCTGCAACCCTGCCTGGTGGTTCCACCGGGGCGGTGTGAAGGGCACCTCGTTTAGGTAGCTGGCGATCAGGGACTTGCGCAGCTCTGCGCTTCCCGCCGAGGTGCGGGCGTCGAGATCTTCTTTCAGCCGGCGTTTCAAGGCGCGCTTGGCGCTGTCCAATGCGGCGGGGTCAAAGCCATGTATGCAGATGCGGTTGAGTTCCTCTGCGGCAGCCCTGAACGCCCTTTCGACCGCGTCCGCGCTGGTTACGAGGGTGATCTCGTAGAAGTCCACCCCCGCCAGTTCGGAGCGCGCAAAATAAACCTGCTGCACGGGGGACGGGGTCCTTTGCAGGAGCTTCGCCAGGCGCTCGCTTACCATTGTCACGAAGAGCTCGCGCTCGAGCCAGTCGCGAAAATCGGCCACCGTGCGCACCTGCAACGGTTTCGCTTTGAAGGTGAGCAGGCCCACCACCAGGGGCATATCGGGATCGCTGAAGACTCCGTACGCCGGGCCGTTGTGCAGCGGAGGCGGTGGCCGGGGCGGCGCCGGTCCGGAGAGGGGCGCCAGCGGTTCCAGCTCGCCCTGGAGCAGCATGGAGAGAGTTCCGGGATCGGCGTCGCCCACCGCTATCACCGCCATGAGTTCGGGGCGGTACCAGCGGCGGTAGAAGCTCAGCAGCTCCGGGCGTTCGACTCCGGCAATGACCTTCATGTCGCCGCTCGGTAGCCGGCGCGCAAAATACGAATCCCCGAAATACAGGGGCACGACGATGTCCAGCAGGCGGCCGTCCAGGCTCTCGAGCCTCCGCCGCTCCTCGTCCATGACCGTTTTGCGCTCCTTCTCTATAGCTTCCGGGTCGAAGCTGATGCGTTGCGCCCAGTCGGCGAGCAGCATAACGGCCTTGCGGGTTAGCTCCCGGTCGCCGATAGGAGCTTGCAGGGTGTACACCGTTTCGGTCCAGGATGTATAGGCGCTTAAATCGGGCCCGAAGTCCATCCCCGTTTCTTCCAGCAGCTCGCGCAACGCCCGGGCAGGGAAGCGTTCGGTGCCCGTGAAGGCGATGTGCTGCAGAAAGTGCGCCAGCCCGAGCTCGCTATCCGCTTCGGACAGCGACCCAACCGGCAGAGCCAGAGCGTATTCAACGAGACCCGCAGGTTTGCCGTTGCGCAAGAGATAGAGCGCGAGCCCGTTTTCGAGCTGCGTCACCTGCAGGGATGGGTCGGCGGGCAGGGGATCGTCTGCGTGGTAAACGCGACCCGCAAACGTCACGCTCTGGGCCAGGGCCAGGCCCATGCCCAGCAGCAGCGTTCCCATTAACCCGGTTCCGAGTCTCATCAAGCCCCCTCGCCGCCAGCATAACATATCTGAGAATGGTTACTATAGTTTGGATTGTGCTAGGCTGGGCTTCGAGGTGCAGTGATGATTCGGAAACAGCGCGTTTAAACCGCATCCCGTACCCGCAAGGTACACGCCCAGGTTGTTATGACCCTGCCGGCGGCCTTCGGGCCGCCGTTTAGTTTGGAGGAAAAGTGCGCACTATCGAGGTACACGACCTGCAGAAGACGTTTTCAAGCCGCCAAGGGTGGTTCGGTGCCCGCAAGGTCGAACGCGCCCTGGACGGCGTGAGCTTCCACGTGGACGAAGGCGAGACCTACGCCCTTCTGGGCCCCAACGGCTCGGGCAAGAGCACGCTGATTCGCATCCTCGCCACCCTGCTCTTGCCCGACGGCGGCCGGGTGCGGGTGCTGGGTCGCCCCCTGCCCGGCGGCGAGGCGGAGGTGCGCCGTCGCATCGGCCGGGTGAGCGTGGACGCCGCCTTCTACAAGAAGCTTTCGGCGCGTGAGAACCTGCTCTACGCAGCCCAGTTCTACGGCATCGAGCCCACGGCGGCCGGGAAGAAGGCGCTCGGGATCCTCGAGCGGCTGGGGCTCGAGCCGCGCCGCTTCCACGACCCGCTCGAGGAAATGAGCCGGGGCATGCAGCAGAAGATCGCAATCGCTCGCGCCCTGCTGCACGACCCGCCGCTGTTGCTGCTGGACGAGTCCACCACCGGCCTCGACCCCGCGAGCAAGCGCGAGGTGCAGCGCTTTCTCGAGGAGTTGCGCGCCGAACGGGGCACCACCATCCTGCTCACCACCCACGACATGGACGAGGCCGAACGGCTGGCGGCGCGCATCGGCTTTCTGGCGCGCGGGCGGCTGGTGGCCGAAGGGGAGGCGGACGAGCTCAAGCAAGAGGCGGGCGCGGCCGACCTGGAGGAGGCCTTCATCCGCCGGACAGGCGAGGGCTTCGCGCCCGCCGCAGCCGGGGAGGCCGTATGATTCCCGCTTTTCTGCGCCCCTTGTGGGCCTTCGTCTTCCGCGACTTTCATCTGACCCGGCGCTACTTCTCCTGGGTGGTCGTCTTCACCTTCTACGCGCTGGTCAGCTCGGCGACGATCGCGCTGATCGGCGTCGCCGCCGGCGACGAGCGGCTCACCCTGACGCTGGTGCTGGGGGTGCTGCTGTGGAGCTTCCTCTCGGCGATGTTCCAGGAGATCAGCAACTCGATCAGCTACGAGCGCTGGGAGGGGGCGCTCGAGTACACCTTCATGGCCCCGGTGCACCGCCTGACGCACCTGCTGGGGGTGAGCCTCTTCGCCGTGGCCTACAGCGTGGTGCGCACGATCGTGATCATGGTGGGCCTGCTCTTCTTCGTCCACCTCAGCTTCGCCGGGGCCAACCTGTGGGGCGTGCTGGTGGCCAGCGTGGCCTTCATGGGGCTGGGGCTGGTGGCGGCGATCCTGCCGGTGCTGAGCCCCGAGAACGGCGCCCAGGCGACGAACATCGTGCAGGGGGTGCTGCTGCTGGTGAGCGGCATCTACTACCCGGTCGAGGTGCTGCCCGCCTGGGTGCAGCCGCTATCGGCGTTTTCGCCCGCCACCTACGCCCTCGCGGCCGCGCGCAAGCTAATGGGCCTCGACCGGCCGCTCAGCGAGGCGGGCACGCTGGCGGGCGCGCCGCTCGGCGCGGTGACCCACGAACTTTTGGTCCTGGCGCTGATGGGTGCGGTCCTGGTGCCGCTGGGGCTGTGGATCTTCGGCCTGGTCGAGCTCTGGGCCAAGCGGACGGGAAAGCTGAAGCGGACGGGGTAAAAGAAGAGACGGGTGCAGGCCCGCCTCTTCGCTCTCTGCGCCCGAATCAAAATGCAGGTCTCCATATGAGCTTCAGGTAGTCCTTGAGGTACTTCAGTACTTCTTTGCTAACGCTGGCGGGAAGATATACGTTGACCCTGGCCAGGTTACCCTTCATCCACAGGCCCACGGTGTTCTCGTCCACGTCTTCGATTCCCAGGTCTTCCTTGTGCTGCAAGATCTTGCGCGCTAGATTGCTGCCGCTACTGGCCGGAAGGTAGTGCTGCGACTGGAACCGGGCGTTGCTGTTCGGGCCCGCCAGAGCGACTGTGAGGAAGCGATCTTTCTCGGGCCAGTAAAAAGCGAATACCGACTGCTTTCCAGGCGGCAGGGCCCTGGGAAAATGGGGTGGGGGAAGCACTTCGATTTCGAAGTCGTCGCGATTGATGGGCTCCTTCAGATAGCGGGTCATTTGGCGCACGAAGCCTTCGACCGCATCTTCCGCCATTTTCCGTAAGCGCCGTTCGATGTCGACCGGATCCGCCACGTATTCAGCGTACCTCATATATTTCTCCACTGGCCCCGACGAACAAAGCCGTAACACCGGTGCGCTTTTTCGCTTCCCCGGGCAGCCGGGCCCACAACCTGCGATATTGCGGCATGTCCGGAAAGGCCACGCTATACCTAGCCTTATCTTCACTCATCCGCTGTAAGATTTGTCCGAGCGCCGACAGGAAGTAGTTGGTTGGCATCTGGGGCCGGGAGCCCGAACCTTTCACCTCGATCGTCCACGACCTGCTTCCCTGCCGGGCCAAAATGTCCGGACCTGGCTCCCTCCCCGCGGCAATCGAAACCTCCCAGCCGCCACGTTCCAGCCAGCGCCCAAGAAGCAGTTTTACGTCATCTTCGGTCATGCCATCTTTCGGCACTTCTGAATTGATATGTTTGGCGCCGGCTTCATTAGGCATAATTCCTCCCTCCCACCAAGTAGTTCCGTATCAAACCAGCTTCCTTGACCCTGCGGATTCGGCCTAGCTTTTCCAGTTTCCTGGCCTCGTTGTTTGCATGCTGGTGGACCGACAAGCCAAGTTCCCTCCGGATTTCTGCATCCGTCAGGCCGGGTTTGCGTTCGAGCAGCTCCAAGATCCTCTCTCTAACCGTTGCCATCTTCCATTCCTCCTTTTCTTGGCCTCAGCAGCGGGCACCTCTCGGCCTGGCGCAGTTCGCCCAGCCTCGCCAGCATCCGCTGCAACCTTCCCGACGTGATATATGCCTGATTGCCGCACTGGCGCGTTGAAAACCTTGCGTAGGCGACGAGTATCGCCCTTATATGAGCAAAGGAAAGGTCGGTTCTGATCATTGCGTTCGCTACATTTCCGTAGCTAGCGTCGACTTCGTTTAGCAGTTCTCCGTAGCGGTCGGGCATCCAGCGTCCCGCGTATTCGAGGATGCACCTGATGACTTCGTCGTGGGCCCCTCCGAAATCGTAGCCTGAAGCCAAACCAACCTCGGCTATCGCCGGCGCTTCGGAAGTCGGGGGTGCAGGGCGCGGTTCTGGATCGGCCAGAATACGCGACTCCTCCAGCACTTCTTTCCTGTAGATTTCCCTGGCTTGCGCATCGAGCCGCGGAATCGCCGATACCAGGTAATCGACCATTGCCGGGCTCGGCGGCAGGCGGGAGCGGTCGCCACGGCAAGGTTTGTCAAGATGCAGGGGCGGGCCGTTGTCTAGCCGGTCCCCGAGGCGCTCGAGCAGAGATTTGATGCCGTCGGCCGGCCCGCCCGTTTTTGGCGCAGTGCGAGCCCGGCTTCCCGGCCGCGCCATTCTCGATGAGCGCCCCGAAAACCAGGCCGGATGATCCGGACCCAGCATTTCGAGTTCCGGGCAGATGTGCTGCACGGCCAGTATTTCCGAAGCCGAGAGATCGCCGAACATCATCGCAATGAATGCGGCCTTCTCGTTAACGCTGTACATGTGGATAGGCATTTCGTTCAACATATACAAACGCTACACGTTGCATTCTACTCTGTTAAGCCCTCCTTCTCTTCTCTTTCTTCTCCTCTTTCAGTATACGTACGGGTGCCTGTAGCAAAAAGTTCCGTTTCTTCAGGCTTTGGACAGGCGGGGGACGGTCAACAGGGGGCGGGCGGGGCGCAGGGCGCTCGAAGCGGTGCGGACACCGAAAGACCCCCGGCTGCTGCACCTGTGGCCGGGGGTCGGGGTCGCTTCCCGGGCCGCCCCGGTCTACCTCCAGTACAGGGGCCCGGGGGTGGCGTGGGGGCCATCGCCAATCTTTTTGCCAAGGTAGTATTCATGCATCCAGGTTTTGATCAGCGACTTTTTTCCGTTGGGGCGTGTATAATCTTTGAAGCCTCCTTCTTTTGCCAGCTCGTTCCAGTGGCTTACAGTGACGCCGATGGCATTGCCTTCGCGAACCATGAAGTCGACGTTTCTGAAGAAGAATGAGGGATGATCGGTCAGTATCTTGGTTTTCCACACCCAGACCTTAGGAGTTTTGTTATTGCGGGTGGGGCGCATCTTTCTCGATATGGCAGCGAAGTACTTTGTTCCTGCCTTGTATTCGTCATCGCTGTGATCCCCAGAGTTTGGCCTGAAGTTAAATGAAAGAATGTCGAATGGCACGCCAAAACTATTTAGGTAGTTGGCCATGGTTTGCACGCCCTTATTCTTATCCCACCCTCCTGGTGGTTCTTTGAAATCAAAGTCTACGGTCCCCCAGGTTTTTAGTGTGTAACCAATTTTCACGTTGGGGGCGTACTTCATGCGTAGGTAGTCGAGTACCTGAAAGAGTCCGGCGAAAGTATTGGGTGGGTTGAGCTCAAGAGCTTCGGGGAAGCGCGACTCTAGCAGTTTTACAGGAAGCTTATTGGCGTTGTTTTCGTATTCTGTTCGTATGAGCCCCCCCCAGTATGGCGGGGCGTCGCCCGCAATAATGAACAAAACCTGCCCTTTGACTGTAGCTAGTAGTTGCATTTGAGTTTTCCAGATACTCAGAATTGCATTAACGTTGTACGGATTATCAATTACGGTTAGAATGTTTTTCCGAGAACCCATATACTTCATCTCGTCGGTAATCACAACCAGATAATCTTTTGGGTGTTCTCTGGACCGCTTCTTGGCGTACTCCCAAGCATCCACCTCCTCTTTGGAATACGGCTTATAAACCAGGCCGGCGTAATCGTATCCCCGAGGGGGAGCTAGGTCGCCCCAAAATTTGGGTGAGTTGCCTTTGCAGGCTACGAATGAAAAGTAGTCGGGACCGCCGTCGAGAACTCTGCGCCGGATGATTTTTCTTACCTCTTGCGACGGCCCGCTTACAGGCACCAGGTCCTTCTTCGGGTCGACGCTCATCCTGTGATTGGTTTTTACCCGTTTACCGGGGCACATCTTGGCGCCGTCGGTGGAGGCCATCTTGGGAAAGCGGGCGCTGAAGACTAGTGGTGCCTCGGAGTCGGGTAGGTCGAGCACCAGCTGCGAGTTGCCGTTTTTGAGATGCCACCTTCCTTCAGCTACCAGCACCCGGTCTACGTCGTACTGGTTACCTAAGCCTGTCCACCACATATATTTGTATGTACCGTCGGCCCGTAGCTGTAGCCAGGTGCGGGATACAATCACGTAGTTCTTGCCTTTGCCCATCCAGTTGCCTACAAGTGCTTGTTCGTCTGCGGTCAGCGAGGATGAGGGCTTGGTGGTATCTTTCCCAAATTTGCCCTCAACTGCCGTATCTACCGCTTCCGGACTAAATGAATTTTCTGAGCAGTAGCTCCAGGGCTCGTTTGTGGAACTGTTGTCGGGGGGGAATTCGCCACCGGGAACCATTTGAGGCGGTTGGCTGGGGTTGGTGCCACCGTCGTCGCCGCCACCACCACCACCATCGCCACCACTGCCGCCACCGTCATCCGCACTGGGAGGTGGCGTGTATGGTGGTGTGTTGCATGATGAGAGCAAGCTTAAGCCTACGGTCAATAGCGCAATAAGAAGAAGAATTCTTATTAGTAGCGCACGCCGCCGGAGTGAAACTGACCGATCGTTGTGTTTTTGACGGTATCTATGCCAGTTCATCTGTTCTCCCAAATTCCTAATCATTGTCGCCAGTAGATAGGGCCGGGGGTAGCGTGGGGGCCATCACCGATAGTTTTTCCTTCAAAGTATTCATGCATCCACGTATGGATAAGCGATTTTTTGCCGTTATTGCGGGTGAAGTCTTTGAAGCCGCTCTCCCCGGAGAAATCATTACCATGTCCCAGTGTCATACCGATAGCGTTTGCATCACGAACCATAAAATCTACATTTCTGAAGTAGAAGGATGGGTGTGCCGACCAGAGGCTGACTTTCCATATCCAGACCTTCGGCTTCGAACCATCCCTAGTTTTCATCTTCTTTGAGATAGCAGCAAAGTACTTGGCACCAGCCTTATACTCGTCGTCGGAGCGATCTTTGTCTCTAGGGTTGAAGTTAAAGGCCAGGATATCGAATTGCACCCCGAAGCTATTGAGGTAGTCAGCCATCGCTTTAACACCAGAGTGGTTGTCCCACCCACCAGACGGCTCGCTGAACGAGAAGCCTTGAACACCCCAGGTTTTGAGAGTGTAGCCTATCTTTACATTTGGAGCATACTTCATGCGGATGTAATCGAGCACCTGAAAAACCCCTGCGAATGAGTTGGGCGGGTTGAGCTCGAGGGCTTCGGGAAACCGGGACTCCAACACCTTAGCGGGCACCGCATTGGCATTGTTATTAAAGTTTTTATGTATCGATCCAGCCCAGTGGGGGGGAGCGTCTCCAGCAATGATGATCATTGCTTGGCCGTCAACCTCAGATAGCAGCTGCATTTCGGCCTTCCAATATCCGAATAGCGCATATAGCTTGGACGGATCAAGAACATCCTTTGCATAGTTCTGCCTTGCACCAACAATTTTAACCCAGCTTTCGTCGGTAATTACAACCAAGTAATTCTTAGGGTCATCTTTTGCACGTTTTTTTGCATACTCCCATGCGTCTATGTCACCCTGTAGAAATGGTTTATATACTTTGTGACCATAATTAAACCCTTTGGGAGTGAGGTCGTCCCAAAAGGCCGGCGAATTTGCTTTGGCTGCTACTACCGTAAAATAATCAGGACCGCCGTTATATACAGTGCTGTTTAAAGTTTTTCTTACCGCACTAGAAGGTCCATTGGGTTTAACTACGTCACCCTTGGCGTCAAAGCTCATTTGGTAAGCAGTGTTTATTGTTTTGCCGGGGCACATTAGGGTGCCTTGAGGGCTGGTTACTTTTGGGAAGCGAATGCTAAATGTAAGAGGATACTCCGAGTCGTTTAGTTCGAGAACCAGCTGTGAATTGCGGTTTGTTAAGTGCCATTTTCCTGAGTAGAGGATCACCCTATCTACATCATGATATTTGCCCAACCCGATCCACCATTTGTATTGGTAGGTACCGTCTGCCCTCAGCTGTAGCCATGTACGGCTTACCGACTTCTTGTCTTTCCCCATCCAGTTTCCAACCAACGCCTTCTCGTCTGTGGTGAGGTTGGTATTATATGCGGTCTTGTCCTTCCCCAGCTTGGCTTCTACGTCTTTGTCAACATCTTCGGGTTTGAAGTCGCAATCGTATGTGCCTGGATTGCCTGGGTTCGTTATTGGCGGGTTATCGTTAACCTTATCTGGTGTTTGATTGCATGAAGCGAACAGGAAAATCGCGGCTAGGGTAAGAATAAGAGCCAACACCCTGAGCGCTGTCATAAAAACACGCCCTTGTCTGCTAGTGTGAGGGCGTGCTGCCATTGTAGCCACAGCAGTCACGCTTGCTGATTTTAAGGACTTGCATTTAGACCGTGTGTGTTTGTGCATAGTATTCTCCTGCACATCGGTGCATGTTTTTTGTTTTCACGCATAGACAAGTGGTCTGGTAGTGCAAATGGGCATAGCGCATCTGTCTCGTAAGAGTATACACTTTCACCATTAAGTGTATGGTTAAGGAGATGTTCAAATACGGTTAAACAGTGTTGCTTCCCCTGGCTTTGCTGCAGAATCTTTAGGTTGAAGCGTCCCCGAGGATTGCGATATATCGTTGGATCTTGGCGGCTCATGTGTTAGCATTAAAATTATCGGTTTTGCCATTAAGGTTATCTTGAGCGGTTGAGCTGGGCGCCCGAGATATTTTTTGGACCCGCCAAACTGGACTTGTGTTTTTGTTCAGCGAATATGCGGCAATGTTGTTACAGTAGTGTTCGTATATACTTGCATTATGAGCCGCTTGTCCGTACGCGCACAAGCTTTGCGCCCCAGCTCCACGGTGGCCATGAACGCCCGCGCGCTCGAACTGCGCCACCAGGGGATAGACGTAATCGCCCTTACCGCGGGCGAGCCCGACTTCGAAACCCCCCGGCATGTGAAAGATGCCGCTTGCAAGGCCCTGGCTGAAGGCAAGACCAGGTATACCCCGCCCGCCGGCATCCCCGAGCTGCGCGAGGCGCTGGCGCGCAAGTTCGCGCGCGAGAACGGTCTGAGCTACACCCCCGACCAGATAACCGTGGGCGCGGGGGGCAAGGGCGTGCTCTACAATCTTTTCCAGGCCGTCATCGACCCCGGAGACGAGGTAATACTGCTCGCGCCCTTTTGGGTCAGCTACTCGGCGCAGGTGGAACTGGCTGGTGGCGTGCCGGTAATTGTGAGGAGTACGGCCGGGTCCGGGTTCGTTCCCCGGATAGAGGAGGTGGCCGCGGCGCTGAGCAAACGCACCCGGGCCATCGTGGTGAACTCTCCTTCGAACCCCACCGGCGCCGTCTATCCGCGCGAGCTGCTCGCGGGTTTGGCCCGGCTTGCGGACGAGCGCGGCGTCTTTTTGGTTTCCGACGAGATTTACGAACATCTTATCTACGAAGGTGAGGCCTACTCGCCGGCGCGCGAAGCTCCCGACTGGACGATCACCGTGGGCGGCGCCGCCAAGAGCTACGCCATGACCGGGTGGCGCATCGGCTGGGCGGCGGGTCCGGGGGAGATCATCGGCGCCATGACCAAGATCCAGGGGCAGTCGGTGACCCATCCCACCACCTTTGCCCAGTGGGCCACCATCGCGGCGCTGGAAAACCCCGAAAGCAAGACTTTCATTGAAGAGGCGCGGGCGGCCTTCCGCAGACGGCGCGACTTTTTCGTGCGCGGGCTCAACGAGCTGGGTCTGCCTACCCCCATGCCCCGCGGGGCCTTTTACGCGATGCCCGATGTGACCGCGATTCACCAGGACGAATTGCGGGCGGCCGAGATCATGCTGGAGCAGGCGCGGGTGGCGGTCGTCCCCGGCACCGACTTTGTGGCCCCCGGGCACGTGCGTATGAGCTATGCCACCTCCGACGAGAACCTGGAGCGGGCGCTCGAGCGGCTTTCCCGCTTGTTGTAAACCCGCTTACGGCCCCCTCAAAGGCGGCCTCCGGGCCGCCTTCTTGAAGCGTTCACAATTCCTTCGCACAATCTTCGCAGGCATCGTTCTAACCTGGCTCCGTATCAGCAGAATCCCGCCTGCGGGATTCGGAAAGGAACGAACGCAATGAAAAAGTCCCTGATATTTATGGCACTGGCTGCAGGAGTCCTGGTACTCGGCGCCGGGTTCGGATTCGCAAACAAGGGCCAAAAACCCGGTGCGGAGAACGTTGCCACCACGTCTCTGCCCTTGAGCGAAGAAGCGCGAGACGCTTTGCTGGAGGCGCTCGCCGGTCCCGAGGGGGAGTACGCCGCTTATGCCACTTACACTGCGATAATCGAGAAGTTTGGCAACGTTGAACCCTACGCCAGCATTCGCAGGGCCGAGGCGAACCACATCAAGGCGTTGCAGCGACAACTGGAGCGCTACGGCGTCCCCTATCCGAAGGAAAACCCCTATATGGGCAAAATCAGCGCTCCCAGCAGCTTGCTGGAGGCCGCCAGGGCGGGGGTAGAAGGTGAGATAGCCAACGTGGAGATGTACGACCGCCTGATCAAAGCCGTCTCCGACTACCCCGATTTGGTTCGGGTTTTCAAGCGCCTGCGCGCCGCCTCGCTGGAGCGCCACCTGCCTGCTTTCAAGCGGGCGTTGGAGAACGGCGGCACCATCACCAAGGGTGATGGCCCCGGGGGCGGCGGCAAAGGAAAGGGCGGCAAGGGCAAGCACGGCGATAAGGATAGCGACGGCGGTAAGGGCCGGGGCGGTCATGGTGGCGGCCACGGTCACGGCCATGGCGGCGGTAACGGCCATGGTCACGGTCACGGTGGCGGTCATGGTGGCGGCAACGGCGGCGGCAACGGTGGCGGTCACGGGCGCAGCCACTGAGCTCCGATTACGTATCCGCTCGGCGCGGGCCCGCTGGGACCCGCGCTTTTTCCGGAGAGGCAACCGCGATGCGTTTTCGCGGGAGTGCAAACGTGCCCGGGGAGAGCAATGGATGCCCGCAGACGATGCGTACGCGCTGCCCGGTTGGGGATCGGCGGAAAACCCGGCTAGACTGATTGGCATGAGGGATCCGGTGATGCGGCGGGGTGCAATGTGAAGCTGGCCTCGCGGCTGGTGCTGGCTTTTACCCTGGTGGCGCTTTTTGCCAGCGGGGTCACCGCAGCGCTGGTGTGGCAGGCCCAGCAGCAGCAGGTGCACCATTTCCTCGACCACGAACTGCCGCGAATAATCGCCAAGGGGACGCATCCGCCGGGCAAGCGCTACCGTTTTTTCGAGAATCAGCGCCGTTTGCTGGCCCGGCTCCGGCAGGCCAACCTGCGGGCGGCGCTGATAGCCCTCCTGGTGGCCCTAGGAGTAGGCGGGGCGCTGGCGTGGCGGATGACGAGACCCGTAAGCGAGCTCACCAGGGCAGCCAGGCGCTATGCGGAGGGCGACCGCGACGCCCGCGCCCGGGTGTCCGGGCGCGACGAGCTGGCGGAGCTGGCCCGCGCCTTCAATGAACTTGCGGAGCGGTTGCAGATCGAGGAGGAGCGTGAGCGCCGGCGCGTGGCCGATATCGCCCACGAACTGCGCACACCGCTACAGGTGCTGAAGGGGGAGCTGGAAGCCCTGGCCGACGGCGTGCTGGACCCCGACCGGGAAACCCTTGAACGCCTGGTGGAGGAGGTGGACCACCTGGCGCTGCTGGTGGAGGATCTGCGGCTGCTTTCGCTGGCCGAGTCCGGCGGGCTCGTGCTCCAGCCTGCACCTTGCGATCTGGCCGGGTTGCTCACGAAAAGCGCCGGCGCCTTCGCCGCCCGCGCCGCCGCCCGCGGGATCGAACTCGAGCTGGACTTAAAACCCGCATTCGCCCAGGTGGATCCGGCGCGCATGCGCCAGGTGGCCTTCAACTTGATAGACAATGCGTTGCGCCATGCACACGGACGGGTTCGTCTTTCCAGCGGCGCCAAAGAGGGGCAGGCCTGTTTCGAAGTGGCCGACGACGGTCCCGGGATCCCCGCGGAAGACCTGCCCCGCATATTTGACCGTTTCTACCGTGCCGATCCAGCGCGTTCGCGCGGCTCGGGTGGATCGGGGCTCGGTCTGGCCATAGCCCGGGCCATCGTGCTGGCGCACGGCGGTGAGGTGCAGGCGTCCAACCTCCCCGGCGGCGGGGCCGCCGTGAGCGTGTGCGTGCCCGCGGCGGAATCCGCCCCCGGTCCGCACTCAGGGGCGCTTTCTGCCTAGGGGCAGGAGTATCAGCACCACTCCGATCACCACCAGACTGTCGGCGATGTTGAAAACGGGCCAGAGACCCGGTCCGATGTCCAGGAAATCGACCACCCAGCCGCGCCCCAGCCGGTCTATGGCGTTGCCTAGCGCGCCGGCGGTAATTAATGAAAGGGAAAAGGCGACCAGCGGCGAGAGGCGGCTTCGCGCCAGGTAAACGAGCAGCGCGAATCCGACCAATACGCTAAAAGCGCCCAGCAGTACGGTTTTGCCTTTGAAGAGACCGAAGGCCACGCCGGTGTTTTGCACCAGCGTGAGATAGATCCCGGGCAGCAAGCGGTCGGGAATGGGGTCCAGGAAGCGCAATGCCAGTAACTTGCTGATCTGGTCGGCCGCTATCAGGAGCGGGATCAGGACGGTGGGCATGGGGCGAGTCTAGCACGAGCGCGGGTGGGTATGGTACACTGGCGTTTGCTGGCTTTGGCCCGTGGCCGAAGCGATTCCCGGAGGACCCTATGTCGAGAGTATGTGAAATTAGCGGAAAAAGGCCCACCGTGGCCCGCAAAATTACCCAGCGCGGCAAGGCGAAGCGTCTGGGCGGCGTTGGTCGTAAGACCACCGGCATCCACAAGCACTGGCAGGCCCCCAACCTGCGCAAGGTCACCATCCGTGTCGCGGGCAAACCCGTCACCTTCCGCGTGGCCATGTCCCACGTGCACAAGGTCTACGAGCTGGCCGAGCGCGCCAAGGGTATGAACCTCGAGGGGCTCTCCGAAAAGCAGATCAAGAACCGCCTGCTTGCATTGCTCGACAGGTAACACCGCGCTAGTACACCGGCCGGGTGCGTCCCGGCCGGTTTAGCTGTGCAAGAATAATGTTGTGAAGGCTAATCTCAAGCCTGGCTGGTATGTGCTGATCGCTCTGGTGCTCTACGCCCTGGTAATCACCCTTGCCTGGCGCCACGACCGGGCTGAGCTGCACCGCCTGCGCGCGGCGCTGGCGAGCGCCCCCCCGGTAACCGCAGCTTCCGGAAAGAGCGCGCACTACACCATGCCGCTACCGGGAGCTTGTTTGCCCCAGGAACCCGAGCATTTGCCAGGATACCCGCGCCCCTATCGCAAGGGCGCAAACCAGGGGTTCATTTTTGAAGACGGCGATGCCTGCGTGCCCGTCGTTTACGGCACCGGGGTGGTGGCGGCGCAGCGCGGGCGTGTACTCAAAGCGGAACACAGATATCGCGAGATGAGCGAGGCCGAGTTTGCGGCCCTCATCGCTGCGGTGGCGGATGGCGCCAGTCCCGAACAGATGGACCGGCTGCGCGGTCGTGAGGTCTGGATCGAGCACCCGGACGGGCGCATAACCGTTTATGCCCACCTGTCGGCTTTGCGTCCCGACCTGGCCGTGGGCCAGCTGGTCGAGCGGGGCGAGTGGATAGGATACGTGGGCAACAGCGGCACTAGCGCCGCCGCCCATGGAAGCAGGAAGGGCGCCCGGCTGCTGCTGGAGATATGGCAGGGGAACGTGGACACCGGCACCTATCTGGGTAAGGGGCTGGATCCCCGCGACAACAAGGACAAGCTCCTCACCCTGGCGCGCGCCCTCTTCGCGGTACCCTAGTCCCATGCGGGAGGCGCTCGGACAGGTATGGGCCAACCCCTACGTGCGGGTGGCGGTGCTACTTCTGGCAATTTGGCTCGCGGGCTGGCTGCTGCTGCGTACCGCCTCGGTGTGGGTGGGGTTCCTTATCGCCTACACCCTGGCTTATCTGGCGGATCCTCTGGTCAGCGGGCTCGAGCGCCACAAGGTGCGGCGTGCCTTTGGGGTGTTGCTGGTTTACGGTCTATTTTTTGTCTTCCTGGGGCTGGCGAGCGTGCTGCTGGCCGAGGTGGTGGTGCAGCTTTCGCAGCTTTCCGAGCGTATTCCCGACGTGTTGCGTCCGGTAAACGGCTGGATCGAGCGCCTCCCGGGTCTGATGCGCCGCTGGGCGGCGTCCCCCGAGGTGCAGGCGGTGCTGGCACACACCGCCGACGGCCTGAAAGCGCTCATGCAGGGTTTTTCGACCACGCTGGTGAACTGGCTGGGGGCGCTCCTGGGCCAGGGCGGCAATCTGATAGCGGGTATGGCTGCGCTGGCCGGCGGCTTGGTGCAGCTTTTCGTCGTCTTCGTGGTGACGGGCTATTTGCTGGTAGATTTTCCACGCATCAATGCTTCGCTCGCGGAGGCGCTGCCGCGCCCCTGGCAACCCCTGGCCGCCGAGTTGGCGGGCAAGCTCGACCGCGCTGTAGGCGGTTACATCCGCGGCCAGCTACTGGTGGCCGCACTGGTGGGGCTGGTTGTGGGCATCGGGCTTGCGCTTCTGGGGGTGCCCATGGCGGCGGCGCTGGGTTTCATCGCCGGCGTCTTCAACCTGGTGCCCTACCTGGGGGTGGTCGTATCGATCGTGCCTGCGCTGCTGCTGGCGCTTACCGCGGGCGCATGGCAGGCCCTGGGAGTGCTGGCCGTTTTCCTGATCGCCAATCAGCTCGAGGCCAACGTTTTCTCCCCCTATATCCTGGGTCGTGCCACCGAGCTGCACCCGGTGACGGTGGTCCTTGCGATCCTGGCCGGCGCCAGCCTTTTTGGTCTTTGGGGGGCGATGCTGGCGGTGCCGACTACGGCCTTCGCCAAGGTGCTATACACCGACTACTATCTGCCGAGCCGGTGTCACGAACAGGGGTGCTGACGCACCCCTGTTCGGCTCGTGGCATGTGGTGGAAAATTCCATAAGCTACAGGCCACCAGCTACATGCTTAGGCTTCCTCCCACTTCCAATCCTTGAACTGCTCGCGAAGCTTCGCCTTCATAAACTTGCCCGTGCTGGTGCGAGGAATTTCCTCCACGAAGACGATGGCCTCGGGGATCCACCACTTGGCGAACTTGGGAGCCAGGAATTCACGCAGTTCCTCGGCGCTCAGCTGTTCGCCTTCCCGCAGCACCACCGCTGCCAGCGGCCGCTCCGCCCACTTGGGGTGGGGAACGGCGATCACCGCGGCCTCGGCCACCGCTGGATGGCTCATGAGCGCGTTCTCGAGGTCTTGCGAGCTGATCCACTCGCCCCCCGACTTGATGAGGTCCTTGGTGCGGTCGGTGATCTTGACGTAGCCCTCGGAATCTATGGTCACCACGTCACCGGTGCGGAACCATCCGTCTGCGGTCCATTTGTCGGTTTCCGAGGGAAGGTTGTGGTAGCTTGCCGCAACCCAGGCGCCACGGATCTGTAGCTCGCCCATCGTTTTGCCGTCCCAGGGGGCCTCGCCGTCGTCCGTGACCGCGCGCACCTCGACCAGCGGCACCGGCAGGCCCTGCTTAGCGCGATAGGCGTACCGGGCGTCCTCGTCCAACTGCATGAGGTGCGGTTTCAGCAGGCTTACCGTGCCCAGGGGGCTGGTTTCGGTCATGCCCCAGGCGTGGATGACCCGCAGGTTGTGCCGGTCGAAGGCGCGTATCAGGCTTTCGGGCGCTGCCGAGCCGCCCACCACCATACGCATTCCGGGCACCAGTTTCCAGCGGTCGGGATTCTTTTCGAGCTCCTGCAAGATGCCCAGCCAGATCGTGGGCACGCCCGCGGTGGCGGTCACGCGCTCGCGCTCGTAGAGGTCGAGCAGACTTTCGGCGTCCAGGAAGGGGCCTGGGTGCACCTGCTTGGTCCCGGTCATCACCGCCGCGTAGGGCAGCCCCCAGGCGTTGACGTGGAACATCGGCACCACCGGGAGGAAGACGTCGTGCATCGAGAGCGAAAGCGAGTCGGGCAGGGCGATGCCGAAGGAGTGCAGGATGGTTGAGCGATGGGTGTACACCACTCCCTTGGGGCGCCCCGTGGTCCCCGAGGTGTAGCACAT
The DNA here is from genome assembly GCA_027067955.1 of Thermaceae bacterium. Classification (GTDB taxonomy): domain Bacteria; phylum Deinococcota; class Deinococci; order Deinococcales; family Marinithermaceae; genus Oceanithermus. The sequence goes on from JAMOUW010000008.1 coordinate 55,875, forward strand.
TCCCAGGGCGTCGTTTTCGTCCAGGTCGGGATAACTGAAGCGGCCCTCGGCGGTGTCTAGAAACTGCTCGTAGTCCATGAACCCTTCGGGTACTGGTTGTTTGCTCAGGGGCACGACAATGATTTCCTCGACGTTCGGAATGTGCTCGCGAATGGCCAGTACCAGCTTGAGGAGCACGTCGTCCACTATCAGGAAGCGGTCGCCACCGTGGTTGATGATATAAGCGATGTCGCTGGGGTGCAGGCGCAGGTTGAGGGTATGCAGCACTCCCCCGGAGATGGGCACCCCGAAGTAGGCCTCCAGGTGGGCATAGTGGTTCCACATCAGCGTGCCCACACGGTCACCCTTCTTGAGCCCCAGTTTGAGGAGCGCTTCGGCCAGCGCCTTGCTGCGCTTGTAGAAGTCGCCGTAGGTGTAGCGGTGCAGTGATTTGTCGGGCAGGCGGCTCACCACCTCCACCCGGGGGAATAGTTTGCCGGCGCGCTCGAGCAGATGCGGCAACGTCAGGGGGAAGTTCATCATGGTTCCTTGCATGGCGTCCTCCTTTTTTCGTTTCCTGAGCCACATTTTACACGGGTCCATGGATAGGGCCGGTCTCCGCGATGGAAACCGGCCCTGGGCGCCGCCCTGCTCAAACCGCCTGGACTTCGGGCCAGAGCTCGCGCAGTTCACGGGGCAGGATGCGCACGATGTCTTCTATCTCGCCTTCGCTCACGCGCCGCGCCAGAACCCGGAATACAGCCTGAGCTATCCGCTCTGGGTCGGTGCCCGACTCACCGAAGCGGGTGTGCTTGAAGTATCTGTTGATGTGGCGCAGGAAATCTTCCTTGCGCCGGGCCTTTACCGGCTTCCCGGATGGATCCCAGCCCTCGTAGTAAAAGCCGCGAATCAGCATGGGCAGCTGGGCTCCCAGCTGCGCCGTTTCCTCGATCGTCAGGCGATCGCGCAAGGCGTGCAGCACCGCCCGCAGCGCCAGATAGGCGCTATGCCGGTCGTCGGTTCCCAGCTCCTGCATGACCTCCTTAAGCCAGGCGTGCGTTTTTTGCAGGGTGGTATCGAAGACGGCCAGTCCGGTGGCAGCCATACCGTTCACCCCCTTTCTTCGACCTATATATTATATAATGTGCGCGCCAGTATATCAAGCCCCTACCAGCAGGCCTAAACCGCGGCGCCTTGCCGGGGACAGACGCGACGAGACTGCGGAAGGCTGGGCCTACGGAATCGAAAACACCCTGATTTCGTCATAGAAGACTTCTTTTGCCGGCCACGCGCTGGTAACGGCAAATCCTCCAATGCTGTAAGGATCGTGGGAACTTACCGGAAGCGGCTCTTCGGCCGCGACCTGTTTTCCGTTGATCCATACACTAGCCACCTTCCTGTTGCGATCGAGGACGTATTTTATCGTGATCCATTCATATGGATTCCAGTGGCCCACCGTGAGGGTGCCGCTGGCGGTGCCTAGGTGGATCTCGCCGCTACCATGATCGAAGCCAACGCCCCAATAGGAGCTCCAACTTCCGCAAGTTTCGCAGATGAAGCCAGGATGGTCCACGTAGTTCGAAGCCCGGCCGTTGAAGTAGACGGAGTATTCCACGCCAAGCACCGGAGCATTGCTCTTTATGGTCCGGGCCATGACCGCCGACCAGCCTCTTCTGCCGAGTACACGGAAGGACTTGTCCCCCGATGCAGAAATCTTGTCGGTGACGTATTGCTGCCTGGTTCCGGCTCCGGAGTAGACGACGTGCCACTTCGACGGGAAACTACCGGTTTTGTACGATTCGAAACCGTCGGCCCAAATCATTGTCGGGTCGCTCGGAGGACGGGATAGCTCTACGCTGCAGGCCACCGCGTAGTGGTCCATGCCGTCTATGTGAAGATTGCAAGGCGCCCACCAATCCGATATCCACCAGTCCTCGTCCAGGGCATGGCGGTCGCCGGTCCCGTTCAGCACGTGGCAGACCGCGGAGTTTACCAGGCCGCCGGTTGCGAGCACGTGGTCGAACGATGCGTCAAATGCCGCGTGCCTGGTTGTTGGATCGTTGTCTTTGCGCAACGCTTCCAGCGCGTTGAGGTCCCGGGGTTCTATGCTGGCATCCGTCGCGGGCGCGCCGGGGTCGCCCAGTGGATTTTGCCAGTCGGCCATCCACCTGAACCGTTCCCTGTCGGTCTTGGTTGGTGAAAAAATGGGTTCGGGGAAGTCGAAGTACGGTGGGAAAGAAAACGGCGGCATTATTCCAGCGTGGAGAGGCGCACCGCCTTTGACAGGGTCAATGTTAAAGTCTCCCGCCAGCAAGGCGGCGGTTTGCGGAACCAGCTGCCAGCTCGGGGTGGCGGTTTCGCTCCCGCAGTTGTAGCAGACGGCTATGCCCAGCCGTTGCAGGAGCGCGAGCAGCTGTTCTTCGCGGCAGTATGCGCCATGGACGACGCCGCCTGTCGCCGTGCGAACGGACACCGCCTTGAAACTCACCCCGTTTTTTGCGGTTAGGGATGTCCAGACCCCGCCGGTGTCTTTTTCCCCCTCGTACTTCGCGCAGTAATCGCGCGCAAAATCGTCCGCCCCCTCATCCGGTACCAGGGGTCTCTCGCCTACCAGCGGATCGCCAACAATGGTGCCGCCCCCTGGGTGCTCGGTAGACCTGTGGAACATGATGGTCTTCCATGCAATTCCTTCATAGCGGGCTCCGTTCGGGTAGCTGGAATATATGTATTCATAGCTATCGGGCAGCATTACAGGCAGCTGCAGCCTGCCATCATAAAGATCTTGGAAGAAAATAATATCGGGCTTGAGGGCGCTCAGGTTATTGACGATCCGCTGTGCGGCTACATCGCTGGTGAGCTTGCCCTGCCATGCCGGCGCGATGGCGTCGGCGCCGCCAACGTTCGCCGTAAGCAGCCTGAACCCCTCGGCGCCTTTGGACGGCCAGGTATCCGCCACCCTTTCCATTCTGAAATTTGCCCTGTTCCAGATGTATCCGCTTGGGGGGCGGCATATATAACCCCTGAGACTGGCCGGAAACGCCCTTTGCAAGGTCGGGCCGGCGTAGAACGAGCCCCCCTGTTCTTCACAGGCCTTTTTCACGGAGTCGTACGCCATTGCTCTAACGGCAACCGTTGCAATACCGGACCCCGCCAGCGGCAGGGGAATGTACGTTCTTCCGGAGGACAACGTCCGGGCGGCGGGGATCACGTGCAGGTTCGCGGTGCTGGCATCTGCCCCGGCAAAACCGCCATCCAAGACAACCGCCTCCAGAACGTAATTACCGTCCCGCCATTCCGGCAGGGACCTGTCGAGCGCCTCGTCCGGTAGAACGATCCTCACCGGGATCGGGGCCCGGTCCGGGTAGGAGATGTTCCATGAATATTTCGAATACCTTACACGGTCTTTCCGGCTGCCCGCGTTTGCGACGGAAAAATTTACCCTTAAGATGCCGATGTTCGCAGTCTGACCGGAGCGCAAGGCCCCCCTGGGAACGTGCAGCTCGGCGCCGCCGGTAGCGAGAATCACCCCTCCGTTTTTATCCACGATACCGGTTCCGTGGCGTCCCACCACGGGGAGGTTTTCCCACGCATCTTTGCCGTCTTCGCTTACGGTTGGTGGGGCGCCCGGCTTCTGGTTGCAGCTATTGAAAACAAAAGCCAGCGCCAGCATTGCCACAAGCAGGGTGAGGGCATGCGGTTTTTTCATAATAGACCTCCAGCTGGTTCATTCCAGAATATAACAAGTCGCTCTGACCGGTCAAGTGGCGGTTCTTATTGAGTGATATGAACGATGCCAGGGTGTCACGACGGACTTTCGGGGACGAGTTCTACACCCGTCCCCTACCTTCACGGGTCCCCGAGCTGCAAAGGGAGCTAGATGCTTACCTTGACTACTACAACCGCAGGAGGCCGCACCGGGCCCTGAGCGGGCTCGCACCCCTGGAGTACTTAGCTGCGATGCAAGCTGCCTATACCGCAACCGGAAAGCTGCTGGGTAAGCTGGTAGAGGAGCTGGTCCCCCTGGAGTCTCAGATGTATTGACCGATTACACCCCCTTGACTCACCCCCTCCCCTTTGATATCTTGAGTCTTGCGCCCAGTAAGGACCACGGTCCTCTACCCGGCGCACGGATCTTGAAAGGTGGCGTGACGTAAGTA
>JAMOUW010000009.1 GCA_027067955.1 Thermaceae bacterium
AGGGGGAGATCAGGGCCAGGGCGAAGAAGAGGTTCACAAACAGCAGGGCCAGGGCCAATAAGGTATGGCTCAGCCAGGAAAGGGTGACAGCGAGGAAGTAGTAGAGGATGAAGAGGGGGAGGAGGGTCTGCCAGCGCAACTCGGAAAACCATCGACGCATGGTCATTCCTCTACTGGCTACACGGCGGTAGCGGGTGGTCCACGTTCCACACGGAAAAATGATCGGCCTGGAACTTTACGAATAGCTCTCCATAGTTCGGGTCGGTCGTGACCTGCTCCTCGTCCGACTCGGGAACGGGCTGGTAATCGGCGTCCACCACCACCCCCGTTCCCCTGCGCACCCAGGTGTCCTGTTCTTCGTCGTACAGGTACATGGGCACTTCGTACAGCCCGTTGCCGGGGATCACGTCGCGCAGGTAGTACCGGTGGGTATTGGGAATATAGAAGTAGACGGTCACCGGCTCGTCCAGGCTGGTCACTTGCTGGCCCAAAGCATCCTGCGCGGTAACGTACAGAAAGCCGTTGGATACGATCTTGTTCCCATCGGCGTCCCGGTAGTTTCCCGGGAAGAAGGGGCGGTCGAACTCGGGGTCGAAGGCGCGGGCCCACACGCGCGAGAAACGGCCATGCGGGTCTTTGATCTCCACGTCCCCTGCGGCGTCGTACCAGGACCCCTGATACCGCTCCAGCTCGGTGGAGCCCGGATCTGCGAGTATCATCTGGGGCACGTAAGCGTAGCGATCTTCGCCTACTTTGACGCGTTTGGCCGCCTTTAGCGCAAGCTGCGTTTCGGCGTCTAGATACTCGACACGCACCCGGAGCTCGTCTCCTGCCTTCGCGTCTGCAATGGCCGCCTGGTACTGGCCAACCTCGTTCGTTTGCGTTTCGCCCAGTAGCTCCCCGCGCTCAGACAGTACCTGGACCGCCACGCCTTGGGGGTATCGGTCGGGCACCAGGGCGTTGAAGCTGAGGATGACAACGCTTCCCTGAACCTGCACCGGTGGAGGCGGCTCCGACCGGCATGAAAGCAGCAACAGCAACGCCGCGGGTACTAGCAAAACGAAGCTTTTCATTTGGTACGAGTATAGTTACTTGGCATTATTATGTCAAGTTTTGCCGGTAGTGCATTCCATATCAGCAGAAATTGAGTTAATCGTCTTGCACACAACGCCATAGCAGGTGTGTGCATGCAAAGCTTGTCCCTGTACGTGCGTGGCGGTAAATCGTCATTCAGGCAGCTGGGTACTGCGCAGCATAAATTTCCAGGGTATGGGATGCGGCTGGTCCAGGTCGGGGTAAGTATCCCTCACCCACGTCCACAGACGCTCGATCGAGGGCCGGAAAACCTCGGGCGGCACCTGCCAGGTGTAAGAGTAGAGGCGCTCTTCCAAAATCTCCATCGTCTGCCGCGGGGTGCGCTCCTCCACCCACTCAGCCACGTCCCTGATTTGAGGCTCGAGCCCCAGCTGCCGCATGGCGCGCTCCACCTCGTCGAGACGCCGCATATGCGCACCGCGCTTGAGCTCGTAACCCATTTCCGACAGCACCTCGCGCCAGCGCTCCTGGATGGCCCAATCTTCGCTGGAGCCTGTAGAAACGTCCCACCCCTCAAAAAGAATGCCCCCGGGCGCCAGCACCCTGAGCGCCTCGAGCAACGCCCGCTGCCAGTCTGGGATCAGGTGCCACAGGTGCACCCCGATAACCGCGTGGAAGCTGTCCTTGGCGAACGGCAGGTCACGCGCGTCCGCCTCTATCAAACGCACTTTGCGCGCCACCCCGGCGATCTTGTAGCGCATGACCTCGAGCATGGCCGGACTCACATCCACGCCCACAAACTTGTGTCCGCGCGCGATGATGGGAACGCCCACACGCCCCGTGCCCACCCCCAGCTCCAGAAAGACCGGCTCGCGGAAGCGCTCTTCCACCGGTGCTATGATTGCGGTGGCGATCCTGCCCGACACCTCGGGCGGATGGTAGCGGGTGCGATCATATGCGTAAGCTACGCGACCAAAATTAAGCGTCATCGGGCGAACGGCACTTCCTCTCCGGGCCGGGCTGGCGAGAACCCTGACGTTCAAAATGTATAATATTAAGAATTAATACTTCTGTCCAGCAAACCCATTTATTTTTCGCCGCCCACGCTCTTTTCAGAAGCGGCCGGTGACAACGCGCCCGTCCGCAGCGTGGTAAAGTTAGGCGCTATGAAAAGACTACTGGTCCTGATCACGGTCTTCCTAGGCCTCACTGGCGTACTGGCGCAGAGCGCTCTCAAGGTGCGCATCGGCTTCAATCCCACGCAGAACTCCGACCAGCTCAGCCAGGCGGCCCAGGCCATCGCCGACTTTATCGAAGATCAGCTAGGCGGCGCGGTGGAAGTAGAGGTCTTCCTCCCCACCGAGTACCGCGGCCTGGTAGAGGCCATGCGCTCGGGCAACCTCGACTTCGCCTTCTTCCCTCCCGACGGTTACGTTATCGCCTCGCGGGAGGCGGGCGCCAAGGTGCTGCTCAAGAGCGTACGCTTCGGCAACGCCTACTACTGGAGCGCCATCATCGTTCGCAAGGACTCGGGCGCCAAAAAGATAGCCGACCTGGAAGGCAAGACCATCGCCTGGGTCGACCCCAACTCGGCCGCGGGCTACGTCTTCCCGCGCGCCGCACTGCTGGCCGCGGGCATCAACCCCGACGAATTCTTCGGCAAGCAGGTATTCGCCGGTAAACACGACGCCGCAGTGCTGGCGGTGCTGAACAAGTCGGTTGACGCCGCGGCGGTATTCGCAAATGACGACCAGAACAAGTCGGGCGCCTGGACCCAATTCCTCTCGCCCGAAGAGGCAGCGCAAATCCACGCCATCTTCTACACCAAGCCCATCCCCGGCGATACCTTCTCGGTGTCCAAGGAGTTCGCCGAAAAATACCCGCAACTTACCGAGAAGATCAAGGCCGCTATCATGACCTGCAAGGTCAAGGAAGGCTGCGAGCTGCTCAAGAACCTCTACCGCATCGACTACATGGTGCCCGCAACCGACGCCGATTACGACGTGGTGCGCGAGGCGCGCAAGCTGCTGGGTCTCGATAAGTAGCATAAGAAAAGGGTCTCCATGATTGAAGCGAAGGGCCTCGGCGTCGTCTTTCCCAATGGAACCGAGGCGCTGCAGGACATCAACGTAACCATCGATGACGGCGAGTTTGTCGCCGTCATCGGCCTCTCGGGGGCCGGCAAGTCCACCTTCCTGCGCACCCTCAACGGGCTGGTGCGACCCACCTCGGGGAGCGTGCGCGTGGGGGGCGTGGAGGTAGGAAACCTCTCAGGACGCTCGCTGTCCCGGTTCCGCCGCACCGTTGGCTTCATCTTCCAGCAGTTCAACCTGGTTACCCGGCTCACGGCGCTGGAAAACGTATTGCACGGCAGACTGGGCTACCTGCCTACCTGGCGGGGGCTGCTGGGGCTCTATGGTGAGGGCGACTACGAACTGGCCGCCGGCTACCTGCGCGAAGTGGGCCTTTCCGGTAAGGAAAACGTACGGGTGGACAACCTTTCGGGCGGGCAGCAACAACGGGTGGCCATCGCCCGGGCAATGGCGCAGCAGCCACAATTGGTGCTCGCCGACGAGCCCATGGCCAGCCTGGATCCGCGGCTTTCGGACGTGATCCTGGGGTTGCTCAAGAGCTACAACGAGGCCCGCGGGGTTACGGTGCTCGTCAACATCCACGTGCTCGAGCTGGCGCGCCGCTACGCCCGCCGGGTGCTGGCCTTCAACCAGGGCCGCCTGGTTTTTGACGGCCCCGCAGAAAGCCTTACCGACGAACTGGCCGAGCGCATCTATGCCGGCAGTCTGGAGGCGCTATGACCTGGGTCTTCCCCGCGCTGGGCATGCTGGTCGCCGTGCTCACCTCCATCTCGCGCGGCTCGGCGCGGCGCTACCTCTACGCCTCGGGCCTCGGCCTGCTGGTGCTCTTCTTCGCCTTCCCCTTCTCCAGCGCCCTCGGCTACCTGAGCCGCGAAGCCGTGCACCCCACGCCCGCGGGGCTGCTCCCCAGCGCCCCCGTGCTGGGCACGATCCTGGCCGTGGCCGTCCTGGCCTTGGCGCCCTGGCCGCGCCGTATTCACGGCTGGGTCGGCGGCCTGGGCGGGCTGCTCGTCTTGATCGTCGTCTTTGGCTGGTTGGGGCGCGGGGTCTTCCTGGCTCGCATCGTCCCTTTGCCCGGGGTGATGGAGGGGGCGGCGGCGCTGGGGCTGGCCGGCCTGGCCTTCCTGGTGTTGCGCGGCAGGGGCGCCCTTCTGGCGCTGGTAGCCGCCGCGCTGGTGGGCGGCGGCAGCTATGCGCTGCTGGCGGGGCCCGCCGGTCATACCTACTTTCCCCGTATCGCGGGCTATTACAAACTGCTCACCCCCATCTCCGCGCAGGAAACCCGGGAACTGATCGAGCGTTACAACGCGGGGCTGGAAAAGGCCAACGCCCTGCGGGCCGAGATCGGCCTCAAGAAGCTCGAGCCCATCAGGTCGCTCGCCGACCTGGAGGGCGGCCTCCCCAAGGACCTGGCCCGCGAGGGGGTGCGGCTGGTGCGGCCCGCGAGCCTGCGCTACGGTACCCTGGCCGCGCTCTTCCTGGCCGGCCTGCTGCTGGCAAGCGGCTTCTTCCTGGCCCGCAAACCCGAGCTGGCCGAGGAGGGCGACCTGACCGGGGGCCTCGTGGCCGCGGGCGTCTTCGCGGTGCTCGTGCCCTCGTTCTACGCGACCGAGTTCAGCCTGGCCAAGCTGGTGAAGGGCTGGCCCTTCTTCGTCAACTTCCTCGACCGCGCCTGGCCGCCGCGCCTGGCCGACCCGGCGCACAACGTCTTCCCGCTGCAGGAGGTGGCCAGCCAGATGGCGCTCACCGTCGAGATCGCCCTGGTGGGCACCTTCCTGGCCATGCTCTTCGCCGTGCCCACCAGCTTCCTGGCGGCGCGCAACCTCACCCGCGGCAGCGCTTTCACGCGCGCGATCTTCACGCTGACACGCGCCTTCTACAACATCGACCGCGGCGTGGACACCCTGATCCTGGCGCTCGTCTTCGTGGCCGCGGTGGGGCTGGGGCCGTTCGCCGGGGTACTGGCGATGGCCATCCACTCGATCGCCGACCTGGGCAAGCTCTACTCCGAGGCCATCGAAAACGTGGAGAAGGGGCCCATAGAAGCGCTCGAGGCCGTGGGGGCGTCGGGCACCAACGTGGTGCGCTGGGCCATCCTGCCCCAGGTGCTCCCCCTCTTCGTCGCCTACACCCTCTACCGCTTCGAGATCAACTTCCGCGTCTCCATCGTGCTGGGTTTCGTGGGTGCGGGCGGCATCGGCTTCTTCATCCAGAACGCCATGGCCAGCGGGATGTACGACCAGATGATCATCGGCATCATCGCCATCGTCCTGGTCGTCAACCTGATCGACTTCGGCTCGTCCTGGCTGCGCAGCAAGCTGGTCTGAACCGGAGCGCAAACAGCCGCCGCGAAATGCTTCGCGGCGGCTGGCGTTTTTTTGCGACTAGCGGGCCGGAGCCGCCTCTTCCAGCTTGCGCAGGTCGAGCAGGAAGTTGCCGTCGGTGGGCAGCATGATCGTCTTGATGTTGGGGGCCAGCTTCTCGGCTACGGTCAGCTGGATAACCTGCGGGTAGCGCCTGAGCGCCTCCCCGCGGAGCTCGAGCGCCCGGGCTTCGCCTTCGGCACGCAGGATGGCCGCGTCACGCTCGGCCTGGGCCTCGATGACGCGCCGCTGGGCGGCGATCTCCGCCTGGCGGCGGCGGTTTTCTTCGATCTGGACTTGTTGCTCGGCGGTCTGCTTTTCCTCGATCACCCGCGCCACCGTATCGGGTATGCGAATTTCGCGCAGCAGCACCGACTCGAGGATGATGTGCTTCTGCGCCAGCGCCTCCCGCAGGGCGGTGGTCACCGAACGCTCCAGGTCACCGCGGCGGGTGCTGATCAGCTCGGCAGCGTTGAAGAGGCCGACGGCGTCGCGCACCTTGCTACGGATCTGGGGCACGATCATCGTCTCGCGGTAGGCCGGGCCCACCTCCTTGTGCAAGAGCGGCGCCTTCGCCTTCTCGATGCGGTACTGCACGGTCACGTCCACCCCGATGTCCAGCCCCTCCTTGCTGCGCGCCTGGATGGGCCCGAAACCCGGTCGGCGGGCGTTGGACTTGGAAAGTGTTACCTCCTGCAAGCGTGCGTCATAGAGCACCACCTCCTGCACCAGCGGCAGCACGAAGTGCAGCCCCTCATCCAGGGCATCGGGTTGCACACCGGAAAAAACGTTGAAAACCACACCCACGTGCCCCGCCGGCACCACCACGAAGCTGCGCGAAACCACCCCCAGCAACAGCCCGACCAGGATCAAAGCGCCGCCCAGACTGCGGCGGCCCGGCTGCGCCAGCAATGCAATGCCCAGCATTACGGCAACCAAGGCAAGTACCAGGATGAGTCCCATGGTCCAACTTTACTTCATCGCACCCCGGCGTCCCGCTCGAAAGCGCCGGGTAGTCTGCGCGCGGGCATGCTCCGCCGCAAAGGGACACCTCCCGAAACCACAGTTTCGCCGTATTAACCTCCTTTTCGGTTCAAGACACATATGTGTTGAGCGATTTACAATAGTTTGACAGCCCGAGCGGTATGGGCTTTTAATGAATACCAAGATGTTCATTAAGAGGAGGTGAAAAGGGGAATACATCTCAATTTAAGGTTAGCGTTCTTGGGAAAGGAGTCATATTTATGATCAAAAGATGGGTTTTTGGTACACTGTTGCTCGCGCTCCTGGTCGCCTGCGGCAATCTGCCCGGCGGTAAGGTCGCGATTAGCGGATACGTGGTAGACAAGAAGGCGGGCGATCCGGTTGTAGGCAGCACCGTTGAGGTGCTAGAAACCGGAGCCACAACGACAACCGACAAGAACGGTCACTACACTATAGAGGTTCCTCCTGGACGTTACTCGCTTACGTTCCGCAAAGACGGCTACGCCACCTCGAAAGTCGAAGGGCTCGTCACTCTCGGAGAGCACACCATATACAACACCATCCAACGCCCTCGCTTTGACAGCGCAATGCCAGTCGAACCACCTACACTGTTCGTACAGGTTCCAGACTGGTATGAGCCAGGTGACAAAGTCTCTGTTGTGGTACGCGGGCAAGTACACAAACCATCAGTAAACGACTTTCTCTTCCTGGATGTAGCCATCGGCCAACAGGGGGGCAGCTCAGGATACCTCAACGGCTTCGTTCGCCACAAGCGCTTGTTTGGATTCGACGGCTCAGAAGTGGAAGTAACTCTACCCACCAAGGGATACAGCGACGTCATTCCAATATACAGCGTAGCATACGATGCTAACGAGAATCGCACAGAAGTAATTCGCTACATCTATCGCAAGACCTCAAATGAACTGCCTGAACCACTAGCACCTCAAAACCTTGCCGGAGAAGCGGTTACTTTTGGGGACGTTTCGGTATTTGGACCCCTTAGCGCCCCGAGCGTTAGCGGTAGCGCCATAGTCAAAGCCTTCAAGGCAAGAGATTTTAAAAAATTAGAGTCCATGGCGCTTGAAATTAAACAGGCGCGCTCCGGAGTCAAGGTACTGGACAGCCAGCTGCGCAAAGCGGTTACCTGGGTCGACTTGCGGTTCGAATACGACCCTGAGGCGGAGCTTCCTGAGGCATTCGAAATCTTTAGGAAGCGCGCAGATGAAAGCGACTTCGTCAAGGTAGGCCGAATTGCAGCAGAAGACGCCAAAGTCAAAGATGCCAAGGGTAAGTACGCCTTCCGCGATGCTACCCCCGGCATCCAACCAAACGTTGAGCTGACATACCGCATAGATGCCGTAAATGGTAAGAAGCGGGCTTCCTCCAATACCTTTAGCGTCACTCCGCTTCCACCCTTCTATGTGAATGCATTAAACCCTGCGGACAACGTCACGGATGTGGAGCTAAGACCAGGCTACTTAATGTCGCTAGAGAACTCCTCGGATGTAAATATACTTGCCGCAATTGTCGTAGATCGCGCGCAAGTTGACGGCGCGCACATCGAATACGCTTCTCCAATCTTCTTCGTACCCGGAAACGACGGTGAATTCAATCCATTCAACGGGCTCAAGGGCATTCCACACGGCGTGATAAAAACCAAGCAGGGCTTCGCGCTCTCTGGGGCTAAGTTACAGCCTCACCACGCCTACGAATGGATGCCTTTCGCCGTAACTGCAACCCTCAACGAAGAGGGTACGGCCATAACCGCGTCCTCAATCGCCGCTGACTCCTTTAGGATATGGTTTGACTTCCCAGTGGGAGACGGCCCCGTTAACACCTTCGTGACCGGTGCGGGAGGTAACAAATGAAGAAACTACTGTTCCTCACCGGCTTGCTTGTGCTATTAGCCGCTTGCAGCACCAGCTTCCGCCCTCCAGCGCGCCACTCCGGCGGACCACGCATTAACCCAGACGGGGGCTATATTGAAGGCCAGATTGTGGTTGGCTACACAGCCAACTCAAGCGCTGAAGAAATTGCCTCCTGGTTAAACGGGAATATCCTGCATGACTGGGAAATGATACACGCTGCCGTAATTGAGCTACCCAATGGATTTTCTGTAGAGAAAGCTGAGGGGCTCCTGGAGCAGCGCTCTGACGTACGCTACGCTGAGCCCAATCGCGTGCTCGAAAAACCCCGCACCGACTACGGCTCCGGTGCCGCAACAACCGCGGTTAACCTCCTTAAGTTTTACTCAGACCCTGATTTCGCCAAGCAGTGGATGCATCGGCAAATGCACACCGAGGCCGCCTGGGAAAAAGGTATTACCGGAGCAGGTGTGCGCATCGGCATCCATGACGACTTCATCGATCACCGCCACCCTGATCTGGTGGGCAACATCGCATACCCCGGCTTCTACGGCACGACTGGCAAACTAATATGCCCCGACACTCCCCATAACGGAGTGGGTACCCACGGCTCCAGTGTTTCCGGCACAGCCGCGGCTGTGGCCAATAGCATTGGTGGCCGTGGTGTGGCCTACGAAGCCAAAATCGTGCCAATTGCTATAGATCATCCTACTGAGGGGTACTTGACTTACGTAGGCATAGTTTACGGCGCCCTGTACGCCGCAGTTGGCCCCGAAGGGCTTGGCATCAAAGTGCCCGAAGGATGCGGCAACTATAAACCCCCCAAGGGGCGTCCCTACGTCGATGTGCTAAACATGTCTTGGGGCGGGGGTTCATACGGGCAGCTGATTAAAGACGTCATGGACTTCATGCTGAGCAAGGGGGTTATTCTGGTTAACTCCGCAGGCAACAGACCCAGCACCGGCTTTGTTGATCCCGCTTGGTATCCTGGGATAATTTCTGTTGCTGCCACCCGGCCAAACGGACAGCGAACCAGTTTTTCCAACCGTGGCGTGCATGTTGATGTCGCTGCCCCGGGCGAGAGAATCTGGGTGCCAACAACGCGCGATTGTATTCTCAATGATCCCACTGGCGCAAAATGCAAAGGGGACGAAGCTGACTATACGTACATCAGCGGTACCTCATTCTCCAGCCCCGCCACCGCTGGTACCGTAGCCCTTGTCCTCCAAGCAGCGGGGGGACCCGGGAAGCTAGATGCCCGGCAGGTGCGCGCTATCCTAACTCAAACCGCCCAAGACACCAATGCCGACGAGTACCCGGGCTTCGACGAGGACCTGGGTTGGGGTGTCGTTGATGCAGGCGCTGCGGTGGCAAAAGCACTAGCGATAGCGGCTGGCAAAGAAAAAGCTCCTGCCGCTGCGGCTAACGTCGATATTTTCATCACAGATAAGGAAACCAACACGCCTCTTCCGCTTACAGGTGCCGCCCTCCAAGCCGTTGACAAAAACGGCAAGCCACTACCCAACCGCCCAATATTGCTATCCCAAACAACAGGCACTGGGCTCTACCTGGATGCAGGCTGGGCCAGCTTCTACCAAATAGATCCAGGTTACTATCGCGTGCTCGTTGGCGGACCGCATGAGAAGATAACTGGCATCAAATCTGACATATTCTCCACCGTCATCGAAATTCCTTCGGGGTACTCAAGGATACCGGTTAAACTCGACATCAAACTTCCCAGTGACCCCTACGAACCCAACAACGACACTTCAAAAGCTACTGCCGTTAAAGCGGGAATGTCGTACAAAGGCATCATCTACTCTAAGTCGGGGTCTGATGTTGACTACTACGCTCTACCAGTAACCAAGGGACAAACCTACATCCTCAATACTGAAAAGCTAACCGGTAGCGCAGATTTGGTTCTGGTTGTCCTTGATAGCGACGGCAAAACGGTTATCGCCAAAAACGACAACAACCAGGATTTCACCAAAGATGCCTGGATAAGCTTCACCGCGAAAGCAGATAAGACCGTATACGTGGTTGTCAGGGATGCCAGGAACGGCTCCAGCCCCTTCAATGCATATGCTCTTGATATTGCTAGCCCCCTGGTTTCCGAAAGCGAGCCAAACGGCACGGCTACCGTGAAGGACACCACCATCGAGAATGTCGATTTCTCCAAAGCCCAAGCCGTAGCTTTAGGGTCGGCCGTTCAAGCTTCCATTGATCCAAAAGGCGACGATGACATCTTCTCGCTCGACCTCAAAGCTGACACCGTACTCGCTGTAGACGTGGAAGCTGTTTCCAGCGGTGCACCGGATAGCATGATCGCCATCTACGACAAGAACGGCAAGATGGTTGCTTACAACGACGACTTCACCGGTCGTGAATCACGCGTGCATTTCAAGGTACCGGCGGACGGAACCTACTACGTGCTGGTCACCGCCTGGGACGGCGACGGCCCCGACACCACCACCGGCGACTACACCCTCAGCCTTACGCTGCTCGACGTCCCGAAGCAAAAGTAGCAGCGGGCTACACATACCAGACCGGGAGGCCTTCGCCTCCCGGTCTAGGTTTTTCACACGGTTATTACACCCCGGGATATACTTTATGAAGATGCCCGAGCGTATCGGCCCCTTCACCATTCTGCGGCAGGAGCACAGCGAGGACTACCTCTCGGTCTGGAAGGTCCGCAACCCTTCAGAAGTCCTGGGCAGGCTCTACTGGTTCGACGTAAAAGGCCCCGAAGCGCGCGCCGCCTTTTTTCGCTTCCGCAAAGCGCTGAAGGCGCTGGGGGCGCTGGGAGTCCTCCCCAAAGGCGTGGAGATCAGCGCAAAGCCGGGATCGTATTATGTCTTCTGGCCCTCGTACGACGCCCCTTCCGCGCTGCCCGCCAAGGGGCGCAGGGTCATTCGCGAGGTGGGCAAAATCCTGGAAGCCCTGCGACCACTGGGATACGCGCTTACCGACCTCGACCTGAGACTGGGGGACGAGGGAGTGCGCGTCGCAGCCCTCGATCCCACCGGAGAGCACGACGAAGCCGAGGTGGCGCGTTTGGGAGGCCGCTTCCTGAAGAGTCCGTCCTCTGCGAAGCCGCAGCGACGTCCGCAGGCGGTCGCCTGGATGCCCGGCCTGCTGCTGGCGATTTTGGGCCTGTGGCTCTTCGCCGCGGGCAGCGCCCGCTACCTGAACCCCCCGGAGTTCAGCGTGCCCGACCTGCGCGGCAAGGACCCGCGGGCGGCGCTGGAAATGGTGCACGAAATGGGACTCAAGGTCGTATTTACCCTGGCCAGCGAACCGGACCAGCCCCGTGACCTGATAATCGAACAGAATCCACCACCGGGAACGCGGGTGAAGCCCGGCCGCACTCTCGAGCTGGTGTTAAACCGCCCCAAGGAAAGCAGCGTGCCGCACCTGGCAGGAATGCCGCTGAGCAAAGCCCAGCGCAAATTGCAGGATGCGGGCTACCTGCCGGGGCTTCCCGCCGCAGGCTACAGCGAGGAACCCGAGGGTACCGTACTGGCCAGCTCTCCCCCCGCCGGGGCGCCGCTGCCCCAGAACGCTTCGGTGCGGCTGCTGACCTCCGACGGTCCCATGCCCCAAAAAACCCTGCTGCCCGACCTAACGGGCCTCAGCCTCGAGGAGGCCGAGTACCTCATCTCGGTCGCCGAACTCCGCCTGGGCGAGGTGCGCACCCTGCCCTCTCCCCAGCCCGAGGACACGGTGCTCTCTCAATCCCCCCCTGCCGGCGTCGCCCTCGACGTGGGCAGCCCCGTGGTGCTCACGGTGTCCGGAAAGGCCGAAGTGCTGCTGCCAGAAGAAGGGTTGATCCAACCCCCGAGCGCGCACGAAGAACCCCCCGCGGGCAGTGCGCTTAACACCCCGCCAGCCGACCTGGCACCCGGCGAGCGCATTGTCCCCATCCGCGTTCCCCTTCCACCCAGCAACTCCCAGAATCCGGTACACGTGCAGCTCGTCGTTGTCGACAAGAACGGCGAACGCACCCCCATAGACACCTTCGCCCGGGGCGGCACGACCCTCGAGGGCAGCGTTCGCGTCAAGGGGGACGCCCGCTTCATGCTCTTCCTCGACGGTTTCGCCTACCAGGAATGGTCGAGCCCCGCGCCCTGAAGCGGGGATGTAAGAATCGGGGTACGGCTCCCCCACCAA
This sequence comes from Thermaceae bacterium, assembly GCA_027067955.1. Taxonomy (GTDB): domain Bacteria; phylum Deinococcota; class Deinococci; order Deinococcales; family Marinithermaceae; genus Oceanithermus. The sequence goes on from JAMOUW010000009.1 coordinate 12,511, forward strand.
GCATCAAACACAGCGGCCACGGCATCCGGCCGTCTCCATCCCGTCCTTTGGCGGCAAAGCAATGGCGTGCCCACCCCTTCATCGAGAACCCCCGGGGAGCCGTTTAGCCTAGACTGGGAATATGGTGGAAGAACCGGGAATCCTCGACCGCTTGCACCATACCGACTCATGGCGGCTCTTTCGCATCCTGGCCGAGTTCGTGGATGGTTTCGAGCTGCTCTCGAATATCGAGGCGCCTCTTGTTTCAGTCTTCGGCTCGGCGCGTTTCGGACCGGAGCACCCCGCCTACTCCCTGGCCGAAAGACTGGGGCGCGAGCTCGCTGCCGCCGGTTTCGGAGTGGTTACCGGAGGCGGACCCGGGCTCATGGAGGCAGCAAACAAGGGGGCTTACGAAGCGGGCGGGGTATCAGTGGGGCTGAACATCGAGCTGCCGCACGAACAGCGCCCCAATAGGTACCAAACCCACAGCATGCAATTCCGCTATTTTTTCGTGCGCAAAGTAATGTTCGTGCGTTATGCGGTGGGTTTTGTGGTGCTGCCAGGCGGCTTTGGAACACTCGACGAGCTCACGGAAGTGCTCGTGCTTTTACAAACGGGCAAGGTGCACACCTTTCCTCTCATAGCCCTGGACCGCGCCTACTGGCAGGGGCTGGCTGCCTGGATTGACGATACCCTGATTGCGCAGGGCGCCGTCTCCGCTCCGGAGGGGGAACTGCTGCAACTCGCCGACAGTCCCGCCGAGGTAATGTCCATACTCAGGAAGGAGTCCTGACGCCAACATGCTCGAAGACGATTTCTGGGCGCAGGGGCTCCTCGTTGCGGGGGTAGACGAAGCAGGGCGGGGAGCGCTGGCGGGCCCGCTGGTCGCCGCGGCAGTGGTGTTGCGACCCGGCCGCCATCCCTACCGCGACTCGAAAACGCTATCAGCGCGGCAGCGGGAAATCATGCTCGACCATCTCCTCCAACGCGCCCTGGCCTGGGGCGTGGGCGCCTGCCCGGCAGCGGAGGTGGACCGCCTGGGGGTACTGCGTGCCACCCACTGCGCCGCTGGCCGGGCGCTGGCGAGGCTGCCGGTACGTCCGCAGGCTCTGATAACCGACTATCTCTTCCTGGAAACCAGCCTGCCCCTACTCGCCCCGGCGCGGGCCGAGTCGCAAAGCCACAGCGTAGCCGCCGCCTCGATCCTCGCCAAGGTAGTGCGCGACCGAATAATGCTGGGGTTGCACCAGCGCTATCCCGGCTATGGCTTCGACAGTCACAAGGGCTATGGCACCAAGGCCCACCTGCGCAATCTGGCGCGGCTGGGACCCTGCCCCGAGCACCGCCGCCGCTTCGCCCCTGTGGCGCAGGCGCGATTGTGGGATGAGGCTTAAGCCGTCCTTAATCTTGAAAGTT
>JAMOUW010000010.1 GCA_027067955.1 Thermaceae bacterium
CGCAGGTTGAGGTGGGGTGGGCCGTATCCGGAAACGCCGTGCGCTTTGGAAAGCTGCTGCATCCATTCACTCAGGTCGTCTGGAGGCCACGCCAGGATGCCGTACACGTGAGCAGTATACTCCGCGGCGCTAGGGGCCCCACTCCCGGGAGCGCTCGGGATCCCAGGGGTAGACTATCCAGGCGTCGCTCTCTTCGCCGTAAAAATCGGGGGCTTCCTCGGGAAAGTGGCTGAACCGGGGCTTGTAATGCAGCACCGCCACCGTGGGTGTCCCACCCGCCTGCGCTACACGCTCGCGCACCGCCAGGGCCGTCTTGCCCGAATCCCAAACGTCGTCCACTATCAGGACCCGCTTCCCCAATAACAGCGCGTCTCCGGGGAACTGCAGGAAATGCGGCTCCTCCAGTGCCCGCTGATCGTCCTGATAAAACATAACCGCTGCGGTCATGACGTTGCGCAGGTCCATGGCTTCGCTAACAAGGGCGCCGGGGATCATCCCCCCTCTGGTTACGGCCAGCACCACGTCATAGTCGTCGCGATTAAGCTGAGCGATCAACTTGCCGGCCAGCCGGGTGATATCGCTCCAATCCAAAATTATTTTATTCATGAATCGTTCTCCTCTTCGTCCCGGTCGAGACCGAAGGTCCGGTGAATCTCGCGGGCAGCGGCCTCCGCCAACCCGGCGGGGATGATGACAGAAATACGAACCTCGCTGGTGGCAATCATCTCGATGTTCGCCCCCACCCGCGCCACCGCATCGAACATACGCGAGGGTATACCCGGGGTAGAAGCCAGCGCCACCCCCACTATCGAAACCTTGGCGATGGCCGGGTTGTAGGTAACCTCGCCCCCCATTTCGGCGGTGAGTTTGCGCAGCACCTCAAGCGCATCCTCGGCGTAGTCCTTGGGTACGGTAAAGGCCATCTGGGTCCGGCTGGCGTCATGGCCGGGAACCCCTTGAATGATCATGTCCACGGCTATGCCGCGTGCAGCCAGAGCTTCAAAAACGCGGCTGGCGATCCCCGGCCTGTCGGGAATACCTACCAGACCGATCTGTGCCTGCCCTTCGTCTATGGCAACTCCGGTAACGGGACGGTCGAGTTTCATTGCTTCCTCCGATACGATGGTGCCTCTACTGTAGTTGAAAGCACTGCGCACGTGCAGGCGCACACCGTAACGCTTGGCGTACCAGACCGCGCGCGGGTGCAGTACCTTGGCCCCCAGTGCAGCCATCTCAATCATCGGGTCGTAGGCGATGTGATCAATCTTGCTGGCTTCGGGAATGCGGTGCGGATCGGTAGTAAAAACCCCGTCAGTATCTGTGAAGATCTCGGCTTCATGTGCCCCCAATGCTGCAGCCAGCGCCACAGCAGTGGTATCGGAACCACCCCGCCCCAGCGTATTGAGCTCGCCTTCCGGAGTGGTACCCATAAAACCGCCCACAACTGCTACGTGGCCGCTAGAAATGGCGGCCAAAACTTTATCCGGACGCACCTCGACGATACGGGCGTTGGTGTAACGCCCGTCGGTGGTTATCCCAATCTGATGCTGCACGAAAGCCCGCGCCGGCAAGCCCAAAGCCTGCAGCTGCATGGCCAGCAAAGCCGCCGAACGCTGCTCCCCGGTGGTGGTGAGCAGGTCGAGCTCGCGCGGCTCGGGCCTGGGATTGACCCGTTTCGCCAAGGCTATCAGTTCGTCGGTACTGCGGCCCATTGCCGACACAACGACGACCAGGTCATGGCCCTTCTCACGATAATGCTGGATACGCTGGGCAACCTTGTGGATACGGTCCAAGTCCCCAACCGAGGTTCCGCCATATTTCTGTACGATAAGCGCCATACTTGAGTGTGTATCGTATCACAAGCACGGTGGTGGGTGAACGTATAATCTTGCCATGGAAACGCTGCGCATCGCACTCCTGGGCGCGGGAACGGTGGGAAGCGGTTTCGTCAAACTGCTCGACGAACAGCGCGACCGCTTCCGAAAGCTGGGACTCGAACCGGCTCTGACCGGCATTCTGGTGCGCGACCCCCGCAAGGCACGCCCGGCATGGGTGCCCGAAGGTCTGCTTACCACCGACATAAACCGCGTCTTTGAAGAAGCCGATGTAGTGGTCGAACTGATGGGAGGCACCGGCAAAGCGGGAAAACTGGTACTCGACGCCCTTGGGGAAGGCCTCCCCGTAGTCACCGCCAACAAGGCACTCCTGGCGGAACGCTGGGACCTGTTAAAAGCACACGCAATGGAAGGTCTCCTGTATTACGAGGCCAGTGTGATGGCCGGAACGCCCGTCATCGAGCCGCTCTCGGGCGCGCTGCGCGGCAACCGCACGCTCGAGCTGCACGGCATCCTCAACGGCAGCACCAGTTACGTAATCAGCCGCATGGAGGACGGCCTCGGTTTTTCGGAGGCGCTGGAAGAAGCTCAGAGCAAAGGATTCGTGGAAGAAGACCCCTTTCTGGACATAGGTGGTATCGACGCCGCCCACAAGCTGACGGTACTTGCCCGTCTGGCGGTGGATCCCGATTACAACTGGGAAAACGTACGCGACAACACGCGCGGGATCCAGGGACTGAACCGCGAACAGGTGTTTGCGGCCGAGGCTCAGGGCATGCGGATCCGCCTGGTGGCCAGCCTGACACCCGGTGATGGCGGCTGGCGGGCGCAGGTACGCCCGGTCATGCTGCCCGCAACCCATCCCCTGGTGCTGGCGGCTCAGACCAGGAACGCCCTCCTCTATCGCGGCGACGCGGTAGGCGAGGTACTCATTAGCGGTGGTGGCGCAGGCAGCGCGGTAACCGCCAGCGCCGTAGTGGGCGACCTGTTACGCATGCTGGAAGGTTATCCCGGTCATCCACCGCTCCCCGCAGCCATTCCAGCGCCCGAATACAAGCCAGAATACATGGAGGAGATATAAAATGCGCCAACCTTTGCTGGAGCGCTATCGTAACCGGCTGCCGGTGGGGGCCGAAACCCCTGTAATCAGCCTGCTTGAGGGGTTCACCCCCCTGGTACCCCTCGGGGGACCGCCCGAAGCCCGTGATCGCAGCGTGCGCATCTTTGCGAAATACGAAGGGCTCAACCCCACGGGCAGCTTCAAGGATCGCGGCATGACCATGGCAGTCAGCAAGGCCGCGGAACACCGATCTGAAGCCGTGGCTGCGGCCAGTACCGGCAACACCGCCGCCTCGGCCGCCGCCTACGCCGCGCGAGCGGGCATGAAGGCTATCGTGGTTCTGCCCGCAGGCTACGTCGCAGCGGGCAAGGTGGCCCAA
>JAMOUW010000011.1 GCA_027067955.1 Thermaceae bacterium
GGCACCAAGGCCCACCTGCGCAATCTGGCGCGGCTGGGACCCTGCCCCGAGCACCGCCGCCGCTTCGCCCCTGTGGCGCAGGCGCGATTGTGGGATGAGGCTTAAGCCGTCCTTAATCTTGAAAGTTCCTGCTTTCATGCACGTGGGATAAACTCGTCCTGTGGAGGTGACATGAAAAAACTTGCCGCTCTCATGGGGCTCGTGATTCTGCTTTCGGCCTGCACTATTACGGTCAGTCCGGGTGACGTGCAGGTTGGGGTCTCGATGGAATTCGACCTCAGCAACGTAATTACCCGCTTCGAACCCGATCGCGGCCGCGGGTCCACCTATTACGTCGGCGAAGACGTGCAGTTCTTGATCAGCCTGCGGCGCGGCGGATACGTCACCCTGGTGGCCATCGATCCTGACGGCAGCACCTACGAGTTCGAATACGGCGTCTACCTGCCCGCGGGCACCCACGTGCTGCCGCTGCCGGGAATGCACCGCCGCTACATCGTGGAGCCCCCGGCCGGAAAGCAGCGGGTGCGGGCGATCTATACCGATACCCGGCCCGAATCGGTGTACTTCCGGGGTGTCTACAGTTCCAACGGGTTCAACGACCGCTTGCGCGTTTACTTCCGCAAGTGCTATTCCCAGGTGCGGGATTTGAAAGAGACATACTTCTACATTGCATACTAATTCTTCCCGCCAGCAACGGCGCATCCTTGCATGAATACCGTAGGCGAACGTATAATCGAGCCGTAACAACGCCGTACCTAAGAGGAGGGTATAGAATGAAACGTCGAGATTTTATGAAAAAAGCAGCGGCGGGTGTAGCCGCAAGCACCGTCTTCGGTCCGGTCTTCGCCCAGACCAAAAAGAAGATCCGCTGGCGTATGGCCACCAGCTGGCCCAAGGCGCTCGACACTATTTACGGCGGCGCGCAGACGATCGCCGACCGCGTGCGGGCGATGACCGACGGTAACTTCGATATTCGCGTATACGCGGGTGGCGAGATCGTGCACGGCCTCAAGGTCGTGGACGCGGTGCAGCAGGGCACCGTACAGGCGGGCCACACCGCTGCATACTACTACATTGGTAAACACCCGGCCTTCGCCTTCGCCACCGCGGTTCCCTTCGGCCTCAACTTCCGCCAGCAGAACGCCTGGCTCTACGACGGCAACGGCAACAAACTGCTCAACGAGCTCTTCGCCGACTTCAACATGATCGGCTTCCCCGCCGGCAACACCGGCGTGCAGATGGGTGGCTGGTTCCGCAAGGAAATCAACAGCGTCGCCGACCTCAAGGGCCTGAAAATGCGCATTCCGGGCCTGGGCGGCAAGGTGATGGCGCGCCTGGGTGTGACCGTACAGGTGCTGGCCGGCGGTGAGATCTACCCGGCACTCGAGCGCGGCGCCATCGATGCCACCGAGTGGGTCGGCCCCTACGACGACGAGAAACAGGGCTTCTACAAAGTGGCCAAGTACTACTACTACCCCGGCTGGTGGGAGCCGGGCCCCACGCTGCACACCTTCGTCAACCTCAAGGCCTGGGAGGCGCTGCCCAAGGAATACCAGCAGATCTACATGACAGCGGCCGCCGAAGCCAACCAGCAGATGATGGTGGACTACGACTTCAAGAACCCGCCTGCCTTCAAACGCCTGCTCTCCAAGGGTGTGAAGCTGCGCCGCTTCTCGAGCGACATCATGGACGCCGCCCAGAAGGAGGCGCTGGCGCTCTTCGACGAACTGGCCGCGGGCGACGCTCTCTACAAGAAAATCTACTCCGACTGGAAGCCGTTCCGCGACGACATCTACCGCTGGTTCGGCACCGCCGAGGCCGCCTACGTGCAGTACGTGGGCTCGCGCTCGTAGTCCTCGAAAGACGACGTACACGCGCCGCGGCCCACCGGGCCGCGGCGCTCTCTGTAGCGAAGAGCCGCCGCCCCGGTCCCGGTACCCGGGGCGGCGGCCTGCCTGCGGCTCTAATAACCGGAAGAGGTCACGGTGAGCAACCAGGTGGCTATGTGCGGGAATACGATCATCAGGGTAAGACCGATCAGCTGGATGACGATGAAGGGCACCGCGCCGCGGTAGATGTGCATCGTCGTCACCTCGGGCGGGGAGACACCGCGCAGGTAGAAGAGCGAGAACCCGAAGGGCGGCGTGAGGAACGAGGTCTGCAGGTTCATACCGATCATGATCCCGAACCAAACGAGAGCCAAACGCGCGGGCTCGACCGCGTCGGGAAATAGCGGCGAGAGCAGCGTGGCCGCGGGCCCCGCCACGAGCGGGATGATGATGAAGGCGATCTCGAAGAAGTCGATGAAGAAACCGAGGATGAAAATTATCAGGTTGACGGTAATGAGAAAACCCACCTCGGCGCCCGGTAGATTGAGTAGCAGGTCCTCTACCCAGATGTCGCCATAGAGACCGCGGAAGACGAGCGAGAAAGCGGTGGAGCCCACCAGGATCAGCATCACCATGCTGGTCAGCTTGGCGGTGGCGTCCATCGTCTCCACCAGCGCCTTGAGGTTGAAGCTGCGGTAGAGCATGGCCAGGAAGATTGCGCCCAGAGCGCCGAAAGCACCGGCCTCGGTGGGGGTGGCGAGCCCCGCGAAGATACTGCCCAGCACCAGCAGAATCAGCACCAGCGGCGGCATCATGACGAGCATGACCTCTTTGAAGAGGCGCAGCCCGCTCAGGTCACGCTCCTCGGGAGGCAGCGCGGGGGCGGCCTTGGGTTTGAATATTGCCACCGCTACGACGTAGAGAATATACATCGCCGAAAGGCTGAGCCCGGGGATGAGCGAGCCCACGAAGAGGTCGCCTACCGAGACCTGCAGCTGGTCGGCCAGCACGATGAGCACAATCGAGGGCGGGATCACCTGCCCCAGCGTCCCCGAGGCGGCGATCACCCCGGTGGCCAGCTCCTTGGAGTAGCCATAGCGCAGCATGACGGGCAGACTGATGAGACCCATGGCGACCACCGTGGCGCCAACCACGCCGGTGGCGGCGGCGAGCAGCGTACCAACCACGACCACGCTGATGGCGAGTCCGCCGCGCAGCGGCCCGAAGAGGATGCCCATGGTGCGCAGCAGGTTCTCGGCAAGCCCGGAGCGCTCGAGCATCGTGCCCATGAAGATAAAGAAGGGCACGGCCAGGAGGGTGTAGTTCTCGTAGATGGCGAAAATGCGCTCGGGCAGCGCCGACATCAGATTGAAGCCCATTACGTCCTGCGAGATACCGATCAGCATGAAGACGAGCGCGGTGCCCGCCAGCGAAAAAGCAACCGGAAAGCCGGTGAATATGAAAACGAAGGCCGCAGCGAACATGAGAGGTCCGAGCAGATCGGGGTTCATAGCGACGGTTCCTCCTCTCCCTCATCCAGGGCGACGGTGCGCCCCGAAAGCAGGGCGACACGCTTTATCAGCTCGCTGAGACCCTGCAAAAAGAGCAGCACGAAGGCCACAATCAGGGCCGCCTTGATGGGGTAGCGCGGCAACCCGCCGGGGTCGGGGGACATCTCGTGGATCTTCCACGAATCGGCCACTATGGGCCAGGCCGTCCAGAGGACCACCGCCGTGAAAGGCAGCAGGAAGAGCAGGATGCCGAAAACGTCCACCCAGGCCCGGCCGCGTTCTGACAACCGCGCGTAAATGATGTCCACGCGCACATGGGCGTTGTGTTTGAGGGTGTAGGCCGCGCCCCACATAAAGACGAGCGCAAACATGTACCATTGCAGTTCTATATAGGTATTGGAGCTGAGGTCGACGCCGATGGTTTGCGAGAGCTTGCGGGTGACCGCGTTGTATACGCCCACGATCACCATAAAGAGCGTCAGCCAGGAAACCAGCCGGCCCACGGCCTCGTTGAGGGTATCGATAAGGCGCGAAATGCTTAATAAAAACTCCACTCGGGGCCTCCTTCCTCGCCAGCCCTTTAATGCTACCCGGCCGCTGCATGGATATTCAAGCTAGCGAACGCCCCGTACCTGTCGCACCAGCAGCGTACCGAGCAGAAAGCCCGCCGCCGCCAGCAAGAACAGTACGGTGTAACCAGAACCGGGGCTCGCGCGGTTAAGCGCATCCACCAGTCCGCCCAGCGACCCCGCCAGAATCTGCGGTAATACTATCGACGTCTGCCAGATGCCCATGTCGGTGGCGTGCGCCTCGGGCACCTGCAGCACGTCGGTAGCCAGCGCCCAGTCCACCGCGGTGTAGGCCCCGTAACCGAGACCGAAGACGAGGGCGACTAAAAGCAGCACGTCGTAACGCGGCAGCAGCAACAAGGGTACGATCACCAGGGCCATCACCGTCCCCGCCAGATAGATGGGGCGTTTGCGGCCCACCCGGTCCGACCAGCGCCCGGCGGGCACCGAGCTGACCGCCGCGCCCGCGGAGATGACGAGGCCCAGCAGCGCCACCGCCTGGAAGGCCTGGGAAGCGACGCTGCGGCCCCAAAGGGTAAAGACGCGCACCACGTCGGCCAGGTAGTACTGCAGGTAGGTCTGTACCACGTACTGTCCGAACATCACCAAAAAGCGCGTGCCCCAGACCCAGCGGAAGTCCGGATTCCTCCAGGGGGCGAGCATACTTTCCACGAAACCCTCGCGGCGGCCGGCGACACCGCGGGGCTCGCGGATGACGAGCAGCGTCCAGGCCGCCGCCGCCAGGTTGAGGCCCGCCGTCAACCAAAAGAGCACCGGCAGGCGGGCGATGGTAAAACCCGCAATTCCGGCGACGATCTGCGCCGAAACTTGCAACGCCCCCATCCAGCCCGACGCGGTGCCGCGCTGTTCGTGCGGCACCAGGTCGGGGATCAGCGCCGAGTAGGGGCCGGTGGCCAGGTCATCGGCGAGCTGCAAAAGGATGTAGGCAGCAAAAAGGCTCCAGTAACCGGGGGCGTAGGCCATCCAGACGAGCCCCGCGGCGGTGAGCAAAGCACCGGCGCCCAGGTAGGGCATGCGTCGACCCCAACGGGAGGGAAAACGATCCGACAGGAAACCAAAGACCGGCGGTCCCACGAAAGCCATGACCGCGCCCACGGCGAACAGCCACCCCAGCCGCGTAGCCTTCTCCGCCGGGTCCACCAGCTCGGCCACCCGCGCCGGCAGAAGTACGAGCAGCACCAAAAACCACTTGAAGCTGGTGGCGAACCAGTAAGCCGAGAGGCTGAGATACCAGGGGGTCGAATACGGCCGCATTGGACTCAGTATAGCGGCCCGCTACGAAAATCAAAGGCGCGCAGCTTCGGGAACGACCAAAAGCGGCAGTTCGGATTTGTAGAGCAACCCCACGACACTGCGACCCAGCCGCGTCCAGTGACTGCTCCTGGCCCGGGAGCCGATGGCGAGAAGGTCCACCCCGTGCTCGCGGGAAAGATCCAGCAGACCCTCTATCTCCTCGCCACGAGCAACTATGAGGGAACCTTCGTAGCCCAGCCGCCTCCGCAACGCCGCCTCGGCCTGGCGGTCCAGATCGGCCGCTTCCAGGGCCTCCGGGGGCAGGTATTGCGGAACGCAGCAGCTCTGGGGGGCCACGCTGACCAGGTGGAAGGCGACTAGCTCCGCCCCCGCCGCCGCGGCTAGGGTATGCGCAACTTTGAGCGCCGCAAGCGAGGCGCTGGAGTCGTCAACGGCCACACCCACGCGGGCCACGCGCTCGAGCGGCCGCTCGGGGCGCAGCGAAAGAACCGGCACCTCTCCCCTGTGCATCAAGTAGCGCGAAACCCCGCCGCGAGCTATGCGCTCCAGCGGCGTACTACCTTCCGCCGCCAGTACCGCCAGGGCATGGTTGCGTGCCGCCGCGGCAACCTCCTGGGTAGGATTGCCGCGCGGCAGCTCGAGCTCGGCCCCCTCCGGGGCAAGCAAGGCCAGCTTCTTGCGGGCCAGTCGCGCCAGCGCATCCCGCGCTCGCTCGAAAACGGGCTCCAGTTCCGGCTCCCATACCTCGGCGAAACGCCGCGGCGCCGAGCGCAGGTAGCTGTCGGCCACCACGTGCATGGCCACCAGCGGAACATCCAGCACCCGCGCCAGCAACGCCGCGCTGGTCAGCACCGCCTGCGAACCCGACCCCAGGTCTACGGCTGCGAGGACTCCGCGCATATGTTCCCCCTTTCGCTCCTCACTCCAGCTTAGCGCAGCGGGGCGGGGACCGGTGCCCCGCGTATAATGCCGGGGTGAAACTAAACCTGCGCGGCTACACCCTTGACCTTGACCGCCCCCGGCTGATGGGGGTGCTCAACGTCACCCCGGACTCGTTTTCCGACGGCGGGCGCTATCTGGACGCGGAAGCGGCGCTGGAACGGGCGCGCGCGATGAAAGACGAAGGGGCAGACCTGATCGACGTGGGCGGCGAATCTACCCGGCCCGGCGCGGCCCCGGTGAGCGCGAGCGCGGAAAAACGGCGGGTGCTGCCAGTGATCGAGGCCTTGCTAACGCTGGATCTGCCCATCAGCATTGACACCCGCAAACCCGAGGTGGCCGGTGAGGCACTGGCTCTGGGAGCCCATCTGCTAAACGACGTGGGCGGATTACGCGACGAGCGCATGGTGCAGGCGGCGGCCCGCCACGGGGCCCCGGTCGTCATCATGCACAGCCCCGTCGACGATCCCCAAACGATGATGCAGCACGCGCGTTACGACGACGTGGTGCACGAGGTGACAGCGTTTCTACAGCAGCAGGCGGCGGCCGCCCTGGCTGCCGGGGTACCGCAGGTGGTGCTGGATCCCGGCTTCGGCTTCGGCAAACTGCTGGAGCACAATCTGGCGCTATTGCGGGGTCTGGAGCGTATCACCGCACTAGGCCACCCGGTATTAGCCGGGCTCAGCCGCAAACGCGCCATTGGAGAACTTACCGGCGTGGAAAGCCCGGATCGGCGTATTTGCGGCAGCGTGGCTGCGCATCTGGCGGCGGCGAGCCGGGGGGCGAGGATCCTGCGCGTACACGACGTGGCGGCCCACGCTGAAGCGCTGGCTGTGTGGCAGGCGGTGGAGGACTAGATGGGCAAGATCGTACTTGAAGGACTCGAATTCTACGGGCGCCATGGCGTGAAACCCGAGGAGGGCACGCTGGGGGCGCGCTTCATCGTGGACGTGGAACTGGAGATCGCATATGAGGGCAAGGGCGATCGGCTCGCCGCCACCGTAGATTATGCCGACGTTCACCAGATGGTGGCCGAGGTGGTGACAGGCAGGCGCTTCTACCTGATAGAGGCGCTCGCCGATACCCTGGCAGACCGTCTCCTGCAGAGTTGCGACAACGTAGAAGCGCTGCTGGTGCGGGTGCACAAACCGCACGCGCCTCTCCCAGGAGTATTTCGCGATGTATACGCCGAAGTTGAAAAGCGGCGCGAACCGGAGGGGTGACGCCGCTACCGCGGGGTAGGCTGGTAGCGTGAACGGCGTCGAGGCCCTTATAGCACTGGGTTCCAACCTGGGCGACCGCGCCGGACACCTGCTCGCCGCGGTGGGCGCGCTGTCGCGCCCCGCGCAGGTGCGCCTGGCCGGGCTTTCGCCGATCTACGAAACGGCGCCCGTGGGCTCCCCGGGACAGGGACCCTACCTTAATGCGGTGCTGGCCGTAAAAACGACCCTGGCACCGCAAGCGCTTCTGGAGGAGCTGCTGGCGATCGAACGCTCCCACGGCCGCGAACGCCGGGTGCGCTGGGGCCCCCGCACCCTCGATTTGGATTTGCTCGACTACGGCAACACGGTACTCGAACTGCCGGGTCTGGTTCTACCGCACCCCCGGCTGCACGAAAGAGCCTTCGTACTGGTACCGCTCGCGGACGTGGCTCCCGGCTGGCGCCATCCTACCCTGCGGCTGAACGCCGCCGAGATGCTGGCAAAACTGGATCGCTCCGGCGTGCAGCCCTGGCGTCCCCCTTACTGAGACATTTCTTCGGGCGGCAATCCGGCCTCCGCGCGAAGCAGGGCCGCCAGCAGGTAAAGACTGCCCGCAACCACTACCAGCCCCCCGGGCGGCCGGGCGGCGCGGGCGGCGGCCAGCGCCCGCAGGGGATCGGCCTCCTGCATTGCACCCGGAAAGTGCGGTAGCAGCTCTGCGGGCGAAGCGGAGCGCTCCGCGGGATAGCCGGTAAGCCAGACCGAGTTAAAAACGGGCCGTAACGCGGCGGCCAGCCCTGCAATATCCTTGTCGCGCGAAACGGCGAATACCAGCGCCCGGGAGCTCGCGGGGAAATAATCCGCCAGGGCCTGCGCGAGCGTGCGGGCTCCCGCCGGGTTGTGGGCGCCGTCGAGGAGCAGCCTTTCCGCGGAACGGTACTCGAGCCGGCCCGGGTGGCGCAGCTCCAAAAGCCCCTCCTGCATTGCGGCGTCGGAAACCCCCATCAACCCGGCCGCCCGCAAAGCCAGCGCAATATTGGCCGCCTGGTGACGCCCCATCAGGGGGGCGTAGTAGACATTGCCGGCATACATAAAACTCACCCCGTAACCGTGGAGGGACACGTGTACCGGCGCTACCTGCTCGAGCAACGCGCCCCGTTCCCTGGCGGCTTCGGCGAGCAATTTTCTCCCGAGCCCCTGCGCCGCCGTGAGCGCGGGTTTTCCGGGACGCAAAATCCCCGCTTTCTCCCGGGCAATGTGCGCAAGGGTGGGCCCCAACCAGTCTGTGTGATCCAGGGAGACGTTGGTTATTATCGAAAGCTCGGGTTCGGTAACGTTCACGGCGTCGAAGCGCCCTCCCAGACCCACCTCCAGCACCGCCGTTTGCACGCGCCTCCCGGCAAAGTAAGCCAGGGCCAGCGCCGCCAATGCCTCGAAGTAGCTGGCGCCGACCGCTTCCAGATCATCCGCGAGCAAGTCCAGCCATCGTTCTAGCGTCCCCTTCCCGATGGGGACGCCGTCCACCTCGATCCGCTCACAGACGCTCAGCAAATGGGGGCTGGTGAACAAACCGACCCGCTCGCCCGCAGCCTGCATGATTCGCGCCAGCGCCCGCGCGGTACTCCCCTTGCCGTTCGTGCCGCCGACCAGCACCACGCGAAAAGCCCGCTCCGGATTGCCCAGGCGGGCCAGGAGCTCGCGCATCCGCCCGAGCCCCGGTGTTATCCCACGGCGCGCCAGGCGTGCAAGCAAGCTCCAGCTCAAGAGCGGATCGTTCGCCGGCAGGCGGGGCAGAGCCCGCGGAATTCCACCTTGACCTCGTGTATTGCCAGCTCCGGATAGGCTTCGCGGGCCGGCCCGAGCAGGTCCGGAAGCCCGATCTCCAGATCAATGATCTCGCCGCAACTCTCACATATCAGGTGATGGTGCGGCACCGGATTGGCGTCGTAGCGGGTGGCTTCGCCGGCGCGCGCCAGCACTGCGATCTGCCCGTCGGAAACGAGGGCTTCCAGGGTGCGGTATACGGTGCCCAAACTGATGCTGGGTACAATCTTGCGCACTTCCTGATAAATCCAGGCGGCGTCGGGGTGGTTGCGTGCCTTCTGCACCACATCGAGCACGGCTTTGCGTTGGCGCGTCAGGCGCTTCATCGCCATAACGCCACCCAGTATAAGGGAAGCCCCAAAAGTTTTCAGCAAGGCACAGGATCAACCCTCGCCGACCCCGGCAAGCAGCTCGCGCCCCCCGGCCTCGAGCACGTCCGCGGCCAGCTCCAATCCCAGCTCCCACGCCTCGTCCGGATCGCCCTCGATCTCTCCCCTGATCAGCGTCTTGCCGTCGAGCGAAAGCACCCCGGCGTCGAGAACCAGGACGTCGTCTTCTATCTGCGCCAGCGCTCCCACGGGGGCCAGGCAGCCCGCTCCGAGACCGTGCAGAAAGCCGCGCTCGGCCAGCACCCGCGCCCGCGTCAACGTGTGGTTGAGGCTGTAAGCGAGCTCGTCCGCCATATCGTCACCCTCGCGCACCTCCAGAGCCAGGGCCCCCTGACCCGGAGCCGGCAGCATGATCTCGGTATCCACGAACTCGCCGATGCGGTTGCGCATGTCCAGGCGCAAAAGGCCCGCTGCCGCCAATACTATGCCGTCCAGATCACCCTCCACCAGCTTCTTGAGGCGGGTGTCGACGTTTCCGCGCAGGGGAATGATCTCCAGGTCGTCCCGCCAGGCAAGCAGCTGGGCCCGGCGCCGCACCGAGCTGGTACCGATACGTGCGCCTGCAGGTAGCTCAGCCATGCCCGCTATGCTGTTGCGACCAATAAAAACATCCCGCGGATCCACCCGGCGGGGCACCCCCGCAATCACCAGCCCCGCTGGCTGGGTCGTGGGCAGGTCCTTAAGGGAATGCACCGCGATGTCAATCTCCCCGGTACGCAGGGCTTCTTCCAGTTCACCCACGAATATGTTCTGCTCCCGGGGGTCGGCGCCGCGGTCGCCCCTGGTCTGGATGGTCTTGATTTTGAATTCGGTCTCGGGCCAGTTTTCTTTGAGGCGCTCGACCGCCCAGCGGGTCTGGGTCAGGGCGAGGAGGCTCCCGCGGGTGCCTACGACGATAACGCGCATACGCACCCTATATTAATCGCCCCGCGTTCCGTGCGCAAAGGTCAATCCGTAACCCGTACCCGCACAGGGGAAACCGTAAGCTGACCACCAAAACTGTCGCGGGCCGCTATGGACAGATATGTTATTCTTGGCATATTGTTTGTTGTATTGGAGGGATTGACCATGGAACACTCTTTATATCGCACCAGGAACCTGCGCATTCTTCTCTTCCCGCTGCTGGCTCTGCTGGCGCTGAGTTCCTGCAACACCAAGCCGGAATGGCAAGTAGCTCCAAATTCTCTGGATTTTAAAGGATATGTCGGCAAACAAACGCCGGCACCCCAAGCCATTGGCATCAGAGATGCCAATGGTGGCAAACGCACATTCAATCTAAAATCCGACGTGCCCTGGCTCCACGCCGATCCAGCTACGGGCAAACTGGATGCGGGTAAAACGTTCGTCGTTAAGCTATCTGTAGATCCCTGCACAGAACCCGGGATCCAAAAGGGCAAACTTTCATTGGAAGGCGTAGACTCGGTTTACGTAGAAGTCACCCGTGAATGCAGCATCGCACCCGGCTCCCTGGCTTGGCTGGTGCAGTTCGGAACCCCAGCGGAAGACACCCCCCTGGATTCGATAGTGGATCCCGAAGGTAACGTTTACACGCTCGGAGCCACCAACGGAACGCTCATCGAAGACCAGGAAGACGAAAACTTGTTCGTGGTCAAGTATAACAACGCTGGAAAGCGCATATGGGTAAGCCAGGTTCCGGTAGGGCACGATGAACACTTCCTCAGTAGGATAGCCCTTCACTCCAGCAGCCCGGACCCCGCCAAGAAAGGGGAGGTATACTTCGTCGGCACAACCTACACCAAGGTTGTCGACGACGCCTCCAACCCCAACAAAACCGGTGACGTCATCATCGGCAAAATGGCGGCCGACGACGGCTCCGTGTTGTGGATGCGACAACTGGCCACCAGCGAAGATAGCAACGAAGGCCCCGACGATCTCGTTGTGGACGCCGCCGGCAATGTCTACGTAGCAGGGTTTACTTTCGGCAGCTTCGCCGAAGGCGACGACAAAAACTACCTGGACGACGTACCTTTCTTGGCATCCTACGACGCCGACGGCAACCTCAATTGGGTCTTCTCTTTCGACCGCGACCAGCTCTACTCTCATTACAAGAAGCTGGGACTGATTCTGGACCCCGAAGAACATCTGATCCTCAGCGGTCACACCTACAATCCTGACGACGACACAGAAACCCCCGTAGCCGCCGGTAAAAAATACTGGGACGTATTTGTCGACAAATATGACCAAAATGGCAAGCGTTTGTGGCGTTTTGATCTCACCTCTGACGACTACGACACGACCAGCAAGCCACTCGTAGACGCTCACGGCAATATCTACATCTACGGCATCACCAAAGGCAACCTCCTTGGCCAGAAAAACGCTGGCTCCAGTGACGCTTACGTTCTCAAGCTCGACCCCAACGGCAAACTGATCTGGTTGAGCCAGATCGGCACCTCGGGTACGGAGGAATATACCCAAGCGGCTCTCGATGCCGACGGCAACGTCTATGTCTACGGCAGCACTAGCGGCACCTTCCCCGGAAAAACAGCGTATGGGGAAACCGACCTCTATCTAGCCAAGTTAAGCACCGACGACGGCTCCATCGTCTGGTTGACCCAAATCGGTACGGACAAGCACGAAGAGGTCTACAACATCGCCGTCGACGCGGGTGGAAACCCGGCCCCGACGATCACCGGGAACACCCAGGGCTCCTTCCCAGGATACAATCTCAAAGGGGATCAGGACCCCTTTATTGCCAGGTTCGACCCCGCCACCGGTGAGCAAATCTGGCTTACCCAGTTCTCCAGTGATGATTCCAACGTCGTCACCGAGTACACCCCGGCCAATAAACAGATCCTTGATAACAATGACTATATCCAAGGCCTGGGTCTGGACAAGGACGGCAACGCCTACATCGTGGGCAAGACTGAGGGCCTGTATCCGGGTCAGGTTGCCACCCCCTTCGGCGACGTCTTCATCGCCAAGTTCCACCATTAAAGCGGCAGATACACCCCAGACACGGGAGAGGGGAAATGCTTCCCTCTCCCGTGCGCTTTCGCCCCGCGAGGTCCGAAAAACCGCTAGCCGGGCAGGTAGCGTTCCATAAGCGGACGCATACGGTCGAGCGTGGCCGCATCCAGCCGGGCCACCTCGGGCCATGGACGGGCACCCTCCGCGACCAGTTTGCGGGTGCCGTCGAGGACAAGCGCGGACCCGAAGGAATAGTCCTCCACCCAGGCGTCGCGGGCCGGGTCAAGATTGGCCAGCACCCGCCACAAGAGCTCTTCGGGGTCGGCGGGGTCGA
>JAMOUW010000012.1 GCA_027067955.1 Thermaceae bacterium
AATACCGGGTCGAGAGCGGCCTCAATTGCGGCGGCCACGCCTTCGCCTCGCAGGGCTACCTGATGGGGCCGATCCTCGAGGAGCTGAAGAACAAGCGCGACGAAATCGTGTCCTCGCTCTTCGAGGTCTACAAGAAGGCCCTGCAAAAGCTGGGTCGCCCGGTACCCTCAGGGCCGCCCGAGGTACGCATTACCGCCCAGGGAGGCGTGGGCACCGCCGCAGAACACGAGATGTTGCGGAACCGTTACGGCCTCGACAGCGTCGGCTGGGGCTCGCCCTTCCTGCTGGTACCCGAGGTGACGGTGCTCGACGAACGCACCCGCCGTGACCTTTCGGCCGCGGGCGAAGAAGACCTCTACCTCTCCGGCGCCTCGCCGCTGGGGGTGCCCTTTAATGTTCTTAGGAGCGCCTCGATGGTGGAGCTGAACCGCAAGTGGTACCGGGAGGGCAAGCCCGGCAGCCCCTGTCCCAAGGGCCATCTGGAGTTCGACACCGAGTTCACCGACAAACCCATCTGCACCGCCAGCCGCAACTACCAGTACCGCAAGATCAAGCAGCTGCGCGAGCAGGGCCTGCCGCCACAGGAGCTGGAGCGCGAGATAAACAAGCTGCTCGAAAAACAGTGCCTCTGCACCGGCCTGGCCGAGCCGGCCCACCTGCAGTTCCACCTGGAGCCGCAGATGAAGGAAACGGGTGTTTCGGTGTGCCCCGGCCCCAACCTGGCCTACTTTTCGGGCGAGCGGACGCTCGAGGAGATGGTCGGCCACATCTACGGCCGCACCACGGTCACCAACGATGCCGAGCGGCCGCACATGTTCGTCAAGGAACTCCGGCTCTACGCCGACTACCTGCGCCGGGTAATCGCTGGCGAGTTTGGCACCGGCCGCGACCGCACCCCCGAGGCAGTGGCTGCCTTCCGCCAGAACCTGGTTGCCGGGGCGCGCTACTACCTGGAGCACCTGGGCGAGCTGGACCTGGGCCCCTGGAAGGACGAGCTGGAAAGCTTCGCCGCCCAGCCCGCCTAAGCCCCACCGCAGTATGTCGTTACAGCGTCACTGCCGGGGTCGTACTCCCAAATTTCCACACCATCGGGTATGAGGTGCCCAAAATTTCTGACGTAATAACTTGCCAATGTTTCACCGTTCTTTTTTCGAGCACTGCGAAGCACGAACAGTATTTTCCTGTATTCTTCGGGTGCACAGTGCAAATAAAACATAGTTTCGTTCCATGCTGTCAGATTTGCGCTATGAACGTTATTTCCGCTGGTCCAGATGTGTGATTTGCATTCGACAATGACAGGTGACTGGACCGCCCCCAAGTCGAACGTGCGAGCCTTTTTTCTGTTACGCGACGCCTATTCTTAGGCGAAAGTTGGGGTAGGGCACAAAGCCTTTCTCGGGCAGGAAAACTTTAGCTTGATATTCGAACTCCTTGTCGACGTGAGCGTTGCTTTTGCTCCCTTTGTGCTGAAAGTTACTTTTTCATATTCTTATAGTACTTGCCAGGTGCAATCCTTGTAAGATAACAAACAGTATATACTATATACAGTTTATTGCTCTTCGCACTGTTTAACAACTTGGTTAATAGTTAAAGATATTTCATAACCTCACCAGATGCCCCACCTCGAAGGTGCGCTCGGGCGGGAGTTCGAAGAAGGCCGTGGCCGGCAGGGCATTGCGTTGCATGATGGCGAAGAGCTGTTCGCGCCAGCGGGGCAGCCCCAGCCTGCCCTCGGGCAGCACCACCTCGCGCCCGAGGACGAAGTAGGTGGTCTCGGGATCGAGCTCCAGCTCCTCCATGGCGTAGAGCTCGACCGGCACGTCGGGGTGTTCCATGAAGCCGTAGTGGAGCACCACCCGGGTGAAGCCGAGTTCGAGCCGGCGCAGCTCGCCCCGCAGATGACCCGCCACCCGGGGTATCTCTTCGGTTGCGACGCTCACTATCACCACGTGTTCGTGCAGCGCGTGGTTGTAGCTCAGGTTCGCGAGCAGCGCTGGTGGCGCCACGTCGGGGTTGCGGGTCAGGTAGACCGCGGTACCGGGCACCCGCAGCGGGGGCTTCTTGGAGGCTGCTAGGGTGCGCAGGAAGCGCGTCAAGGGGAAGGCGTCCTTCTTGAGGGCGTCGGCCAGCAGGGTGCGCCCGTAGTACCAGGTGGTCATCACCAGCAGCATCACCGCCCCCACCACCAGCGGGAACCAGCCGCCCTCGGGGATTTTCACGATGGTCGCGCCCCAAAAGGCTAGGTCGGCCGTCAGCAGGCCGGCGCTCATCAGCAGCACCAGCCAGCGCGGCCACTTCCACAGACTCCAGGCCACCACCGCGAAGAGCAGGGTGGTGAAGACCATGTCGGTGGTTACCCCTACACCGTAGGCCGCGGCCAGGCGGCTCGAGGAGCCAAACCCCAGGACCAGGCCCACGGTGGCGAACATCAGGATCCAGTTGATGGTGGGGATGTAGACCTGGCCTATTTCATGACTGGAGGTCTGCACTACCCGCATGCGCGGCAAAAAGCCCAGCCGCATCGCCTGGCGGGTGAGCGAGAACGAACCCGAGATCACCGCCTGCGAAGCGATGATGGTGGCGGCAGTGGCCAGGGCTACCAGCGGGTAGGTGGCCCAGGCGGGAGCCATCAGGTAAAAGGGGTTCGTCACAGCCGCGGGGTTGGCCAGCAGCAGCGCCCCCTGGCCGAAGTAGTTGGCAAGCAGCGCTGGCAGCACAATGAGGAACCAGGTCACCCGGATTGGCAGCGGCCCGAAGTGGCCCATATCGGCGTAAAGGGCCTCACCGCCGGTGACCACCAGGAATACCGACCCCAGCACCCAGAACCCGGTTCCCCCGTTCGCGGCGAAGAAGCGCGCGGCCTGGCAGGGGTTGAGCGCGGCGAGCACGTGGGGATTGCGCACGATCTGGGCCAGGCCCAGCGCGGCGATGGACAGGAACCAGACCAGGGTCACGGGTCCGAAAAGGCCGCCGACGCGCTGGGTGCCGCGACTTTGCAAAAGAAAGAGGGCCACGAGGATGCCTACGGTCACGGGGACCACGAAGGGCCCCAGCCGGGGGGCGGCTACCTCGAGCCCCTCAACCGCGCTCAGCACCGAGATGGCGGGGGTGATCATGCCGTCACCGTATAGCAAAGAGGCTCCGAAGAGTCCCAGCATGACAGCAAAATAGCGCCAGTGACCGCGGTGCAGCTTGCCGGGCATGACCAGCGCCGTAAGCGCCATGATGCCCCCTTCGCCGTGGTTGTCGGCGCGCATTACCAGCGTCAGGTACTTCAGCGAGATCACCACGACGAGCGACCAGAATATGAGCGAGAGCACACCGAGCACGTTTGCCTGGGTGAGGGCCAGGCCGTAGTGCGCGCCAAAGGCTTCGCGCACGGCGTAGAGGGGGCTGGTGCCGATGTCGCCGAATACCACGCCCAGAGCGGCGATCGAGAGCGCTGCCAGGCGTTTTCGGGAATCATTTAAGGCGGTCCTGCTGCCCATCTCGTCCCGCAGGCTACTCCGGCGCTGCTGGGAGCGCCAGGGGAATAACTCACCGGCCCCGGCGGGCAGGGTGGAAAGCGCCCGCACGCGGGGCGCGGGGTATACTCACCCATGCCGGTACAAACACCAAAAGACATGACCCGGGCGCGGCTTTCGCCCCGTGCCGAGGTGCGCGTCCGGAACGACCAGCTTTTTTGGACAGAGCAGGAACGGGGGCAAACGCTGCTGATGGGCTGGGCCGGTTCGCCGGTGCGCTTTGCGCCCCAGCACGCCCTGCAGCCCGGGGTCGGCTACGGCGGCGGCGCGTTCAACCCGGGCGCGGACGCGGTTTATTACGTCGCCGCGGGCCGGGTGTGGAGGCTCCCGCTCGGGCGGTCCGACCCCGCGGCCCTCACCCCCGCCTTCGGGGCATCCGCCGACCCCCGGTCCGCCCCTGACGACGGCTGCGTGGTTTTCGTACACCACTACGAGGACCGCGACGTGCTGGCCGCGGCCAGCGGCGACGGCCGGGACTGGCCCAAAATATGGGCGCAGGGCGCCGACTTCTACATGCAGCCCGCCTGGAGCCCGGACGGGGCGTACCTGGCGTGGGTGGAGTGGGACCATCCCAATATGCCCTGGGACGGTGCGCGGCTGATGCTGGCGCGGGTGGGGCTGCAGGGCCCTGGAGAAATCCGGCAGGTGGCCGGCGGTCGGCGCACCCCGGTCTTCCAGCCGCTCTTCAGCCCCGACGGGCGCAGCCTCTTCTGGATAGAGAACCCCGAGGGTGCAGAATTTGACCGGCTGATGCGTTTTGATCTCATGACCGGGGAAAAGGAGGTTTGGGTCGAGGACGCCATGCTGCTCGAGCCCGCCTGGAACCAGGCGCAAAGGGTCATGAGCTTCGGTCCCGGAGGAGCGCTCTTCCTGCGCGAGAACCGCGAGGGCCGGGCCACCCTCTGGCGCCTGGCGGGCGGCGCTCCCGAGGAGGTGGCGCTTCCCCAAGGAGCCGCCTGGATCTCCAGCCTTAGCGGCGACGCCCACGGTCTGGCCGCCCTGGCCAGCGGCCCCAATCTGGGCGAGCGCGTCGTCGTCTACGACGGCGAGAAGTGGATAACCCGCGCCTACGGCTGGCCCGCGGGTCTGGACAGCGGCGGGGTGGAGCCCGAGGTGGTGAGCTTTGACGCCGAAGACGGTTCCCGGGTACACGGTATCTATTACCCGCCCGCTAACGCCGCCGCGCCAGCGCCGGCGGTGGTGAACGTTCACGGCGGCCCCACCAGCCAGCGCACCCTCTCCTTCAATCCCCAGGCGCAGCTCTTTACGACCGGCGGCTTCGGCTATCTGGAGCTCAACTACCGGGGCTCCACCGGCTACGGCCGCAGTTACCGGGAAGCCCTGTACGGCAACTGGGGCACGGTGGACGTGGCCGACGCGGTGGCGGCGGCGCGCTTCCTGGCCGAGTCCGGCCGCGCCGACGGCCGCCGGCTGGCCATCATGGGTGGCAGCGCCGGGGGCTATACGGTGCTGATGACGCTGGCGCTCTTCCCCGGCGTTTACCGGGCGGGTGTGAGCATGTTCGGCGTGACCGACCTGTTCGGCCTCGCCCGGGAAACCCACAAGTTTGAAGCGCACTACAGCGACCTGCTTGTCGGCCCCCTGCCCGAGGCGGCGGCGCTCTACCGCGAGCGCTCCCCGCTGACCCACGCCCACAAAATCAAAGACGCCCTCTATATTTTTCAGGGCGGCAAGGACCGGGTCGTGCCCCTTGCGCAGGCTGAGGAGCTGGTCGGCGTTCTGCGCGGTCACGGGGTTCACCACCACTACCAGGTTTATGAAGACGAAGGGCACGGATGGAAGAACCCGGAAACGATAGAAGACTTCTACCGGAAAACAATGGAGTTCCTGGAGCGCATGGTGAAGCATGCTTGACGGCGCATCCGCGGCGCGCCGGGCGGGCCCGCGCTCCTCGAAAAAAACACCCGGCGCGCTGCGGGGCCGGGCACCCGGAGCCGGGTAGACGACGGTGAGCCGGTTGTGACCGGGTTCCGGATGAATTGGCGATGACGGGCGGTAGCTACGCCTGAGTCGCAACCATACCGGGAGGGGGTTAAACTGTTACACGGGTAGTAGTTTGAAAATTAATGGGCAAGATATACTTAACCTGCACTGCATTTGCACTAACGGCGACAGGTCGCGGTATACTTGTCGCATGGCTATTCGAAATCCGGAGCATTTATCTCAAGCACGACTTTCACCCCACGCCGAAGTGCGCAGCCGGGGTGGCCATTTATTCTGGGTAGAGCAGGAAGCCGGCGCCAGCCGCCTCTTTGGCTGGGCCGACGCCGCATTGCGCTACGCGCCCGAGCACGAGCTCGAGCCCGGGGCGCGTAACGGCGGCGGCACCTTCAACCTGGGCGCGGACGAGGTCTTCTACGTCGCCGCGGGCCGGGTCTGGAAGCTGCCGTTTGCCACGCTCGAGCCCGTGGCCCTCACCCCCGAGTTCGGCACCGCCGTAGACCCCCAGCCCAGCCCCGACGGTTCGCGCGTGGTCTTCGTACACCACATCGAGGGCGGCGACGTGCTGGCAGCCGCCGACGCGGCGGGCGAGCGCTGGCCCCAGATATGGGCTCAGGGCGCCGACTTCTACATGCAGCCCGCCTGGAGCCCGGACGGCAACCACATCGCCTGGGTGGAGGGCGACCAGCCCAACATTCCCTGGGACGGCGGACGGCTGATGCTGGCGCGGGTGGGCCCGCAGGGGCCCGTAGAGGTGCGCCGGGTGGCCGGCGGCCGGCGCACCCCGGTCTTCCAGCCGCTTTTCAGTCCCGATGGGCGCAGCCTCTTCTGGATAGAGAACCCCGAGGGTGCGGAGCTCGACCGGCTGGTGCGCCTGGACCTGGAAAGCGGCCAGACGACCGTTTGGGTCGAGGACGCCATGCTGCTCGAGCCCGCCTGGAACCAGGCGCAAAGGGTCATGAGCTTCGGTCCCGGAGGAGCGCTCTTCCTGCGCGAGAACCGCGAGGGCCGGGCCACCCTCTGGCGCCTGGCGGGCGGCGCTCCCGAGGAGGTGGCGCTTCCCCAAGGAGCCGCCTGGATCTCCAGCCTTAGCGGCGACGCCCACGGTCTGGCCGCCCTGGCCAGCGGCCCCAATCTGGGCGAGCGCGTCGTCGTCTACGACGGCGAGAAGTGGATAACCCGCGCCTACGGCTGGCCCGCGGGTCTGGACAGCGGCGGGGTGGAGCCCGAGGTGGTGAGCTTCCAGCCCCAGGGTGAAGGCGGTGCCAAGGTGTACGGGCTGTACTACCCCCCCGCCAGCGGGGAGGAACTGCCCCCGGCGGTGGTAAGCGTGCGCAGCGGCTCCATCTACCAGCGCACCCTCTCCTTCAACCCCCAGGCGCAGCTTTTTGCGGCCAACGGCTACGGCTACCTCGACCTCGACTACCACGGTTCCACCGGCTACGGCCGCAGCTACCGCGAGTCGCGCAGCGGTCAGTGGGGCACGGTGGACGTGGCCGACGCGGTGGCGGCGGCGCGCTTCCTGGCCGAGTCCGGCCGCGCCGACGGCCGCCGGCTGGCCATTCTGGGCGGCAACAACGGGGGTGACACGGTGCCGATGACGCTGGCGCTGCACCCCGGCGTTTACCGGGCGGGCGTTAGCCTCTACGGTTCCCCCCAGAACTACAAGGTCTACTCGGGTGAGGACCACGGGCCCAAAAAGTCGGAAACGGTGGAGGACTACTACAGCGAGGCGCTCGAGTTCCTGAGGCGCGAGCTGGGCTAGCAAAACAAGCAGCGGCGGGGGCGGGGCTGTGCCGCCCCCGCCTCCTGGCGGTGCGGTACCGAACGGGGTGCACCGTGCGCTGTCAACCCTTCTCACCCGCGCCGTTTTAAAGTTGACTATGTGAACCTGCTCGCCGATGCGCTGTTCACGCTCCTTTGGGTTGCCGCCCTGGCGCTCACCTTCGTGCCGGCGGTACCCGCCACCGCGGTCATCTGGGGCGCGGCCCTCTTGCACGAAGTTCTGGTGGGCTTCGGCGAGCTCTCGCGGGCCGACTGGGCCTGGCTGATCGGTCTGGGTCTGCTGGCGATGGTGCTCGACAACGTCGCCGGGGCCCTCGGGGCCAGGCGTTACGGGGCCGGGCGCGCCGGTATCTGGGGCGCGCTCGTGGGCGCGCTCGTGGGCGCGCTCACGCTCGGCCCGCCGGGGATGCTGATAGGACCTTTCGCGGGCGCCTTCGCTGCGGAGCTGCTGGCCGGCAAAAGCGCCCCGGCCGCGCTGCGGGCTGCCTGGGGCAGCCTGCTGGGGGTGCTCGGCGGGGTGCTGGCCAAGCTGCTGGTGCATCTGGCCATGGGCTGGCTGGTGCTGCGGCGGATATTCTAGGGAACCTGAGGAGGACACCCTTGTACGTCTACTTGACCAAGAAGAACTGCCTGATTTGCGACCAGCAAGAGCGCTATCTATGGGCCATGGGGCTTCCTTACGAGAGCGTCTATGCCGGGGAGAGCCCCGAGCTGGCGGCGGGGAGGCGATTGCCAGCGCTGCTCAAGGATGGCGTCGTGGTGGTGGAAGGCATCTTCAGCGAGGAGGACCTGGCGCGGGCGCTGGGGAGGGGGTAGAGCATGGATCCGATCATGATCGAAATAGGGCCGCTGGTGATTCGCTGGTACGGCTTTCTGATCACCGCGGCCATCTTCATCGGCTATTTTCTGGCGCGCCGTTACGTGGCCGCCAAAGGTTACGATCCCGACCAGTTCGAAGAGGCGGTGTTCTGGTCGGTGATCGCCGGGGTGATAGGTGCGCGCCTGGTCTACGTCCTCACCAGCTGGGGGGGGTTCGCAGACAACCCCATAAGCGCGCTCTACATCTGGCAGGGCGGACTGGCCTTCCACGGGGGCATGCTGGGCGGCCTGATACCCATGGTCTACTTCGCCCGCAAACACGGGGTACCCCCCTACGTCTACCTGGACGCCGCGCTGCCGGGGGTGGCCCTGGGCATAATCGGCGGCCGGCTGGGCAATCTGATGAACGGCTCGGACACCGTGGGCCGCCTCACCGACTGGGCCGTGGGCTACACCTGGCCCGACTGGGCGGCTGGCTTCCCGGGAATCTGCACTACCACCGGAAAGCTCGCCTGGGGGATCTGCAGCGGTGAGGTGGTGCGTGGCCCGGTGCACCTGACCCAGATATACGGTGTCCTTATAGGGCTGGTGCTCCTGGGTCTGGTCTTCTACTGGTGGAAACAGAACCGCCCTCCCGGCTGGGCGTTCTGGAACTTCGTGCTCTGGTACAGCCTGCTACGCAGTCTGGTGGAGGAACCCTTCCGGCTCAACCCGCTGTGGTGGCCGGTTTACGTGAACGAGAGGGCGGGGATCGGGTTCTTCACCGCCACCCAGCTAGCCTCGATACCGCTGATAGCGCTGGCGCTCTACATGCTCTGGCGCATGAACCGCGCCGGCGGGGAGGAGGCGCGGGCGTGAGCTTCGCCGTGGTGGTGCTGGCCGCGGGCAAGGGCACGCGTATGAAGTCGCGCCTGCCCAAGGTGCTGCACCCGCTACTGGGAAGGCCACTGGTCGAATACGCCGCGCGGGCGGCGCTGGCGGCCGGGGCGGACCGGGTGGTGGTGGTTGTTGGCCACGGGGCGGAGGCGGTGCAGGAGACGCTGGCGCCGCTGGGGGTGGCGACCGCGCTGCAAGCCGAGCAACTGGGAACCGCGCACGCCTTGGAGTGCGCCCGGAAGGAGCTGGCTGACTGGGAGGGGCTGGTCGTCGTCACCATGGGCGATGCCCCGCTGATATCTGCCGACACCCTGGCCGGGCTGGCGAGGGCGGTTCCCGCCGGGGGCGGCATGGCGATGCTGACCTTCGAGCCCGACGATCCTGCCCAGTACGGCCGGGTGGTTCGTGACGCCGCGGGCAGGGTGGTGCGGGTCGTCGAGTACAAGGACGCCACCCCTGCGGAACGTGCGCTGCGCGAGGTGAACTCCGGGGTGTACGCCTTCGATGCGGACGTCTGGGACTTCCTCAAGGAGGTGGACCGTGATAACGCCGCCGGGGAGTACTATCTGCCCGATCTGATCGGTGTGTACCAGAAACACGGCCTCGAGGTGCGCGCCTTCAAGGCGGCCGATCCCATCGAGCTTCTGGCCGTGAACGACCGCGCCCAGCTGGCCGCGGTGGAGCGGGCGCTGCTCGCCCGCCTGCGCGAGCGCTGGATGAAGGAAGGGGTGCGCATGGTGATGCCCGAGACCATCTACCTCGAGCCCGGCGTGGAGCTCGCGCCCGACGTGACGCTCGAGCCGGGGGTGATGCTGCGGGGAGAGACCCGCATAGGGGAAGGTGCTTTCGTGGGCGCACACAGCATCCTCACCGACAGCGAGCTCGCCCCCGGGGCCGGGGTGCGCCCCCACAGCGTGCTCGAAGGCGCCCGGCTGGGGCCCGGGGCGGTGGCCGGCCCCTTCGCGCGGCTGCGCCCCGGGGCGGTGCTCGAAGAAGGCGCCTTCGCGGGCAACTTTGTCGAGATCAAGAAGAGCCGCCTGGGTCCCGGGGTGAAGGCCGGGCACCTGGCCTACCTGGGCGACGCGGAGGTGGGAGCCGGGACCAACGTGGGCGCGGGAACGATCACCGCCAACTACGACGGCGAGAAGAAGCACCCCACGATCATCGGGCCGCGGGCCTTCATCGGCTCCAACTCGGTGCTCATCGCTCCGGTGCGCGTCGGCGCCGGGGCCACCGTGGCCGCCGGCAGCGCCATCAACCACGACGTGCCCGAGGGCGCGCTCGCCATCGCCCGCGGCCGCCAGCGCAATGTTGAGGGCTGGGCGGCGCGCAAACGCCGCTCGAGCGGTTCCGGGGAGAAGGGTAGTATGGAGGGGGAGACGTCATGAACCTGGGAATGCCTGAAATCCTCATCATCCTGGTCATCGTGCTGATACTGTTCGGACCCAAGAAACTGCCGGAGCTCGCCCGCGGGCTGGGCCAGTCGATCCGCGAGTTCAAGAAGGGTGCCAGCGAGATCAAGCAGGAGTTCGAGCAGGCGGTGGACCTCGAGCCCGAGAAGCCCGCCCCGCAGACGGACAAGGCCGCAGAATCCGAGAAGAAGCCCGCCGGGGACGCCTAGCGCACCGTGCAGGAAGCACCCCTGGTTGAACACCTCGAGGAGCTGCGGGCCCGCATCATCCGGGCGCTTTTGGCCTGGTTCGTGGGCATGGGCGTGGCCTGGTACTACCGCGTCGACCTGCTGCGTATCCTCAAGCGCCCCCTCGATGTGGCCACCCAGGTGCGCGGCATCGAGGCCAACCTCTACCAGCAGACGATCACCGAAGGCTTCATCGTCTCGCTCAAGATTGCCGCCTTCGGCGGTTTGGTGCTCGCGCTGCCCTTCATCGTTTACCAGCTCTGGGCCTTCATCGCCCCCGGCCTCTACCCCCACGAGCGCCGCCTGGCCGTACCCTTCATCCTGGGCGCGGGATTTTCGTTCGCGGTGGGCGTCGTCTTTTCTTACTACGTGCTGCTGCCCTTCGCGGTACCCTTCCTGCTGGGCTTCCTCAGCGACCAGGTGATCCCGCTGCTCACCATCGACAAGTACATGAGCCAGATCCTGATGTACCTGACGGTGGTGGGGCTGATGTTCGAGCTCCCGGTGCTGAGTTTCCTCTTCACCAAGCTGGGCATGCTCGACTGGCGCTTTTTGGCGCGTAACCGCCGCATAGCCATCGTGGCCATCGTCACCCTGGCCGCGATCATCACGCCCACGGCCGACCCCTTCAACCTGGCGCTGCTCTCGGTGCCGCTCCTGCTGCTCTACGAGGTCTCCATCTGGGTCTCGCGGGTCGCCGGCCGCGGCCGCACCCGCGCAGACGCGGACGCCGAATAGCGTTAGGATAGGCCAATGGAACCGCGCATCCTCGAACTGCGGCGGGAGATCGACCGTATCAACCGCGAACTATTGAAGCTGCTTTCGGAGCGGGCCCGGATCGCCTCCGAGATCGGGCGCATCCAGACCGAGCGCGGGCTGGGTCACTATGATCCGGCGCGCGAGGAGGAGATGCTCGCCTACCTGACCGCCGAGAATCCGGGGCCCTTCCCCGATGGCACGGTCAAGAGGCTCTTCAAAGAGATCTTCAAGGCCACGCTGGCGCTCGAGGAGCAGGAGGATAAGCAAAAGTTCCTCTTCTCGCGCGAGACCCGGCCCGAGGACACCCGGGTGCGGGTGCGCGAGGCGGTTTTCGGCGCGGGGCCGCTTTTGATCGCCGGCCCGTGCGCCATCGAGTCGGAAGAGCAGATGCAGACCACGGCCGAGTTTCTGGCCGCCCGCGGCGTCAAGGTGCTGCGCGGCGGGGCGTATAAGCCGCGGACCAGCCCCTACGCCTTCCAGGGGTTGGGCGTCGAGGGGCTCAAGATCGGCCGGGCGGCGGCCGACCGCCACGGCATGGCCTTCGTGACCGAGGTGATGGACACCCGCGACGTGGGGGTCGTCTCGGAATACGCCGACATCCTCCAGGTGGGGGCGCGCAACATGCAGAACTTCGCGCTCCTGCGCGAGGTGGGCGCGTCGGGCAAGCCGGTGCTGCTCAAGCGCGGCCTCAGCGCCACGGTGGAGGAGTGGTTCTACGCCGCCGAGTACGTGCTCAGCCAGGGCAATGACCAGGTCATCCTGGTCGAGCGCGGCATCCGCACCTACGAAAAGTGGACCCGCAACACCCTGGACCTCTCGGGGGCGGTGCTGGCCAAGCAGCTCACCCACCTGCCCGTCGTGGTGGACGTGACCCACGCCGCCGGCCGCATCGATCTGCTGGCGCCTCTGGCGCGGGCGGCGCTGGCCGCGGGGGTGGACGCGGTGCACGTGGAGGTGCACCCCAACCCCAAGGTGGCGATGTCCGACAACAACCAGCAGATGGACTTCGCGCAGTTCGACGCCTTCCTGGACGCGGTGCAGGACCTGCTCGAGCCAGCCCCGGAGCGGCGCGGCTAGGAAGGGGCGGGCGTGGGCTTCCTCGACAACCTGCTCGGGGCGTTCCTCAAGCTCACCGACCCCGCGCCCCGCTACAGCGGCAGCCGCTGCCTGGTGGAGAAGTACG
>JAMOUW010000013.1 GCA_027067955.1 Thermaceae bacterium
TTTTCGCCAGTAGCCGGGAAGGCCGTTATAATACGGCGCAAGGAGGCACATAAATGCGCCCGAAACACGCCTGGATGCGCGAAACTTACGAAAAAAGCACCGAGCGCGTGCCCGAGCGCCCGGTTGCACACCGCACGCTCTCGAATATCGCTCCCGATCCCCTCTACACCCCCGGTGACATCGAGCCCTTCGACTACGAAAATAAGCTAGGTTACCCCGGCGAGTATCCCTATACCCGCGGCGTCTACGGCTCGATGTACCGCTCGAAGCTGTGGACGATGCGCATGTTCGCCGGCTTCGGCACCGCCGAGCAGACCAACGAGCGCTTCAAGAAGCTGCTGGCCGCTGGCCAGATGGGCCTTTCGACCGCCTTCGACCTGCCAACGCTTATGGGTTACGATTCCGACCACCCGCTGGCCGCCGGTGAGATCGGCAAATGCGGCGTGGCCGTGAGCAGCCTCGCCGACATGGAGATCCTCTTCGACGGCATCAACCTGGAAGAGGTCACCACCTCGATGACGATCAACTCGCCCGCCAACGCCATCTGGGCGATGTACCTGGCGCTCGCCAAGAAGAAGGGCTACCGCTGGGAAAAGCTGGGCGGCACGATCCAAAACGACATCCTCAAGGAGTTCATCGCCCAGAAGGAGTTCATCTTCCCGCCCGATCCCAGCGTCAAGCTGGTGATCGACACCTTCGAGTGGGGGCCAAAGAACGTGCCCCGCTGGAACTTCATCTCGGTTTCGGGCTATCACATCCGCGAGGCCGGGGCGACCGCCGTCCAGGAGCTGGCCTTCACCCTGGCCGACGGCTTCGAGTACGTGGAAAAGGCGCTCGAGCGCGGCATGGACGTCGACGAGTTCGCCCCCCGCATCAGCTTCTTCTTTGATGTCCACAACGACTTCTTCGAGGAAATCGCCAAGTTTCGCGCTGCCCGCCGCATCTGGGCCACCCAGATGCGCGAGCGCTACGGAGCAAAGGATCCGCGCAGCTGGATGCTGCGTACCCACGCCCAGACCGCCGGTGTCAGCCTGACAGCCCAGCAGCCGCTCAACAACCTCACCCGCGTTGCTATCCAGGCGCTGGCGGCGGTTCTCGGCGGCACCAACAGCCTCCACACCGACGCCTACGACGAAGCCCTGGCCCTGCCCACCGAGGAGGCGGCCACCCTGGCGCTGCGCCAGCAGCAGATCATCGCCTACGAGTCGGGCGTGACCCACACCATAGACCCACTCGCCGGCAGTTACTACGTGGAGTGGCTTACAGACAAGGTCGAGGCCGAGGCGATGCGCTACATCAAAGAAATCCGCCGCCTGGGCGGCGTCGTCCGCGGCATCGAGCAGGGCTACTTCCTGCGCGAAATCGGCGACGCCTCCTACCGCTTCCAGCAGGAGGTGGAATCCGGTGAGCGCATCATCGTCGGGGTCAACGCCTTCCAGGACGAAAAAGAAATAGAGGTTCCTCTCCAGGAAATCGACCCCGAGATCGAGCGCATACAGGCCGAACGCCTGGCACGGGTGCGGCGGGAGCGTGACCAGGAGCGTGCGGAACAGGCACTGAGCGGTTTGCGTGATGCCGCCGCGAACGGTCAGAACACCATGCCCCGCTTCGTAGAGGCGGCACTCGCCTACGTTACCCTGGGCGAGATGATGGACGTTTTGCGTGAAGTCTACGGCGTCTACGAAGAGCCGGTGATGGTTTAGCCGGTGCGTAGTACGTGGTACGTGGTAGCGGGGCTGGCCTGTGACGTGCAGCTCGTGGCATGTGGTGGGCCAATCAATGTCAACCTAATCTTGCCTGCTCGCCCGGCATGGACCCAGTATTTGGTACGTAGTACATAGTGCGTAGTGCATGATAATGAAAACTGGCCCATAGATGTGGCTCGTGGCATGTGGTGGGCCCGTCAGCGGCAACGGAATCTCGGGGTGCTGTGCAGCATGGACCCCGGATCTCCCTCGGCTTGTAGCCTCGGTCGTCCGGGGATACGAATAAAGCGGCTTGTGGTGGGTGGTGGGTGGTTCGTGGCTGGTGATGAGCCCGTCAGCGGCAGCTAAACCACGGCTTCGCCCACGGAATAAACGATACCTCGCTCGCCCGGAGATACAGCCCCGGTTACAAAAAGAAAGGTAGTTCGTATCCCCGGCCAAGCGGGCGAAGCCCGCGCGAGCCGGGGTCCATGCCGCGTCATTAATCCACGGTTGAGTTTGCGGCTTCGTCACCGGTCATGTGTTAATGAATGACCTGTTTCGCAGCAATCGAATCTCGGCTTCTTGTACAGCATGGACCCCAGATCTCGGCGGCAAGATGCCGCCTCGTCCGGGGATACGAATAGAGGCAGCTAGTGGCAAGTAGTTGGTGGCTCGTGGTAGGACAGTCAACGGCAACTAAAACTTTAGATACTCGTGCGGTATGACACCACAGTCAAGCCACCGCGAAAAGAAAACTCCCTTCCCCGGGGGAGGGCCGGGGTGGGGGTTGTTGGTGATGCCCAAGCCAAAAATCGGTTGCCAATTCATGACGCCCTGCGCCCCACTTCCTGCATCCCAAAAAAGGCTTCCTCCGGCTACTTCCCGTCCACCTACTCGAGGGCAACCTTCGTCCCCTTGCAGCGTTTGCGCGGTTGCAGCGTCGCGGCCGGATGCTTGCATCCGGCCGCGACTACGTACCACCTATTACGCACTACGAACCAATCTTGTTCCCCTTCTCGTCGTACTTATAGAACCCCTGGCCGCTCTTGCGGCCCAGCAAACCGGCCTGGACCATCTTCTTGAGCAGCGGCGAGGGGCGGTACTTGCTCTCGCCAAAGCCCTCGTGCAGCACCTCCATGATGGCCAGCACGGTATCGAGACCGATGAAGTCGGCAAGCGCTAGCGGCCCCATCGGGTGGTTCATCCCCAGTTTCATGACGGTATCGACCGCTTCCGGAGTAGCTACCCCTTCCATAACCGCCTGAATGGCTTCATTGAGCATGGGAATGAGCACGCGGTTGGAAACGAAGCCAGGGTAGTCGTTAACCTCAACCGGCACCTTGCCCATCTTCTCGGCCGTTTCCATGACAACCCTGGTCACCTCGTCAGAAGTCTTGTAACCGCGGATGACCTCCACCAGCTTCATCAGCGGTACCGGAT
>JAMOUW010000014.1 GCA_027067955.1 Thermaceae bacterium
GGGCTCCTACGCCTTCAAGTTCTACACCACCGGAGGCAAGGTACTGGATAAGGGCGATAGGAAGTGTAACGCGAGTAAGTAGCAAGATGGGTAGGGGCGGCGGAGCCGCCCAAAACACCACCGCACCTTCGGGTGCGGTGGTGTTTTGGTTGAGGGGAGCAGCAAATGGGGCCCTGCGAATTCCGGAAGGAAAATCCGCTCTCGCCCGCAAACAAGATAGCCGGTAATGAAAAAATAAACATCGGCCACCGTAAACCGCGACCCCCGCTAGCGGCGCGGCCCCCCGAGGGGAACCCCGCCCAAAAAACCGGCCACCGCCAAAACCAAACCCGCGGGGAACGGCTTTTGGGCCGCTCCGATGACAAAAGCGGCGACCAGCAACCCCAAAACGGGCCGCGCTCTGCCCCAGCAACGCCCGGCAATATAGCCCAGTAACAGCGGCGCCGCCCAGAAAACAATACGCACAAGGACCACCGTTCCAGGTGTCATATGCTGCAGTCTACCCGGTGCGGATACCTGCTGAATGCGCCCTCCGTTGCACGGTTTTTGCCGTTGCCGACTCAAAAACGTAGGCCAAATGCCCTTGAGCATGAGAACGCAAGCCTTATAGAATACCTGGTGTAGGTATAACTATTCTGGACCTGGAGGTGAAGGTTTATGTTCAAGCGAATCAGCATCCTCATCGGCGTCCTGGCACTAGCCGCGCTGGCCCCCATGGCCTTCGCGGTAAAGCCCGTGACAATCAAGTTTTCATTCGTTACCACGCTGAACACTCCCAAAGGCAAAGCCGCCCAAGCGTTCAAGGAATACGTAGAAAAGGCCTCGGGCGGGGCCATGAAGGTGGAGCTGTACCCGTCGAGCCAGCTGTATAAAGACAACGCCGAAGGCCTCAACGCGCTCATTTTCAACAATATCCAGCTGCTCGTACCTTCGGCCACCAAGCTGAAGGGCTACAACCCGGCCTTCCAGTTCGTGGACATGCCCTACCTGTTCCGCGACAACGACCACTTCAAAAAGTTCACCCGCTCCGACGCCGCCAAGAAACTGCTGACCAGCCTGGAAAAGGCCGGCCTGGTGGGGCTCGGCTTCTGGCCCAACGGCTTCAAACACTTCACCGCCAACAAACCGCTGCGCCGCCCCGCCGACTTCAAGGGGCTCAAGTTCCGCACGCAAACCTCGGGCGTGCTGGAGGCGCAAATGAAGGCTCTGGGCGCCACCGCCGTACCCCTGGCTTTCTCTGAGGTATACCAGGCGCTGCAGCAAGGAGTGGTAGACGGCCAGGAAAACACCCTTTCCAATATCTTTACTCAGCGCTACTACGAAGTACAGAAGTACCTATCGCTTACCGGCCATGGCCGCCTCGACTACGTAGTGATCACTAACAAGATCTTCCTCAACAGCCTCGACAAAGAGCAGAAAAAGATCTTCATGGACGGCATCGCCCACGCCAACGAAGTGGCCTTCGAAGAAGCGATCAAACTCAATGACGACGCCCTGGCCAAACTGAGCAAGCTGCTGGAAGTGGTGGAACTCAGCCCCGCAGACCGCGCCGCCATGGAAGCCGCCATGAAACCCGTATACGACGAGTACGGCCCCAAAGTGGGCTGGGACCTGATCAACGCTATTAAGGCTCTCAAATAGCCCGCACTCACCGGGTAGTACTTAGCCGCGCCGGGGGGCACGCCCCCCGGCGACGCACACAGGAGGTGGAGCATGGTAAGCACGCCCGAGCTCATGGCATGGACCGCGGTTGTAACCGTCATCATGCTGGCCCTGGCATGGCTTGCGGAACGGGTGCCCCCGCTAAAAACAACCATTTCCCTGGTGGAAGACGTGCTCGCAGCCTTGTTCCTGTCAGCCGGGCTGACGGTGGTCATGATCAGCGTGGTGACCCGCTACGTCTTCAACAACCCGCTGGGCTGGGCCGATGAATTCGCCCGGGTCTTCGTGGCCTGGGGCGCGATGTTTGGATTCTCGGTCGCGCTGCGCGAGCGGCGCCACATTGGCGTGGACCTGCTCTACACCGCGGTGCCGGACCGCGTGAAACACGGCATGGATCTGCTTGCCAACCTCATCGGCCTGGTCTTCGCTGCATTTATGTCTGTTACCGGATGGAAGCTGATCGTGTTTTTAAAGATGCTGGGTCTTAAATCCATATATACCGACATACCCGAATGGATCTTGCAGCTAATCATTCCCCTCGGGTTCCTAATCTTCGCACTGCAGTTCGCCCTCAACCTGTTCGACGTAGTGCGGGGTCGTGAGCCCATACACGAGGAGGTGGCCGGGGTATGAGCATAGGTCTGGCCATGACCATCCTTTTCGGCACCTTCATCGTGCTGCTTCTCGTGAGGGTCCCCATCGGCGTTTCTCTCGCCGTAGCCAGCCTGATAGCTTTCTGGGTGCAGGGGGACTTCAACATCCTGCAGGCGGCCTCGCGCATGTTCGAAGGAATAAACTCCTTCGCCCTGCTTGCCATCCCGGGATTCGTGTTCACCGGGGTGGTGATGGCTCGCGGGGGCATCGCCAAGTATCTTGTGGAGGCGGTGCGCGCCTGGGTGGGGCACGTTCCCGGAGGGCTGTCGGTGGTGGTGGTGGTTTCCTCGATGATCTTCGCGGCCATCTCGGGTTCCTCCCCCGCCACGGCCGCGGCCATTGGATCGGTGACGATCCCCGCGATGATCCAAAATGGTTATTCCAAGCGCTACGCCATGGGCCTTGTGGCCACATCGGGAACGCTGGGAATCCTCATTCCTCCCAGCATCACCATGATCATTTACGGAATCACCACCGATCAGTCGATTGGCAAACTTTTCATTGCCGGTATCATCCCCGGCATACTTCTGGGCGGTAGCCTGATAGCCTTCGCCATCTGGTACGCGGTCAAGAACAACTACGGCCGCCTGCCGCGGGCCGACTGGCCCGAACGCTGGCGGGCGCTCGTGGTGGCTCTTCCCGGGGCATTCCTGCCCTTCCTGATCATGGGCACGATCTACAGCGGAATCGCAACCCCGACCGAGTCCTCGGTTATCGCTCTCTTCTATGCCGTTTTGGTAAGCATATTCATTTACCGGGAAACCACCTGGCGCGACTGGATCGAAATAGTGCGCGAGAGTGTAAGCATCACGTCGATGATCTATCTGATCGTAGCCGCAGCCATGCTCTTCTCGCTATACATGACCCAAAAGCAGGTGCCGCAACTTGCGGCGGAATGGATTGCCGCCAACGGAATGGGCCGCTATGCGGTCTTCGCCGTCACCTCGGGCATGTTCATCATTTTAGGGATGTTCCTTGAGGCCGTTTCCATCATCCTCATCACGCTGCCAGTACTGCAGCCCATTTTGGAAACCGTGGGTATAAACTTGATTCACTTCGCCGTGGTGATGACCATCAGCATGGAGCTGGCCATGATTACGCCGCCGGTAGGACTGAACCTGTTCGTGATCTCGGGTATCACCCGGGCGCCGCTCGGCGAGGTGGTGCGCGGGGTGATTCCCTTCTACTCGGTGCTGCTTTTCGTGCTGGTACTTCTCATCATTTTCCCCGGACTGAGCCTCTGGCTGCCAAGCTTGATGAAATAGAAAGGATGCGAACCTAACCCGCGCCCGGGCCCTGACCCGGGCGCTTTTTCTTGCGGGCGCACTCCGGGTGGGGTGCTACCACCACCAGCGCCACCGCCGGTTCGTCCGCAGTGTTCTCAAGGGAGTTCGTCTGCCCCGCAGGAACGCGCACGGCCTGGCCCGCGCGCAGGTCGGCGGTCTCGTTGTTGATAGTCATACGCAAACGCCCGCGCAACACGTAAACAACCTTGTCAGCCCGCCTGAAGGCAAAGGGTTTTTGCAACTGCCCCGGGAGCAGGGTGTAGAGATCGTAATACATGTGGGGCGAGTCGAAAACGGGGATCTTCTGCTTCTTCTCGGGGTCGAAGCGAACGAGATCTTCAAGCGTACGGATCTCCATCTTCACCGTCCTCCAGGATGCGCGCCAGTTCCAGTAAATCGCCGGGGTTGAGGGGGTTTTTCTCCAGCTCGGGCAGCTCGCGAACCGGAACGGGACTCTCCCGCCGCCAGCTTTCCACCCAGCTTCGCTGCTGGGTCAGCTTGGCCCGGTAGAAGGCACAATCCGGGCAGGCTTCCCGGGGCAGTACCCGGTTCAACACCGCACGCTCGAGCCCGATGCCGAAGCGTTCGAGCGCGTCCATGAGCTCGAGACCCTGCACCACCGGCAAGCGCTCGGGCTGGGCCACCACCCAGGCGCGCGTCCGGGCGCGCAGCATCTCCAGGATGCGCCCCGTCAGCTCGCGCCAGCCCTCGATCAGCGCGGTGGGGTCGGCACCGCTCATGTAACCGTGCAAACGCAGATAGATCCTGTGGGCCTGGGTGAGGTGGTCGTAGAAGAGCGTCTGGGCCTCGAGGAGCGCCAGCGTGCCCGCGGTAGGGGCGGAATCCCAAATGATGCGGTCGTAGCGGCCCGAATCGAGCTCGTCCAGCAGGTAGCTGAGCAGGAACTCCTCCTCCAGCCCGGGTACCCCCTCGATGTACTCGAGGATGTCGCGCTCCACCGGAAGCAGGGCGCTGATGACCTGATATATTTCCTCGCCAAAACGCTCGCGCCAGCGCGCCAGCACCGCGCGCCGGGTCAGCTCGACCGCGAAGAGCCCGGGGGTCACTTCGCCCAGCTCGTCCGAAACCCCGGGAAATATCTGCCCCAAGGCCCCGGTGGGATCGGTAGAAAGGAGCAACACTCTTTCGCCTCTTTGTACCGCATGCAGCGCCAAAGCGCTGGCCACCGTGGTCTTGCCCACGCCACCCTTGCCCGCCACCAAGCGCACCGTAGTCATATACCCAGGGTACTTCTCAGGTGCACCCCGGGTAACCTGGAGGCGTGACCTATGAGGAATTCGCGGACCTGGTGGCACGACTGTGGGAGGAAATACCCGAGGAGTTCAAGCGCGAGCTGCAGGGGGTGCACGTGCTGCCGCAACTGAAGAAAGACCCCGGCGGTCTGCCCGGGGTGGTGCGGATGGGCGAGTACACCGATCCCGGCCCGCCCTCGGTCTTCGCCGGCGGCGTGCACCTGGGGCGCCACATAGCCCTTTACTACGGTTCTTTCGCGGAAATAGCCCGCAACAGGCCTAATTTCGACTGGGAGGCGCAAGCCTGGGAAACCCTGCTTCACGAGCTGCGCCACCACGTCGAAAGCCTGGCCTGGCGCGACGATCTGGTGCAGGAGGACATCCGGCATCTCCAGGAACTGAAGCGACGGCTCTAGAACAAGCCCATGAGCTTTAGCGCCAGCGGGACCAGCAGCAGCGCCACCGCCCGCATCCGCCCCCGCTGCGGCAGCTTTTCGAACAACCTCGCACCCAGCCACAAACCCGCCAGCGTGCCCGGGAGGCTCGACAGCGCAATACCGGCGAGCTCCGCCGTCAGCAGGCCTGCTTGCCAGTTGGCCAGCGTCCACGCCAGCGTGCCAAGGCCGAAAGCGCTGGTAAAGATAGCACGCATGGCCGCGGGCGGATAACGCAGCGGCAGATAGAAAAACAGCGGCAGCGCCCCCGCGCCCAGCGCCCCCACCAGGAGGCCGCCCGCAACCATCACCAGCGCCAGGCGTAAGAGCTCGGCAGCGTCCGGGGGCGGCGCGATCCGGGGAACGGGCAGGCGCATGAGGCTCCAAAGCGCAAAGGCGAGCAGCACCAGCCCCAGGGCGAACCTGAGCCGCGCCTCGGGGAGCGATACGAGCAAACGCGTGCCCAGGACCAGCCCCAGGGCGTAAGCGGCGGCTGCGGGAAGGTCGCGCCGGGGCTCGAGCCCCCCGCGCACCAGCCAGAGCATTGGCAAGTTGGCGAGAAAGAGCAGAAAGGCGGTATAGGGTACGACCTCGCGCAGCGGCCAGAAGAAACTCAGCAGCGGCACTATGAACAGCGCGGGGCCGAATCCCGCCAGCCCCTTGACGGCGAAGGCGAAAAGGGCCAGCAGGTTGAGCGCCGCCAGCACCGGCTACCCTTCCAGATCCCAGCCGCTTTCCAGGTGAGCGGCGTCCCCTACAGTATGTACGAAGCCCCCTCCGCCGACGCCCTCGGGGAAATGCAGCCGGGTTATAGAAGTGTTTTCGAGGCGGATGCGCCAGGGGGCTGCATTCTTCATTTCCAGCACCCCGAGCACCGCGGCCCGGATTGCTCCGCCGTGAGATACGACGAGGTGCCTGCCCTCGTCTAATCCCCCCAAAAAAGACCAGATCCGGTCATAGAGTTCGGCCAGGGTCTCGCCGCCGGGGAAGCGCGTACTCCAGGGGTCCTCGCGCGAGCGCGCCACGTAATCGGCGTAGCGCTCCTGAACCTGAACGCGGGAAAGACCGGAAAGCTCGCCCACGCAGACCTCGCGCAAACGGCGGTCGCGCCGCACGGCCAGCCCCAAACGTCCGGCGACTATTTGCGCCGTTTCCAGCGCGCGCTCCAGGTCGGAGGAGTAAAGAGCCGTCCAGGTCAAACCCAGCCGCTCCAGCCGCGCGGCCAGCCGCCGGGCCTGGGCGCGCCCCTCGGGTGCCAGGGGTACGTCGCGCTGCCCCTGCCAGATGCCCTCCTGGTTGTGAGCGGTTACGCCGTGGCGCAAGAACCAGACTTCCACGCCTCCACCCTATCACCGCGCCCCGGTAGACTGGGGCCGTGAAAACAGTAGCCGAACTCGTGCGGGACTACGCCCGCGGCGTCCGCGACCCCGTTCGCGAGGCCGAGCGCGTCCTCGAGCGGCTCGAGCCGAGGCCGCTGGTGGCGGTCGCGACCCGGGAACGAGCCCTGGCCGCCGCCCGCGCCAGCGCCAGGCGTTACGCCGCGGGCCACCCCCTGGGACCGCTCGACGGGGTTCCCGTGCTGGTAAAAGACCTGCTGGATATGACCGGCAGCGTCACCGCGGCGGGCTCGGCGGTGCTGGCGCGGCTGCGCCCTCCGGCCCGCAGGGACGCGGCCGCGGTGCAAAACCTGGAGCGCGCGGGGGCGCTGATAGCGGGCAAGAGCCAGCTCAACGAACTGGCGTTCTCGGGACTGGGGCTCAACCCCCACTTCGGTACCCCCGAAAACGCCCTGCAGCCGGAGTGGGTTCCGGGCGGGTCCTCCTCGGGCTCGGCGGTGGCGGTGGCCCGCGGCCTCGCGCCCCTGGCCGTGGGGACCGACACCGGCGGCTCGGTGCGTATACCCGCAGCCTTCAACGGGCTGGTGGGCTTTAAACCCAGCGACGGCCGCATCCCCACCCAGGGGGTCACGCCGCTGGCCCCTACCCTCGACACCGTCGGCCCCATTGCCTCCAGCGTGGCGGACGCCTGGGCGCTGTTTCTGGCGCTCGCCGGTGAAGAGCCGCTGCCGCTCGAGCCCCACCGCGAGGGCCCCGCCCGCCTGCTGGTACCCCAGGAGCAGCTGGAGCGCAGCCACCCCGAGGCGCGCCAGCCCGTCCTGGACGCGCTTGACGGGCTGGCCGCAGCCGGGTTCGAGATCGTCGTGGAGGACGTTCCCGAGCTTGCCGAGGTCTACCGCCTCTACCGCGAACTGGGTCCGCTTGCGGCCCACGAAGCGCTGGCGCTCTATCGCGGCCTCATCGAAGAGCACGGCGCGGAGATGGACCCGCGGGTGGTGACCCGCATCCTTGCCGTAGCGGACCGCGACCCCCGCGACTACCACCGCCTGCTGAGCGAACGGAGCCGCCGCGTGCCAGCATTCTGGACCCGCCACCGCGACCGCGACGCCATCGCCCTGCCCACCACGCCCGCACCGCCGCCGTTGCTGAGCGAGGTCGAGGTCTCGGAGGCGGCCTTCTTTAGCGCCAACGACCGGGCGCTGGCCCACACCATGCTCTTCAACTTTTACGCGGGCCCGGCCCTTAACCTGCCCCTCGCTCCCGGAACGGGGCTGATGCTGGCCGCCGCCCCCGGGCGCGACGCCGCCCTCTTCGCGCTCGCCGCGCGCGCGGAAGAGGCGCTGGGAACCGGCGGTACGATGGGTAAATGATGCTGCTCGACTTTCGTTCCGACACCGTAACCCGCCCCAGCCCGGCTATGCGCCGGGCGATGGCCGAAGCCGAGGTGGGAGACGACGTTTACCGCGAAGATCCGACGGTAAACCGGCTCGAGGCCCTGGCGGCGGAGATGCTGGGTTTCGAGCGCGCCGTCTACATGCCCTCGGGGACGATGACCAACCAGGTGGCCGTGCTGGTGCACACCCGCCGGGGGCAGGAGGTCATCCTCACCGAAGGGGCCCACGTCTACGAATACGAACCCGGAGCGATGGCCAGCCTGGCGGGGGTCTCGCCGCGCTTCGTTTCCGCGCCCTACGGAGCGCCAGACCCCCAAGAGGTGCGCCGGGCCATTCACGACTCCCCCCATCAGGCTCCCACCGGGCTGATCGCGCTCGAGAACACCCACAACAGCGCCGGGGGCACGGTGGTGCCGCTCAAGACGCAGCGGGCGGTGCAGGAGGTGGCGCGGGCGGCGGGGCTGCCGGTACACCTGGACGGGGCGCGCATTTTCAACGCGGCCGTCGCTCTGGGTGCGGGCGTCCACGAGGTCGCCGCCGGATTTGACACCGTCTCAGTCTGCCTCTCCAAGGGCCTGGGCGCACCGGTGGGCAGCTTGCTCCTGGGTCCGGCGGGGCTCGAGGGCGAGATGCGCCGCTACCGCAAGATGCTCGGCGGGGGCATGCGCCAGGCGGGGGTGCTGGCGGCGGCGGGGCTGATTGCCCTGACCGAGGGCCCCAAAACCCTGGCGCGCGACCACGCCCGCGCGCGCGAACTGGCCGCGGGACTGGCGCGCCTGGGTCTCGAAGTGGACCTGAAGTCGGTACAGACCAACATGGTCTTCGCGCGCATGGAGGACGCCCCCGGCTTCGCCGCCCGGCTCCGGGAGGCGGGCGTGCTCATCAATGCCCTGGGCCCCGGGCGGGTGCGCTTTGTCACCCACCGCGACCTGCCCGCAGGAGCGGTAGACACGGCGCTGGAGCGGGTGGCGCGTGTTCTGGGATGACCCCTTGAATCCGAAGGATGCTGTACAATGAGGAAGACATGGCAATTCGTGTAGGTATTTTAACGGTATCGGACCGCAGCTCCCGGGGCGAGCGGGCCGATGCAACCCATGAGGCCATCCGCGAAGCGCTGGCCAGCGGCCCCTACGAGGTAGTGGCCTACGAGGTGGTTCCCGACGAGGTGGCCCAGGTGCGGCGGGTGCTGCGCCTCTGGGCCGACCGCGACAGCCTGGACCTGATCCTGACCAACGGCGGTACCGGGCTGGGGGTGCGCGACCACACCCCCGAGGCCACGCTGCAGGTCGTGGACCGGCAGGTGCCGGGGCTGGCGGAGCTGGTGCGCAACGAGGGCGTTAAGAAAACGCCCATGGCCGCGCTTTCCCGGGGGGTGGCAGGCGTGCGCGGCTCGACGCTGATCATCAACCTGCCGGGCAGCCCCAGGGGGGCGCGCGAGTCGGCGGAAGCGCTGCTAGCCATTCTTCCCCACGCCATCGAGCAGGTGACCGGACGCAGCATCCCCGGAGGACACGAGCACGAGTAGTCTTTTACAATAGAGCGCATGACGCTTTCGAACCGCTGGGCAAGCCGGCGGGTTCGGGCCATGCCCGAGTCCGTTTTCCTTTTAATGGATCGCGCCAAGTCCGCCGCCCGCGCCGCGGGCGTGCAGGTGGTGGACCTTTCCATCGGCGCCTCCGACCTGCCGGTTCCCGGGGAGCTGGTCGCCGAGCTGCAAGCGGCGGCGCGCGATCCCGCCACCTGGGGCTACTGCCTGAAGAGCTGCACGATGTCCTTTCTGGAAGAGGCCGTCCGCTGGTACCGGGAGCGGTTCGGTCCCGAGCTGGACCCCGGCAGCCAGGCGCTCAGCCTGATAGGCAGCCAGGAGGGCCTCGCTCACCTGCTCATGGCGGTCAGCGACCCGGGCGACGCGGTGCTTGTTCCCGAGGTGGCCTACCCCAGCTACTGGGGGGCGGCGGCGCTGGCGGGAATAGAGGCGGTGCCGCTGAAGCTGGACGGCGAGCTGCTGCCGGTCTTCGAGGGGCTGGATCCGGGAGCGCTCGAGCGGGCGCGGGTGCTGCTGCTCAATTATCCCAACAACCCCACCGCGGCGCTGGCGGACCGCTCGTTCTGGGAGCGGGCGCTGGCCTTCGCCGCGGAGCACGACCTGCTTCTGGTGCACGACAACCCCTATACCGACATGGTCTTCGAGGGCGAAGCAGAAAGCCCGCTGGCGCTAGCGGGGGCGCTGGAGCGCACCGTCGAGCTCTTCAGTTTCTCCAAGAGCTTCCACATGGGCGGCTTCCGGCTGGGCTTCGCCCTGGGTAATTCAGACGCCATCGCCGCGCTGGAAGCAGCCAAAGCGCCGGTGGACTTCAACCAGTACCTGGGCATCCAGCGTATGGGCGTCGCGGCGCTGCGGCTGCCGCGGAAACGGGTACAGCAGGACGTACGGGTGTTCCGCGAACGCCGCGA
This sequence comes from Thermaceae bacterium, assembly GCA_027067955.1. GTDB lineage: Bacteria > Deinococcota > Deinococci > Deinococcales > Marinithermaceae > Oceanithermus. The sequence goes on from JAMOUW010000014.1 coordinate 10,475, forward strand.
CGCCCTGGTGGCGGCCCTGGAGGACGCGGGGGTGCCGGTGAAACGCCCCCGGGCGAGCATGTACCTCTGGCTCGAGCTGCCAAAGGGCATGGACGACGTGCAGTTCGCCCTGCGCGCGGTGGAACACGCCGGGGTGGCCCTGGCCCCGGGGCGCGGCTTCGGCCCCGGAGGGCGCGGCTACGTGCGCTTCGCGCTGGTGCAGCCGCCCGAGGTGCTGGCGGAAGCGGGTCGCCGTATCGCCGCCCTGCTCGACTAACGCAAAGTAAAATTGGTTCATGCAGCGGCGCAAGAAGCGACCCCGCACGCGCCTGCGCGAGCGCTACGAACGCCGCTTCTACGAGATCCTGCGGGAGCTCTCGATACCGCTGGTGATCCTGCACTTCACCCTGGCCGCGGGCACCCTGGGTTATATGTGGCTTTCGGGCGGCGACTTCATCAACAGCTTTTACATGACCGTGATCACCATCGGCACCATCGGCTACGGCGAGGTGGTCCGGGGCTCCGACAGCACCGCGGGGCGCATATTCACCACCTTTCTGGCGCTGGGCGGGATAGGAGTATTCACCAGCACGATCACCGTGATCGCGCGGGTGCTGTTCAAGGAGGAGCTGCAGAACCTGTGGAGGAGGCTTTCCATGATGAACGCCATCGACAAGCTGGAGGAGCATTACATCCTCGCCGGGTTCGACGAGGTGACCGCGGAGCTGGCGCGCCTGCTCGAGCGCCGCGGCGTCCCCTTCGTGGTGCTCGACGATACCCGGGAAGGGCTGGCGCGCATCGCCGCACGGCAACTGCCCTACTACCTGCCCGAGCCCCCCTTCGAACAGGAAACCCTGCTGGCGGCGGGCATCCGCCGGGCCGGGGGGCTGGTGGTAAACCTGGGCGACGACGCCCGCAACATCTCCATCATCGCCGTGGCCCGGCTGCTGCGCCCCGGTAAAGACGACTTCTCGATATATTCCTTCGCCTCCTCCCCGGAAAACGCGGAGCGGCTAGAAGAGCTGGGGGCCAACCGCGCCTTCTACCCCGGGCGCATGGTGGCGGGGCGGCTGGCGGCCTACCTGTTCCACCCTGAGTCGGACTACCTGGTGACCCTCTTCGACCGGCTGGCCTTCGGGGAGGAGACCGACGTGGACCTGCTGGAGGTGGCCGTGGAAGAAGGAAGCCCCTGGGCCGGGCGCACCGTGGGCGAGCTGCGCGCCGAGCTGGGGGTCAACGTGGTGGCGCTCAGGCGCCCCGACGGCAGGCTCGAGCTCGACCTGAACGACCGGCTCGTGGTGAAACCGGGCAGCCGGCTGCTGCTCTTCGGGCGCGCCGCGCGCCTGGAAAAGCTGCGCGAACGATTGGAGGAGGCACATGAGCACGCGTAAACTGCTGACCGACTTCTTCGTGCTAATGGCGCTGACGACCAACGTCAGCTTCGTGGTCAACCCCAACGGCATCGAGCTCTTCATCACCGTGGTGACCAACCTGGCGGCGACGCTGCTCAAGGTGGGCGAGGGGCGCATCCTCTCGGCGGAACTGATGGCCACCGGCCTGGTGGCGGACCTGCACCTGATTCCAGCGCTCTACTTCTTCTACACCGGCGAACCCGCCGAGTCCGTATCCCTGGCCTGGGGGGCGCTGGCGGCGAACGTGGTGAGCGTGTTGCTGGTGGTGATCGACACCGTGCTCAAGAGCTCGGTGGAAGACGAGTGACTAGCCGCCGATCCTCAACATGACGCGCTCGCGCATCGCGGGCAGGGTGGAACCTCGCTCGGGCTTGCGGCCGGCGGCGAAGAGCAGCGCCTCCCGCAGCGCCGCCACCGGGTCTTCGGCGGCGAAGGCGGGGGCGATGTCGAACTCCAGGTCGGTGAGCAGGCAGGGGCGGATCTTCCTGTCCGAGGTCAGGCGCAGGCGGGTGCAGTTCGCGCAGAAGGGTTCGGATACCGGGTTGATGAAGCCGATGGTGCCCTGCCCCCCGGCGATCCTCCAGACGCGCGCGGGCGAGCTGGGGTCGGTGGGCACCTCCGCGAGCGCGCCGAATTGTTCCTCTATACGGGCCCGGGTTTGCGCTCCGGGAACAAACTGCCGCCGGTACTCGGCGGCGGGCGCGTTGTTGAGATGCATGTACTCGATGAAGCGGACGTGCAGCGGGCGGTCCACGCTCAGCCGGGCCAGCCGCACCACCTCGCCGTCGTTGACCCCGCCGATTACCACCGCGTTCAGCTTGACGGGGTGCAGCTCCAGCTCGAGCGCCAGCTCGATGGCGTCCCATACCCGGGCGACGTCGCCGCCGCGGGTAAGGCGACTGAAAACCTCGGGGTCCAGCGCGTCCAGGGAGATGTTCACGCGCCGCAGCCCCGCATCGAGCAGCTCGCGGTGGCGGCGGCGGAAGAGGCTGCCGTTGGTGGTCACGGCCACGTCGCGCACGCCCGGGGTGGCGGCCGCGGCCGCGATCATCTCGGGCAGTTCGCGCCGCACCAGCGGCTCCCCGCCGGTGAAGCGCACCGCTTCCATGCCCAGCTCCGCCGCCGCGCGCAGGAAGTGGCGCACGTCGCCGGTGGTCACGGTGCCCGGGGGATCGCTAGTTTCCAGCCCCAGCGGATGGCAGTAGACGCAGTGGTAGTTGCAGCGCGGGGTGATGGAGATGCGCAGGTCCCGGAGCACGCGGCCGTATTTGTCGACGAGCTTCATAACCCCCCTTCCGGCGTGTTGCACATTATAGCAACACGGCCGGGGACGGATGCATTCCCCCTTCTTTCTCCCGCCTATACTGAGAGCGATGAACGAAGCTTCCGAACGCACGCACTCCGGGTTCGCGGCCATCCTGGGCAAACCCAACGTGGGCAAGAGCACCCTGCTCAATCAGATGCTGGGCGTCAAGGTGGCCCCCATAAGCCCCAAGCCCCAGACCACCCGCAAGAGCGTGCGCGGCATCTACACCGAAGGAAACCGCCAGATAGTCTTCGTGGACACCCCGGGTCTGCACAAACCCGCCGACGCCCTAGGCGACTACATCAACCGTCAGGTCACCGAGGCGCTTTCCGACGTGGACGTCGTCCTCTGGCTGGTGGACCTGCGCCATCCGCCCACCCCCGAAGATGAACTGGTGGCCCGCACCCTGGAGCCGCTCGCGGGAAAGAAGCCGGTACTGCTCGTGGGCAACAAGGCCGACGCCGCCAGGTACCCCGACGAGGCGCTTGAAGCCTATGCGGCGCTGCTGCCCGGGGCCGAGGTACGCAAGATCAGCGCCCTCTCCGAGCGCGACGTGGCCGCGCTGCGCTCGGAAATCCTGGCCCTGCTGCCCGAGGGGCCCTTCTTCTACCCGCCGGACCACGCCAGGAGCGACCAGCCCATCGAAGACTGGATCGCCGAGACGATCCGCGAAGAGGTGATGAAACGGCTGCGCCAGGAAATCCCCTACGCGGTCGCGGTCAAGGTGGAGGAGGTGGCCGAACGCGACAGCGGCGCCCTCTACGCCCGTGCCGTCCTCTACGTGGAGCGCGAGGCGCACAAGCCGATCCTGATCGGGAAGGGGGGGCGCATGCTGAAGGAGCTGGGGCGGGCGGCGCGGAAACAGCTGGAGATGTTCCTTAACCGCCCCGTGTTCCTGGACCTGGAAGTAAAGGTCTACCCGAACTGGCGCAAAGACCCGGAAGCCCTGCGCGAGCTCGGTTACGAGTAGAAAGCGCTTTTTTCGCGCGGATGCGGCCCGCGGCCAGGTTTACGTTGAACTGCGTCCAGGTCACGCTTCCCCGCATATGGGGGCACCCATTTGGGGGTACGGAGATGCGCGCCAAACGGCTAAACTACGGACGTGGCCGGGGTGATCATTCACCGGGAACCATCACCAACGTCGACAACGCCCGGATACGTGCGTCCACGCACGCGAACCGGTAAAAGCACATAAGGAGGAAGTACAGTATGAGCAAAACCCTCAAACTTGTAATTCTGGCAGCCCTGCTGGTCATTCCCAGCGCCTTCGCTTCAAAGCAAACCAAGTTCGTCTTCCGCTACCCGCAGTACCTCTACGCCTACACCAACCTGGACGTGGAGATCTTCTACTTCGACAAAAGCGGTCCGGGAAGCAACCCCGGCACTTACACAACCAAGTACGGCGCCGCCACCGAAAAGAACCTGGCGACGTGCATGGAAAACCTGAAGCCGCCCTCGGTAACGGCCCAGACCGCCGCGGGCAGCAAGCTGATCGGCACCGGCAAGTGCGACTTCGTGGCCACCGACACCGAAAAGAACACCGACTTCACGGTCGGGTGGGGCAGCACCGGCGAAAAACCCGACGGCGCCCTGCTGATTCTCACCAATGCCGGCAAGTGGACCGCCGCGGCCTACCTCAGCAAAGAGTTCAAAAAGGTGGCCAAGATGGTCACCCTGCAGGTGCGCGTAGACAAGAACAAGCTCGACGAGCTGAGCGCCAGCAACAAGACCAAGATCGGCAGCATGGCTGGCTCCACCCTCACCAACGCCTACAACACCGACTACGTCAACGCCTACGTGGTTCCGCTGCAGTTCGTGATGGTGCTCAACAACCCCTTCTCCATCCCGGTGATCAACGGCCAGGACGACGAAGCGGTGGTCACCTACGACGTCGCCGCCCCCTAGCCCTGACTATACTGATGGCGTGAAACACACGAAAACGGGCCCTCGCGCGCTGCTGCTGGCGGGGGCCCTTTTGTTATCACTGGCCGCCGCCCAGCGGGGCGTCGGCATTGCCCCGCCCCGCTTCGAGCTGCTGCTGCCGCCCGGGGGCGCGGCCACCAAGACCGTGGAGGTCTTCAGCCACGACCTGCCCGATCAGATGATCGAGGTCGCCGTCGTCGACTGGTGGCTGGACCCGCGGGGCACCGTGCAGGAGCTCCCCCGGGGCGCAAACCCCTACTCGGCCGCCCCCTGGCTGCAGGTGGACCAAAACCCCTTCAGCCTCAGCAGCGACACCGCCCGGCAGGTGCGCTTCAGCCTCCAGCTGCCCGGCGGCCCGCTCGCGGGCAGCTACTGGACGGCGATCGCCTTCACCACCAAACCGCGCCCCGCCAGGGACGCAAACGGTATGGCGATCTCGCTGCGCACCCGGGTGCTGGCCATCGTCTACGTCACCATCCCGGGCAGCGAGAAACCGGCGGCGGCGCTGCAAGGGATTTCGATCCAGACCGGCGCGGATGGCGGCAGGTTCGTGCTCGCGGACGTGATCAACAAGGGCAACGTCTACCTGCGCCTGCGCGGCGAGCTGCGCTTCGTGGACGCCAGGGGCGCGGTGGTGCGGCGGCTGGAGCTGCCGGAGCGGGTGCTGCTGCGCAAGGGGCTGGTGCGCTACCGGCTGCGAATCCCCGCCGACCTGCCCGCGGACGTGGTGCTGGCGGCGGTCGAGATCCTGCCCCGGGGGCCCGCGGAAAGCGACGGAGGACCGCCCCTCTACAGCGAAGTGAACCTGCGATGATCAGGCTGGCCGCGCTGCTCACGGCCGTCGTGCTCGCGCTGGCGGGCGCGGCGGGGGCGCAGAGCGTGGCCCGCTATCATTACGTGGCCAAGGGAACGTCCCCCGCTGAAGTCTTCTTCCGCCCCGGCGCCAGCGAGCTGCTTTGCGCCGCGCTGCTCAACCGCTCCAGCGGCGGCCGGGTGTCCCTCGACCCCAGGGGTCTGCTCGCCAGGCTATCCTGCCCCGCAAGCCCCCCGGTGGTGGTCTGGGGGGAAAACTCGCTGGGTAACGGCAGGATATACGCCATCAACAGGATCAGGATCAGGTTCTATGGCCCTGGCACCTATAGCGGCGCCAGCGGTATCGCGTCGCTGCTGCGAGAGCTAAAAAACAACTACTACCTGCGGCTCCTGGCCGGCGGCGACCTGGGAAAAGCGGGACTGCAGTACCTGCCGCCGGTTACCAAATCGCCCGTCACCGCGCCCGTTCCCGATTCCCCCGACTGGCGAACGTGGAGCAGCGAAGAGTGGCTCGCCATCGGCGACCCCCTGATAATCAGAAAAAAGAACCACGGCCGCGCCCACGAAGTCTGCAAGAAGGTATACGGCGCGAACTGCTGGGGCGCCGACTTCATCTGGGCGCTGCCGGTACGCCTGGTGTTGCAGGGCGACGAAACCGGCTCCCCGACCATCACCGTGAGATTGCCGCTCTACCCCGAGCGCGCCTTCGTGGACCGCGCCACCGGCCAGACCACCGCCCTGGGCGTAAGCGGCGGCGAACTGGTGCGGATAAGGCTGGAACCGATCGAAGACGGCGAGCCCTGAACCCCCCCCCGGCGCAGCAGCACCGGCTGCGACCTATTCCTCCAGCGCGATCCGGCCCGCCAGCTCCACCCGGCGGCCGTCCGCCAGCAGACCCACCACCTTGAAGAGCAGCTCGCCGCCCGCCTGCGCGGGTACGGCGACACTCCCCTCCCAGTCGGCGCCGGAACCTTGCAGCGGCACGCGCTTCTCCCCTACCTGCAACCAGCAGTCCCGTACCGGCAGGTACCAGTGCACCGCCAGCGGCAGCTCGCTTCCAGGGCGGGCCAGCGGCGGCGCCCGCAACCGGCCCCAGGAGGCCTTGTCGCTTACCGTGACGAAGAAGGGGAAGCGGGCCTCCCGGCCCCCGCCCCGGGCCACCAGCTGCAACGGCAGGGGACCGGCGTAGTTCTCCGGAAGGCGCACCCGGCCGATCCAAACCCCGGCTTCGGGGTCGAATGAGAGCTTGCCCAAAAGCGCCGTCCAGGAGCGCACCTCCACCTCCTGGGCGGGGCCCTCGATGGCCGCCCTCACCAGCGGCGCCGCACCCGGAGGGGCCTCGGCGACCTCGGGCGCGACGCTTATTATCTGCAGCCCGCCGGTAAAAACCTCGGGCTCGGGTGGCGCCGCTTCCAGCTCAACCCGCGCGCTCTCGCCGGGGCGCAGCCGCACCGTCGCCTCCGGAAGGGGCGCCCGCCACCCCGGCGGCAGGAACCCGGCCAGCAACCGCACCGTATACGCACCCGGGGCAAGACCTGATATCTGGAAATTGCCGTTCGCATCGGTGTACAGGGATGTTTCGCGGCCGCGGGCGTCCCTGACCGCGACGGCGAAACGGGGCGGCTTCTGCAAGCTTTCGCCCCGCACCCTGACCCTGCCCGCCAGCCGCGCAGCCAGCGCCACCCGCAAGCTGACGTTTGCGGTTTGCTGCAGACGCACGTTCACCGGCACCGCATCCCTGACGACCACCAGCGAAGCCGGGAGCCGGGCGCGGTCTATCTCGACCGTGTACGCCCCGGGAGGCAGCCGCAGCTCGAAGCGACCGGCGACGTCGGTGACGGCGGTGACGTTTCCAGCGCGCACCACGATTCCCCGGCGCAGTTCGGGCGGCCCCGCCAGCTCCACCACGCCCGCCACCAGGCCAATCCGCCGGCCGCCAAAAAACTCGCTCACCGCCCGGGGAACCTGCACCGCCCAGGGAACCTCGGCGCTGAGACCGAAGCCGGTTTCGCCCCGGTACCACTCGTGATGCAGGCTGGCTTTCAACGCCACCCGGGCGGCGAGAAGGCTGAGCTCGAGGCGGGTGTCCAGGGAAGGGGCCCAGGGATACCAGACCAGCCCGGCGCGACCGCGCAGATAGGAGCCGCCGCCGCGTATCCCCAGCGCTACCCCGTTCTTGTCGGGCGGCCAGCCCAGCCAGGCACCGACGTCCCATAGGGCCAGGCCATCCAGGAGCCCGGCCAGGCTGGTTCCCGAAACCGTAAACGACCACGACCCGGAGCCATATTCCAGGTCCAGCCGCCCTTCCAGATCCCGCCAGGGCGCGGGCAGGTCGGCGCTGGCTCCGGCGTAGACGCGAAATTCACCGGGACCCGCGCCGGCTCCCAGGTAGAAGGGAAGCGGGCCGGCCAGACCCAGGCGGCTGCTGTTGCTGGTGAGCGCCAGCTGCCAGTCCTCCACGCCCAGACCGCTCCAATCGATGCTGCCGCCGAAGCTGGCCGGGCCCGGGCTGGCGTCGGCGGCGAAGCGAAAATGGAACGGGGAACCGGGCCAGCCGTCGAAACCGCCCTTTAAACTTACGGGCCAGCCCCGGTACTCAAACCCGTAACCCAGCTCCCCGTCCATCAGGGGACGGAAGGGGCGCAGCGCGAACCCCGCCCTTAGGTTGCCGGACCGAAATGACCCCGCCTCCTCCGGGCCGGTGGCCAGCTCCGCGCGCAGGCGCAGGCTGGGATCGTCGTCGAGGAGCACCGAGGCTCCAAAGCTGTGCCGGCGTCCGGAGGCGTCGAAGCCGAGGCTGCCGCGCAAGACGGGGCCGCTGACGGCTATCTGGGTGCTGACCCCTCCTTCGTGCAGACCCAGCGCCAGGCCGTAGCTGGGGCCGAAGACCGCGCTCAGGTAGCCCGCCTCCCAGCTGAGGCTGGCGCTGCCCGCGGGCGCGCCCCCGGGAACGTAACCCGCGCCCATGCTGAAGGAGGCGAAGTCGGAGAGCGGACCCGCTACGCCGATATAGAAAGACAGGTTGCCCGGGTAACTGTAGGCCGCGCCCACCCTGCCCAGCAGCCGGAAGGTATCGCCGTTCTTGCGGGCGGTCAGGCGCACCACCACCAGCCCCTCGCGCTCCAGGCGGCCGCGCTCGAGCCGCACCACCACCCGCAGTATCCCGGTCTCGGTAACGGGCACCCGCAACCTGCGGCGCTCACCCGCCCCGAGGGGCACACGGGCGTGAAAAACGGGAACCCCCTGCGCCGCCTCCAGGCGCACCAGCGCCACGTCCGCGCCGTTGCCGGTATTGGCCACCTCCAGCGTAAAGCTCCCCAGCGGGGGCAGGTAAGCGGCGGAAGCGGGCCAGCGCGCCTCCAGTCCGGGCCGGTAGGAGACCTCGGTCACCGCAACGGCGGAAGCCGCCCCCGCGCGGAGCGTGAGACGGTCGCGCGCGCCCTCCGGGGCGTCCGCCGGCGTCCGCAACGTCACCGGGTAGTAGAACGGGCGGCCGGGCTCGAGCGTCACCCGGCGCTCGGGTGTAAGCAGGGGCCAACCGCGCTCGGAAACGAGCCGCACCTGCACCGGGCCGGAGCCGTGCAGCACGAAGACGTGGGTAACGGTTTGTCCCGGCCCGGCGCTCCTCACCCCCGGAGAGACCAGCTCGACACGCACACCCCGGGCGGCCGCATGCGCCCCGAACAACAGAAGCAGGGCGAGTGCGAGCCAGCGCCCGGGAGCCGTGGGCGCTCTATGGATCATCCCAACTATTCTAAGCGTCCATGTCCGCATGTTTCTTCCCTCAAACGGGGGTAGGAATCACAGAAGTTAGGTGCTTAGCATGTTAAGTGTAAGTTGCGAGGTTCCTGGAATGCGTGAGATCTGCAAGGTTCTGTGTCTCTTTCTACTGCTCGCTCCGGCGCTGGCCGAGGTCAACGCGGTCTGGGTGATTCGCGATTTCGAAATCGTCGCCGGCGAGCTGCACGAGTACGTCGGCACCAAGGTATATCCGGTGAACAGCATCGAAGAAGTCCGGGCGCTGGCCGCAGTGGTGCAGCGCGAGGCCAGACCCGCCCGCTGGATCTACGACGAGGAACGCGGCTGGGTGGCGCTGCAGCGCCGCGGCTATCGTATGGACGTCGAAGCGGCGGTTATCGCATACCGGGACGCCGCCTTCCTGGGCAGAACCCAGTTCGTGATACCGGTCGTGATCACCGAACCGGAACCGAGTGTCAGCGACTGGTACGCCCGCGGCGTGCGCGGGCTCATCGGTGAGGGTGTTTCCGACTTTCGGGGATCGAGCCGCTCCCGGGTCCACAACATCCGCACCGGCGCGGCGCATCTGAACGGTAGCTGGATACCCCGGGGCGGCACCTTCTCCTTCAACGCCGCCGTGGGCAGCATCGACGAAGGGCGCGGCTACGTGGAGTCGCTGGTCATCCTCGGCGACACCACCGAGAAAGGCGTGGGCGGCGGCATCTGTCAGGTGTCCACCACCACCTTCCGCGCCGCCTTCTTCGCGGGCCTGCCCGTCACCGAACGCCACCCCCACAGTTACCAGCTGCACTATTACCGGCCTCTGGGGCTGGACGCCACCATCTACCAGCCTGCGCGCGACCTCAAGTTCAAGAACGACACCCCCGGCGACATCCTGGTGCAGACCCAGGTGCAGGGCCACAGGCTCTTCGTACGCCTCTTCGGTACCCCCGACCGCAGCGTCGAGTGGTCGGGACCGTTCATCAGCAAACGCAAGCCGGCGCTCAAGCCGCGCGAGATAGTAGACGAAACCCTGGCGCCCGGCTATCGCAAGCAGGTGGACTGGGCCGCCGCCGGCCTTACCGCGGTGATAACGCGCAAGGTCTACTACGACAACGGCCGGGTCTACGACGACATTTTCAAGAGCGTCTACCGGCCCTGGGGCGACGTCTTCCTGGTGGGCCCGCCGCGGCCCGCAGAGCTCGAGCCGCTCCCGCCCCGCGCCGCCAGGGGAGAACCCGCCGCGCAACACGGCAATCCTCCCGCCCAGCCCTGAGAAAAGCGCCTCTGCTCCGCCTCCCCGCCCCGGCGGGGAGGCCGCATCAGGCGCCGAATTTTTGCAGTTTTCCCGCGTGCGCCAGCAAGAGCGGCAGCACCTGGGTGCCGTGCAGATCGCCGAGCGCCCCGCGGGCGGCTTCTTCCTCGGTAAAACGCGCCGCGGCGTCGCCTCTGAGATTGGGCCCGTGCAGCAGCAGGGGCACCGGGTGCCAGGAGTGGGCCTTCATGACACTGGGAGTCGAGTGGTCCCCGGTTATGGCCACCACCTCGGCCCCCAATCCCAGGAGCTGCGGCAACAGTTCGTCGAACTTCTCTATTTTGTGGACCTTCCCGTCAAAGTCGCCGTCCTCGCCGGTGGAATCGGTTTTCTTGAAGTGCAGGTAGAAGTAGTCGAACTCGTTCCAGTGGTCGCGCAGGGTTTGCAGCTTGCCCTCGGGGGCGTCGGGGTCCGCGCCGATCTCGACCTCCAGCGGGGTCATTCCCACCAGCGAGGCCACCCCGCGGTACATCGGATAACTGGCCACCGCGGCCGGGGTAAGCCCGGTGAGCTCGCTCAGCGCAGGCCAGCGCGGACGCGCCGAAACCCCCCGCAGGAGCACGCCGTTGATGACCGGCTCGTCCGCCAGGACCTCGCGGGCGCGGGCGCTAAATTCATTGAGTATAGCCGCGGTCTTCGCGCTGGCCTCGTCGTCCCCGTCGCGGGGGCGGGCCGGCAGCGGCTCCACCCCGGTCTTCTGGGGATCGGTATCGTGCACCTGCGCCCCCAGCCCCGCACCCCGCAGCACCAGCACGAAACGGTGCTCCGACTCGGTGAACAGCTCCACCTTCACGCCGTCTATCTCCCGGATGTGTTCCCGCAACTTCGCCAGCACCCGCCGGTTCTCCGCGGTAGACGGCCTTCCCGCCCTGCGGTCGGCGACGGTGCCATCGGGGTTTAGGGTCGCGAAATTACCCCTCACGGCAATGTCGCCGGGGCCGAGCTCCACGCCCAGCCCGAGGGCGGAAAGCACGCCGCGCCCCACCTGGTAAAGGAAAGGATCGTAACCAAAGAGGCTCAGGTGCCCGGGTCCGGACCCGGGGGCGAAGCCGGGCGCCACCAGCGTGACCCGCCCCAGGTTTGCCCTCGCGGCCAGCTCGTCGAGGTTGGGGGTGCGGGCGGCGGCCAGCTCGGTCGGCCCGCCGGGCTCGCGCGGCAACCCGCCCACCCCATCAAGGACGATGAAGAGGATCTTGCTGGGGGTGCGGCGGCTCAATTCCTTGATATGGGGAAGAAGGTCCATGACCGCATTCTACCCCGCTTGAAGGCGCAGCAAGCCGCAACATACATATGTGCCTTTACATATTAAGTTTGACATTGCCAGTATCAAATGATATGTTACTAGTAGCGAAAGGGGGCGAGATCCATGTGGGCGGACTGGCTGAAACGCCTGAACCCGGAACAAAAAGAGATCTGGCTCAAGCTGCTGGAGGAACGCTACGCCGACGAGCTGCGTGACGCCGCGCTGGTGGAGGATGCGGCCGAAAAGCTGCCGTACGAACACCTCAAAAAAACACTGCGGCGCATTGCCGCGCGCGAACGCAAGCACGCCGAATGGCTGCGCGCGAAGATCCGCGAGCTGGGAGGAACGCCGCCCCCGCCGCCCCGGCTTCCCGCAGCGCCCACCTGGAAGGAAGTGCTCGAGGCCTTCGAGTCCGAGAAGGCCGACCAGGTGCGCTACCTGGAGGAAGCTTACGGCGCCCGCGATCCCGGATTGCGCGAGCTCTTCGAGCGCATCCAGCGCGAAGAAGAAGAAAACTACCGCGAACTGCTGAGCGTGGTGACCCGTATGGAATCCCACACCGGGAGCTCCTGAAGAGGAGGCGGCGGTGATCGGCAAAGAGGACATCGAAAAACTGCACGCCCAAATAGAACTGCACCCCGGACCCGTGCTCTCGCTCTACGTGGCCACCAACCCCGCAGACCGCGACGTGCTCGACTACAGCGCCGCCGGGAAGCACAAACCATTCGTGATTCGCGCCAAAGACACGCTCAAGGAACTGGGCGTGCCCGCGCAGCTGCGGGAGCGGGTGCTGGAACGGCTGGAGCACGACGTGATCCGCGGGCGCACGCGGGCGCTGTTCGCCGCCGAAGACGTGCTCCAGATATACGACCTGAACGTGGATCTACCGGTGGTAGACCTGCCCCGCGGCGAGGTGCTGGCGCGCTGGGGGGAACCCTACGTGCTGCCGCTGCTGCTGGCGCTGGACGAGTACGAACGCTACGCCGTGGTTCTGCTGGATGAGGAACGCTGGCGCCTCTTTGAGGTATACCTGGGCGAGGTGCGCGAGGTGGCCGACGCCTTCCGGGCGGTGGACCCGGGCCAGTGGCGCCGGCTGGCCGAGGCCAAGCCCGGCACCCCGGTGGGGGTGGCCGCGCGGGGTGGCAGCGGCCGCGACATGTTCGACCGCCGCATGCTTGCCTGGACCCACCGCTTCTACCGCCAGCTGGCCGCCGAAACCGGCCGCTGGCTGGAGCGTCTGGGGGCCGGGCGGCTGATATTGATGGGCGTCCCTGAAGAAACCCGTTATTTCGAGGGGCTGCTGCCGCGCCCGCTGCGCGAGCGCGTGGCGGCGCACCTGCCCCTGCCCCCCGGCGGCAGCAAGGTGAGCGCAGCCGAAGTGCTGGCGCGCGTGGAAGAGGCCATCGAGGAAATCGAGCGCGCCAAGGAGGCGGAGCTGCTCGACCGCATCCGCGAAGAAGGCATCTGGGGAACGGCCGGCGTGCTCGAGGCCCTGCAGGAGGGGCGCGTTTACCTGCTGGCGATGCCCTGGAAGCCCGGGGGCGCGGTCTGGCGCTGTCGCGAAAACGGCTACGCAGCGCTGCAGCGCGAGCTGGCGGAGGCGGTCTGCCCGGGGGATGTGGAGCAGGCCGACCTGGCCGAAACCCTGGTGGAGCTGGCGGCGCTATTCGGCGCGCGGGTGGAGTTCGTTCGTGGAGACAACGCAGACCGGCTGGAACGCGAGTTCGGCGGTCTCGCGGGGCTCAAACGCTGGTGAAAGAAAGGTTTTGGAGGTGCTGACATGATGAGATGGGATCCTTTCAAGGAAATTGAGGAACTGCAGGAACGTCTGGGTCGCGGCGCGGGCTTTGGCATGGGTATGGGCCGCGGCGGCCGCGGCGAACAGACCTTCGCTCCGCTGGTAGACGTCTGGGAGGACGAGGAAGGGCTGCACTTCGCCGTCTACCTGCCGGGCATCGAACCCGACCAGGTAGAGGTGACCGCCGAAGAAGAAACCCTCACGGTGAAGGCCGAGCGGCCCTTTGAAAAGAAGGAGGGCGTGGCCTACCACCGCGTCGAGGGTCCGTACGGCACCTTCGTACGCAGCTTCTCCATTCCCGCGGTTTACGATCTGAGCAAGGTGGCGGCCCGCTTCAAGAACGGCGTGCTCTACCTGAGCGTGCCCCGGGCCGAGGAAACCAAGCCGCGCAAGATTCAGGTCGAGGTGGAGTCCTGAACCCCTGTGCGCACCCCGGAGGGCCGGGCGTTCCGGCCCTCCTTTTCGGGAGGTGGCTACGATGATAATGGCGGCAACCAAGTTCGAGCGGCTGTTCCGCGAAGCGGCCGCGCTGGACGTGGACAAGAACGACCTCAAACGGCTTTCCGACTTTCTGGGCAGGAAGATATACGACCTGCTCGTGGTCGCCGAGCGCAACGCCAAGTACAACGCCCGCGACATAATCTACGAGCCCGACCTGCCCGTCACCAAGGGCCTGCAGGAAACTATCCGCGAGTTCATGCAGATGGACGTGGCCCCCGAGCTGGAACCGGTACTCGATCACCTGGCGGGCCTGCCGCCGCTGGACCTGGAGGTCAGCGACGACGTGCGGGCACTGCTGCCCAAACTGGCGGGGGCGCTGGTGGTCGCGGCGGCGCGGGTGATTCGCGAGCTCGACCCCAACGTGAAAAATCCCCAGAGCGAGCACTGGGAAAGGCTCGAGCGGGTATTCGACCTGCTCATCTGACGGACCCGGCAGAGCAAACGACGGGCCGGCCCGCGGGCCGGCCCGTCGTTGCCGCCAGGCTCAAACGAACTTGCGCAGCACGTTGGCAATCTCCTCGGGGCTCGTAGGATCGCCCTCGGCCACGTCGGTGGCGCAGAGCGTCAAAAACTCCTTGAGAATCAGGTTGGCGGCTGACTCCATTGCCTTCTTGGTGGCCGTCATCTGCGTGAGCACCTCGTCACAGGGGCGTCCTTCGGTGACCATCTTCTGCAGGCCGCGTACCTGCCCTTCAATGCGGCGCAGTCTCTTGATGATGCTGTCTACCGTTTCGTCGCCCAGGTCGGTCGTGCGCATAGACATATACCCATACCCCCTACCTGACCCAGCATACCCGGTAAGGGGTGATTATGTCACTTCGCCGCCAGCATCAACCCCCGCGCACCGCCTACCTCCGATAACGGAGTTGGAACCCGCCGCTACGCCCGGTCCCCCGCTTGCAGGGCTATTCGAGCTGGGTCCGCACCCGCTCCGCCAGCACGCAAGCCCCGGCCCCTCAGCGGCCAGCAGCCCCGCCGGCGCCCCGCACCAACCAAACCAGAACAGTCACGGCCGCCGTGGCCGCACCCAGGGCGGAAATGGTAATATCCGCCCCCAGCCGTTCGATCAGCCACGGCGCGGCGGCGAAGCCGAGAGGCGCAAGCAGCATGGCCAGGGTATTGACCGCGGCGAAGGCGCGGCCCAGCAGCTCGGCCGGCAGTTTGGCCTGCAGGTAGGCGATGAAGACAGTACCGCTGGCGTTGGCCATGGCGTCGTTGAGGGCGCCGAAGGCCGCCGCCAGCGGCAGCGAGCGGCTGCGGCCCAGCCCCAGCAGCGCCAAACCCTGAACGAAGCCGGCGGCGAAGATTAGTTTTTCGCTCGAGCGCAAAACGACCGTCGCCAGGGCCAGGTTAGAGACTGTCGTGCCCAGGTTCATGGCCGAAAGCAATGAAGCGTAGGCTCCGGCCCCGCCCATACTGGCGGCGTACAGGGGCGTGGCCACCTGAAAGGCGGCGGCGAACAGGTTGGTGGCCGCGAAGAAAAGCACAACGGTAAGAATCTTTGGCGAGCAGGTCAGGTAAGCAAAACCCGCCCATACGAAGCGCAGGTCGAGCGCTTCTTCGGCAGCGTTTCGCGGCAGCGAAGGCAGACCCAGCAAAAGGCTGCCATAAACCACCGCCAGTGCGGTGGCGAAGAGCAATGCGCCAGCGGGGCCAAAAACGGAAAAGAGAACCGCCCCCAACAGCGGCCCGGCAAAGTGGGCGGCGTCGTCGGCCAGGCTCAGCTGGGCGTTGATTCTGGCCAGCTCCTCGGGGGGAAACAGCGCGGGAATGAGAACGTAGCCGGCGGAACCGAACAGGCTTCCCAGGATCGAGAGTGCCAGGTTGCCGGCCATGAATACGGCCGGGCTCGCCCAAAAAGCCAGGACCGCGGCCATTGCCAGCAAAACCAGGGCGTTCGCAACTGCCCCGGCGAGCAGGGCGCGCCGGGGCTCTACCCGGTCGGCCAGGCTGCCGCCGGCCAGGTTGAGCAGCAAGGAGGGTAGCATGCCGGCGAGCAGCGTTCCCCCCAGGGCCGCGGCCCCGTAGCGGCTGGAGGCCCAGGCGAGCGTGAAGTTGACCAGGGCGCCCGAAAGGCCGCTCAATCCGTAAACGAACCACAGCAAAACGCGGTTGCGCGTCATCTTTTGCTCCTTCGGTAACGGTCGCGCTATTAAGGCGACCTTTTTTTGCTTGTCAGGTTTTAGTGGAAGAGACGACAGGCCCGCAGCTGCTTACGCTGGGGGCGGCAACGCTAGAACCGGCCCGGGCTTGCGGCTGCGAGCCGAGGGCGGGCGCTAGCGCGGCAGGTTCTTGTGGCGCATCCTGGGCATGAATCCACCTTTCGGGCAAAGTATAGCATCCGGGATGTCTGCTAGACTAGGTTGCCATGGACGCGCGCGAACTGAAGCAAAAACTCGACGCCCTCAGGGGGTATCTTTGACATCGCCGGTAAGACGGCGCGGCTAGCGGAACTCGAAGCAGAACTGGGCAAAGAAGGCCTCTGGGACGACCCAACCGCGGCACAAAAGCTGACCCAGGAAGCGGCGCGGCTGAAGAAGGTGGTCGAGGAATACGAACAGCTATCAGGTGACCTGGAGAGCCTGATCGAGCTGTGGGACGAGGCCTCGCCCGAGGAACGGGAAAGCCTCGAGCCCGAGCTGGAAGAGGCCGCGAAGAAGCTCGAGGACCTCTACCACCAGACCCTGCTCGGCTTCGAGCACGCCGAGAAGAACGCCATTTTGACGATCAAGCCCGGCGCCGGCGGCACCGAAGCGATGGACTGGGCCGAGATGCTGCTGCGGATGTACACCCGCTGGGCAGAGCGCCACGGCTTTTCGGTAGAGCTGGTGGACGTAACCCCGGGCCCCGAGGCCGGTATCGACTCCGCCGAGCTGATCGTGCGCGGCGAGAACGCCTACGGCCTGCTCTCGGCCGAACGCGGCGTGCACCGGCTGGTGCGCCCCAGCCCCTTCGACTCCACCGGTCGCCGCCACACCAGCTTCGCCTCGGTGGAGGTCAGTCCCGAGGTGGACGACAGCGTGGAGATCGAGATCAAGCCCGAAGACCTGCGCATCGACGTCTTCCGCGCCCAGGGCCACGGCGGCCAGGGGGTGAACACCACCGACAGCGCGGTGCGCATCGTCCATCTGCCCACCGGCATCATCGTCACCAGCCAGGCCACCCGCAGCCAGCACAAGAACAAGGAGCTGGCCATGAAGGTGCTGAAAAGCCGCCTCTTCGAACGCGAGTGGCAGAAGCGCCAGGAGGAGATGGCCAAGCTGCGCGGTGAGCAGAAGGCGATCGAGTGGGGCAGCCAGATCCGCAGTTACGTCCTCGACAAGCAGTACATCAAGGACCACCGCACCGGCCTGATGCGCCACGACCCCGACAAGGTGCTGGACGGCGACCTGGACGATCTTATATGGGCCGGGCTCGAGTGGCGCGCGGGGCTGCGGCAGGCCGAGGCGGGCGCAGAAGAAGACTGACCGCTACCAGTCGAGTGGCCGGTTGCCGGGGCCGAAGAAGCCGCCCGTGGGACCATCCGGACCCAGGGTGACGAGCCAGACGATCGGCTCCAGTTTGCGTCTGTCGCCTCCTGGGTGCCTCAGGGCGTCGACGCAACCGGTTCACTCGAGCTGAGTCCGCACCCTGCGCGCCAGCAGGTACACCCCGGCCACGAAAAGGCCCGCCGCCTCCCCTGCCAACGCCGCCAGCAAGGCGGCCTCGCCGGTGCGCAGCACCTCGCTGGCCAGGGTGACCGGGTTGGCCAGCACCAGCCCCCGCACCCAGGGGGCCAGGCTGTCCAGGGGCACGTAGACACTGCTGACATACTGCAAAATCGCACTGATCAGGATGGTCAGGATCGACATCTTGGTGATGTCCCGCACCAGAATCGAGAGCGCCGCCAGCAAGCCGCTGGTGGCGAAGGTGAGCAGGAGCAGCACCAGCGCGGTTTCGAGATTAATTAACGCCGCGCTGCGCAAGATCCATACCGCCGCGAAGACCAGCGTCGCCGCCGCCACGAGCAGCCCCATGGTCACACCCATCACCAGCTTGACCGCGACCACCTGCCGCACCGAGAGCGGCAGGCTGAGCCAGTAGCGCAGCGACTGATGGGAAAGGCCGAGCACCACGGTTATGGTGCCCAAAGAGGCCGCGGTGACGGTGGAAAAGGGAATCCAGCCGAGCACGAAGAACCGCTCGGCCGCCGCGCCGCCAAAGGCGTCGAAACCCCGCGAGACCATGAACAGCCCCAGCGTGGCCGAGAAGGCGTACGGCAGCCAGAGCTCCCAGCGCCTCACGGCGCTGCCTGCTTCGTAGAGGGCGACGACGCCCAGCTCGCGCAGCGGCATCCCGGAACTACGCCCCTTCCGAAACCCCGAGCACCTGCACCTCGTGCTCGACCAGCAGCTTGAGCAGTTCGGGCAGCGCCGCCTGGTTGTCGCTCGTTTCCAGCTTCAGGCGGCAGCGTTCGAAGAGCGTGTCCATCGAGACCTGCTGGCCGCCCGCCGCACCGGCGGGCAGGCCGGCCGCGTCGGCGTCCTCCGCGAAGACGACTCCCTTGAAGAGCTCCGGCGGAATGCCGAGCCGCTCTAGAACCTCGGGGTTGGGCTCGACCTCGTAGCCGATGACCGGTTTGATGGCTTTGATCTTGGGGTCCAGCTCCGGTTTCCATGTATTCAGTTCCAGCACCAGCTTTTGCACTTCTCCCGCCATGCGCGCACTCCTTTCCTTGAGTTCGTCGAAGTCAATCACCCGGTCGGTCGCGGGCAGCAGCTCCGGGTCGTGGGTTACCAATACCACCGTGGCCTGGCGCCGGCGCAAGCGCTCGAGCTCCTCCCCGAGTAACCCGACCCCATCGCGGTCCAGGCCGGCGGTGGGCTCGTCCAGGAAATAGACCTCGGCGTCCTGCGCCAGCGCCTTCACCAGCTCGGCCCGCTTCTGCTGGCCGCCCGACATGTGGAAGGGTGTGGCCCCCAGCGGCACCTCGAACCGCCGCACCAGCTCCGCCATACGCTTTCTGGGAATCCGGAAGAGCGCCGCGTGCAGGCCCAGGGTACGCCGCACCGGATAGCCGCCGTCGAGTGAAAGATCCTGGAAGGCTACCGCCACCCGCCGGCGCACCGGCGGGTGGCGGTAGGGGTCGCGCCCCAATAGCCGCACCCGCCCCGCGTCGGGGCGCAGCACGCCGATCATGGTTTGCAGCAGGGTGCTCTTGCCGCTGCCGTTCCGGCCCACGATGGCCACCTGCTCGCCCTTTTCGATGGCCAGCGAGACCGGGTGCCGCCAGGCGCGGTGTTTGACTACGCTTTCCACAAGAACCGGTGGCGTTTGAGTTTCCAAGCGCTAAATACCCTTTCGTTTGAGATTTTCTTTTATCCAGCTTATACCGTCAGGGCCGGATCTCGCAATTTCAAAGAGTCTGCGCGGCTCTTCACGGCCGGAAAAGCTATCAACAAAAATCTCGAGCGCGGTCCCATACAACCTCCTTTCGTCCGCGGTCGCATGCTGACCAACAGCCCATGCCAGAACATCTTTCAAGCTGGCGTTAGTGGTCCGACCTTTAATTGTTAGTCCTTCATATCCCCAATTCAGGAATCTATCGATATCGACACGCTCGTCTACATGGTAGTGGCGCCAAACATGCTCAAGCCAATGGGGGTGGTTACGCTTGAAATATACATACGCTGAATATTGAGAGATCCCTTCAACCAGCCAGCGCGGCTCTCTGACACCGCTGAGTTTGAGCTCGATCTCTGCCACCTCATGAACAAAGTGCCACAGGTTTTCGTAGGCAGGTTTTTCAATGCGCCACATGATCGGAACGAGAGGCTCACTACTTTTGCGGCGATTCTTTGGAGGATTCAAACTGGTAGCAACAAATACCGGCTGTCCAGACAATACCGCGTGTGCAGGCAGGAAGCCATCTATGGAAAACAGTTCGCGCAACCGCAGTCTCAGCGGCTCTTGCAATAAGGCGCGCAGCGCAGCGGAAGAGTGATCTACACCGGGCTCCAAAAAAACAGGAAAACCACCTCTGTTTCGTTCCCGAAGCTGATGTAGCGTTACAACCTTGATCGATCCATCCGTAAAACCAACGCTCACCGACCAAGTTTCCATCTGTCCCTTTCCGCCAGGGCGCCCTAGCCCTAGTGCTGCTTCGGGCGCCCTGGCGCTTTCTCCTCCGAATTCTCCTGGGTCTATTCAGTGATTATTACAATAATGCAACCGCCGCGTCCACATACAATTAGAACTCCGCCACCCATGGCCATACCTCCTTTCTCCATTTATTTTCTCGATATTACCCCCCCCCCCCCCCCCCCCCTGTCATTTTTGTCAAGACCCTTTCCCAACCTCATGCCGTCTTTATCGAATAATTTTATAAGTTAAGCGAAAAACGCCCCAGCTAGGTCCTCGACAAGCAGTACATCAAGGACCACCGCACCGGCCTGATGCGCCACGACCCCGACAAGGTACTGGACGGCGACCTGGACGATCTTATATGGGCCGGGCTCGAGTGGCGCGCGGGGCTGCGCCGGATCCAAACCGAAACAGACGCGCCGGAGGGCTAACGGCCGCCGCTAGCCGTGCCCCGCCGCCCTAGGGCGGTAGCGGTTCTCTGGTCTCCCCCGCGACCGGCGGCGCCGGAGCGTAACCCTGTTCATCGCGTATCAGTTCGCCGCGCCCCACCAGCGCCTCCAGGGCGAACTCGGCCCGGGCGACGCCTTCGGCGACGGTCTGCTGCGCGTGAGACCCGGCCAGCTCCAAGAGCGGCGCCACCCTCCGCACGCGTTCCCAGGCGGTCCGCACGTCATCCGGCAGCTCCAGGACACGTCCGCCCTTAAACCAGGCGGCCAGTTCGTCGAGACCGGGGCGTTCTCCCCACTCCGCGGCGAAGGCGCGGGCGATGAATTCGCGCGCCAGCGCCTCAGCCCCCGTGAGCTCGCCCTCGTATTCGAGCTCGAGCCTGCCGGTTATGGCCGCGATCCCCCCGTAGAGGTCGGGCGGGCGCGCCAGCGGTTCACCGCCCGCAGCCAGCGAGCGTGCCTCCGCGCCCGCGGCCACCTGCTCCAAAAGCGCAATGGGCAAGCGCTGGCTGACCCCGCTGCTCTGGTCTACGCGCGCGTCGCGACGGGCCAGGAAAGCGACCCGCTCCACGGCCCGGGCCACGAAGTCGGGGATGCGCACGCCCGGGGGCAGGCGCGCCTCATTGCGAGTTATCCGCAAACCGTCTTCCAGGGTGCGGGGGTAGTGGGTGCGGATTTCAGCGTCGATGCGGTCGCGTAGCGGGGTCACTATCCGGCCCCGGGCGGTGTAGTCCTCGGGGTTGGCGCTGAACACCAGCCAGACGTCGAGCGGCAACCGCAGCGGGAAACCGCGCACCTGGACGTCACCCTCCTCGAGTACGTTGAAGAGCGCCACCTGCACCCGGGCCGGCAGGTCGGGCAGCTCGTTGACCGCGAAGATGCCGCGGTTGGCGCGGGGGATCAGGCCGTAATGCACCGCCTCCAGGTCAGCGAGACCCTCACCGCGGCGGGCGGCCTTGATGGGGTCTATCTCACCGATCAAATCGGCCACGGTCACGTCCGGGGTGGCCAGCTTCTCGATATAGCGATCCTCGGGCGCCAGCCACACCAGCGGGGCATCGTCGCCCGCCTCGGCGAGCAGCCGCCGTCCCTCGGGGCTCACCGGCGCTAGCGGGTTGTCACGCAGGGGAGTAGCGAGCGCCGGCAGTTCGGCATCGAGCAGGCGCGTCAGGCTGCGCAAAATTCTGGTCTTCGCCTGGCCCCTGAGCCCCAGCAAAATGAAGTGCTGCCGGGCCAGCAGCGCCCGCACCAGCGCGGGGACAACAGTTTCCCCGTAACCGTGAACGCCGGGAAAGAGCGTCTCACCAGCGCGCAGTTTGGATATCAGGTTCTCGCGAACCTCGCTGCGCACGTCGCGACGCAGCCTCTCAAGCGGCCAGCCGCCCGCCTTCAGTTCGCCCAGGGTGCGCGGCTGCTTCATCTCTCGAGACCCAGCGCCCGGGCCAGCACGCGGCCGTTGGCCTCCCAAACCGCCAGATAATCGGGACCGGTCTGGTTTAGCAGATCTATGAGCGCCGGTTTGACCCCGAGGCTGCGGGCGATCCGACCGGCCTCACCCTCCAGCTGCAGCGGCGCCACCAGGTAGGCGATATGCTCGGCGGCCATGATCCGGGCGGCCTCAGCGAGTTCGCGCGGGCTGGGCTGAGCGGCGGGGTTGGGGGTAATCAGGTAGACGCGCTCCAGCCGGTAACGGGAAATCAGGTAGCTGAAGGGGTTTTTGAAAGCTACAAAGCGGCGTGTGGGGGCGGCGGCCAGGAGCTTTTTCGTGGTTTCGCTCAACTCGATCAGCTTTTGTCCGTAAACGCGGGAACGCTCCCGGTACGCCGCGGCGTTTTTCGGATCGAGCTCTGCGGCGGTGCGGGCCAGCTCCGCGACCACCCCGGCCATCAGCCTCGGGTCGGTCCAAACGTGGGGGTCGGGGGCTCCCGAGGGCAGGGTCAGGACGTGCTCCTTCAGATGGTCCGCCACCGTAAATACCCTGGCCCCCAGGTTGTTGGGGCGAATCAGCTTTTCCAGCAGCCAGCCGTCGAGCCCCAGCCCGTTCATTATCACCAGCCGCGCCCGGGCCACCTTCTTCACGTCGGCGGGGGTGGGGCTGAAGACGTGGGGGTTGGCACCCGGTGGTACCAGGCTCTCCACCTGCCAGCCCTCCCCCAGCACCGCCCGGGCGAGGGCGGCATAGGGAGGAATGGTGGCCACCGCCAGCGGTTTTGCGGCCAGCGCCAGACCGGCGCCAAGAACGAGGACGGCGAGAATGCGCTTCATGCTCTCATACTATCCGGCTCCGGTGAAGGTTTTCCTAAACGCGCCGCCCGATCCCCAGACCCGGCCCTTCGGGAAGCAGGAGCCGTGCACCCGCGTAATCCAGACCGCTGAAGGGGTCGTCACGGATCAGCAGGGGACCGTCCAGGTCGGCATGGTCGGCCAGGGGCGCCAGATGGGAGGCGGCACCTACGGCCAGCCGGGTCTCGACCATGCAACCGATCATCACCTGCAGGCCGAGGCCGCGGGCGGTTTCGATCAGGGCCCGCGCCGGCGCGAGACCACCGCTCTTGGCCAGCTTGATCACCACGCCGTCCACGTAGGGGGCCCACGCCACCACGTCGCGCATGGTCTTGATGGGTTCGTCGGCGAAAAGGGGCAGGCCAGCCCCCCGCAGCTCCGCGTAGGCGGCGCGCTCTCCGGGAGGCAGCGGCTGCTCCAGAAACTCGACCCGCAAACGCGCCAGTTCGGGAATCAGGCGGCGGGCTTCGGCGGGCGTCCAGCCGCCGTTGGCGTCCACGCGGATGCGGGCGTCGGGGCGGGCGGCGCGCACCGCTTCGAGCCGGGAAAGGTCGCCCTCCCCGCCCACCTTGAGCTTGATAACGGGCATCTTCGCGGCGCGGGCCAGCCCCGCCATCTCGCCGGGGTCGCCCATGGCGATGGTGAATGAGGTGGGCGGAGCGCGGTCCGGATCGAGGCCGAAAAGACGCCACAGCGGCGCGCCCAGCGCCCGGCCCCAGAGGTCGAAAAGCGCCATCTCCAGGGCGGCGCGGCCGGCGCGCGACCCCTCCGCTGGCAAACGCGCGAGCCGGCCCTGCAGGCTGGCGGGCGCGCCCTCGAGCCGGGCGCGGGCTTCCTCCAGGTAGGCGGTCACCGCCTCCACGCTTTCGCCGTGGTAGGGCACCACCGCCGCCTCGCCAAGGCCGCCTTCCAGGTCCACGAAGACCGCGGTCCGCGTCAGGCTGGCGCCGTGAGCGATGCGAAAGGGGGTGGACGAGCTCGAGGGTGCGGGTCTGCCAATCAAGATGCACTGTCAGGCCAGATCCAGAGCATGCAGCAAAGCCCAGGCGTAAGCCGGGGCTTCGTTACAGGCATGCCGGCGATAGGCCGCCGGTCCCGAGATCGGGGTTCCCGCGGCAATACGCTGTACGGCTTTTTCCAGGCAGTGGCGGCGGATGGTGTAGGTCTTGCCGCTGGAGCCCACCCGCACCACCGCGGTGTTTTCGGTCACCCGCTCCACCGTGAAGGATCCACCCCGTTTGGTGGTTAGATCCCGCCCGGCAAGGGAACGCACGGCGTCCCAATCGAGCCCGCCCGCAGGATCGGGGCCGGGAACGGTCTTCCCTTCTCCGGCGGCGTCCTCCAGGGAAGGCACGATCGCTATTATCAGCCGCCCGGGGCCGTGCACCCCCTGAACCATGATCTGCCCGATGTCCGCAGACTTGCTGGGACCGGAGTGCAGCGCCAGGGCGCTGGCCGGCGGCTCCCCGCCGAGGGCTTCAAGGGCTTCGGCGAGGTGCCGCAACACGCGCGTCTCTTCAACCCAGACCAGATGAACCGGGGGCAAGAGCTGCAGCAAGCGCCCCTCGGAGCTGGAAAGCAACACGCTGCCGGTGTCGGCGACGGCCGCCAGCGCGCGGCTGACCCCCAGCTCGGCCTCTGCGGGCGTTGCGGCGGGGAGCGGCGGGACGTACGCCGCGGGCACCTGCGGGCTCACCGCGGCGCTGGCGAAGCCTGCGGCCCAGTCCGCAAGCCAGGCGCGGGCGGCGCCGGGCTCCGTGAAGCGCAACACCTCCGCGCCGTTCGCCCGGGCGTGGGCGCTGAAACGCTCCACGGCCTCGCCCTCCTCCACGGCGGGGCGCCAGGGGCCGGTGGGAGCCTCCACCGGCCAGCGCCCCTCGAGGGCGCGGCGCACACGACGCAGGATACGGCGTTTGGCATCAGGCATTTCCGAGGTCCTCCTCCCAGATTTCGCGGAAGCTCTTGGGGCTGGGCTCGAGCGCCCCGTGGCCCGCAGCCCAGGCTCCCAGGACCGGCAGCCAGGGCGCTCCGGTGAGGGACGCGGCGATCCGGAGCAGCTTGCCCGATATCCGGTAGAAGCGCGGCCGCGTCATCAACTGGGCGTAACCCGCAAATGCCATCCGCTCGGCGGCGGGGGCGCGCTTGGCGCTGCGCACCCGCCAGGTGAGGATCTGCTTGGGCAGGGGAATCTTCACCGGGCAGACATCGGCGCAGGCGGTGCAGAGGCTGCAGGCGTAGCCGAGATCTTCGGCCAGACGGGGGTCCCTGAGACCCGGGGTGAGCACGATACCGATGGGCCCCGAGTAGACCTGACCGTAGGCGTGACCCCCGGTCTGGCGGTAGACGGGGCAGGTGTTCAGGCAGGCGCCGCAGCGGATGCAGGAGAGCGCCTCGTACATCTCGCGGTCGGCAAGAACGCTGCTGCGGCCGTTGTCAACGAAGACGACGTGCAAATGCTCGGGACCGTCGGGCTCATCCGGACGGCGGGGGCCATTCAGGAGGCTGACGAAGGTGCCTATCTTCTGGCCGGTAGCGGCGCGGGCCAGAAGCTGCAGGAAAATTTCCAGGTCGCAAACCCGCGGCAAAAGTTTTTCTATGCCCGCCAGGACCACGTGCACCCGGGGCGCGCTGGTGCTGAGCCGGATGTTGCCCTCGTTTTCCACCAGCACCACCGTGCCCGTTTCGGCCACCACGAAGTTGGCGCCGCTTATACCCATATCGGCGGTCAGGAAGGCTTCGCGCAGCACCTTGCGAGCGGCCGCGGCGAGAGCCCCGGGGCTCGCGTCCGGGGGCGTGCCCAGCTTCTCGTGGAAGAGGGCGCGGATCTCCTCGAGATTCTTGTGGATCGCCGGGCCGACGATGTGACTGGGGGGTTCGCCCGCAAGCTGGATGATGTACTCACCCAGGTCGGTTTCGAAAAACTCCACCCCCAGGCGCTCCAGCAGGCCGTTTACCTCCAGCTCTTCACTGAGCATGCTCTTGCCCTTGACCACCCGCTGCACGCCGTAGCGATCGATCAGCTCCCGCAGGATCTGCTGGGCGTCGTCCGCGTCCTCGGCCCAGTGGACCTCGGCCCCGCTGGCCAGGAGCCGCGCCTCCGCCTGGATCAGATAACGGTCGAGGCGGCTGAGGGTATGGCGCTTCGTTGCCGCGGCCCAGTCGCGCCAGGCTTCGGCTTCTACCTCCGCGTAGGCGCGGGCGCGGTTCGCGTCGAAGTGGAGGGTGGCCCTGGTGACCGACTCGCGCACCTGCGGCTGCTCGGCCAGAGCGCGCTTGGCGGCTGCCTTGTATCCCTTAGCCATTGCGTGCCTCCCAGAGCAGGCTGGCTATGTGACGGACATTGACGTCGAGGCCGCGGGTGCGGGCGCGGCCGGCCATGTGCATCAGGCAGGCGCCGTCGGCCGAGGTCAGATAGTCGACCTCGGGCAGGGTGTCGAGTTTACGGTCGGCCATTGCCAGGCTGACGGGTGCGTTCTTGACCGAAAAGACGCCGCCAAAACCGCAGCACTCCTGGTCGGCCTCCCAGGGCACGACCTCGGCCCCGGTCGCCTCCAGAAGGCGTACCGGCTCCTCCTTGACGCCAAGCTCGCGGCTGACGTGACAGCCGTGGTGATAGGCCAGGCGGACGCCTTCCAGACCGCGGCCCAGGTCTTTGGCGTTGACCACCTTGACCAAAAACTCCGCCAGCTCGTAGCTGCGTCCCGCCAGGTCCAGCGCCGCTTCATAACGGGGCCGGTCGCCCTCGAACAGGCGCGGGCTGTAAGCGCGCAGCATCGTGGTGCAGGAGCCCGAAGGCAGCACCACGTACTCACACCCCTCGAAGACGTCCTGGGTGTGAGCGGCCATCTTGCGGGCCTCGTCCCAGTGACCGGCGTTGAAGGCGGGCTGGCCGCAGCAGGTTTGGGCGCGGGGGAAGCTCACCCCCACGCCCAGAGCCCGCAGGAGACGCACCGCGTCGGCGGCGGCTTCGGCGAAGAACTGGTCGGCCAGACAGGTAACGAAGAAGCAGACTCGCATTTACAGACCGATTATACCGGCCGGCTCAGGCCGAACGCCCCGTTCCCGCGGCGGCGAACTTGAGCTCCACCTCGCGCAGGCTCTCGGGACTGCCCATCACGGTCACCTTGTCACCCAGGCGCAGCTGGGTATAGCCGTGGGTGACGATGGCCTGGCCGTCGCGGTGAATGGCCAGCACCAGGGTATCGGGCGGCAGCCGCAGCTCGCGCAAGAGCGCCCCGTGGAGCGCCGGGTCGCGCAGCTCCACGTCCACCACCTGCTTGCCCTCCTCGAGCCCCAGCAGCAGGCTGGCGGCCTGGGGGGCGCGCACGAACTGCTCGAGCAGGCTGAGCGTGGCCATGCTGGGGTCCACCACCACCGCGCCCAGCTCGGCGAAGCGCGGCGCCCACTCGCGCCCGGCGAGACGCACCACCAGGCTCTCGGTACCGTATTTTTCGTAGAATGTTTCGCAGATACGGTGATTCTCGGCGTCGGAAAGCAGGCAGACCACGGCGTCGGCCCCCTCTGCGGCCAGTGCTTGCAGCATCTCTTCGTCCAGCTCCCGGTAGTGCACCACCGGGAAGCCCGCCCCCATTAGCTCGCTGGCGCGCTCGGGATCGGGAGTAGCCAGGCGCACCCGCCAGCCGTCGGCGGTGAGGCGGCGGGCGAGGGTGAGGGTCTGGTCGTCGTCGCCGAAGAGAATGACGTCGCGCACGCCGTCGAACTCGGTGTGCCCGCGGGGGTGGGCTTCGCCCACCGCCAGGAGCGACCATTTGAACAGCGGCGGCCCCACAAGCTGATTGAGCACGATCAGCCCCACGATCACCGCGGCGAAGGGCTCGCCAAAGCCGGGGAACTCGTCAGCCACTTTCTTGGTGAGTCCCAGCGCCACCCCCGCCTGGGTCACGAAGGCGAGGCCCGAGTAGGCCGCGTGCCGCAAGGGCTCGCGCGCCAGCAGCGCCCCCAGAAAAGACCCCGAAAAGATGCCCGCCAGACGGGCAGCAAAGAGGGCCAGGGCGATGGGCCAGGCGCGGCCCAGCACGTCCAGCGCCAGTCCGGCGCCGGTAAGGGTGAAAAAGGCGATGTAGACCGCCGGGCCCAGGTCTTCGAGGATCTTGGAGAATTCGTCACGGAAGCCGGTGTAGTTGACAAGCAGGAAGCTGGCGATCATGCCGATCAGC
Organism: Thermaceae bacterium; assembly: GCA_027067955.1. Classification (GTDB taxonomy): domain Bacteria; phylum Deinococcota; class Deinococci; order Deinococcales; family Marinithermaceae; genus Oceanithermus. The sequence goes on from JAMOUW010000014.1 coordinate 38,532, forward strand.
AGGGGCTCGAGCGAAACCTGCGCATGCAAGATCTGCCCGCTCGTTGCACGCAGCGCGTGGCTGACGACGAAAATCCCGTACCCCGAGGCCAGCACCACCCCGCCCTTAACCCAGGCGTGCAAACGGGTGGCCAGAAGACGCCGCAAAAAAGCCGCCAGCAGATAGCCCAGCGCCACCGAGGCGGCTATCTCCACCGCCAGCAGCAGCAGGAAACCAGGTCCCAGCGGACGGCCATGCACCCAAACGAGGGCCAGTTCGTAGGCCAGGGTGAAGAGGACGATGACCACCACGTCGGTCACCACGGTGACCCCCAGCACCAGCTGGGTAAACGGCCCCTTTGCGCGCAACTCGTTGATGACGGCGATGGTGGACGACGGCGAGCGCGCTACCAGCACCACCCCGGTCAGCAGCGCCGCCGCCCGGCGCGCCGGTTCGGATATGTCGGGGATGAAACCGAACAGCTGATAAGCGGCCAGCGCCCCCAGCAGGGTGATTGTGGTGGTCTGCACCGCGGTCATCACCGCGATGGAGCGCAGACGCGGACGGACCTCCTTGAGATAGAGTTCGGCCCCCGCAGCGAAGGCTATAAAGGCCAGCGCCATCTCGTCCACGAAGCGCAGGCGCTCGAGCTCTTCACGGCTGATCATCCCCAGCACGTAGGGCCCGATCAGGATCCCGGCAAAGAGGAAACCGCTGATCAGGGGCAGGTTGTAGCGGGTGGCGTACTGCCCGATGGCGCTGGCGGCCAGCGCCAGGATGAAAAAACCACCGACGAGGATGAGCAGGTCGTTGAACGCTTCCATTGAGCCCTCCGCCCGGAAGCGGAATATCTTGCAGCTTACCGCACCGGGCCCGCCACCGGAGTGCGCTTTCTGCACCGCCTTCAAAACCGCCGGCGCAACCGCGGGCAGCGGGCTAAGCGCCGTTCAGCACCCGTAGCAGCACGAACTTCAGGTAGCGTCCCTCGGGGAACTCGGGCCTGAGCGGGTGGTCGGGAGCGTGGCCGGCCACGTGGACTATCTGGGTGCGCACACCGGCGCGGCGAGCGGCCACCGCCAGGACTTCGCGGAAAGCTTCGGGACTGACCTGGGCGGTGCAGCTAGCGGTAGCCAGCAGGCCGCCAGGCCGCACCCGCGCCAGCGCCAGGGCGTTCAGGCGCGCGTAGGCCCGCAGCGCCGCACGCCGCTGGTCCTTCTTGCGCGCCAGCGCCGGCGGGTCGACAATTACCAGGTCGTAGGTCTCGTCGTGATTTGGCAGGAACTCGAAGACGTCGGCGGTCACGGTTTCGTGCTTGCCTGCAAAGCCGTTGAGCGCCGCGTTGCGCTCGGCACCTGTTAGGGCGGCGGCGCTAACGTCAACGCTGCGCACGAAGGCGGCCCCGCCGGCCAGGGCGTAGACCGAAAAACCGCCGTTGTAAGCGAAGAGATTGAGCACCCGCGCCCCGGCCGCCAGCCGCCGCACCGTCTGGCGGTTCTCGCGCTGATCCAGGAAGAGGCCGGTCTTCTGCCCCCGGTAGAGGTCGGCCACGAAGCGCAGGCCGTACTCGCTGACCGTCAGCTCCGGCGGCGGCAGCTGGCCGTAGAGGGCGGTCAGCCCCTCTTTGCCGCGCAGGGCGATGCCGCGCGGCTTCAGCGCCCGGCCCAGGGCCTTTGTCACACCGGGGAGAACGGCCTTTGTCACACCCTCCGAATAGGTCTTGACCACCAGGTAACGGCCGTAGCGGTCGGCCACCAGGCCCGGCAGGTAGTCGCCCTCGCCGAATATCAGCCGGTAGGCGTCGGTTTCCGCTGGAACGAAACGGTGCCGCAGCGCCAGGGCCTCGTCTACCCGCGCCGCCAGCGCTGCGGCGCCGGGCAGCTGCTTGCCAAACAACCTGACGGCTATCTGCCCCTCTTCGTCGTAAACGCCGTAAGCTTCGGCCTTACCGGCCACCGCACGCACCCAGCCGCCCGTCTGCAGCCGCGCTGGCGGCAGATGATTGCGGTAGATCCAGGGATGGCCCGAGGCCAGGGCGGCCTCGATATCGTCGGGCAGGCGCAGGGTGGCTGGCCTCATCTATGCAGCATAGGCCAGACCGGCCCCCGGTAAAAAGGGGGGTTGTAGCAGGATGGTCGCCGGGGGGTTCATTACATGCCCCTTTTTTGTAAAGTAAACGGGGAGGAGCAACCCTGGATCCACGGGAGGTGAGATGCTCGAGCTCACACAAACGCTGAACGCAAGCGACCGGGTACACCACACCATCGAAGAGGTTCTGGCCGTTGGGCGAACCGAGTGGCAGCACTACCTGTTCTTCCGCAGCCGGGCCCACGGCATCTGCATCGCCCTCGACGGCGACCTGCAGTCGTGTTCGGCCGATGAGGGCGTCTATCACGAGGCTCTGGTCCACCCCGCCATGCTCACCCACCCTGCCCCCCGGCGCGTGCTCATCATGGGCGGGGGCGAAGGGGCGACGCTGCGGGAGGTGCTGCGCCACCCCACCGTGACCGAGGTGGTTATGGTGGACCTCGACCGGGAGTTCGTGGATCTCTGCAAGGAGATAATTCCGGAGTGGGCGGACGGCGCCTGGGGCGATCCGCGGCTCGAGCTGCGCCACGAAGACATAAACACCTACCTGGAAGATTCCCCGGGCGGCTTCGACGTGGTGGTCGGCGACCTGATAGACGCCAGCGACGCCGCTTCGCCCGCGGCGGAGCTGTACGGACCCGAGTTCTACGCCAGGCTGGCGGCGGCGCTGGCCCCGGGCGCCGTGATAGCAACCCAGGCGGGGCCGCTCGACCCCTCGGGAAGCGCCGGCCACCGGCGGGTGCGTACCTCGCTGGCGAGGACCTTTTCGCGCGTGCTCAGTTACGGGCTCTACGTCCCCAGCTTTACCGGTCTCTGGGGCTACGCCCTGGCCGGGTCCGCGGACCTGCTGCCCGGCAGGGTGGCCGAGCGGCACGCCTTCTTCGAGCTGCGCGCCCGCGAACGGAAGCTCGAACTCGACTATACCGGCACCGAGGCGCTGGCGGCCGCCTTCGCGCCCCCCCGGGCCCTCGCGCGCTTCCTGGAGGCGGGCGCATGAGCAAGCTAAAGCTCAGCGGCTTCAACAACCTGCGCAAGCTGCTCAGCTTCAGCTTTTACGACTTCGTGGTAGCCCAGGACGAGGCCGACCGCAAGAGCTACGCCGCCTACCTGAACGAACGCTACGCCGCCGCCCGCATAAGCGCGCTCCTGGGGCGCATAGCCGAGATCATCGACGCCGAGGTGCTCGCCGCCAGCGAGCAGGACTACGATCCCTACGGCGCCAGCGCGCTACTGCTGCTGTCTGACGAGGCGGGCTCGGGCACCACGCCCGCCTGGGCCGCATCCGTACGCATGCACCTCGACAAGAGCCACATCGCCGCCCACACCTACCCCGACTTCGCTCATCCCGAAGGGCTGCTGGGCTTCCGGGTGGACATCGAGCTTTCCACCTGCGGCGAGATCAGCCCGCTGCGCTCGCTGAACGAAATCTTTCACTTCTTCGACACCGACGTGGTCGTCATCGACTACCTGGTGCGCGGCTACACCCGCACCGAGGACGGCGCGCACGTCTTCATGGACCACGAGGTACCCTCGGTGGCCCACTTTATCGACCCCGCAATCCTCGACCAGTTCGAGCGCGTCGAGCGCGCCCTGCCCGCGGCCCACACCTGGCAGTTGAAACTGCTGCGCACCACCATAGATCCCGCCGAGTACTTCGCGCCCGGAAAACCCGTGGACGAGAAGCGGCTCGAGCGGGTCCTTGCCGAAATGCGCAGCGTCTTCCAACACCTCTAGCCTCCGGGCTGCTATAATCAAACCTTGCGGCCCGGGCCCCGGGCCAGCCTGTCTTTGAAAGGGGGTGAACATGCCACAATACGATGTCGGGATTATTCTCAATCCCAACCTCGAGCCAACGCAGTTGCAGCTGGAGAAGGACATGATCCAGGCTGCCCTCGACAAGCACCAGGCCGAGGTGAAAGCGATCGACGAGTGGGGCAACCGCCGCCTCGCCTACCCCATCGAAAAAGACCCCGAAGGCTACTACATCTTCTATACGGTCATGATGGACGGCACCGAAGCGGCGCCCCTGGAAGCCGAGTTGCGCATCCGCGACAACGTGCGGCGCGTACTCATCGTGCGCGATCGTCCCGAGTGGAAGACCAAGAAGGGCTAGCTACGGCTAGAATGTTCCTATGGCGAAAGGTTTGAACCGAATCCTGCTTATCGGGACCGTTACCCAGACCCCGGAGCTGCGCTACACGCCCGGCGGCCTGGCCGTGCTCGAGGTGACCGTGGCCGGCAACGATCACGTGATCACCGAAAACGGCGAGGAGCGCGAACTGGCCTGGTACCACCGGGTCAAGATGTTCGGGCGCTACGCCGAGATGCTGGTCGAGCAACTCACCGCCGGTACCCCGGTGCTGGTGGACGGCCGCCTCGACTATCGCAGCTGGGAATCCGAGGGCGGCCGCCGCAGCGCGGTGGACGTGCGCGTAGACCGCATCGAGGTGCTGGACCGCAGCGACAAGGGAGAGGAGCAAACGGTTTCCGATGTCCGCGGTCAGGAGCGCCTGCGCGAAGGCCTCAACGAGGTGGTCCTGATAGGCAACCTGACGCGCGACCCCGAGTTACGCTACACCCCGCAGGGCACCGCGGTCATCCGCATAGGCCTGGCGGTGAACGAGCGCTACGTTTCGCGCGGAGCGGAGCAGGAAAAGACCCACTTCTTCGACATCCAGGCCTGGCGCGATCTCGCCGAATGGGCCGCCGGTCTGAAGAAGGGGGAAGGCCTTTTCGCCGTGGGGCGGCTGGTCAACGACTCGTGGACCACCCAGACCGGTGAACGCCGCTTCACCACGCGGGTGGAAGCCAACCGGCTCGAACGCCTCGCACGTGGCCCCGGACGTAGTGGTGGGACCGGTGCCCCTGAAAAACAGGCCCAGACGGGCGGGGTGGATATCGATGAAGGCCTCGAAGATTTCCCACCAGAGGAGGATTTACCGTTTTGAGCAGCAGAAGACCCCGCGGACCCCGCAGGTTCCGCAAACCCAAGGTATGCCAGTTCTGCACCGGCGAACTGGAGATCACCGATTACAAGGACGCCAAGATGCTGAAGCGCTTCATCTCGGAGACCGGCAAGATCCTGCCGCGTCGCCGCACCGGCGTGTGCGCCAAGCACCAGCGGCGCCTCGCCACCACCATCAAGCGCGCGCGCATCCTGGCTATCATCCCCTTCACCGAGAAGCTGGTCCGGAAGTAGGAGGTCTTGATGAAAGTCATCCTGCTCGAACCCGTGGAAAAGCTCGGTGACGTGGGCCAGGTCGTGAACGTCAAACCGGGCTACGCCCGCAACTACCTCTTGCCGCGCGGGCTGGCAGCCCTGGCCACCGAGGCCAACCTCAAGGCCCTCGAGGCCAAGATCCGCGCCCAGGCCAAGAAGGCCGCCGAGCGCAAATCCGAAGCCGAGCGCCTCAAGGAAATCCTCGAGCCCCTCACCCTGACGCTCAAGGTCAGGGCGGGCGAGACCAAAATCTACGGCTCGGTAACCAGCCGCGATATCGCCGAGGCGCTCGCGGCCCAGCACGACATAAACATCGACCCCAAACGCCTGCTGCTGGCCCGTCCCATCAAGGAACTGGGCAGCTACGAGCTGGTATACAAGCCGCACCCGGAAGTTCCCATCCAGCTCAAGGTGGTCGTCGAAAGCGAAGAAAACGGCGGCTGATCGCCGCGAACAAAGCCGCCGCCCCTCGGGCGGCGGCTTTGTTCGTTGGGTCCGTCAGGAAAAGGAGATCTCCGTTTCCCGGTCTGCTGGCTAAGGGCCCGCGGGCTCCGGGAAAATGAGGATTTCCTTGATGAGCTCGCCTGTGCTCTGGGCGGCGGCGCCTTTTTTCTTGGGCAGCGAGTAGGGGTCGGCCTGGTTGTAGTCAACCTCGTAGCCAAAATCTTCCAGGGCGCCGATGGTAACACGGCTCAGGGGCGCTTTGGGATCGGCCCAGCCGGTCATCAGCTCGCTGTCGAAGACGCTCTCGCGCCAGTGCCCGCACTTGGTGCCCGCGCCCCCGGTGTTTTCCACCGGCACCTCGCCCTTGGCGCCCAGCTTGTGGTAGGCGTCCATGGCCTTCTTGCCCTTGTAGGTGATGTTGTTGGATTTCATGCAAGAGCTCGACTCGTAATTCAGGAAATGGAAGGGGCCGGACTCCCAGAGGGTGCCGATACCCAGCACGTGCGCCATCTCGTGGAGGATCACCTGCTCGAGGATGCCCTCCTTCTTCATCTTCGCCAGATCGGCAGAGTCGAACTTCATGACCCCGAAGAAGGGCAGGTTGTAGTCGGGCTTGGTCTCGCCGCCGCGCAACCCGCAGGGTCCGGCCTTGCCCAAGACCCCGCCTTCACCGTCGATCTTGGCCACGTCGGCAACGATCAGCAAGTCGTCTATTTTGCCCTTGTAGCCGGGGTTGCCCTTCAAGCATTGGTCCTTGGGGATCTCGACCTGAACGTCACGAATGTCGGCGGTTATCACCCTGCTCCAGCGTGCGGCGGCCTTGTTGAAGGCCTTGAGCACGGCGGCGTCACTGGGCTTGTGAATGAAGATGAGCTTGATGTCGTAGCCGCCCCCCGGGTCGCCGCCCTTCTTCACCGCGATTTCCAGCGATTTTTCCACCTTGGCGCCATAGCTGTCCTCCACGGTGAACGTCGCCGTATAGGTGCCGGACCTCCTGTAGGTATGCTCCACTCTACCCGAGCACTTGCTGACGTCGCCGCCGTCACCGAAGTCGAGGTTGCAGGTAATCTTGTCCCCGTCGTGATCGGAAGCCTTGAGGGTAAAGGTCACCTCCAGGGGAGCCTCGCCCTCGGCAGGATCCGCGCTCAGCTCGGCGCGGGGACTGACATTTTCGATGCAGCGGTCCACCACCCGCACCCCGGCGCGGGCGCGACCGCCACGAATCGTCACCACGCCGGAACGTTCCTTGAGCTCTTTACAGGGGGCAACGTTTACGCGCAGGGTGGCCTCCTCACCGGGCTCCAGCCAGCCGGAGTCCGGATAGAAGTCGATCCAGGAGTTCTTCGTGGAAAGCCTGAAGGAGTCCCCCGCGGTACCGGTGTTGCTGATGACGACTTCCTTCGCGGACGATTTCGGGTTCCGCAGGGAGTGTTCGAAAACGAGCTCTCCGGGTTTTACCTGCCACTCGGCGCTATCCTTGTTGAAGTAATCGAGGGGGTTCGAGCAGCTCGTCAGCCAAACCGGGCCCAGCATAAAAATGATTACCAGTGAAACAATGCGGATGTACGCTGCAAAACCTTGCTTCATTATCAGCTCCTGTTCCCGGCGGGGTAAGCTAAGTTGGGATCCGGGTATTTCCGGTACCGGGTATGTCGCGATTCCAGCCTCAACGTCTTCCTCCTATACTATCTTATTTTCTGGTCGTTTTCATGACATGAGATGAGACCGCTGGTAGCATGAGGTTCCCCCCACGGGGGCTGTCAGGAGCAACGAAAATATGGCCGAACCGGCGAGAACACTGCCTGCGGGGCGGATCCCCCCCCACAACCTCGAAGCCGAAGCCAGCGTACTGGGGTCGGCGCTGGTGGACAACGAGGCCATGGACCGTATCGAGGGGCTGATCACCCCCGACGTCTTCTACAAGGAGGCGCACCGCAAGATATGGCGGGCTATGGAGTCGCTGCGCGCCCGTGGCGAACCGGTGGACCTGGTCACGCTCTCAGAGGAGCTCAAAAGGGCGGGGGAACTGGATGAGGTGGGCGGCCTCACTTACCTGGTGGGCCTGAGCGAGACCACCCCCACCGCCGCCTACGCCGAACACTACGCCCGCATTGTGGCCGAGAAGGCGGTGCTACGCCGCCTCATTGCCGCCGCCGGAGAAGCGATGCGGCTGGCCTACGACGAGGCCGGGAGCGTCGAAGAAATAGTCGATCAGGCCGGGAAGCTCATCATGGACGTGGCCACCCACGGCCCCCGGCACGAATTTCAGGAGATGCGCGAGCTGGTAACCGAAGCCCACGAGCGCATCGCGCACATGCGCGAACACGGGACGGCGGACGACATGCTGCCCACCGGGTTTGCCGACCTGGACCGCATGATCGGCGGGCTGGGACCGGGAAGTCTGAACATAATCGCCGCCCGCCCCTCCATGGGCAAGACCGCATTCGCCCTCACCATCGCCCAGCACGTAGCCCTGCAGGGCGGCACGCCGGTGGCCCTCTTCTCCCTGGAGATGCCGGCCATAGACCTGGTATTGCGCATGCTCTCGAGCGAGGCGCGGGTGGACATGAACCGCATCCGCCAGGCGCAGCTTTCCGACCGCGACTACGAGCGTCTGGTAACCGCCGCAGGGCGCATCTACGAAGCGCCGGTTTTCATAGACGACACCCCCAGCCTGACGCTCATGGAGCTGCGGGCGCGGGCGCGGCGGCTCGCCGCTCACCGCAAGGTGGGACTGATAGTCATCGACTACATGCAGTTGATGAGCGGCGGCCAGTCGACCCGCAGCGGGGAGAACCGCCAGCAGGAGATCGCCGCCATAAGCCGCGGCCTCAAGGGGCTGGCGCGCGAACTTGAGGTGCCGGTGGTGGCGCTCAGCCAGCTTAGCCGCGCTGTCGAGAGCCGCCCCAACAAACGGCCCATGCTCAGCGACCTGCGCGAGTCGGGATCCATCGAGCAGGACGCCGACCTGGTGCTCTTCATCTACCGCGACGACTACTACAACGAACACTCAGAAAAGGCGGGTATCGCCGAGATAATCATCGGCAAGCAGCGTAACGGACCGGTGGGGACCGTGGAGCTGCAATTCCACGCCGCCCACGTACGCTTCAACGACCTGGCGCACGGCGAGTACTAGAAACCGGAGGTTCAGCGGGGGTGGTTGCGGATCTCGCGAAAAGGAATGCGGTACGCCCGCGGCCGGGCGGGGCCCCGCGGTTGCGCGGACGGGGTTATTACACGGGGTCCAACCAGTCTTTACGTATCATCTTGAGTATCAGGTAGCGAACACGATCGAGCGGCAGATCCAGCCGCCGCGCCAGCTCCCTCGCGCTGGTCCCGCTGGCGCGTTTGAAATAGGGCTGGGCGGCCTCCAGGAAAGGATGGCCGGGCAGCTCTACTCCAGGTTTGAGCACGTAACGCTGGTCGGGATCGGGCAGCACGTCCCGGTGGTGCATTTGCTCGTCGTACTCGGCATGGGCGCTTATAAGGAGACGCTCCAGAGGCAGGCTAAGCTGGTCGCTGCAACCGTTGCGCACCCGGCGCATGTGAAACTCGAAGGCGCCCTGATTGGCATGGATCAGTTCCTGCAGAATGGGGGTGATATGGATGGGACCCGCGGACTTACCGTTCTTGCGTATGCAATGCAGCATCCCCTGCTTGATGTGCATGTCTATCCGCACGCCCCCGGGAAGACCCCACAACTCCAGCACTCCTTCGTGTTCCATTGCGGTGAGTACGGACAGCAGCTGCCCAAACTCTAAATCGTGCAAACTACCAGCAATCTCCACTCCCATACGTGTCGCCTTTCTATATATAAAAACGCTACAACCTACTATCAAATAGTATAACTAACTGATGCAGTACGGTGAAGCGGACCAAATAACCAGCGACCGCCCCGCCTGGATATCATTTTCGCACAGAAATATAGCGGAAAATGAGGACGTACTCAGCCCTTGCGCCGGTGCTTCTCCCAGAGGCGGCGCATCTCAGCGCGCATGCGTTTGGGGTCATCGGCGTGAGCCTGCCGGATACGCGCCTGCTCGGCCAGAAAGGCTTCCAGGCGCGCGGAATTACTGGGCTCGGCACCGACCTCCAGCCCATCATGGGCAAAGGTCACCCAATCCCCGGCCCTTTTCGCCACCCCGTCCAGTTCCTCAGGCGTCATTCCCACGCTCTCGTAGATGTGGGTGAAGACCAGCTGCGCCGTCCTGCCGCGCCAGAGCCCGGTGACCTCTTCGAAGGTGTAAAAGTTGTCCCAGGCTTCGTGTTCGGCGGGGAGCTCGAAGGGCAACGCCTCCAGAGGTGGAATGGGCATCTGCACCACCACCCAGTCGAAGTCGCCGGAGGGGACCGGCAGTGAGCGGACGTGGTCGGGGGCGTAGAGACCCCGTCCCCCCTCCCACTCGAACACATAAGCAAATACCGGTTCTTCCGTCTCGTGCGCCAGCGGCGTCAGGCGCAACCCCTCCAGCTCCAGCGCCCCGCCGGCGGGTACAAGGCGCAGCTCCAGATAGCCGGCGTCTATCAGGTGGTCGAGCGGATAACGCTGCGCCAGCAGCGGATAGAGCGGGCGCGGCACCAATCCCTCTACGGGCCGTCCGGAAGACTGGGCGAGAAACTGGACTACCCGCATACCGGCGGCGTGATCGGGATGGGCGTGGGTCCAGGCGACGCGGCTCGGGGCGAGGGCGCGCTGCGCAAGCTGCAGGTTGGATTCCTCGGGGGTGTCCACCAGCAAACCGGCGGCGGGCAGGTAGAAGCTGGGCCCGGTCCGCAGCGCCCGCCCGCCCTCTTCGCGGGCCAGGGTGCAAAGGCGGCAGTTGCAACCCGCCTTGGGGGTAGGCTGCGAACCGGCGCTTCCCAAAATCAGAGGGCGCATGACTACAGACTAAGCGACCCGGACCCGCCTTGCATTGCCCGATGCGCGCCTTCCCGCCGGGTCAAAACAGGCGCTCGCGATAGACCAGCGCTTCGGCCAGGTGGGCTTCTCCGGTGACCGCAGCGCCCGCCAGATCGGCTATGGTCCGCGCCACCCGCTGCACCTTGTCGAAGCTGCGGCCGGTGAGCTGCAGCTTGCGGGCCGCCGCCGCCAGCAAACCGCGGGCGCCCTCGTCGAGGGCAAGCGCCTCCGTCAGCTCGCGACCCGCCAGCTCGCCATTAGGTCTGCCCTGGCGGACGAGCATGCGCTCGCGCGCCGCCAGCACCCGCGCGCGCACCACCGCGGTTGGCTCTCCTTCGGGGGCGCGCGACAGCTCGGCCGCGGTCAGCCGGGGCACGCCCACCACCAGGTCGAAGCGGTCGAGCAGGGGGCCGGAAATGCGGCCGGTATAACGCTGCCGGGCCGTCAGCGAACAGGTGCAGGCGCGTTCCGGGTCGCCGTACCAGCCGCAGGGGCAGGGGTTCATCGCCGCCACCAGCAAAAAGCGCGCGGGAAAGGTGAAGCTGGCCCGGGCGCGGCTTACCGTTACCACGCCGTCTTCGAGGGGCTGCCGGAGCACCTCGAGCGTCCGCCGGGGAAACTCGGGCAGCTCGTCGAGAAAGAGCACCCCGCGGTGCGCCAGGCTGATCTCACCCGGCTTGGGTACCGCCCCGCCCCCTATCAGCCCGGCGTCGGAGGTGGTGTGGTGGGGACTGCGAAAAGGTGGTTGCTGCACCAGCCCCCGCATCAGGCGGCCGGCGGCGGCGTGGATGCGGGTTACCTCCAGCGCCTCCTCGCGGGAAAGCGGCGGCAGCAGGTAGGGTAGCCGGCGGGCCAGCATGGTCTTGCCGGAACCGGGGGTACCGACCATCAGGAGATGGTGGAAACCGGCAGCCGCTATCTCCAGCGCCCGCTTGCCCTTGGCCTGGCCCTTTACGTCGGCCAGGTCGAGCGCCTCCTCCAGGGAATCCGCCGGGTCGGGCGGGCTTACCCGCTCGAGCTCCCGGTCGCCCAGCAAAAACGACACCGCCTCGCTGAGGGTGCGCGGGGCGTAAACCTCGAGCCCCTCGATCACGCTCGCTTCCGCCGCCGAACCGGGCGGCAATAGCAACCGGGTCTGCTCGTTTTGCAGGGCCCCCAGCGCCAGGTTGATGGCCCCGCTGATGGGGCGCAGCTCGCCGTCGAGGGCCAGTTCGCCAGCCACCGCCCAGCCTTCCAGGTTGTCGGCCGGGATGACACCCTGCGCCGCCAGCAGCGCCAGGGCGATGGGCAGGTCGTAGAGCGGTCCTTCCTTGCGTAACTCGGCCGGGGCCAGGTTGACCACGATCCGCATCTGCGGATAGGGGAAACCGCTGTTCTTGAGCGCGGCGCGCACCCGGTCACGCGACTCGTTCACCGCCGCATCGGGCAGCCCCACCACCGTAAAACCGGGGAATCCGGGCGAGACGTCGGCCTCGACCACGACGGGCAGGGCGTCGAGGCCGTGCAGGGTAAACGAGCGGCTGCGCGCGAGCACGTCTGGAGCCATTTTACTCCTGGCTCGAGGAGGTTTCGGTTCGTTCTGGACCATTCAGCCAGGGCGCGACCACGATCCGCGGCGGAAAGGCGCGCCCCAGCAGATACTGGCTCAACCAAACGCCCGCCACGGTAAGAACCGCCCGCGCGGGGGGCCGGGAACGCCAGCGCGGCAGTGAGGAGCGCCCGGCCGAACCGGGCCCGGAAGACCCGGCGTCGGGGCCGTTCCGCTCCGCCACCGCGGAATGTCTCCACGAATCCATCCTACCCTTCACGGCTATAGAATGAGGCATGAAAAGACGCTGGCTGACGGTAGATCTGCAAAGCAGGCAGGTGAGCGAACGGCCGCTCAGCCCGCGCGAGGTGCTCCACGGCGGGCGCTGGCGCACCGTGCGCGAACTGCTGGACCGCGGCGCGGCCGCGGCGGACCCGCTGGGTCCCGAAAACCCGTTAATCATCACCAGCGGCCCCTTTGCCGGTTCCAGCTACTCGAGCGCCAACCGGCTGAGCATCGGCTTTAAGAGCCCGCTAACCGGCGGCGTCAAGGAGTCGAACTCGGGCGGCACCCTGGGCTACGCCCTGGGCCGGCTGGGCATCGGCGGCCTGACGCTTCTGGGCGCGGCCGCCGACTGGATCCTTTTGCACATTAGCGAAGAAGGCCTGCGCTTCGAAAGCGCGGCCGACTACCTGGGCCGCGGCGTCTTCGAGGCCACCGAAATGCTGCGCCAGCGCTACCCCAAAGCCACCAGCATCGGCCTGATCGGCCCGGTGGCCGAGTACGGCGGCCTGATCGCCGGTTTCTCGATGACCGACTCCGACTTCCAGCCCAGCCGCCTCTCGGCCCGCGGCGGCACCGGCGCGGTCTTCGCCGCCAAGCGGGTCAAGGCGATCGTGGTCGAGGGCGGGGCCACCCCCGACTTCGCCAAAACCGCCGAGTTCAAGCGGGCGCTGCGCGACTACGCCAAAGCGCTGATGAACGACGACGGCGTGCGCCGCTACACCGTGGTGGGCACCGCCGGTACCGCCGACTTCGAAAACATGCTGGGCGGCCTGCCGACGCGCAACTTCAGCAAGGGCCGCTTCGCCGAGGGCGAAAACCCGCTCGGCGGCGAGGTGATGCGGCGGACTATTTTGGAACGCGACGGCCAGGGGGCGACCGAGCACGCCTGCATGCCCGGCTGCGTCATCAAGTGCTCCAACAAGTTCCCCGGCCCCGACGGCCGGGTGATCGTCAGCCCGCTGGAGTACGAGACCCTGGGAGTGGCCGGCAGCAACCTCTGCCTGCAGACCCTCGACGAGGTGGCCGAGCTCAACCGGCTGGCCAACGACCTGGGCGT
>JAMOUW010000015.1 GCA_027067955.1 Thermaceae bacterium
AAAAAGGCCGCCGCCTACCACCAGTACCACGCGGTGCGCAAGGCGGTAAACCGCACCCTCGAGGCTGTGTCTGAAGAGGGCGACCGGCGCATCGGCGTGGTCTGGCATACCCAGGGTTCGGGCAAGAGCCTTTCGATGGTCTTTTACGCGGGCAAGCTGATCCGCCACCCCCAAATGCAAAACCCCACCATCGTGGTGCTCACCGACCGCAACGATCTTGACGACCAGCTCTTCGGCACCTTCTCGGCCAATCGCCAGCTCCTGCGCCAGGAACCGGTGCAGGCCGAAAGCCGTGAGCATCTGCGCGAACTGCTACGCACGACAGCCGGGGGCGTAGTCTTCACCACCATTCAAAAGTTCTTTCCTGAGCAAAAGGGAGATATTTACCCCATGCTATCCGAGCGGCGCAATATCGTGGTTATCGCCGACGAAGCCCACCGCAGCCAGTACGACTTTATCGACGGCTTCGCCCGCCACATGCGTGATGCCCTGCCCAATGCTTCCTTCATCGGCTTTACGGGAACGCCCATCGAAAAGGACGACCGCAACACCCCGGCGGTGTTTGGCGGCTACATCGACCGCTACGACATCCAGCGGGCGGTGGAGGATGGGGCGACGGTGCCAATTTACTATGAAAGCCGGCTGGCCCGGATTGAGCTAAACGAAGAGATTAAGCCTATGCTCGACCGAGAGTTCGAGGAGATCGCCGAGGCCAACGAAGAAACGGCGCGCAAAGGTCGCTGGCAGTTGCTGGAAAAGCTGGTGGGGGCCAAGGAGCGAATCGAACTGGTGGCCCGCGACCTGGTGGAGCACTTCGAAAAGCGCCAGGAAGTGTTGGCGGGCAAGGGCATGATCGTTTGCATGAGCCGCCGCATCGCGGTGGAGATGTACGAGGCCATCACCAAGCTCAGGCCCGACTGGCACAGCGAAGACGACGACAAAGGAAAGATTAAGGTGGTCATGTCGGGCTCGGCTTCCGACCCGCCCGAGTGGCAGCAGCACATCCGCGGCAAGCCCCAGCGGGAGGCCCTGGCCCGCCGGTTCAAGGACCCGAACGACGAGTTACAGCTGGTCATCGTCCGCGACATGTGGCTAACCGGTTTTGACGCGCCTAGTCTGCACACGATGTACATCGACAAACCCATGAGCGGGCATAACCTAATGCAGGCCATTGCCCGGGTGAACCGGGTTTTTCGCGACAAGCCGGGCGGTCTGGTGGTCGATTACATCGGCATTGCCGACTCGCTGCGCCGGGCGCTGGCGGTTTACGCCGCTAGCGGCGGCCGTGGCGAGGTGGCGCTCGACCAGGAAGAGGCCGTGGCAGTGATGAAGGAGAAGTACGAGACCGTGGTGGACCTGCTGCACGGCTTCGATTACCGCCGCCTGCTTAGTGCGGCAGGGCAGGAGCGCTTGCAGGGCCTGGCCGAGGCGGCGGACTACGTACTGACCCTTCCCGATGGTAAGAAGCGCTATCTAAACGCCGTTACCGCGCTTTCCAAGGCCTTCGCCCTGGCCGTTCCTCACGAAGATGCCCTGGCCATTCGCGACGAAGTGGGGCTGTTTCAAGAAATCCGCGCCATTCTGGCCAAGGCCACCCAATCCAAGAGCGGCCGGTCGCCCGAGGAGCTGGAAGCGGCCGTGCAACAACTGATCTCCAAGGCAGTATCGGGCGTGGACGTGGTCGACATCTTCGCAGCGGCAGGTTTGAAGCGCCCGGACATTTCCGTGCTTTCCGAGGAGTTTCTGGACGAGGTGCGGCGGTTGCCCCAAAAGCACCTGGCGCTGGAGACCCTGCGCAAGCTCTTAATGGATGAGATAAAGACCCGGCAGCGCAAGAACGTGGTGCAGGCGCGCAAGTTCTCGGAAATGCTGGAAGAAGCCATGCGCAAGTACCACAACCGCGCGATCGAAACCGCCGAGGTGATCGAAGAACTCATCGAGATTGCCCGCGAGGTGCGCGCGGCCGAGAAGCGCGGTGAAGCGCTGGGACTCAGCGATGACGAGCTGGCGTTCTACGACGCGCTAGAGGCAAACGATAGCGCGGTAGCGGTGCTGGGCGACGAAACCTTACGCCAGATTGCTCAGGAGCTGGTGAAGGCGGTACGTAAGAGCGCAACGATCGACTGGAAGGTTCGGGAAAGCGCCCGGGCCAAGCTGCGCGTGATTGTCAAGCGCATTCTGCGGCGTTACGGCTACCCGCCCGATAAGCAGGAGAAAGCGACGCAAACGGTGCTGGAGCAAGCGGAGGCATTGTCGGAGGAGTGGGTTGCCTAGTGAGCAACTGGGACTAAGTGCGCTTCCCAAACCGTATATTCTTCATACTCGGGCATGTTGTTGTGCACACGACAAATAGGGAGAATATACTCCTTGCCGCCACGCCCCGACCTAATGACATGCCCGCCAACGTCAGCTGGTCCATTACAGCCATATGCCATGCAACCCTTTGCCTTTTGGCCCTTCTTTTTCTCCCAATACTCCAGCCAGGTTCTGTACCCCCTGGGAGGCACCCTTCGCCCAGTTCCCTTCTTATTCCTGACTTTTACGTAACCCATAGCTCGAACCTCCTCGCAAGCCACACAATTTAAACTGGTCACAAACAGGGCTTTTACAAGATTATAACTATCCGGACTGTCGAAGACGTCCGGACCCTACTAGTTTCACTAGGCTGCGACAGGCCTCGCCCGATCTGAGTTTTCACAAGACAACTTTTACTTAGTCTGCTTACGGGGCTTTGAGCCCGTCTGAAGGGGACTGACCAACCGCGGGCCGCAAATAAATCCCAATTTTAAGCTCGCAGGGGTGCGTTTTATGACAAAGCTCGAGCGGTCCGAACCTGGGCCACTCGGTTAAGGCTCGCGTTCACCACAATTCAAGGGCTAAGGCGAAGTCGCCCTTGACGACCGAGTCAAGGACGGGGCGTACCGCCGGTATCGGCCCGCTCACCGACCGTCCGCCCGACGCCGGGCCTCGGCCTTCGCCACCAGCGCGGGCAGGCTCTCCTCGAAGGGCGGGTAGGCAATGCCTTCCTCGGTAATGATGGCGGTGATCAGCTCCGCCGGGGTGACGTCGAAGGCGGGGTTGTAGACCGGGCTACCCTCGGGCAC
>JAMOUW010000016.1 GCA_027067955.1 Thermaceae bacterium
AAATCTTGGCTTTCTGTACAGCATGGACCCCGGATCCCGGCGGCAGGGTGCCGCCTCGTCCGGGGATACGAAAACCAAACGGCAAAACCCCCCTCCGGCCTGCGGCCACCTCCCCCGAGGGGGAGGCATGGTGGGCGCGTAGTGCGCGATGCGTAGTGCGCAGTTCACAGCGAGAGAAAGGCTCTAGCCCGTAGCCTGTAGCTCATGGTTTTTATTGATTCCTTTGCAGAAGTGGGGGCCTTTTAGTTCGGTTGCGACGAAAGAAGGTGCCCTCCCCCGGGGAGGGGGTTGTTGGCGCTACAAAAGCCAAAGGTTCACTTTCCGCACGGGGTCAAACCCACCTCCCGCCTCCTACATCCCACATCCGGATAAACCGAAAGGGGCGGCCGCGCCGCCCCCAAAGCGAAAATGGAACCCGATCTAACCGCACTTCGAGTAGCCGCAGACCTCGCAGGTGGCGCAGCCCTCTTCGATTTTCAAGGGTGCGCCGCACTCGGGGCAGGCGCTGGCGCTGTTGCCGGGGCCGCTGACCACGTGAACTTGGGGTGGTTGCTGGGCAACCGGCGCCGCCTCCGCGCCGGTATCCACCCCTTCGGAAAACTGCGGGACCGACTCGAGCGCCACCGCGATCAGGTCGGCCTTGCTGGCCACGAAACGCTTGTGGTAGTTGCCGTAAAGCCCGCCGTTGATACCGCGCAGGGTCTTGATGATGGCCTCGGGCGGCACACCGTGCTGCAGGGCGATGCTGACCACGCGGCCCAGCGCCTCGCTGTCGGCGTTGGCCTCGTCGCCGGCCTTGCCGGAGGTGATGATGACCTCAATGGGGTGGCCGCCGGCCATGTTGACGGTTACCAGGTAGGAGTGGCGCGACCCCTCGGAGCTGGTCAGCTTGACCATGTCGGTAAAACCAAAGAGGCGGGCCGGCCGTTCGTAAACCGGCTGCCCGGACTTGGCGGCGGCCGCCGGGGTGGCGGCGCTCGCTTCGGTCGCCGGTTTGGCTTCTTTTTCTTCTTCGTCTTCCTTCTTGACCGAGAGCACCTGGAAATTGCGGCTGCCGTCGCGATAAACGGTAACGCCCTTGCAACCGGTATTGTAGGCCTCGGTGTAGGCCACCTCTACGTCGGCCACGCTGGCTTCGTGGGGCAGGTTGATGGTCTTGGAAAGCGAGTTGCCCGCGTAGCCTTCGGCGTCGAAGGCCCGCTGCACAACGCCCTGCATGCGCACGTGGTCGAGGGGGCTGACGTCATGGGCGCATTTGAAGACGGCCTTGATAGACTCGGGCACCATCTCCAGACCCTGCACCGAGCCGTGGTTCTCCTGAATGGCGCTTATCAGCTTGTCCCAGTCCCAGGAGCCGTCTTTTTCCCAGTCGGGGTGCGGCTGGTGCTGCTCCATCAGCTCCTGGAAGAGCGGGTGGATGAGCGGCTTGTACTCGCCGCCAATGCGCCGCCAGACGAAGGGGCTGAAGACCGGCTCGATGCCGCTGGAAACGCCCATCAGCATGCTGGTAGTGCCGGTCGGGGCAACGGTCAGCAATGCCACGTTGCGCCGCGGGCGGATGCCCATCTTGGTGAAGTAGTCGGACTCTTCAGCGTAAAGCGGGAAGACGCCGCGCTCGGCTCCCAGCGCCTCCGAGGCGGCCAACGCCTCTTCGCGCATCGTCTCCATGATTTTCCAAACCTGGGCGCGGGCGGCTTCGGAGTCGTAGGGCAGGCCCATCTTGATGAGGGCGTCGGCCAAACCCATGACGCCCAAACCCAACCGGCGCAGCTTCTGGCTGGCCTCGCGGTTGTCCTCGAGCGCAAAGACGTTGACATCGAGAACGTTGTCGAGAAAGCGGACCGCGATCCGCACGTCGCGCCGGAAGTCTTCGAAGTTGAACTCGCCGTCTTCGACGTAGGCGGCCAGGTTCAAAGCGCCCAGGTCGCAGGGCTCGCCGACGGTCAGCGGTATCTCGCCACAAGGGTTGGTGGCGCGAATCTGCCAGCGTTCGCCCAGTCCCTTGAGAGCCGACTTATCGTTGACCCGGTCAACGAAGATTAGCCCCGGCTCGCCGGTCGCCCAGGCGTGCCAGGCGGCCTCGTGCCAGATCCAGCGGGCGGGCACGCCGCCCTGGTAGACCGGCACCGGCCGCGCCCCGTCTTCGGCCACCTCCAGCTCCGGCCACTCACCGGCGTACTCGCCCTCGACTGGCTGCAGGTAGTACTTTCCGGGAACCGGCCGCAGTTCCACCGGCCAGAGCTCGTTCTTTTCTAGCGCCGCCACGAAGGCGTCGGAGGCGAGAATGGAGATGTTGAAGGTCGAGATGTCGCCCTCGGCCGCCTCGCGGTCGAGGTCTTTGGCGGTCAAAAAGTCAAGTACGTCGGGGTGGGCGACGTCGATGGTCGCCATGCCGGCGCCGCGGCGGGTGCCCCCCTGGCGGACTACCCGCAGCACCGGCGCGTAGACGTAGCGCAGGGTGGCCACCGGACCGGCGTCGGGGCCGCCGCGGTTGGCCCACTCGATGAAGTTGTCGTAGATTTCCAGCAGGTAACTGACCGGACCGCTAGCGGTCCCGCCGGAACTTTTGACTTCAGCTCCCTCAGGACGCAGCGAGCTGAAGTCCACCCGGGGTTCCTCTCCCGCCAGCGCCGCGCGGGCCGCCTCGGCGGCGGCGTCCATGATGCCGCCCATGTCGTCAGCAACCACAATCACGTCTTGCGGGCGCGCGGGTACCGTCAGCACGCCGTGGCGGCGGGCCAGGGCGGTCAGCTCCGGGCCCAGGTTGCCATAAATGACCCGGGTCCAGTTGCGCACCGGGTGCGGCTCCTTGTCGCCATCGGGGTTGTTAGAAGGGCGCATCAGGCCGCGGATGAAGTCTTCGACATCGGGATGGGAGGCATCCATGTACGCTATGCCGCGAACAACGCCCACCGGCCCCTCGCGCCGCACATACGGATCCAGGTTCACGCCATTGCCGCCGCCCACCTTGGTGACAAGAGCCAGTTTCTTAGCCACCTCCATGATGCCGGCGAAGCTATCCGGCTCGTGCGCTGTCGCCCCCTGTACAAAACAATTGAGCACATTGCCGTGCGCCGTTCCCGCACCCGCCAGAACGCGGCCGCCAGGACAAAAGCGCTTGCTGGCCATCAGCTCGTAAAAGGCATCTCCCCACCTACCCCGCCTGCCTTCATTTTCGGGAAGTGCCACCCAGTCGGCCACCCGCCGGAAGATGCCGTAGATGCTTCCGTCTCCGGGCTGCAGGTACTGACGTTCAGCGATGGCCTTGGCGTGCTCATCGAAAGTGGACGTGTTCATGCGTGCATGCTCCTCGTGTGCTGAAGAAACCGAAACCTTTTTTAACGCCGATTTAACACAACATCTGGTTGTGTACGCTGATAAATATACCACTCGTTGGGGTTGGGTTATGTTCAGATGCCCTCATAAGGCACCCAGACCTCGACGGCCCGATCGGGAACCCCGGCACCGCGCAGACGGCCGGCGCTACAACCGATCCGGCCGCCGTATACGAGCCCCCTTAGCTCGCCCGGCGTGCCTTCCTTGCAAGGAACGTCCAGCTCCCACGGAACCGATTGTGCGTTCGCAGTCACCATTACGTCAGCGCCTCGATTGAAGGCCACCCGGTTTCCGCTCGCATAGAGAGGAATGAACCCGCCCCGGCGAAGCTGCTCGTAACGACCGCGCAAATGAAGGGCCCTCCGCACCCTTTTCCACACCTCGCAGTCTTCGAATCTGACCTGGCCCCATGGGAATGCCCGCCTGTTGTCGGGATCATGGGCGCCGGGGAGCGCTACTTCGTCGCCGTAATAAATGGTGGGCACTCCCGGTAGAAAAATCACCAACTCCAACGCCAGCGCCACACGCCTGGCGTCTTCGCGCAACATCGAGAAAAGCCTCGGGGTGTCGTGACTGGATACCAGGCCGAGCTGGGCGATATTGACTTCCTCCGGATAATGCGCGAACAGCGTCGTCAGCCGCTCGAGCCACGCCGCCCCGTCGAGAGGATCTATCGACCCCAGCCCGCTCCTGGATGCAAGTTCGCCGTCAAGCTCTTCCCCGCCGGCGAATCCCAGCACTGCGCGCGCAAGCGGGTAGTTCATGAGCGCGTCGAAGGGCCCGTGTGGAACCACCCAGTCCGCCGCTTCGTGCCAGATTTCGCCCACCAGATAGGCTTCGGGGTTCGTGTTTTTGACGCGCTCCCGAAACTCCATCCAGAAGTCTATGTCGGCAATTTCCTGGGGAACGTCCAGCCGCCAGCCATCGGCACCAAAAGAGATCCAGTGCTCGGCCACCGTCAAAAGGTAGTCCCGCACCTCGGGCGTTTCCACACGAAGTTTGGGGAGCTCTGGATTTCCCCACCAGGCTTCGTAGTTGGGGCTTTCCTCGTATGCGCGCAGGGGAAACCCGCCGGTATAGTACCAGTCGCGGTAAGGGCTGGCGGAGCCGTTCTCCAGCAGATGTTGAAATGCAAAGAAACCACGCCCCGTATGGTTGAAAACGCCGTCGAGGATCACCTTCATTCCCCGAGCGTGCGCTTCACCGAGCAGACGCTTAAGGGCGGCATCACCGCCAAGCAGCGGGTCGACGCGGAAATAATCTGAGGTGTGGTAGCGATGATTGGCGCTCGACGCAAAAACGGGATTGAGGTATATGGCGCCAACCCCAAGGTCTGCCAGGTAGTCCAGCTTCTCAACGACCCCGGCCAGGTCGCCGCCCTTGAAGCCGCGTACCGTGGGCGGGTCTTCCCAGGGCTCGAACTGGTTCGAGGGGCGGGGATGATCGGTCTCGCCGGCACGGTTAAACCGGTCGGGAAATATCTGATAGAAAACGGCGTCGGCTACCCAGTCCGGTGGCTTCATCGTGACCATGGTACCCTCAAAGACCTGCGTGTGGCGGTTGCATATCGTGCGTTTCCTATGCAATATTCAAGGGTACGCGCTCACGGCGCGATAAGGGGGAATGGTGCGAGGAGACCTGTTCGTAATGACCGGCGCTTCCGGAGTGGGCAAGGGCACGCTGCGTTCCCGCCTGATGGAGCGTGTCAAGCTGCGCTATTCAATCTCTATGACTACCCGACCGCCGCGAACCGGAGAACGCCATGGCGTAGATTACTGGTTTGTGGACGAGGACACCTTCGAACGCAACAAGCGCGCAGGAGGCTTCCTTGAATACGCCACCTACGTGGGGCATAGCTACGGCACCCCCAAAGAGCCGGTGGTGCGGGCATTGGACCGGGGTGAGGATGTTCTTCTCGAAATCGAAGTGCAGGGAGCGCTGCAGGTTGCCCGGGAAATGCCCCAGGCGCAACTGATATTCATCGTCCCCCCCTCGCTCAGCGAACTTAGGCAACGGCTGCTGTTGCGGGGAAAGGACAGCCTCGACAAGATCGAAAAACGGCTCGAGCGCGCCCGGGAAGAAATATCTTTGGCCAACAACTTTCACTACGTGGTCGTCAACGACCTGATAGCCGACGCAGTAGCCGATCTTGAACGTATAATCATAGCGAGGCGTCGTATAGTCAATCGAATGCAGCCGGCGCTCGAACGCGCTCTGGAGCGCGACCCGAATCTGGAAGCCGAACTGGACGAACTGGTGAATCGCATGCAGGGGAGGTAGATGTGGCTGAACCCGGGATTGATAAACTGCTGGCCCTGACCGACAATAAATACAAACTGACCGTGGTCATCGCGAAGCGTGCGCAGCAGCTACTGCGCTTCAACTTCAAGAACACGGTGCTGGCTCCTCCCGAATGGCCAAAGATGCGCACCATAGAAGGGGAGCTGCCCGACCCCAACCCAGTAACCTGGGCCATGCGCGAGCTCAGGACCGGCCGGCTGGTCGTCGGCGAAGACCTGATACCCGAAGACAAACTGGGTCGCGCCATGGAAGAGGTATACCCCTCCGAACCGGAGCTGGAGTAACACCCCGGTGGAAGCTCACTCTTCGGGACGGATAGTCGTCGCCGCAGGGGGTGGTGTGGCGGCCATGAAATCGCCGTTCTTGCTGCGCCGCCTGCGCGAGGCTGGTTACCTGGTGCGCGCTGCGGCCAGCGACCGGGCCCTGGCCTTTACCACCGAAACCGCCCTTGCAGTAGCGGCGGGCGGAGCGGTGGCCACCGACGCGCGCTGGTTCGCCGCTGCGGGCGACGCTTTGCACATCGATCTTGCCCGCTGGGCCGACCTGCTCGTAATAGCCCCGGCTACAGCCGCCGGCCTGGCGCGCGCGGCGTCGGGTCTGGCGGAAGACCTGATCACCGCCACGATCCTCGCCGGCGCCCGCAAGGTGCTATGGGCACCGGCGATGAATCCCGAGATGTGGCACCACCCCGCCACCAGGGCCAATGTAGAAACCCTGAAAGAATGGGGCCATGCCTTCGTCGGCCCCGAGCACGGCGCCATGGCGGCGGCGAGCGAGGAAAGCGGCCTGGGGAGAATGAGTGAGCCGGAAACTATAGTGGAGCACGTCCGCTATCACCTTACGACCAAGGACCTGGAAGGAAGATCGTTTATCGTCAGCGCCGGGCCCACCCGGGAGTATTTTGACCCGGTCCGCTTCATTTCCAACCCCTCTTCGGGCAAGATGGGCTACGCAATCGCCGAAGCCGCCCGTGACCGCGGCGCGCAAGTTCTGCTGGTCAGCGGCCCAACGACTCTTCCCGATCCCTGGGGAATAGAGGTGGTGCGGGTCGAACGCGCCGAAGAGATGTACGCCGCCATAACGGAACGCTTTTCCCGAGCGAACGCAGTGGTTATGGCGGCCGCAGTCGCAGACTGGCAGCCGGCCCACACCGCGAGTGAAAAAACCCCCAAAAAGAAGGGGGTCAACATGGTCGAGCTGGTCCCGACCCCCGACATCCTGGCCGAGCTGGGCCATCGCAAGAAACCGGGTCAGGTACTCGCGGGCTTCGCCATGGAAACCAGGGAGGGGCGCGAGCGCGCCCGCGCAAAACTGGAAAGGAAAAACCTGGACCTC
Organism: Thermaceae bacterium; assembly: GCA_027067955.1. Classification (GTDB taxonomy): domain Bacteria; phylum Deinococcota; class Deinococci; order Deinococcales; family Marinithermaceae; genus Oceanithermus. The sequence continues at coordinate 6,973 of JAMOUW010000016.1, forward strand.
ATCGCGCTCAACTTCCCCACGCGCAGCGACAGCGCTTTTGGAAGCGATTACAACAACGTGGAACTTCTCTTTGCGAACGGCCACGTAGAAGCAACCGGCCGCCTGAGCAAACGCGCCGTGGCGGAGCGCATTTTGGACCACATACACGAACTTCTGAGCGAAAAGGAGGCTGGACTAAATGCCGAACAAGGAAAAACGTCATAAGAAGATCCAGGAAATAGTATCCAAGGAGGAAATCTCAACCCAGGCCGAGCTCGTGACCAGGCTCCAGAAGGAAGGGTTCAACGTCACGCAGGCCACGGTTTCGCGCGACATCAATGAGTTGCGCCTGGTGCGTATCCCTCTGGGAAAGGGTAAGCACAAGTACGCGCTCGCGCCCATTCAGCTCGAGGAAGATGTAGCCCGCGAGGTCGAGGGGCGCTTCCGTGAGTTTGTCAAGGACATAGATCGAGGGGAAAACGTGCTCGTCATCCGTACCGAAGACGGCCACGCCAGCGGAATTGCCCTCTTGATAGACAAACTACAACGTGATGATATTGTAGGAACTCTCGCTGGCGAAGACACGATTCTGGTCATTGCCCGCACATCGGGCGACGCCGAAGGACTGGCAGAGGATTTCTCTTCGTTCCTCACGTGATCCTGCTCGCCGCCAAAGCCCTGCTAACCCTCTTTGTCGTCATGGATCCAGTGGGGCTGGCGCCGGTTTTTGTGGCGCTGGCCGGAGGGCGGACGGCAGAAGAACAAACGCGCACGGCCCGGCGTGCGGTGCGGGTGGCCGGCGGTATTCTCCTGGCCTTCGCCCTGTTCGGCCCGGGGCTGCTCGAATATCTGGGGATCAGTATGGATGCCTTCCGGGTCGCGGGCGGCCTGTTGCTGTTCAAGATCGCGGTGGACATGGTGTTCGCCCACCGGGAACGCGAAACGGACGAGGAAAAAGCCGAGGCGAGCCTGCGTGACGACATAAGCGTTTTTCCGCTGGCGATACCGCTGCTGGCGGGCCCGGGGGCGATGACCAGCATAATGATCCTCACCGCCGAGGCCCGCAGCGTTCCCGGGGGTCTGCTGGTGGTGCTGGGGGCCACCGGGGTAGTGCTGGCGCTTGCGTACGCGGCTCTGGCCCTGTCGGGCCACCTGGCGCGGCTGCTGGGGCGAACCGGTATAAATGTAGTAACCAGGGTCTTGGGGGTGATGCTCTCGGCCCTGGCCGTTCAATATGTAGCGGATGGTGTTCTCGAATTTTTAACACAAGCTTTACGCTAAACTTCAGAGAATGGCCCGCGTCCACGTTCCTACCACCCTGGCCAACCTTGGCAGCGGATTCGACGCCCTCGGAGTAGCTCTGGCCCTCTATTTGGAAGCAGAGGCCAAGCCCGCCGGTGCGGACCGTTTTTATTATTCAGGTGAAGGGCGCGTCCCCGACGATCCCAACAACATAGTCCACCAAGCCTTCCGGGCAGCTCATGCGTACGTAAACAAAGAAGCGCCCCCGGTCGAAATACGGATTTTCAACCCCATCCCCCTTGCCCGGGGCATGGGCTCCAGCGCGGCAGCGCGTGTAGCCGGAGCAGCACTGGCAGATGTGCTGCTCGGCAGACGCCTGGGCATGGAGGGCATCTTTCTCGTGGCCAGTGAACTGGAAGGTCACCCCGACAACGTCGCACCGGCGGTATTCGGGGGTTTCCAGTTGAGCGTAGCGGAACCCCTCTTGCACGTGGACCTCCCTTACCCCGGGGGGCTTCGCTTCGTAATCGCCGTCCCCGATACGCCGCTGCCCACCGAACGCGCCCGTGCCGCTCTGCCCGAAAAAGTTTCCCACGAGGACGCCCGCTTCAACCTGGCCAGGGCCGCCTTGTGGCCGGCGGCCCTGGCCTCGGGGCGGCTGGATCTGCTGGCCGAAGCGGCGCGCGACCGCCTGCACCAACCGTACCGGCTGGAACTCATGCCAGGCGCCGCTGCTGCTATAGAAACCGCAATGGCGGCAGGGGCGCTGGCGGCATTCGTAGCGGGAGCCGGCCCCAGCGTGGCGGCACTGGCGGCGGCCGATAGCGGTACAGTAGAACAAGCCCTGGCACCCTACGCCGGGGAGAAGGGGCGGCTTATTACGCTTACTGTTGGAAAGGGGCTTGCGTGGAAGGCAATTTAAGCACTATGCCATTGGTGGACCTGCTCGAGCTGCTGCACTCGGGCCGCAAATCGGGGGTACTACACGTGCAAGGCCGGCCGCCGCTAACGCTCCGCCTTCAGGAGGGTGAAATCGTAGGGGGAGGGATACTCGACTGGGAGGGATTCGAAGCCATCGCCGCCTTCGATCTGCATGCATCCGAGGGTGAATTCCGCTTCGATGCCGGCGATCAGACGGGCAGGGTGCTGCGTCCTATGTCTTCCCTTCTGGGCGAATGGGCCCGCCTGAACGACGAATGCCGCCGGTTCCTGGAAATAATAGACTCCCCCTCGCGCGTTTACGAAAGCCTCTCCCCCGCCGCCCCCTACGACGTGTTCATAGGCGGCAGGAGCATTCGCGGTGCCGCCCGCGCCTGGGACGTTCCCCTGATCATCGCCATGGAGCGCGTCTGGACGGGCCTGCGCAGCGGCGACCTCACCCCTTTGGGCCGCTTTGCCTGGTACGGGCTGCGCATTCGCCAGCCACAAACCCGCCGTAGACGGACCCGCAGCGGCGAGCTGGATCTGGGGCTGCGAATGGACGGCCGGGCCAACCTGGGGGACCTGGTGATGTCGGGGGTCGACCCCACCAAGCTGCGGCGCTATTTAGTAGAAGGCATACTCGCCGGCGATCTGCTATTCCCAGGCCGCGGCTGGCTCCTGCGCGACCTCATCTGGGAACTGGACCGCCCCACCGCCTGAACGATTTTTGAATCGGGTATACTATATTTATGCAGGGCCTTCGGGAGCGCCAAAAACAGCGTCGCCGCGAGCGCATATTACGCACCGCCGTCGAGCTGTTCAAAGAACACGGCTTTCAACAAACGACGGCGGTAGATATTGCCAGAGCAAGCCACGTTTCCCGCGGCACGTTTTTTAACTACTACCCCTACAAAGAAGCCGTTCTTCTGGATTACGGCGCCGAGCTACTCGAACTGGCCTGGAGCGAATCGAAGACCGCCCTCGAAAACGGCCAGCCCCCCATCGAAGTGCTCGAGGCCTTTTGGAACCGGCTGGCCGAACTGAGCGAGCGCAAGCTGGGAAGGGAGCTGCTATCGCACCTCGCCTATGAACTGGTAAACCCCGACCCGGAGCGAGCGCATGCGGCATACGAAGCCCTGCCGCTAGCGCAATACATCGCCGAAATCTTGCACCCGCTGGCAGAGGCGGGCCGCCTGCGTACCGATCTGTCAGTTGATCGCATGGCCAACTCCATAGCCGATGCTTTTTTGCTGGCCATACTGCGCTGGTCCGGGCACGCCCCCGAACGCAGTCTCGCCAGCGAACTGCAAAAATTTCTGACGCTCGTGCTCGAGGGCGTTCTGGCACGACCGTGATCACTGCCCGTACCTACTGCCGGAGTCCCATAGGTCTGCTGCGGATCGAGGCCTCTGCTGCAGGGCTGCGGCGGGTTCGCATGGCCGGCGCACCCCTGGACGAGCTTTCGGGGGCAGGGTTGGAACACATTGAGGATTTTCTGAATTTTTGCGCGGGATACTTTTCGGGCGAGACCTCCGGTTTTGCGGGCGCACTCGATCTGGACGACGCCAGCCCCACGCAACAACGGCTCTGGAGACGCGTACAGCAGATACCTTACGGAACCACCGAGAGTTACGCCTCCATAGGCCGCAGTCTGGGTCTGCATCCGCGGGTTGTGGGGGCGGGGATGCGCGCAGTGCCGGTGCTGCTGGCCATCCCCGCCCACCGCGTCATTCACGCCGACGGCCGCGTCGGCGGCTTCGCGGGAATGGAAGGGGTAAAAGTATGGTTGCTCGACTTCGAAAAGGCTAATCGGCAGTCAGATATTTAGAGGCAACATCCAGCAGGCGCTGGACGTTGCCGCGATTGTATCTTTCGATCTCGGGTTTGCGCGGAGCCGGCAACGGCCCCTCCGGATCGTGCAGCGCCGGACTTAGCTCCCGACCCAGGCGTTCCTGCCAGCGACGGCGCCACGTTTCTGATATATTATTCGGTATCTTGCGATCGTGTAATAGAAAATACAACAAAGCCCATACCCTTACCGAGGCGTCGAACGAGTAACCGCCCCCGAGGGTAAAGACAACGCGCCCATCGGTATATTGTCCGGCCCCGGCGAGCACCCTGCCAAAAATTTGCTCGTAAGCGCGGGTCGTTAGCGTGAGATCGGCCAGCGGATCGAGAAAGTGGGCGTCGGCTCCCGCCTGAACGAGAATCACGTCAGGAAGAAACCAGGCCAGCGCCTTCGAAAATGCCTGCTCGAAAACATCCAGATAACATTCGTCGCCTGTATAGGGCTCGAGCGGCAAATTCCAGCTGTAACCGGTGCCGACCCCCTGGCCTATCTCGAAAACCCCGCCTGTGCCGGGAAACAGGTAGCGGCCCGACTCGTGCAGTGAGAGGGTGAGCACGCGCGGGTCTTTATAAAACAACCACTGCACGCCATCGCCGTGGTGAACATCCACGTCCAGATACAGCACCCGCATCCCCGCCGCCAAGAAGTGGTGGATGGCCACCGCCAGGTCGTTGTATACGCAAAACCCCGAGGCGCGATCGAACTGCGCGTGGTGCAAACCGCCCCCCAGCTGCAAAACCCGCCGCGCCCGCCCCGCCGTCAATACGCGCGCCGCCTCCAGGGTACCCCCCACCAGCCAGCGTGCCGCCTCCTCCATTCCTTTGAAGACCGGTGTATCGCTGGTCCCCAGGCCGTATTCCAGCAGATCGCGCGGTCGCTCCCCCCGGCCCGCCGCCTCGACGCGTCGCAGATAGCGCTCGGCGTGCACCGCGGCCACGTCCTCCCGGGACGCCTGCGGGGGCGCCAGCGGGCTCCACTGCGGATCCAGCTCCTCCAGTAACTCGGCCAGCATCGCCAGCCGCAAGGGGCTGAAAGGGTGACCGGCGCCGAAATCGTAGCTCAGGTATTCGGGGTGGTAAATTACCTGGACCATGGTTTCTCGGGCGGCCAGAGCACCTCGAACCCCGCCGCGCGCAGCTCATCGGCAAGCTTGCGGGTTTCCAGGCTGTCTATCCGCAACACGTTGCGCACCCACCCCGCCTCATCGGGGTAGGTAAGCAGCGAGCGGATGTTGGCGCCCCGCTCGGCAAAAAACTGCGCCAGACCGGCCAGCTTGCCGGGCCGGTCTGGCAGCCGTACCTCGATGCGGCCGCTGGGCAGGCGGGCGCCGGTGAGCGCAACCAGCGCATCCAGCAGATCGATACCGGTAATGATCCCTACGAGCTCGCGTCCGTTTACGACCGGCAAACAGCCGATCTTGCGGTCGCGCATGACCCGCGCCGCCTCTTCCACCGGATCCATTGGATCCGCCGTCAGCACCGGCGCGGTCATGATCTCTTCAACGCGCGCCTGCGGCTTGTAGGGCATAGGTGAGAGCTCGCTCGTGGCCAGGCGCACGTCGCGGTCAGTGAGGATACCGACTATACGGCTACCCTCCAGCACCGGCAGGTGCCGGATACCCTGCTCCCACATAAGCGAGTTAGCTTCTTCGAGTGTGGCTCCGGTGGAGATCGTCACCACTGGCGAGTGCATCACGTCTTGTACCAGCATCGCGCCTCCGTTGCCCCCAGTCTAACGCCGCACTAGAAAGGAAAGTCCCAGGGGGCGCTGCCCGCAAGGCGCAGTTTGTGAAAGGATTCAACCGCCTCTGGCGGCGCCTTGGCGCCGATGCGGGCCATCAGGGCGTTCTCGATGCGGCCGGCGATTTCGGGGTCGTTGGTGCGCCACACCCGAAAGCCCACTTCGCGATAGAGGCGGATCAGCGCTTCGCGATACGTAAAGGGGCTCACGCCGGTGCGGTCGGTATCGTAATGCCACGAAAGCAACTGAGCGATGACGATCTTGTCATCGAAAAGGCCAACGGCAAAAGTCTGTTTCAACAAGCGGCGCGCCAGTCCGCGACCGCGCCACTCGGGGGCGACTTCCACCGCGCCAAGTTCCCATATCCGCCCCGTAGGGTCTTCGCTCCAGCGCTCGAAGCGGTCCGGCTTCTGCAGTGCTACATAGGCTACGGTCCGCCCGGCGGCGAAAGCGGCGCTCACGCACCCTTCACCTGAAGCCGCCAGTTTTACGAGCGCCTCCTGCTGCCGCTGTGAGGGGCGGAAAACGTTCAGGTCAGGATGGAAGGGATGGCGCTCGAGCCTTTCAGCATCACAGCAAACGCAAATCTCAACCGGGTCGGTGGTTTCGTGGCTCTCGGGGTTAGCCGCCGCGCGCACGGTCTCCCCCTACCGGAAGAACCGCCGTTCCGCCTGTCCGGTCCCGGCCCGTTCGCAGAGGCGGTGTCCCCGCGCGATCACCCGCGCCCTCAGCGGCAGGATGCGGCGCGCCCCCGGCCACCGGGGGGAATATGTCGATCACGTCGGTAGAGCTCAGAGGGGTAGCCAGTCCCTGAAGGTAGCGCACGTCGCGGCCGTTGAGAAAAAGTGACACCCTTTCAGAAAGCACGCCCGGGGCGCCGAGGAGCTCGGCGGCCAGCTCGGGATGGCGCTCGAGCAGGGCTTCCAGCACTTCCCCGACCGTGGCCCCCTCCAGCTCCAGCCGCTTCACCCCGGCCATGTCTCTGTAGGTGGCGTAGAGGTTAACCCGCATGGCGCCTGTCCCACCACCAGGCCGCCGCCAAACCCAACACGAATCCCAGGACCAGCAGCGCCAGCATGAACCAGGCGGTAGCCACCTCATGAACCCCGAACCACCAAAACCTGGTGCGCTGGGTGAAGTTCAAACCGACCACGACGACAATCAGCAGCACCAAGACCACTGCGAGATAGAGTCGCAGCTGCACCCGCCACGGCGTGGATTCCATGGTTTCATGATACCGCTCTGCGGTTATAATCGCCTCGACATGAGCATACAAGATGAGACCGTATTCCAGCTGATAGAACTAGAGGCACGCCGGCAGGCCGAGGGCCTGGAACTGATAGCCAGCGAAAACTTCACCAGCGCCCAGGTACGCGAAGCGGTGGGCAGCGTACTGACCAACAAGTACGCCGAGGGCTACCCGGGTAAGCGTTATTACGGTGGCTGCGAGGTGGTCGACCGGATCGAAGATCTGGCCATCGAACGCGCCCGCGAGCTATTTGGAGCCGCCTGGGCCAACGTTCAGCCGCATTCGGGCTCGCAGGCGAACATGGCGGTATATTTCACACTCATGAAACCGGGAGACACCCTGCTGGGCATGGATCTGGCGGCAGGCGGCCATCTCACCCACGGTTCGCGGGTGAATTTTTCGGGAAAGCTTTACAACGTCGTCAGTTACGGGGTAAATCGCGAAAGCGAGCGCATCGATTACGACGAGGTGGAACGCCTGGCGCAGGAGCACCGCCCCAAGGTGATCGTCGCCGGGGCGAGCGCCTACCCCCGCGAAATCGACTTCTCCCGTTTTCGCGCCATAGCCGACGCTGTCGGAGCCTTCCTGGTGGTCGACATGGCCCATTTCGCCGGGCTCGTAGCCGCAGGCGTGCACCCGAACCCGGTTCCTTTCGCCGATGCGGTGACCAGCACCACCCACAAGACCCTGCGCGGCCCCCGCGGAGGGCTCGTACTCTCACGCGACGAGAAACTCGGCAAGAAGATAGACAAAACCGTCTTCCCCGGAATCCAGGGAGGGCCGCTGGAACACGTAATAGCTGGTAAGGCCGTGGCTTTCTTCGAGGCGATGCAGCCCGACTTCAAGACCTACGCCAGTACCGTCGTGGCCAACTCCCAGAAACTCTCCGGCGAGCTCGCCGCACGCGGTTACCGCATCGTTTCCGGCGGCACCGATAACCACCTCTTCCTGGTCGACCTGCGGCCCGCGGACATAACCGGGGCCGAGGCCGAAGACCGTCTGGGGCGGGCGGGCATCACCGTTAACAAGAACGGCATCCCCTTCGACCCGCAGCCGCCGCGAGTAACCAGTGGTATCCGCGTAGGCACCGCCGCCATTACTACCCGCGGCTTCACGCCCGAAGAGATGGTCCAGGTTGCCGAGTTCATGGACGCGGCCCTGCGCGAAACCATGCCGGTAGAGGAAATCGCTGAGGGGGTGCGCGCCCTTTCGCTGGCGCACCCGATGCCGTAGAGACGAAGCGGGCGTTCGTCCGCGGCTCCCGGCATTAGCCAATACGCCGTACCGGGCGCCAGCGGGCAGCCGGTTTGCGCGGTTTCAACCCCCGGGTTCCCGGGGGTTGCTCTTAATTAGGCTTCCAGCGCCCCGTTGCGGGCGCCTTTGGCTCCGCGCCCAGGCTACATCCACCAAACTGCGACCGCGTCCCGCAGTCCCTGCGGGGTGCCGATTTAGGCTAGACTGGAGCCTCGGGCCGGGAGTCCCGAAAGGATGCGCAAGGTAGTAATCGTGGGCCGCCCCAACGTGGGCAAATCCAGTCTCTACAACCGCCTGCTCGGCCGCCGTGACGCGGTGGTGGCCGACGAGGCCGGTGTGACCCGTGACCTCAAGGAGGCCGTGGTCGAGAGCGAGCGCGGAAAGTTCAAGCTGGTGGACACCGGCGGCCTCTGGTCGGGTGACGCCTGGGAGCCCAAGATCAAGGAGAAAGTGGACCGGGCGCTCGCGGAAGCCGATCTGGTGCTCTTCCTGGTAGACGGCCGCGCCGAGCTGGCACAGGCCGACTACGAGGTGGCCGATTACCTGCGCCGCAAGAACAAGCCGGTGCGCCTGGTGGCCACCAAGGTGGACCATCCCAAACACGAGGCCTACCTGGGCGAACTCTACGCCCTGGGCTTCGGCGACCCCATCCCCACCTCGGTAGAGCACCGCCGCGGCCTGGAGGAGCTCGAGTACGCCATCTGGGCAGCCCTCCCGGAGGAAGACGCGGAAACCGAGGTCGAGGTCCCGCCAATCCGCATCGCCATCATCGGCCGCCCCAACGCCGGCAAGTCGAGCCTGCTCAACGCCATCCTGGGCGAGGACCGGGTCATCGTTTCCAGCCAGCCGGGCACCACCCGCGACAGCATCGACGTCGAGCTCGATTACGGCGGCACCCGCTTCGTACTAGTGGACACCGCCGGGATACGCAAGCGGCCCGAGACCGCGGTGGAGCACTTCGCCATCCAGCGCGCCCACCGGGTGATCGAGGAGGCCGACGTGGTGGTGCTGGCCGTGGACCCCTTCGAGCTGGGCGACCGCGAGCTAAAGATGGCGAACGAGGCCCTGGACGCCGGCAAACCGGTTATCCTGGCCGTCACCAAGTGGGACGCGGTGCCAAAAGAGGAGCGGCCGGAAGTGCGGCGCCTGCTCCGGGAGAAGCTCGCCCACCTCGAGCATCTGCCCATCGTTTACACCTCGGCGGAAACCGGCCAGAATATCCATAAGATCTTCCAGCTGGCGACGCGGCTTTACCACAAGGCGCGCGAGCGCTTCGACACCGCCGACCTGAACCGCTGGGTACAGGTATGGCTGGCGAAGACACGGGTGCCCAACTTCCGCGGCCGCCCGCTCAAGATCTTCTTCGTTACCCAGCCCGAGGTAGCCCCGCCCTTTTTCGTCTTCTTCGTCAACCAACCGGACTTCGTCACCCGTTCTTTCGAAAATTACATCAAGAATCGCATTCGCGAGGACCTGGACCTGCGTGAAGTCCCCTTCAGGCTCTCCTGGCGGGGCCGAAAGAAGCGCTCTTAGCCGGGGCTGTCCAGATACCGGGCGGGGATCCGGATCTATCACGAGGAGCGAGCCCGCAAGGGAAGGCGATGCCGGCTTCACGGCGGCCCCTTCAGACCTTGCTGCACTCCACCAGCAAAAAACCGGGACGCGTCGCGTCAGCCGCCAAGCAACTTTTCCAGCCCCTTAGTCGCCGGATCCCGCAGGGAAAGATCGGCCAGCGGGGTTAGCGGGGTAGTTTCGGGATTGACTTCGATCAGGAACACCCCTGCCGAGCGAGCCATACGCCCCAGACTGGCCGCCGGTTCCACCACCGCGCTGGTCCCTATTACCAGCGCCACCTCCGCGGTCATGAAGGCGCGCTCGGCGCTCGCCAGCAAGCCGGCGTCCAGGAACTCGCCGAACCAGACCACGTCCGGCCGCATGCGGCTGCCGCAACGCTCGCAAACCGGCGGGGGCGTGAACTCAACCGGCGGCGGCAGCTTCTGACGGTGCCCGCAACGCTCACAGCGCGCCCGGGTTATGTTGCCGTGCAACTCGATCACCCGGCGGCTACCAGCGCGCTGGTGCAACCCGTCCACGTTCTGGGTGACGAGCAGGAAATCGTCGCCCTTTTCACGCTCGAGCTCCGCCAGCAACCGGTGCGCAAGGTTGGGCTCGGCCACCATTACCTGGGCATAGCGCATTGCATACCAGCGCCACACCTTTTCCGGATCGCGAGCATAGGCCGCGGGCGTGGCTAAATCCTCGGGGCGGAATCCCTCCCACAAGCCGCCCGCCCCGCGGAAGGTGACGATGCCCGACTCGGCGCTTATGCCGGCCCCGGTAAGCACTGCCACCCTCCTGGCCGCGGAAAGCCGGGCTTGTGCTTGTTCAATTTCCATACTCTTAGGATACCGCCGTCAGTGGTGCTAGATTGAGCATATGGCGCGCACTCAGCGGCTGGAGGTACGTCTTGCCCTGCCGCTTGCCCTGGTGGCGACGGTTACGGCGGTGGGCACCGTGGGATACTGGCTGCTCTGGCGGTCCTACGGGGCCACCTGGCTGGACGCGCTGTATATGACGTTCATCACCATCACGACGATCGGTTACAGCGAGCCTTTCCCGCTGGACGAAACCGCGCGCGTGTTTACGATGGTCATTGGAACCACGGGCATCGCCAGCCTGTTTTACGTATTCGGCGTCTTCATGGACTATCTGGTGGAAATGGGAGCCAGCGGAGAGCGGAGGAAACGGCAGATGGAACGCAAAATCGCGGCGCTTTCGGAACACGTCATCCTTACCGGCCTGGGTCGCGTGGGACACCAGGCTGCCGAAGAACTGAGCCACGCCCGTGAGCCCTTCGTGGTCATCGAGCGCGATCCGGAAAGGGTGCAGTGGGCGGTCGAACAGGGCTACGTCGTACTGGAGGGCGACGCCACCGAGGACGAGGCGCTGCGCAAAGCGGGCATCGAGCGGGCCAAGGGTCTGATAGCGGCCACCGGCGACGACGCCGCCAATCTCTTCATCGTGCTCAGCGCCCGGGCCCTGAACCCCGAGCTCTACATCGTCGCCCGCGCCGAAGAAGCCGACGTCACCCCCAAAATGCTCAAAGCGGGCGCCAACCGCGTGATCGACCCCTACGCCATCGGGGGGCGGCGGCTGGCGAGCTTGGTGCTGCACCCGGCGGTAGTGGACTTCCTGGAAACCACGCTGCGCCGCGGCGGCGCGCCCATTTCAATAGAAGACATTCTGGTAACCCGCGACAGCCCGCTGGTGGGGAAGTCGATCGCCGAATTGAACCTGAACCGCCGCTACGGCATCGTGGTGCTCGCTATCATCCGCGGGGACGAAACGATCGTGTCCCCCGCGGCCGAATGCGTTTTCAAACCCGGAGATCAGGTGATCGTTATGGCCACGGTAGAGCAGCTGGACCGGTTCGTGCGCGAAATGGAGCTCCAGGAGGGAGCGAACCGCAAACAGCGGCTCGAGCGGGAAGCGAAAGGAGCTTAGCCGATGCGTCTCTTTACCCCCGAGGCCATGCGCGCCGCCGACGCGCGCGCCGTCGAACTGGGTTATCCCAGCCTCTTGTTGATGGAAGCTGCGGGGCGGGCAGTTGCCGCCGCGGCCCGGGCCTTCCGCCCCGAAGCCCGCAGTTTCGTAGTGGCCGCCGGCAAGGGCAACAACGGCGGCGACGGCCTGGTGGCCGCCCGCTGGCTGAGAATGTGGGGCTTCAAGGTACGGGTATTCGCCCCCCAAGGCCACCGCGGCGACGCGGCTCAGGCCCGGGCCGCTCTGGAAACGCACCTGGAAATAGAGCCGCTGGAAGCGCTGGACCTGCGCGGGGCGGACGTAATCCTGGATGCCCTCTTCGGAACCGGCCTGCACAGGCCGCTCGAGGGCGCCTGGGCCGACATCGTCGCGCGCATCAACAGCTCGGGGGCATCCGTAGCAGCGGTGGACGTGCCCTCGGGTCTGCCCCACACGCCACACGTGAAAGCCGATCTCACGGTGGCCCTGGCGGGGTTGAAACCCGCACACGTCTTTTATCCCCATAGGGCCGCCTGTGGAAAGATACAGCTGGCGCCGATAGGTCTCCCCCCCGAACTGCTGGAAGCAAGCGATCTACCGGAGCTGCTCGAGCCAGCCTCTATGCGCGCACTGCTGCCGCAGCGTCCCGGAGACGCTCACAAGGGATCCGTGGGGCGGGTTCTGGTGGTCGGCGGCGCGGTCGAATATACCGGAGCTCCGGCGCTGGCGGCCCTGGGAGCCTACCGCGCCGGAGCCGGACTGGTCACGGTCGCCTACCCGGCAGAGGCGCGGGTAACGCCGCCGCTGGAAGCCGTACGGCTGCCAGTATCGCGCTGGCAGGACGCCCGCCTCCACGAGGCCAGGGCCGAAGCACTGGCGGTGGGCATGGGCGGGGGCAAGGGCGGCGGTGCCGCGGCCAGGGCCGCCTTGAAGCTCAAGAAACCCACGCTCCTGGACGCCGACGCCCTTTATCCGGAGGTGGTCAGGGCCTACGCCGGCGCTGCAGTACCCACGGTCATAACCCCGCACCCCGGGGAGGCGGCCCGGCTGCTGGAAACCGGCGCCGATGCGGTGGCGCGGGATCCGCTGCGCTCGGCCTGCGAGCTCGCCCGCCGTTTTCGCACCACGGTGGTGCTCAAAGGCGGGCCCACGGTAATCTGCGAGCCCGGCCGCACGGCGGTGAACACCACCGGCAACCCCGCCATGGCGACGGGCGGTTCCGGGGACGTTCTATCGGGAGTAATTGCGGCTTTCATGGCGGCCGGGCTCGAGCCCTGGGACGCCGCCCGGCTGGGCGTATATCTCCACGGCCTCGCCGGTGACCATTACGGCCGCACCGGACTGCTCGCCCGTGATCTGGCGGAAGCGCTCCCCGCCGCCCGCACAAATTTGGAAAAGGGAAATTGCGAACCTTACTGGGAAATGGGGCTGCTCAACCAACACTAGGTACCATACGCGCCCGTGCCACGAAGCGCTCACCCAGCAGCAAGCGCTCTACCGCTTCCAGACCGTGCTGAAAGAGCACCCCGTAGCGGCTGCGCTGCAGGTCGTAGACCCCGAGGTCGTAAATCTGCTCGATTCGCTCAACAAACCCCGTCACCGGAGCCTCGCCTACGGCGAAGGCCACCGCCACCAGCCATCTCTCCTCCGGAAATGCATGCAGCACCACAAAACCCTGCGACCCCAGGGAAATCACGCTCGCGCCACCGTCTTCGACGTCATATGCGCGCACCCCTGCTCCGAGCGGCCACATGCCAGCGAGCTCCCGTGCCGCTGCGGCCGTCTCTGCAGGATAGAGCCGTTCCGCCTCCAGTCTGCGAGCACCCACGATTATGTGGGTTCCGTACGCCAGTCGCTGCAAAGCACACCCCCTTCCCCCGTTTACATTATCATCCGGCTCGTTTCTTTAAACATTCCGGGGGCTTTCGCCCTATGGAAACAACATGCAGACGAGCGTTAAATAAATGAGACTGCCGCGTGCGGTGCTAGACTTGTGGTCGTAAAAGGAGGCGATATGTACCGCGGAAGAGAAGGCCAATGGGCGTTTTACCTGCACCGGATCACCGGGGTCGCGATCTTGCTGTATCTGCTGGTCCACGTGGGCGAGCTCACAGCCGCTATGTTCGGGTCAAAATACTCGAACGCGATCCTGCATTTCTTCCACCAACCCCTGTTCCAGCTTGGTTTGCTAACCGTGATCGGAGCCGTGCTGTACCACGCTCTCAACGGGCTACGCATTTTGATTATGGACTTTACCAGCTGGGGCACCCGTCTGCAGAACAAACTCTGGTACGGCGTGCTGATACTCTTCGCGCTACTGTACGTTCCCACGGTAATCAAGATCCTGCCCGAGATCTTCGGAGGCGGAGGTCACTGATGGCGATCAAGACCCGCAACTTCAACGTAGCCCGCCAGCAGGCAAGCACTAATATTGAGCTGATCTGGTGGGTATTCATGCGCGTGTCCGGGGTGCTGCTCGTCTTTCTGGTGCTCGGACATATCTATATGAACAACATTCTGATAAGCAACACTTCGATCGATTTCGATTATGTAGCATCCAGATTTTCACAACCCTTATACAAGGTCTATGACCTGGTCATGCTCGTACTGGCAATGCTCCACGGCACCAACGGCCTGCGCTACATCATTGACGACTACGTCCACCACGATGGCTGGCGCAACATCGTCAAATACGCGCTCTACTTCGTGGTGGCGGTATTGATCACTACCGGTACGATGCTGCTCTTCAGCTTCCCGTTCAACAAGGTAGGGGGTTAACGATGGCACACATCCATGACGTCTTGATCGTGGGGGCCGGGGGCGCAGGGTTGACCGCCGCGCTATTCGCCGCCAAGAACGGCGCAAACGTAGGCGTTATCACCAAGCTTTACCCCACCCGCAGCCACACGGGAGCCGCACAGGGCGGCGTTTCCGCCGCCCTTGGAAACGTCGAGGAAGACCGCTGGGAATGGCACATGTACGACACCGTCAAAGGAGGCGACTACCTGACCGATCAGGATGCCGCCGAGGTGTTCGCCAAGGAAACCATTGAGGGCGTGATCGAGCTCGAGCACATGGGGCTGCCCTTCGACCGCCTGCCCAGTGGCAAAATCGCCCAGCGCCGCTTCGGCGGCCATACCCGCAACTTCGGCGAGGCGCCGGTGCGCCGGGCCGCCTACGCCGCCGACCGCACCGGGCACGTCATTTTGCACACGCTGCACCAGCAGGCGGTCAAATACGGCATCGCGTTCTACAACGAGTTTTACGTCCTCGACCTGCTCTTCGATGACGACGGGCGGGCGTTCGGGGTGCTGGCCTACGAACTGGCCACCGGCGAGGTGCACACCTTCAAGGCCGGAGCAATTGTCATCGCTAGCGGCGGCTACGGCCGCATATTCAAAACCACCGCCACGGCCCACACCGTGACCGGAGACATGCAGGCCCTCATCTACAACAAGGGTCTGCCTCTCGAGGACCCCGAGTTCTTCCAGTTCCACCCTACCGGCCTCTTCCCATTGGGCATTTTGATCACTGAAGGCGCCCGCGGGGAAGGGGGCATACTGCGCAACGCGGACGGCGAACGCTTCATGGAGCGCTACGCGCCCACCATCAAGGATCTCGCCCCCCGCGACGTGGTGGCCCGCTCCATGTTCATCGAAATCATGGAGGGGCGAGGCTGCGGACCTAACAAAGACCACATATGCCTCGATCTAACCCACCTCGAGCCTGATGTCATTGAAAAACGCCTTCCCGACATCGCCGAGTTCGCACGCACCTATGCTGGCGTAGATCCGGTCAAGCAGCCGATCCCCGTCCTCTACACCGCCCACTATTCGATGGGCGGTATCCCCACCACGCTCTGGACCGAGGTAATCAAGGACGAAAACAACACCGTCGTTCCCGGTCTGTACGCGGCCGGGGAATCGGCCTGCGTCAGCATGCACGGGGCCAACCGCCTGGGCACCAACTCGCTCGCCGAACTCATCGTCTTTGGTCGCCGCGCGGGTATCGCTTCGGCCAAGTTCGCCCAAACCTACAAACCACACCCGCTTCCCCCGGAAGCATCCGATCCGGCGCGCGAGCGGGTGGACAAAATCCTTTCCAGCAGCGGCGGCGAGTCCGTATCCAAGATACGTAAGGAGCTGCAGGAAAGCATGATGGAAAACGCCTCGGTCTACCGCAACGAGGAGCGCCTCAGCAAGCAGGTGAAGATAGTCCGCGAACTGCAGGAGCGCTACGAGCATATATCTATCCAGGACAAGGGCAAGCTCTTCAATACGGAGCTGGTGGAGGCGTTCGAGCTGGGCAGCCTGCTCACCGTGGCCGAGGCACTGGTACACGCCGCGCTCAACCGCACCGAATCGCGCGGCGCCCACGCCCGCGAAGACTACCCCGAGCGCGACGACGACAACTGGCTGAAGCACACCCTGGCCTACCGCGAGGCCCCCGGCAAGGTGCGCTTCGCCTACAAGCCCGTAGTGCTGGGCCGCTTCGAGCCCAAGCCGCGCACCTATTAGGGAGGGGACGATGCGCGTAACCCTGAAAGTTCTTCGTTACAACCCCGAAGCGGACCGGGCCCCCCACTGGGAAAGCTACCAGCTGGAAGCCGAACCCACGGACCGCGTGCTCGACTTGCTGCACAACGTGAAGTGGGACACGGACGGCACGCTCACCTTCCGGCGCAGCTGCGGTCACGGCATCTGCGGCTCCTGCGCCATGATGATCAACGGGGTAAACCGCCTGGCCTGCAAGACCCTGGTCCAGAACCTGGACACGGACACCATAACCGTAGAGCCCATACGCGGCCTGCCCGTAGAAAAAGACCTGGTAGTGGACATGGCCCCGTTCTTCCAGGCCTTCAAGGCGGTAAAGCCCTACCTGATCAACGATGATCCGCCCCCCGAACGCGAGCGGCTGCAAAGCCCCGAGGAACGGGCCGTCTTCGACGAAGGCACCAAGTGCATCCTCTGTGCCGCCTGCACCACCTCCTGCCCCGTCTTCTGGGTCAACGGCACCTATATCGGCCCCTCGGCGATAGTCAACGCCCACCGCTTCATCTTCGACAGCCGCGACAAGGGCAACGGCGAACGCTTCAAGGCCCTGTCCGGCGGCGGCGGCATCTGGCGCTGCCGCACCGCCTACAACTGCACCGAAGCCTGCCCGCGCGACATCCCCGTGACCGAACTCATCGAAGAAGTCAAGCGGGCGATCATGGTCAATTACGTCTAGAATCCGTTAGCTTCGGCGCGGGGCCGCGGCCCCGCGCCTTTTTTTGTTTTGTATAATGCGATGCGAACGGAAAAGGAGGTTTGGCGTGGCACAGAAGAAGATTCTGATGTTCGTCGGCGATTACATGGAAGACTACGAAGCAATGGTGCCCTTCCAGATGCTGCTCATGGCCGGGCACCGGGTGGATGCAGTTTGCCCGGGCAAGAAACCGGGCGACACCGTCAAAACCGCCATTCACGACTTCGAAGGCGACCAGACCTACAGCGAGAAGCCGGGGCACAACTTTGCGGTCAACGCCGACTTCGACCAGGTCGACCCCGACGACTATGACGCCCTGCTCATCCCGGGCGGCCGGGCGCCGGAGTACCTGCGGCTGAACGAACGGGTGCTCGAGATCACCCGGACCATCGCCGCAGCAGGCAAGCCTGTAGCCGCCATCTGCCACGGACCGCAGATCCTCGCGGCCGCACGGGTGATTACCGGGTTCGAAATATCCGGTTATCCAGCCGTAGGTCCGGAAATAGAGCTAGCCGGGGCCAGTTACATCGGCCCCAACGACACCTTCACCAATGCCCATACCGACAGAAATTTCGTAACCGCCCCCGCCTGGCCGGCGCATCCCGAATGGATCCGCCAGTTTCTGAAGTTGCTGGGCAGCCGCATAGAACCCTAGGCGAGCCCCCTCCAGCCGGGGAATGGAGGCTCGTTCCCCGGCACCTCCCCTACCCGCGCCACTCCGCGCCGGGGTCCGTAACGTGAACTAGAACCGTAGCCAGCAGTGTTTTGCGCAGCGCGTTAGACGGAAAGCTCCTCGCGCAACGCTCCGGCCTGCTTGCCAAGCTGCTGAATACGACCGGAAATCTCCTGCAATTGCGACCTCTTGTGATCCAGCTCTTCGCAGCGATCGCGGTAGAGTTCACGAAAACGCTTGCTCGATCGGGCCAGCTCCCCCTCGAGCGTCGCTTCCAGCCCCTCGGCCAGCTCGCGCTCGAGCCGGTCCAGACCCTCGTCGATCCGGCGCTGGGCAGCGCGCTTGCGGCGCGGCAGAATGGAAAAACCCAGCACCGCCGCCACCAGCCCGGCCGTCACCCCGGTAACGTCGGCGGCCAAGCCGTGCAGCGCCAGCGCGAGACCCGCCCCCAAGCCCACCGCCCCCAGCTCGGCAAGCGCCGTATGCTGCAAGGCGCGGCTGAGCAAGCCCTGCAGGTCGCGGGCTTCGGCTTCGGGATCGTAAGACTCGAGGGCCTTGGTAACCTGCTCCGAAAGCGCCGGCCCCTCGCCATCGTAGGACCGGGGCGAACCCCTGGAGCTCAGCAGGTCGAGCGCCGAAGCCAGCAGATCGCGCTCCGCCCGGGCCAGCCAGGCGAGGCTCTCCTGAATCTTGCGTTCGAGCTCCCGGTGTGCATCCCCCACCACCTCGGCCTCGAAGGATTTCTGGATCTTGCTGGCGTTTATCAGGTCGAACAGGCGTCC
Source organism: Thermaceae bacterium (assembly GCA_027067955.1). Lineage (GTDB taxonomy): Bacteria > Deinococcota > Deinococci > Deinococcales > Marinithermaceae > Oceanithermus. The sequence continues at coordinate 25,431 of JAMOUW010000016.1, forward strand.
CAGGCGCAGGGTCTCGTCGAGCCAGCGCGCCGCCCGGCGGCGGACTCCGGAAACCACCTCCCGCACCTGCGCCGTCTGTCCCGCGAACTCCTCCCGTACCCGCCGCTCGTGGCGGCCGAGCAACTCTTCGAGGCGCCTGCAAACGTCGAGATCCGCCTCCAGAGACTCGATTTCAATTTTCACGGCATTGCTGCCCTCGGCGAGCTGCCGCTCCAGGACCCCCAGCGGTGAGCCCAGCTTGATTCGCGCCGCCTCTTCCCGCAGTACGCGCTTAATGTAGCCTTCGAGCGCGGCCATTCCGCTGTCTTCACCCGAGCGGGCCCGGCGTGCAGAAACCCCGAACACCGGCGGCTCGACGCCCAGCGTCCGCGCCGCCTGTTCGCGCACATAGGCCAGCACCTCCTCCACCTCCCCGGGCTCCAGCAAATCGAGTTTGTTAACGACCAGTACAACCTTTTTCTCCCAACCCTTAATCAGCTTCAGGAAATCGCGCTCGCTCGCGGTAAAAGGGCGATCTGCACTGGTAGTGAAAAGTATCAGATCCGCCCGGGGCAGGAAGCGCTCGGTCAGGATCTGGTGGTGCTCGATGACGGCGTTGGTGCCGGGCGTGTCCACCAAGTGCAGGTCGCGTAGCAGCGGATGCGGCAGGTGCAGCATAACCAAACCCGGCTCCAATACCTTGCTGCCCCCTTTGTCCGCATAGGCTATCCACTGGATGCGGTCGGTGGTCGGGGTAACACCCTCGCGCAACAGTTCGCGGCCCAGTAAAGCATTAAGCAAGCTGGACTTGCCGCTGTTGAACTCTCCCGCAACCACCAGCAGGAACGGGCCGTCCAGATCCTGGACAGCCTGACGCAGCGGGGTGGTATCCGCTCCCGTGCGCGCCAGGGTTTCCAACCCTGCTACCAAAAGTTCTCGCACCTGACCCGCAAGACGTTGCAGTTCGGGATCGATCACGTACCCATGCTACCAGCATCGTGTAAAGAAGCAGCGAAAAAGCCGGGTTTCCCCGGCTTTTTGGTGGGCGATGGTGGACTTGAACCACCGACCTCACGCTTATCAGGCGTGCGCTCTAACCAGCTGAGCTAATCGCCCTCATCTCGCCCAGCACGGGTTATCGTATCAACCCCGCGGAGGGCTGTCAAGGCTTGGCTATGCGTTCCACACGCTGCCCGACGGCGTCCACGGCAATCACCTTAGCCGCGGATGCGGGGACCTGAATCATGAAGCTGACTTCCTTACCCCGCGGCAACGGCAGACGGCTGAAGGTATTGCCGTACTTGACCACAACCCGATCTACTTCCACGTCATCGGTCGCCTTGCCCACTATGCGCAGCAACCTGTCCTCGGTGAGCTCCACGCGCTCAATTACCAGCCTGGGCCTTGCGGTATCCAGCGTAAGCGGCAGCTTCAACCTGCGCACCTGGCCGCCAGTGTCGCGGGCTTCCAGATCGAGTTCAACCTGCCCGCCTTTCCTTGCTTCTACCAGAAAGCGGAACTGCACCAGCCTGCGCCCCTTGTCCGCCGCGGGGAGGACCTCCTGGCCGCCAACGCGTACGCTGCTCACGCCCGCGTCGTCAAAGGCGTAGCCCTCCACGGTAACCTTCTGGCCTTCGCTGATCGCGCCGCTGCGGGGATGGGTTATGCCGATAAGCGGCGCCATCGCATCACCTTTGCGCGAACAACCGGCGAACGCTAGCAAAAGAACTAGGGGGAGAAGCCTGCGCATCTCCCCCATGGTAACAGGAAAGATTAGTGGAAGTTGACGCCGATGCGACCGCCGAAGAAGGGACCGATGTGGGGAGGACCCCACGTAACGTAGCGCACCCCCAGCTGCGCCTCGAAGAACACTCCGAAGGTGGTTTCGGGAATGACCCACTCGACCCCGGCAAGCCCGTGCCCGTTGACCATGAAGCTGCTCGGGAAGTACATCGCCGCAGAAAGCCCCGCACCGTAGTAGTAAGAAAGATCTACGTCTTCCATCTCCAGAGGGCCCGTACCCAGAATCATATCGGCGGAACCGGCGATGCCAAAGGCCCCTGTATAAGGCACGCCCAGGCTGAACCGCATGCCGCTGTCCATGGTGTACTGCACGCCAATGACCTCGGGGTACCCCGAAAACACACCAAAGTATCCTTTGGCCGAAGCGAACGAGAGCGCTATCATCAAACCCGCGATTACCAGAGCTTTCCTCATACTTTCACCTCCGAAGTCTGTTACGACCGTCAGTATATCACAGCATGACCGTGGAAAAAGCCCTTTCCAGCACGATTACCAGATATCGGGAACGCGCTAAGTAGTATATTCGGCATTGATCTTCACGTAACCTTCGGTAAGGTCGCAACCCCAGGCCTCGCCCCGGCCGGCGCCCTCGTGAAGCTCAACCTCCACCCTCACCTCGCCAGCCTGCATCGCCTGCGAGAGGGCGACGCCGTTAAAGGGAACCGCGCCCCCGCGGTAGATGAGCGTGTCCTGGAGAACGATCTCCAGCCTGCCGATGTCGAAACGGGCTCCGGAGTAGCCCAGCGCCACCAGGATGCGCCCCCAGTTGGGGTCGTTGCCGTGAACGGCCGCCTTCCAAAGCGAGCTCGCGACCACCGCCCGCGCCGCGCGCCGGGCTTCCCCGTCATCGGCCGCGCCGCTTACCCGCACGGTAATCAGCTTCTCGGCGCCCTCGCCATCGGCGGCAATCTGTCGCGCCAGCTCACGCGCCACCGCCCGCACCGCTTCCCAGAAAGCTCCGGGATCTACGGCTCCGGCAGCGCCGCTCGCCAGCAACACCGCCATATCGTTGGTGGAAGTGTCCCTGTCCACACTCACCTGGTTGAAGGTCGAGTTCACCACCTCGCGCCAGCGCCCGTGCAGCTCTCCCGCATCCACCCGGGCGTCCGTGAGTACGTAAGCCAGCATGGTGGCCATGTCGGGGTGGATCATGCCGCTGCCCTTGGCCACGCCCACCACCCGGGCGCCGCCAGGAAGGGTGCGCTCGCTCAGCTTGACGCGAGTATCGGTGGTGAGGATAGCCTCCGCAAAGCCGTCTATCTCGCCCGTCAGCTCGACCGCGGCTATGCTTTCTTCTATCTTCGCCACCGGCAGGGGAACGCCAATGACGCCGGTGGAGGCGGTGAGCACATCGTCTGCCCTGACGCCCAAGAACCCTGCTGCCAGTTCAGCCAGGCGCGCGTCATCGCGCATCCCCCGTTCTCCGGTGGCGCAGTTGGCGTTGCCGGAATTCACCACCAGCCCCGAAATGGTTTTCCGTTTCTGGTAGAGCGCGCGTCCGCGTAGCACGCAGGGCGCAGCCGCGCGATTAGTGGTGGCCAGATACGCCCACAACGCTCCCGGCTCCACCTTCAACAAAGCCAGGTCCGGTCTGCCGCTGGGCTTAATACTGCTGGCAGCAGCACCGGCCGTGAATCCCTCGGGTAAGCGCATAACACCTCCTAAGGCCAGAAGCCGCGGGTTTCCAGTCCGGCACCCTCGTCGAACCCCAGTACGATGTTCATATTCTGCACCGCCTGCCCCGATGCCCCTTTTACCAGATTGTCGATGGCCGCAAAGACGACCACCTGCCCGGTGCGCTCGTCGAGGCGCAAACTTATCCACACGCTGTTGGCGCCGTAAACCCCCTTGGTCTGGGGCAGGTCGTCACCAAAACGCACGAAGCGTTCGCCGGCGTAGAACTCCCTAAATATCTCCGTCAGCTCCTGCGCCGCCAGCTCGCGGGTCGGTTCCACGTAGGCTGTAACCAGTATCCCGCGGGTCATCGGCACCAGGTGGGGCGTAAACGAAAGCGGCCGCGCGGCAGCGGACCCGTGGGTGCGCACCGGCCGCCCCTGGGCGCGCAACCGCGCCAGGTTGAACTCGATCTCGGCGGTGTGCCGGTGCTCGCCCGCAGGCTTGTAGGGCCGCAGGTTTTCGTTCACCTCAGCGAACGCCGTGCCGCCGGCGTCACGCCCCGCTCCGGAAACCCCGCTCATCGCGGCGATAGCTACACGCTCATCGAGCCCCTGGGCGGTCAGGGGCGCAAGCGCCAGGGTCGCCGCGGTGACATAGCAACCGGGGTTGGCAACCAGTTCGGCGCCCGGCAGCTCGTCACGGAAGAACTCGCTGAGCCCGTAACGGGCACGGGGGTACCAGTCGGGGTTAGCGTGCGGGGCGCCGTACCAGGCTTCGTAAACGTCCGGCGGCAGCCGAAAGTCGCCGGAGAGATCGATGACCCGCCTGCCCTCCTCTACCAGGCGCGGCGCCAGCTCCATGGCGATGCCGTTGGGCAGAGCCATGAAAACCAGCTCCGCCTCGGCCACCGCCTCCTCCACCCGCGCAAAGGGAGTGTTCAGATCTATCTGCGGCCACGCCGCCGAAAGGGGACGCCCGGCGTAAGCGCGGCTGCTAAATCCCACCAGCTCCACCCCGGGATGACGCCCCAGGATGCGGATAAGTTCCGACCCGCCGTAGCCGCTGGCGCCAAGAATCGCTACCCGGACCACGCAAGTCCCCCCAGATAGTGCGCCAGGACCGCCTTTGCCGTGTGCAGGCGGTTTTCGGCCTGATCGAATATCCTGCTTTGGCGGCCGTAGGCCACCTCCCGGGTCACCTCCTCACCGTAATGGGCGGGCAGGCAGTGCAAAAACACCGCCCCGGCGCCCGCAGCGTTCATCAACTCCGGAGTAACGGTGTAACCCTGAAAATCGTGCAAGCGGCGTTCGGATTCCTCTTCCTGACCCATCGACACCCATACATCGGTATATACCGCGTCCGCCTCGCGTACGGCCTCCAGGGGATCATGTACGAGGCGGGCGCCGGCGGCGTCGAGAAGCTCCCCGGCAGGCTCGTAGCCCACGGGCGTGCTTACCGTCACCTCCATGCCGGACAGCGCGGCGGCCTCCAGGAGCGAGGCCAGTACGTTGTTGCCATCGCCCACGTAAGCAAGCCGCACCCCCGCCAGACGCCCGAGGTTTTCCTTCAACGTCAGCAAGTCGGCCAGCGCCTGCAAGGGGTGATGGGCGTCGGACAGGGCGTTCAATACCGGTACCCCGGCGTGCTCTGCCAGGGAGGAGACCGTTTCATGTTTATTCACCCGCGCGGAAATACCCTCAACCCAGCGCCCGAGGTTTGCGGCTATGTCACGAACCGATTCCCGCTCCCCCAATCCGACGTTTTTGGCGTCTAGATAAACAGCGTATCCGCCCAGGTGCACCGTCGCTACTTCCAGCGTGGTGCGCGTACGCAACGAGGGCTTTTCGAAGATCATGGCGATGGTCTTGCCCCTGAGCTCGCTACCCCGGTAGCGCGTTTTCTTGAATCGTTCGGCGGTCTTCAACAACGCCGCCAGCTCGTCGGCATTCAGATCTGCTATGGACAAGAGGTGTCTGGGCATGGTCGCGCGCCTCCACTCAAGCGTGTTTCAGTATAGGCAGCATCCGCATGTTTATTCAACCATAACCTTGGTTCCAGATTTGAATAGTTTCACATGAAATATTATGATTTTTATGCTATCCTGCCGCCGTGGAAGCCTGGCCCCTGCTAATACGCCTCTGGCGGCTGCAACGCGCCCTGAACGAAGAAGCCTCCCCTTGCATGGCAGAACACGGCCTCAGCCCGCGGGAACTGATGTTGCTGGCCTTCATCGAATACCGGCCGCACGCCGGCCAGCTGGCGCGGGAACTGCACCTGCCCGCCCCGAGCGTCACCCACTCGCTCAAACGCCTGGAAAAAGCGGGCCTGATCACGCGCAAAAGCGACCCTGGCGACCTGCGCCGTTTTGTCTTCAGGCTTACTGACGAAGGCCGGCGGGCCCTGGATGCGGGCCGCGACTGCCTTATCGAACGCATGCGCGAACGTTTGGGCTGTCTGAGCCCCGAGGAGCGCACTCAGCTGATAGGATTTCTCGACCGCATGCTGGAGGGGCGCCGGTGAATCGCACCCGGATACTGACCCTGACCGGGATATTCCTCGGTATATTCCTGGCCGCGCTGGATCAGACAATAGTATCCACCGCGCTGCCACGGATAGTGCAGGACCTGGGGGGAATGGACAAGTATGCCTGGGTAGGCACCAGCTACCTGCTCGCCTCGACGGTCGCGGTGCCCGTATCTGGCCGCCTGGCGGACCTGGTATCCAGCCGCAGGCTGCTCCTGTGGGCCATAACCATCTTCCTGGCTGGCTCAATGCTCTCGGGTCTTTCGCAAACCATGGAACAGCTCATAGCCTTTCGGGGTCTGCAGGGTGTAGGCGGCGGCGCACTGTTCGCCGTGGCCACCACTACCATCGGCCTGCTCTTTTCTCCCCGCGAAAGAGGGAAGTTTCAGGGACTGTTCGGCGCGGTCTTCGCCATCGCCAGCGTTGTGGGCCCGTGGCTCGGCGGAATCATGACCGACCATCTTTCCTGGCACTGGATCTTCTTCATCAATGTTCCGGTGGGAGCCATCGCCCTGTATTTCATCGTCCTGCACATGCCAACATTGAAGCCTGCCTCGAGCCACCGTTTCGACGCCGGAGGGGCCTTCACCTTGATGCTCTGGACTGTACCCCTGCTTCTGGCCTTCTCCTGGGGCGGACACGAGTTCCCCTGGACGGATCCGGTAATCCTGGGGCTGTTCGCCTGGACCGCGGCGGCTCTGGCAATTTTCGTTTACGTGGAGACGCACACCTCCGAACCGCTCTTCGATCTGAGCCTGTTCCGCAATCCCGTATTTCGCTGGGCCGGCACGGCGCTTTTCTTTTTCGGCGCCGCCTTCCTGAGCGCGATGTTCTTCTTGCCGCTCTACCTGATCCAGGTAAAGGGCATTTCGGCAACGATGAGCGGTCTCACGATCACGCCGCTAACCCTGGGAGCCATCATCGGGTCCATCGGTTCGGGGCAGATAGCAAGCCGCTGGGGGCGCTACAAACCGCTGATGTTGGGCGGAATGAGCTGGCTACTCGCGAACTTCTTTGCCATGCATTTCCTGATCCAGGTCGACACGCCGCTATGGCAGGTACTGGCCCTCATGGTCAGCATGGGGCTGGGGCTGGGTCCAGGAATGCCGCTGTTCACCCTGGCGGTTCAGAACGCGGTGCCGCCCGAGCGAATGGGCACAGCCTCGAGCGCCACCCAGTTCTTCCGCCAGATAGGATCCACCATCGGCATAGCTCTGATGGGAGCCGTCCTGGCCGCCAACCTGCAAAGCCAGCTGGCAGCCAGCCTCCCCGGCAGCCTGAACGGTGAAAAAGTAGACCTGGGAGCCATGCGCGACCCCGGCTCGCTGAGTCGCAACTTCGAGGAGAAAATCGGGAACACGCTGGTGCGGCTGGAAAAAGCCCTGGCCGGGGATGGAGCCGCCCGCGCGGAATTGCTAGAGGATCCCCTGCTGCCGGAGGATCTGAAGCGCATGCTAGAGGGAACCCCGCCACCGCCGCAATACCGCGAGCTGGTGCTCGCAAGAGTGCGGGAGCAACTGGAAACGCAAGCCCGGCAGCTGAAAGAACAGCTCACAGAAGCGCTCGACCTGGCCATCACCCAGGCAATGAAGCAGGTCTATCTCTACGCCGCCTGGCTGGTGGTGTTGGGGCTCACCGCCACCCTCTTCATCCCGGACGCCCGCCTCGGGGGACGTGCCCACTTCAGCAGCGGAGACTAGGGTCCGGACCACATCTGCCCGCCACCGGTTCGCCACGGGCAAATGGAGCACGCAAAGAATCCTACGGGTACCTGGTGCGTTTTTCAGCCTTTTCTCCCAGGCGACGCTCGCGCCCCTGTTGCAAGCGCACTATGTTCTCACGGTGAGTCCAGTACACCAGGGCCACGATCGCGAACAGCGTAGCCAGCTCCCAGCCGGAACGTCCCGTCGCTACCGCGTAAGCCAGTCCCGAGAAAGTCCCCGTCAAACTGCCGGCGGAAACGTAACGCGTAAGCAGGATAACCACCGCGGCTACCACGAGGCCGAAGAGAGCCACCGCGGGATCGAGAAACAGCACCGTGCCCAGGCTGGTAGCCACCCCCTTGCCCCCCTTGAAGCCAAGGAAGACGGAAAAGTTGTGTCCGAGTACTGCCGCCAGGGCGACCCCGCCCAGCAACCAGCCCTCGATACCCAGCGTACGGGCGATCCAAACGGCTATGCCGCCCTTGAACATGTCGAAAAGGAAAACCACTATCGCCGGACCCCAGCCCAGCGCCCGCAGCACGTTGGTCGCGCCGATATTGCCCGAACCCACCTCGCGCAGGTTGACGCCGTATGCCCGGGCAATGAGTACGCCGGCAGGTATTGAGCCGAAAAGGTAGGCGAGCAACAGGGTGGCCAGGGTGTAAACGTTCACGCCCGCATTTTAAGACCTCAGCTCGAGGCCGAAGCGTAGTAGCGCAAGGCGAAACGCCAGAAAGCGCGGCTCAGCGCCAGAACTCCCAGCGAAACCGCGATCACCGCCAGCAACCAGCCGGCCGAAAGCCGCCCCAGCGCTACCTCGGCCGGGGCAGTGGTCATGAAGTAGACCGGCAGCACGAAGGTCATGAACAACCTGAAGGGGCGGGAATAGGCCTGCACCGGATACTGCCCGGTCCAGACGATACTGTTGAGAAAGTACACGACGTTGAAAATCTTGACGAACCAGATCGAAGTGGTAGCGAACAAGAAGGCCACCGCGTAAGCCAGCAGCAGCGCCGCCGCCGCCCCCAACCCCAGGCGCAGCCAGCCAGCCGCGTCCAGCCCGGCGGCACCGCCGGCGTAACCAATTAACCCCAGGCTAACCAGCAAGAAGGGCAGCCCTACCGCCGCGAACTGCTGGCTGCTCATCCAGAACTGGCTGCTGACCGGCTTGAGCAAGACGAAGTCGAGGGTGCCGTCTTGCACCATTTCCGAGATGCGGCGCAGGTTGGGGTTGAAGACGCCGATGAAGAAGGCGTCGAGCAACGAGGCCAGCCCCAGCACCAAGAGCGCCTCCTGCCAGCGCCAGCCACCCAGGTCGAAGCCGTTGGAGTAGAAGAGGTAAACGCCAAAGAGCTTGCCGGCGGCCTCCAGGGCCGCCTCGAGAAAGGCCAGCAAGAAGGCCGTCCGGTACTCCATCCGCGCCGCCAGCGAGGTCTGCCAGAAGATGGCCAGTAGCTTCAGGTAACGCATCAGGCCCCCATGGCGCTGTAGTGACGCCGTCCCAGCCGCCAGAGCAGCCGCCCCAGCGCGAAGAAGAACAGGTTCCAGGCCAAAAGCGAAAGCAGGCCGCGCGCCGCATCCGCCTCCAGCCCCGACCAGAGCGCCGCCGGCAGGTAGACCAGGTGCGGGAAAGGAGTCCAGACCAGCGCCCGCTGCACCGGCTCCGGGTAAAGGCTAAGCGGGGCCAGCATGCCCGAGAAGAAGAGCACGGCCACGTACCAGAGGTTGTAGATCTCGGTCGCGTCCTCCAGCCACAAAGAAAGCAAGCCCACCACGTAGCTGGCGGAAAAATTGACCCCGAAAGCCAGCGCCGCCGCCAGCAAACCCAGGGCCAGGCGCCCCGGGCCGGGCCAGACCAGCGCCTGCGGGTAGAGCCAGGCGAAGACCAGGCCCACCAGCGCCAGCAGCGGCAACCTTACCCCGCGCTCGCCAACGTGATCGGCCAGGTAGCGCCAGGCGGGGTCGAGCGGCTGCAACAGCCGGAACGAAAGCTTGCCGCTGCGCACGTCTTCACTCATGTTCCAGTGAACCCAGACGATGCCCAGCTGCCGGGCCACGAAGACGGCGAAAAAGTAGCGGGCGTAATCATCAGCGCCGTAAACGGTCAGCCCCCGCCCGGCGGCCACCGTCCAGGCCGACATAAAAAAGAAGGGGGTAATGCCGCTCAGCATCCAGAAGAAGATCTCGCCGCGGTACTCGAGCATGTAGGCGAAGTAGACCGCAACCAGCGTCCAAGCCTTGCGCAGCAGCCAGCGCACTAGACCCTCCCCTCGCTGAAAACCCGGGCAATCACCTCTTCCAGCGGCGGCTCGGTCACGCTCAGGTCCCGCACCGCAAAGCGCGCCAGTAGCTCAGCCACCACCGCGGTCAGCCGCCGACGCTCCACCAGCAGCCGCGCCCGCAAACCCCCGGCCTCCTCCACCTCGCCATAACCCGCCAGCTCCGCCGCCGCCAGCGGCCGCTCCAGTTGCAGGCGCACCTCGCGATAGGGGGCGAAGCGCTCCACCAGCCCTTCCAGATCGCCGTCGTAGAGCAGCGAACCCCGGTGGATCACCAGCACCCGCCCCGCCAGCGCCTCGATGTCGGCCATGTAATGGCTGGTAAGCAGCAGCGTTGCCCCGTAGCGCTCCCGGTAGTCGCGCAAGAAGCGGCGGACCGCGATCTGGGCGTTGACGTCGAGGCCCAGCGTCGGCTCGTCGAGAAAGAGCAGCCGCGGCAGGTGGAAGAGCGAGGCCAGCAACTCGGCCTTCATCCGCTGCCCCAGGCTGAGCTTGCGCACAGGCTGGGTCAAAATGTCTTCTATCTCCAGCAATTCGGCGAACTCGCGGGTGCGCCGCCGCGCCTCGGCCGGCTCGATCTCGTACACGGCGGCGTTGATGCGCAGCGAATCCAGTACCGGCAGGTCCCAGATGAGCTGCTGCTTGTTGCCCATCACCAGGGTGATCTGCTTGAGAAAAGCTGCCGGGCGCCGGTAGGGTACGTGCCCCAGCACCTCCAGTTCGCCGCTGGTGGGGTAAATCAGACCGGTGAGCATCTTGAGTGTTGTCGTCTTGCCGGCGCCGTTGGGGCCCAGAAAGCCGACAATCTCACCCGGCGTTATCTCGAAACTGACGTTGTTAACCGCCTTTATACGCCGGTAGCGCCGGCGCACGAAGTGGCGCAGCGTTCCCATCAGTCCCGGCTCCTTGGCGGCGACCAGGAATACCTTGCTCAGCTCTTCGGCTAGGACTGCCGGGGCTTCCAAAGCGGCTCGCTCACCCCCTCGCGCGCGTTCAGCCAGCGGGCCATGGCGAAGAGCAGATCGGAAAGGCGGTTGAGATAACGCAGCGCCTCGGGGTTGACGCTTTCGACGCGCGCGAGGGCCACTACCGCGCGCTCTGCGCGGCGCACCACCGCCCGGGCCACCTGCAGAGCGGCGGCGGCGGGGTGCCCTCCGGGCAGCACAAAGCCAGCGAATTCCGGCCCCTCTTCGCTATAGCGATCGGTCCAGACTTCCAGCTCGGCGGTGTCCGCCTCCTGCATCCGCCGCACTTTTCCTTCCGCCGGACTGCCGCTGCGGGTGGCCAGGTCCGCCCCCAGGTCGAAGAGGGCATTTTGAACGGCGGCCAGGTCCGCATCCAGGACCGCCTGTCCCTCGCCAAGCAAACTGCGGGCGAAACCTATCTGGCTGTTGGCCTCGTCCACCTCGCCGTAGGCCTGCACCCGCAGGTGGTCCTTACCCAGACGCTCGCCGCCAAAAAGACCCGTTTCTCCAGCATCGCCGGTGCGCGTATAGAGCTTCATACCCTAAAGCCTACCGCCTGCCCTCTACAAGCATGGGGTGCAGGCCCGCCTTTGCGGGCCTGCGGAGGGAGGGATCATTCTGTGGATCTTGGACGCAGCAACGTCAATCTACAGCAGCCCTGCGGGACAGGTGTCCCCGGCGCAACGATTGCGCACCTGCGCGGAGCACCGTTAATCTTGGACCATGCGTCCGACCTGGCTGGAAATCGATCTGGCCGCGCTGGGGCACAATCTGCGGCTGCTCGCCGGCCGCGCTCCCGGCGCCCGGATCATCGCCGTGGTAAAGGCCAATGCCTACGGTCACGGGGCTGTTCCGCTGGCAAAGTTCCTGCGCGAGCGCCAGGGCGTCGGCATGTTCGCGGTGGCCACTGGGGACGAAGGTGCGGAGTTGCGTCGGGGGGGGCTGGACGAACCAGTGCTGCTTCTCGGGGCGCTGCACCCGCAGGACGCCGGCGACGCGGCCCGCTTTGGACTTACCCCCACGCTGGTCACGCCAGAAGCGGCGCGCGCCTTCGCAGCCGCGCGCCCCGGGGGAGGGGTGCAAATAAAGGTGGACAGCGGTATGGGGCGGGTAGGCGTAGCTCCTGCAAGCCTGGCACCGTTCGTTGCCGAAGTAGAAGCGTTAGGGCTAAACATAGAAGGTATCTACACCCACTTCGCCGTCGCCGACGAAAATGCGGGCGAAACCCGCCGCCAGCTCGAGATCTTCCTGGAAGCGGTACGGGCGCTGCCGCGCCGCTATCCGCTGCACGCGGCCAACTCGGCCGCGATCCTGGCGGGGATCGGAACCAATCTCGACTTCGTGCGCCCCGGCATCGCGCTTTACGGGCTGCCGCCCGACATGCACAACCTCCAGGGACTTGAGCCCGTACTCTCGTGGAAGGCCCGCCCCACCCTCGTCAAACGCCTGCCAGAAGGGCACGGGGTGGGCTACGGTCTCACCTACCGCGCCCGGGAGGACGAGTGGATAGCCACCCTACCTTTCGGTTACGCCGACGGCTTTTCGCGGGCGCTCTCGGGCAGCGGCTGGGTGCGCTGGCGCCGCGGGTACGCCCCGGTGGCGGGGCGGGTGAGCATGGATCAGGTAACCGTCAGCCTAAACGGGCCGGCGGATCTAAACGAGGTCTTCGAGGTGGTGACACCCGACCTGGACGCCAAAACCAGCCTTACCGGAAGGGCGCGTTCCCTGAACACCATCCACTACGAGCTGGCCACCGCGCTCGGCGCACGCCTGCCGCGGCGCTACCGGGAGGAAGGGTGAGGCTCCGGCTGCTGCGGGAACGCTTTAGCGTGTGCAGCACGGCGCGGCTGCCTTCGGCGGACTGCAAACCGTTTAGCGCCGCGCTGCGCGACGCGGACGGCTACACCTGGGCGGGTCCCGAAGAGTGCGCCCCCGCGGCCGTCGAATGCCGGAAGGGCTGGCGCGCACTGGAGGTGGAAGGCCCCCTGCCCTTTGAACTGACCGGCGTTCTGGCCACGCTAACCGCTCCGCTGGCGGAGGCCGGGGTATCCGTATTCGTCCTCTCCACCTGGGCCACCGACGTAATACTGTTCCCCGAAGAAAAGTTGGAAGGGGCGCTCCGCGCACTGGAAGACGCGGGCCACGCGATCGCACCGCTTTAGTTCGCGAGACCTCCCGGACAGAAAAGCCGGGTCACTCGAAGCGAACCTTTACCTCGCCACCCCAGCGCCCGAAGCTGTAAGCAACCCAGAGGGTTTGCCCCGCCCGCGGACGCAGCGGTCTGCCCAGGCTGCCCAGGCTGATGAGATCGCCCGCCCGCAAGGCCCCGCCGTTACGCGCCAAATCCTTGGCCAGCCAGATTACCGCGTTCAACGGATGGCCCAGAATGGCCTTGCCGGGCACCTTCATCACCAGCGCACCGTCCACGCTCACGTACACCTGCATCTCGGCGAGCGCCCGGGCGAACTCGGGCGTGGCCTCTACCGGAATGGGGCGGCCCAGCACACCCAGCCGCGCCCCGACGTTGATGGCCGTTATCGTGGCGGCGGTGAGCGGTTCGCCCTTCTTGAGCATCAAATCGGGAAGCTCGATGAAGGGGATTACCGCGTCCAGGTGCTCGAGCACCTCCTGCGGATTCCGCGCCCCGTTGATACCGGCGTCCCTGACCCTCACCATCAGGTCGGCCTCGGCGATGGGGACCGCGCCGAATTTGGCCGGTACAACCGCGTCACCATCCAACAACATGCGCCGCAGCAATACCCCGCGCAGCGGGTGGTCGACGCCGAACTTCTTCTGTACCGGCCTGCTGGTAAGCCCCACCTTGTACCCCACCGGCTCCCCGGCCAGGGGTATCAGTTGCTCCACGAAAGCCGCCTGGAAGTCCAGAGCCTCAGCGAGGGTACGCACCTCGGGGGCCGGAGCCGGGGTTTTTCCCAGCCAGAACAGCGCCAGATCGGCGGGCGACAGCGCCAGCACCAGGGCCGATGCTAGCACCGCCATGAGTGCTACGATCTTTACGCGCACCATATTCCTCCTTCCATCATGTCTTGTATGTTTATACCATCAACCCCGGGGAGTCGCTCATGCTCTGTCCCCGCCCGGGGCATAGCGTTCGACCTCCACCTTTTCCAGGGTGACCAGGCCGCCCCCCAGGCGCTCACCCAGCCAGGGCAGAAAGCCGCGAATGCGCGCTTCCTCATCCACGAGCTCTATGACGATGGGCAGGTCTTCGGAAAGCCGCAGGATCGCGGCCGAGTGGATGCGGCTGCCGGCTCCAAAACCCATTATCCCCCGTAAAACCGTGGCCCCACGAATACCGCGCCGACGCGCCTCCTCGACGATCACAGCGTAGGCCGGGCGTCCGTGTATCTTGTCGCCCTCCCCCAGGAAGATCCGCGCTAGTACGGCCGTACCGTTCAACTGCATCTCCGCCTCCCCTCAGGCACCTCTGAGTATGCTCACCGCCGCCATGCCAAACGCAACCAGCAGCACCCCGGCCACGAGATTGATGCCCGTATACGCAAGCGCCTCGGCACCCTGCCCCGACCGCAGCAGCTCGAGCGCTTCGAACGCGAAGGTGGAAAATGTAGTGAACGCCCCGAGGAATCCCACCGCAACGAACAACCTGAGCTCACCGGTCCAACCGCCCAGCAAACTGGCCTTGATTACGAAACCCAGCAGAAAGCTGCCGATCAAATTCACCCCTACCGTACCCCAGGGAAAAGAAGAACCGGCCCAGCTCTGCAGCCAGCCGGCCACCAAATAACGCCCCAGCGCGCCGAGCGCACCTCCCGCCATTACCCACAACCAGCGCTCCACGCTAAGAAGTATATCCCGATAGCATTTTAATCACTCAAGCAACACCCCCAAATGAGGGTATCGTTCATTACCACGGCATCCTATATTTTATTAGTAAAATGAGCTGACGTGAATGTATGCAGTGCCTGATCACGGTGTGCTTTGCCGCATCGCATGGCTTCTATTGGCGAAACCGGAGGCATCGGCATGAAGGAATCTAGCGGGATTGCTTTGGTGGTAACACTAATGCTGGCGCTGCTGCTTTTCCTGGCGATAATAGCCGTCAGCAGCAGCATTTCACTCTCGGGAAAAAGGGTGACGTCCAACCAAAAAGCAGCGCTGGAGGCGCAATACGCCGCCGAATCGGGTCTGGCCCTGGCGGCTACCAGGTTGAACGCCATTGGCGGCGAACTCGAAGACTTCATCAAGAACCGCAGCGACTTCAAGATGCCGGCGAGCACTGACTGGATCTCCCTCCGCTCTTACCTGCAACTGTTCTGCGGCCTAACCACCGACACCGGCAATCCCGCCTACGTGCCGACCAGCAAACCGCCTCTGGGGTCCGTTATCTGCAACGCCGACCAGAGCCTGATCAGCTGGACCAACCCGAACGACGCCCCTTACAAGATCTTCCTGGACGGCCATATCAACCCGAGCCGTTATCCGCCCGGTTCATCGCCCACCTCTTTCTGGCGGGAACGCCTGGGGCCGCTTACCGCCAACCGGATCATCAAGAGCTCCGGAAAAAGCTATACGCGCTACAGCGTATCTTTCGGTTTAGTTCCCTGGCGCGCCGAAGTGCTACCTAACGGAACCATCCGGCTCATATTCAGGTCCGCGCCAACGGTATCGAGCGGATACCTGACTGGCAACGGCGGGGATCTCGCCCGACACAAGATTGAGAAGGAGTTCGGCGGCGAGCTGCGCGTGGACCTGCGACCGCCTAGCTTCTCTCATTTCATGCTCTTCACCAATTATCAGCGCTCGGGGGCGGCGCGGTATGCCGACCGCGTGTATTTTTACAGCGGCAGCCTCTTCGACGGTCCCGTACACACCAACGAAAAGTTCAACTTTACCGGCGAACCCTGGTTCGGGGACACCGTTACCAGCGTGGGCTGCGAGGTGGAAACCGCCAATAAGGACGGCTGCCGGTCCAAGGAACCCGGTTACTACTACTGGGATACCACCCTGCAGACGGACATCGAAGTGTCACCGCCAATAGATCCCATACCGGCCAGCTGGGCCGATCCCGCGTTCGAGGCAGGGCATTACTGGAACAAAGAATATATAGCTTTGCCCAGGACCAGCAAGGATCAGTACTACGGAGCCACCCACGGTGGCATCTTCATCGAAGACCCCGACACCACCGCCAGCGCCGGTGACATCAACGTAGTCGCCCTGACCATCAGCACCGACGTGGTCGGCGGCGTGAAATATCAATTTATACAGGTCCACGGTCGCCGCAACGTGGGTACCCGAACCACCCCCGGACACTGCGCTCCCAAGGCCCCTCCTTCCGGCTCACCGGGTTCCCCTTCCCCGCCGCCCGCCCCCGGCGGACCCGCGGTCCGGCACCGCACCCCGCCGCCGGAGTTCGCCCTGCTTTTTGCCGCCCGGTTGGGTGCGCCCGGCCCCGGCCGCGCTCTGGCCGGGTTGCTGGAGCTGTACCGGACCCCACCCGTTTTCGCCCAGGTCTCGGGAGACCCGGACAACTGCCCCCCGGGGCAGGTATGGGTTCCGCCGAAAACCGAACCTGAACTAGAATGGTTCTCTTACTCCTACCGGATAGACAAGCTCGGTACGATCGAGCGCAACGACGGCTCTGGCTGGCACCGCGTGGGCGGCAATTTCAACGGCGTCGTCTACGTGGGCAAGAGGGTGCCTGGAGGAGAAACCTCTTCCTTCAGGCTGCAGGGAGGCGGGCGCTCCCGACCCCAAAGCCAGCCCGAAAGCTGGCGGGCGCACAGCCCCAGAAAGCCGGTTTCCAGCCCCGCGCGCTGCTCCGGGGTGACGGCTGCCGACGGCGGCAAGTACAAGTGCATCGAACCCTCGATCGCGCACTTCATGCAGATCACCTTCGTGGGCAAGGACATCTCCCTGAACCGCGACCTGACCTATGAAGACCGCCCCTGCACGTCCGCTCCCGAACGGCGCCGGGACGGTTCGGTGGAGCCCGCCAAATGCCCCGGCACCAACGCTCGCAACGTGCTGGGCATCTATTCTGACAAGGGCTCCATCATCATCGAACACAATGCGCCCAGCAACATGCATATCGACGGCGTCTTGATGGCGGCAACCAAGAGCGTTTTTTTTAGAAAGTGGAAGGACGGCCCGCCAAAAGGATATCTCTACCTGACCGGCGGCCTGATCGAAAACTGGTACGGCAACTTTGGCAAGCTCAAACCGGATCTGACGATACGCAACGGCTACGGGCGCAAGTTTACCTACGACCCCCGCATGCGCGACAACGGCCTGGTGCCGCCGTACTTTCCCACCTTCAACGGCATGCTGCCCTGGAGGAGCGACGCCAGGTACGTCGGCCCCACCAGCGGCTCGTCCGGATTCTGGAAACCCGTCAAAGGACCATGATGCAAAGAAGTGGATTTTCGCTCACCGAACTTTTGCTCGTTCTGGCTATTCTCGGCGTAGTTCTCGCCACCGGCTACGTTTCCCTCAACCCCCTGGTGAAGCGCAGCCGCATCGGTGAGGCCGCAGCTGCCGTAGCCGGTTCGCTGCAACGCGCCCGCAGTTACGCTCAGCGCTCCAACCTGGCGGCAAGCTGGGTGCGCACGGGAACCGCCACATACCGCCTGACCCTGGGGACGGAGACGATCGACGCCAAACTGCCCGCCGGATTGAGCTTCGTGCAGCCCCCCGTAGGTAGCGGCGTCAGCTACTCTGCCCCCTATGGCGAAATCGACGCCGTTCCCCATCGCATTACCATCCGCGGCAACGGCTTTGAAGCGGACGTCCGCATAGTGGGGGTTACCGGCAAGGTCATTCGCTCGAGCGTTAGGAAGGCGCCATGAACAAGACTTTTGGATTTTCGCTCATCGAAGCCATAATCGCTACGGTGCTCCTGGGTGTCCTGCTGGCCGCCGTTCTCGGCCCCATCGGCGGGTTGTTCAAGATCAGCAAAAGCAACCAGCAAACCCTGGGTAACACAACCCTGGCCCACCAGGTAGCCGAACGTATCGTGAAATCCTGGGAAGATCCCGCCAAATTCTCCGGCGGCTGCCTGGACCTCGTCTCCGAACCGCTGCCCGCCGGGGTGAGGGTCGCGGTGCAGGATCTGGACGCCTACGCCACCCCCGTTTCCATGCCGCAGCCGCTCAGCAACTGTCCGGGAACCACCTCGAGCGCGCCCATGCGGCGCGTGCTCATCACGGCCGCAAACGGGGGGCCGGTCGTGGAGGTAACCATGGACGTGGCCAAACCATTCGTCGCCGGAGGTGGTGGGCCTTGAGGCGAAGCAAACTGGCATTCACCCTGCTGGAAGTGGTGGTGACCCTGGCCATACTTGGCGTTCTCAGCCTGATATTCGTGCGCATCTTTTCATCCACATTTGACGCCACCGACAGCATCAGTGTCCGGAACGAGCTCCTGCACGAAGCGCAGATAGCAGAGCAGGTGATAGCCAGCAAGGCCAAGCTGGCCTGGTACGTTTACCCGCCCGGCGCCACTATCAAGATGAACAACGGTAAGACGACGGCCAACGCGCTCGCGGGATCGCACTACTGGACCGTAGGTGGAGGAGCCGACCAGCCCTTCCTGGCGCTGGTTCTCCCTCCCGAGAACCCGCGCCTGAGCTGCGCCACCGACAATGAAGGTTGCTTCCGGTTCTACGCCTACTATGCCTTTCCGCGCAGCTACTATCTGGACCCCAATGTCATCGCGCCGACGAGCAGCCAGCGCCTCGACCCCGACCCCCGCAACGACGACACCTGGGTAATAATGGAATTCAGAACCGCTCTCAAGGGTTTCAGCCCCGATGCTTCATGCAGCAACATACCGCTGCCCGACGGGGGGCTTGCTGGCGGCGGCCGGCTGCTGGTCGAATACGTGCAACCCCAAAGCACAACGCCGGGGTACTCCATATTTACCGTCAAACCCGATGGTTCCGTCGAACTGCGCCTGCGCATGCTCAAACGCACCCGGAAACGAGTGGTACGGGTGCCGCCACCAAACCGGCCGCCGCTGACGTTAAAAGCCGCCCCTCGCAACCTGCGCATTGGTTGCAGCACCCCTTGACATCGCGCTTGCATAACCTCCGAGCAATCCCTAGAGTAGGGCAGGTGCGCTATGTCCTTTGAGTTTCGGGTTCTGCACAAGCAGGGAAAGGCCCGCAGCGGCCTGCTCGCGACGCCTCATGGCGACGTCGCCACCCCCCTCTTCATGCCCGTAGGCACCCAGGCGACCGTAAAGGGGCTTTCCAATCGCGAGCTGGTTGAGATCGGCAGTCAGATAGTGCTCGCCAACACATACCACCTGCTGCTCAGACCTGGACCCGGACGAATCGAGCGCCTGGGGGGGCTGCACGGTTTTACCGGATACCAGGGACCCTGGCTCACCGATTCGGGAGGGTTTCAGGTAATGAGCCTGGGGCACCGGCGGGTGATCAGTGAAGAGGGGGTGGAGTTTTCCAATCACCTCAATGGCGACCGCACCCTGCTGACGCCGGAAAAGAGCATTGAGGTTCAACAAGAACTGGGGGCCGACATTATCATGGCCTTCGACGAGTGCCCGCCTTACCCGGCGGAGCGGGGATACCTGGAAAATTCGCTCGAGCGCACCCTGCGCTGGCTGGAGCGCTCGCTGGCCGCCAAGACCCGCAGCGACCAGGCTCTATTCGGTATCGCCCAAGGGGGAGTAGAGCTCGACCTGCGCCGTCGCAGCACCGTGGAGACCATCAAGTTCGACCTCCCCGGATACGCCATCGGTGGCCTGGCCGTGGGCGAGCCCAAGGAGAAGATGGTGCCGGTAGTGGACCTCTCCACCGACCTGCTGCCCGAGGACCGGCCCCGTTACCTGATGGGCGTCGGCCACCCCGAAGACCTGGTGGCCGGGGTGGCCCTCGGCGTGGATATGTTTGACTGCGTCTATCCGACCCGCACCGGCCGCTTCGGCTACGCCCTGGTGGACAGGGGGAGGTTGAATTTGAGCTCGGCGCGCTACAAGGACAATCCGGAGCAGATCGACGCAAGCTGCGACTGCTACGCCTGCCAGAACCACTCGCGGGCCTATATCACCCACCTGGTCCGCGCCGGAGAGATGCTCGGCTTGCGGCTGCTCTCACTACATAACATCCGTTACCTGCACCGCCTGATGGAGCGGGCGCGGGCGGCGATCGCGTCTGGGCGTTACGGCGACTTCGCCCGCGAATTCGCGGCCCGGCGCTGGCCCTCAGGAACCCCGGAATGGTTCTCGGACGCTCTTGAGCGCAGCGGGATGTGGTAAACTGAACTCCCGGTATGGGAACGCCCCGGGGTACCGACAAAAGCACGCCCCGCGGGGCGTATTTTTTTGTACCGCCAGGAGGAACGGCCATGGAAAAAAGTGCTCCTAACAAGTGGGTATTGGGTTTGCAACATACGGTCGCCATGTTTGGGGCCACGGTGCTGGTGCCGCTGCTAACCGGCCTGAACCCTTCGGTAGCGCTGGTAAGCGCGGGCGCAGGTACGCTGCTCTTTCACCTGATTACCGGCGGGCGGGTGCCGGTATTCCTGGGCTCTAGCTTCGCCTTCATAGCGCCCATGGTGGCGGCCAGCAAAGCAGGATTCTCCATCGGCGCCATCGGCGGGGGCATCGTAGCCGCCGGTCTGATATACGCCCTCATGGCGGCCCTGGTAACGGCCATCGGCTCCGAGCGGGTGCGCCTGGTCTTCCCCCCGGTGGTCACCGGTCCGGTCATCGTCGTGATTGGCCTTACGCTTGCCCCCGTAGCCATAGATATGGCCGCAAAGGGCTGGTTGCTGGCCATCGTCACCCTTACGGCCGCCATCGTGGCGGCGGTGTTTTTCCACGGCCTGTTCAAGATGCTGCCCATCCTGGTGGGCGTCGCCGCCGGATACATCGTCGCCCTCCTGACCGGCGCGGTAGACCTTTCCCCGCTGCGGGAGGCGGCCTGGGTGGGGCTGCCGGCCTTTACCTGGGCCCGGTTCGAACCGGGCGCGGTGTTCCTCATCGCACCGGTAGCCTTCGTAACCGTAATGGAGCACATCGGCGACATCCTCACCAACGGCCGTGTGGTCGGCAAGGACTTTTTTGAAAAACCGGGCCTGCACCGCACCCTCCTCGGCGACGGCGCGGCCACGGCTCTGGCCGGCCTTATCGGCGGACCCGCAAACACCACATATTCGGAAAACACCGGCGTGCTCGCGGTAACCAGGGTTTACGATCCGGCAATACTGCGCATCGCCGCCGGCTTCGCCATCCTGTTGGGATTCAGCCCCAAACTGGCGGCGGTACTGCAAACGCTGCCGGTAGGCGTACTGGGGGGAATATCGATCCTGCTCTTCGGCATGATCGCCAGCGTGGGCATCCGCACCCTGGCGGAGTCGCAGATAGACTTCACCCACTCGCGCAACATGATCGTGGTGGCGCTCATCCTGGTCCTCGGTCTGGGCGGGGCCGTGGCCGACCTGGGCACGATCACGGTGGCGGGAGCCGAGGTGCCGCTGCAGGCGAGCGGAATGGCGCTTGCGGCCCTGGTGGGCGTTGTGGTTAATCTGCTGCTTCCGGCCGAAATCGATAGCGACCCGGATATTTAACAGTGATTTTAAGCGGAATTGGTATTCTATGGTGTAAGCGTAATGCGTCTTGCAGAAAGGATGGATATGGCTGGATTCACTGATGTCCTGGGTTCTCTCCTCGAAAGTCAGCTTTCCGGCAACGCCGGAGAAAAGCTCAAACGCACTCTCGGCAAAGCCGATCAGAGTGGTGGTCTGGAACAATTGCTGGGCCAGATGATGGGAGCTTCTCCAAACGGCGGTTCCGGCGGCGGGCTCGCTGGCATGCTTGGCCAGCTCATGGGCGGCGGCCGCTCGGCTGGCGGGCTTGCGGGAATGCTGGGGCAGCTGATGGGCGGTGGCCGTGCAGGCGGAGGGCTGAATACGGGGGCGCTGGAGGCCCTGGCGGGCCAGCTCCTGGGTGGCGGCCGCGCCAGCAGCCGCGACCTCGGCGGCGGCCTCATGGCCCTGCTGGGCAGCCTGGCCATGGGAGCGCTCTCCCACGGCGGCCAAACTCCCAAGCGCGTTCCCATCGGATTGCGTGCGCCGCAAACCCCCGAGGAAGAAGCCGAACTAGAAAGCGCATCCCAGGTTGTCCTGATGGCCATGATCAACGCCGCCAAAGCCGACGGGCGCATTGATCCCGAAGAGGCCGAGCGCATCGTGGGCCAGCTTGACAAGATGGGCGCAGATCAGAAGGTGCGCGACTTCGTCTATCGCGAAATGGCCGGCCCCCTCGACAC
Source organism: Thermaceae bacterium (assembly GCA_027067955.1). Lineage (GTDB taxonomy): Bacteria > Deinococcota > Deinococci > Deinococcales > Marinithermaceae > Oceanithermus. The sequence continues at coordinate 47,569 of JAMOUW010000016.1, forward strand.
GAGCCAGATGGTGAAGGTGGCACGGGGCAACCCCGAGCTGGCCGCCCAGATATACGCCGCCTCCTTGCTCGCGGTTGAGGTAGATACCGCGGCGGAAAACCGCTATCTGCAGGATTTACAGCGGGCCCTGGGGCTCCCGGAGCAGGTGGCCGCGCGCATCGAACAAACCTTGCGGGCCTAAGATTTTCAGCCCGCGACAAAAAGGGAGGCGCCTGCGCCTCCCTTTACCATTGCCGTCAAAGCTACTCACTGGCGGCCTGGCGCGCCAACCGCAGGAAATAGCGGGCGCTGGTGTCGTCGGGATCTAGCTCAACCGCCCGCTCGTAGGCGCGCACCGCCTCCTGATAGCGCCCTTGTTCGTAACGCACCCTTCCCAACCAGCGCCAGGCCTTGGCGTATCCCGGATCCGCTTCCACGGCCTTTACGAACCACGCCGCAGCTTCCTCGACCTTCCCCTGTTCGTACGCGGCAACCCCCTTGAAAAAGGCGGCGGCAGCGGATATGCCCACTCCGGACGCCTCACGGGCGAGCTTCAGGAAGTGGCGCGCGTCGGCCGGGTTGCCCTCCAGCTCGATCACCTTCTCCCAGTGAGGTACGGCCTCGGCCGGCATACCTGCATCCATGTAGCTGCGCGCCAGCCAGCGGTGAGCCTCGGACCAACCAGGCGCCAGCTGCACTGCTTTCTTGAACTCCTGAATCGCAGTGGCGTAGTCACCCGCTTCCCAGGCGGCGTAGCCCTGATAAAAGGCCTTCACCGCCCCGGTCCCGAACCTGGACATCTTCTCGGCCTGCTCGGCAAAGTACTTGTTGCGCGGGCTCGGATTTACACTGGCCGCCCTGCGCCAGTATTCGGCGGCGCGGGCGCCGTCGCCCTGCTCCAGGTAGATGCGCCCCAGCCAGGCCAGGGCCTCTTCGTTCCTGGGTTCCATTGCCAGAGCACGCTTGAAGTAGCTCCTGGCCGCTTCAACGTCCCCCCGCTGGTACGCCAGAAAGCCCAGCGCCCGTAGCGCTTCGGCCAGCGGCTCGGGGCTGGAATCCTCCGCCAGTTCCAGATAGCGCTCCCAGGCCTTCTCGGCCCTGCTCCACCAGCCGGTGGTGGTGTAAATCTCGGCCAGGGTCCGCCATACCTCAGGAGCTTCGGGGTCCAGCCGCGCCGCTTCCTCGGCCCTGGCTATAGCCTGGGACCAGAGGGGTTTATCGGGAAAGTGCTGCTCGTAAGTTTGCCTGGCCTCGGCCATCAAGGCTTGAGCCTCGCTGAGCCGCTTGGCCGCCTCCGGTTTTAGCGCCAGAGCCGGCGCCGACAAAATCAGCAAAATAAATAGCGCGCGCACCATCTTTTTCCTCCTGGCTAAAGACTACCGCAAGTATTTATGAGTCTGTATCGACCGCCGAAAACCAAGATACCCGCTTCGAACACGTTCGCCGCACAACAGCCAGGTCTTTCGGAGCAGATATCCGTTTCGTCCGTTCCGGGGGAAAAGAAAAATACTTCGAAAGCAGTTCTGCCTGGCAAAGAAGGTCAGCAGGCGGTATACTACGCCCAGAATGCGGGTTCGCGGGTTCTTTTTTAGCTACTAGCGGAGGCTCGGACGGGCTTCCGCGGGGCGGCTCCATGCCGCCCCGAATTATTGGGAGGCAAAGATGCTCGACGAAGCACTGGCGGAAATCAAGGCGGCAGCCACCTTGGAGGCGCTGCAGGAGATAAAGGTGCGCTTTCTGGGCAAGAAGGGCCGGCTGACCCGGGCCTTCAAGGAGATGAAGGGGCTCAGCCCCGAAGAGCGCAAGCAGCGGGGTCAGGAGCTCAACCGCGTCAAGCAGGCCATCGAAAAGGCGCTCGCCGAGCGCGAGGCGGAGATAAAGGCGGCCGAGCTGGCGGCCAAGCTGGAGCGCGAGCGCGAAGACGTCAGCCTGCCGGGTCTGGCGCTACCGCCCGGCGGCTACCACGTTTCGACCCAGATTTTGGACGAGCTGGTCGACATCTTCCGCCGCATGGGCTACCAGGCGGTAACGGGGCCGGAGGTGGAAGACGAGTTCCACAACTTCGACGCCCTCAACATTCCGCCGCACCACCCGGCGCGCGACATGTGGGACACCTTCTGGCTCGAGGACGACCACCTGCTGCGCACCCACACCTCGCCGATGCAGGTCCGTTACATGGAGAGCCACACCCCGCCCTTTCAAATAGTAGTGCCCGGCAAGGTCTACCGCCACGAGGCGACCGACGCCACCCACGAGGCTATGTTCCACCAGCTCGAGGGCCTGGCGGTGGGCGAGGGCATTACCCTGGCCCACCTCAAGGGGGCGCTTTTGACGATGGCCCGGGCGCTCTACGGCGAGAGGGCCAAAGTGCGGTTGCAGCCCAGCTTCTTCCCCTTCGTCGAGCCGGGGGTGGAGTTTTTGGTCTGGTGGACCAACCCGCGCACCGGCGAGGGCAGCTGGCTGGAGCTGGGAGGGGCCGGCATGGTCCACCCGGCGGTCTTCAAGGCGGCCGACGACGCCCGCGAGAAGGCCGGCCTGCCGCGCGTTTACGAAAACGTGACCGGCTTCGCCTTCGGCCTGGGCGTCGAGCGCATCGCCATGCTGCGCTACGGCATTCCCGACATCCGCTACTTCTACTCGAACCGGCTGGCCTTCCTGCGCCAGTTCCCGCGTCCTTAGGAGGCCCCTGATGAACGTACCCTATTCCTGGTTACGCGAATTCCTGCCCGGCCTGCCCGAACCCGAAGCCCTGCGCGAGGTACTCGACAGCCTGGGGCTGGCGGTGGAGGAGGTGCGCCACCTGCCCGCGCCGCCCGCGGGCGTCGTCTTCGGCCGGGTGCTGAAGGCCGAAGAGGTGGCCGGAACCGAACTCAAGAAACTCGAGGTCGACGTTGGCCGCGAGATAATCACCCTAATCAGCGGCGCGCCGAACGCCCGCGCCGGCATCGGCCTGGCGGTGGCCCGCCCCGGGGTGGTGCTGCCTGACGGAACCGAAATTGCCGAGCGCGAGATTCGCGGCCTGACGAGCGAGGGCATGGCCCTCAGCCCGGCGGAGATGGGCGTGGGCGAGTACGCCGGAGGCCTCTTGGAGCTGCCGGCGGATGCGCTCGAGCCCGGCCGCGAGCTGGCCGAGGTCTGGCCGGCGGAGGTCGTCTTCGAACTGGAGCTGACCCCCAACCGCGCCGACGCCTTCAGCGTGCTGGGGGTGGCCCGCGACCTGGCGGCCAAGCTGGAGCTGGAGCTGGTCGAGCCTCTCCTGGAGGTCGAAGAAAGCCCCGTTACCCGCTTCGTGACCGTCGAGGTGGCCGACCCCGAAGGCTGCGACCGCTACCTGGCCCGCTACGCCGGCGACTTGCAGATTGGCCCCAGCCCGCTCGAGGCCCAGCGTAAGCTGCTGGCCGCCGGCCTGCGGCCCATCAACAACGTCGTCGACGCCACCAACTACACCATGTGGGAGCTGGGCAACCCGCTGCACGCCTTCGACCTGGAAGAGGTCGCCGGCGGCATCGTCGTCCGCCGCGC
>JAMOUW010000017.1 GCA_027067955.1 Thermaceae bacterium
AATACGAACCCGCCCCCGACAGGGGGCGGGTTTTCTGGCTCCGCGGGCAGGACTCGAACCTGCGACCAATCGGTTAACAGCCGACCGCTCTACCAGCTGAGCTACCGCGGACCGCGGTGCCAGGCAAGGGCTACTATATCAAATCCTGCCGCCTTTGACAACGCGTTGTAATCGGCTGCTACGGGTGCGGTGCCGGTAAGCCTGTTCTGGGGTAGGGCGCTCTTTGCAGCGGAGAGCTTGCCTGGTTTGCAGGCGCTTGCGAGAGCGTCCCAGGACTTTGGAGCGGAGTTTACCGGCGTGTCCCGGGGTCCGGTAGCCGCCGGGCCGGGGCCAGTGGCTGCGGCCCGGCCGGTATAGTAAGGGGGCTATGAAAGCCCGTGACATTATGACCGCAAACCCCCTGACAGCCACCAAGGGCGAGACCCTGTGGGAGGCGGCCGAGAGGATGTCGGCGCATCATTACGGCGGTCTCCCGGTAGTGGACGGAGAGGGCCGGTACCTGGGCGTACTGGAGATGGACGACCTGTTGCCCAAGCCCGAGAACATTCCGGGGGCGCCGGACGTGATTGCGTTGCAGCTCTTTGACAAATGGGTGGACGAGCATTCGATCCACGACTTCGAGCAAATCTACAAGGAGAAGCGCGTCGAAGAGGTGATGCGCACCGAGGTGCCGGTGCTGCGGCCCGATGACCCGCTGCGGGTCGTGCTCGATAAGCTGATCGAAAACCTCTACCGCCGCATGCCGGTAGTCGGCGAGGAGGGGCGGCTGATAGGGATCATCACCCGCGGCGACCTGCTCATGCTGCTAATGGGGAGAAAGTAAGCCATGCTCAACTTTCTGTTTCTCGCCGGTGCAGCTACCGAGAAGGGGGCCGAGGCCGGCGGCGCGCACGGCGCGCTGACCACGCACCTCTTCGAGATCTTCGTTCTCATCCTGGCTACCCAGATTGTCGGCTGGCTCTTCCAGCGTATGAAGCAGCCCGCGGTGATCGGCGAGCTGCTTGCCGGGGTGATCGTGGGTCCGGCGCTTCTGGGCTGGGTGGCCGAGGGCGATTTGCTCGCGTTCATCGCCGAGCTGGGGGCTATCTTCCTGCTCTTTATGGTGGGGCTCGAAACCCGCATGCAGGACATCCTGCGCGTGGGCAAGGAGGCCTTTGTGGTAGCCGTGCTGGGCGCGGTCTTGCCCTTCATTGGCGGGTACTACTTCGGCCTCTACGCGGGGTTCAACCAGGTGGCCGCCCTGTTTTTGGGCGCGGCGCTGGTGGCAACCAGCGTAGGGATCACCGCGCGGGTTATGCAGGAGCTGGACGTTCTCTCGCGCCCCTACAGCCGCATCATCCTGGGCGCGGCGGTCATTGACGACATCGAGGGGCTGATCGTGCTCGCCATCGTTTCCGGCATCGCCACCAGCGGCGTGGTAGAGACCGGCGCGATAGTGACGCTCATCATCAAGTCGCTGGCCTTCGTGGGCGCGGCCATGGCGCTCGTGCCCCTTGTGCGGCGCATTCCCCTCAACGGACTCCCTTTCCAGACCCCGCTGGGCGTCAGCATAGCGTTCGGCCTCGGAATGGCTACCCTGGCGGCCACGATAGGCCTCGCCCCCATCGTCGGCGCCTTCATGGCCGGGATGGTGATGGCCGAGCTGCGCGAGGAATACGAGCTGGAAGCGCCCATACACGCCATCGAGTCGTTCCTTGCCCCCATCTTCTTCGCCTTCATGGGAGTACAGCTCGATCTGGCGGCGCTCACCAGCCGCGAAGTGCTCATTACCGGCGTCATAGTCGGCCTGATAGCCATCGCCGGCAAGCTGGTGGCCATGTTTGGCGCGCTCTCTCAGGGCCTCCGCCAGGCGCTGGTAGTGGGCGTGGGAATGGTACCCCGCGGCGAGGTGGGACTGATCGTTGCCTCCATCGGTCTGACCGCGGGTGCGGTGGACGAGAAGGAGTTCGCGATCGTGATCTTCATGGTCGTGGTCACCACGATCATCGCGCCGCTTTCGCTGCGCCCGCTCATTGCCTGGGCCGACCCCGAGGTGCCCCTGACCGAAGAAGCGGCCTGATGCGGGCTATACTGCCCCCAGGGTGAAGGCGTTCACTCTGGGGGTTTTTCTCTACCTGGGTTTTGCGCTGGCCGGGAGCTATCTGGTGCAGCCCGGCGATACATTATGGCGCATCTCGGTAAAATACGACGTCGATCTGTCCGTGCTGCTGTTGCTCAATCCCGGGGCGGCGGACGGCTTGAGGGCGGGCACCACGTTGCTGCTGCCGGAGCGCTACCGGGTGAAGGAAGGAGAAACACTTTGGCGTATTGCCTGGCGCTACAACACCTACGTGGCCACCTTGATGCAGCTCAACCACCTGGAAAGCGATTACGTTCCCCCGGGGGTGGAAATATGGGTGCCACCGGCGCCCGAGCGGCCGCAGCCGGTAGCCGTGGCGCTTTCCGGATCCGACCCCCCGAAGATCGGCGCGATAGAGCGCGTGGCGACGTCCTATCTGGGCGCTGCTTACCGCTGGGGAGGCAGCGGGCCGGAGGCCTTCGACTGCTCGGGCTACGTAAACCGCGTTTTCGGTGAGCTGGGCTATAACCTTCCCCGCTCCACCCGCGATCTCTGGGTCCGGCTCCAACCGGTGAGTGTGCCCGGGCCCGGCGATCTTGTTTTCTTCAGCTTTGGGGGTCACGGGGTCGATCACGTGGGGATTTACCTGGGTGATGACCGCTTCATCCACGCCAACAGCCTGACCGGGCGTGTCATGATCGAGCGTTTTGACGTCCCCTGGTATCGCAAGGTTTATCTGGGCGCGCGGCGGGTTACCCCGGCCAGTCAAACCAGCCGGAAATGAACCTTCCATCCTTTTGGATGATTTCACCGTCGGCCTGCAGCGTTCCTCCGTGGCGTAGATCGACTATTAGATCCCAGTGTATGGCCGAACGGTTCTTGCCACCGGTGGCCGGGTAGGTTTGCCCCAGCGCCAGATGGACGGTGCCCCCTATCTTTTCGTCGAGCAAAACCAGCCCGGTGCCGCGCTCCAGCCCGAAGTTGGTGCCTATGCCCAGTTCTCCCACGCCCCGCGCTCCTTCATCGGTGGCGAGAACGTCCTGCAGGTAGTCTTCTCCCTCTTCGGCGGACGCCTCAACGACCCGGCCTGCTTCGAACACCAGACGCACGCCCCGTACCCAGCGTCCCGCGGCGAGCACCGGCAGGTCGAAGCGGACCTCGCCGTATACGCTGTCTTCCAGCGGGGCGGTGTACACTTCCCCGCTGGGGAAGTTGCTGGTGCCGTCGGAGTTGACCCACCTGCGACCGGCTACTTTCATTCGCAGGTCGGTGTCGCGCGCCGTTATTCGCAGTTCGCGCACGCCCTCGAGGCGTCCTATCAGGTGCTCCTGAACCTTCCCGAGAGCCCGCCAGGTACCTGCCGGATCGGGCCTGTCCAGAAAGAAGGCGCGGCGGACCAGCTCCCGGTGCTCCGGCTGGCTCATACCCGCCATAGCGGCCAGCCCGGGGGTGGGCCAGAGGGTCAGGGTGCGCCGGCCGCGTGGCAGGCGCAGGCCGCCCCACGTCTTGCGATAGCGCCCCATGCGTTCACCCGATATTCCGCCCGTGGCGAAGGGGTCTTCCGGTGCGATGATCCTGATGCTGGCGTCACAGGCGCTCAGAAGAGCGCGTTCCACTTCGGGCACTCGATCAAGCCATTCGCCGGCGCGCTCCAGAAAATCCGCTCCCTGACCCGGATAGTCCATGCGCAGCAGCGGGTATACCCCTCGCTCCAGCGCTTCCGAATGGAGAGCCCGCAGCAGGGGCAGGGCCCCCGTTTCGGCTCGCAACAGTAATGTTTGCCCCGCCCGCACCGGGCGGCTGTAGTCTAAAATTAAGCGCGCAAGTTCGCGTTCCATGCCCCAGGGTACGCGTTTACGGCACGCAGCGCTAGAACTGGGCTATGATATAGGGAACATAGGGAGATCCGAGATGACGGAACCGAAGATTACACCCCTGGCCAGACGACTCGCCGAAGAAAACGGCATCGACTGGCAGAGCCTCACGGGCACCGGGCCCGATGGAACCATTGTGGAGCGCGACATTCTGGCTTTTCTTGCCAAAGTGATGGCCGGTGAGGTTGACCTGCCTCCCGAGCCCGAGGAGGCCGCGCCTCCTCCGGAAACCATCCCCGACATCAGCCAGGTGCAGGAAGCGTTGGCGCGCGAAGGGGTGGATATTGGCGAGCTGGTACCTGAAGCCATCTCCGACGGCGCGTCCGGGCGGGAAACCAGAGCGACCGCGGAAGAAGTGTTTGTCGAAGAAGAAAACTTCTTCGAGGTAGACTTCGAGGAGCTCAAGGAAGAAGAGCCATCCAAGCCGGTGGAAGAAGCTCCCATTCAAGCCACACCGCCCGAGCCGGAGAGAGCCGCGCCTGGTGGATGGGCTGATGCGGAGCTGGTGGAGGAGCCGGCTTCGTGGTTGGAGGAATCGCCCGCGACAGAGGAGAAGCCCGAAACCGGGGATCTCGAATGGGACGAGACCTTGGAATCTCTGTCCGAGCCCCAGGAAACCGCGCTTGAGTGGGAGTCGCCCGAGCCCGCCGCCAAACCCGAACCCCAGGAACCGGTTGCAAGGGAAGAGGAGGCCAGCTTCGACAAACTCGATTTCCTGGAAGAAGCCGAGCCCGAGCCTTCGCCGGAGCCGGCCACGGAACCAAAGGAGCCGGTACAAGAAGCCCCAGCCGAAGCCGGCGTTTTCAGCGCCCCCGATCTGGGCCCTGCACACGAGCCCGGTGTGGTGGAAGAAACGCCTCCGCCTGCTGCGGTGCCGCCGCCGGTTAGCAGGGGAGAGCGTGCTCCCGAGCCCCGTACCGCCGCCGCCTTTCCCCCGTCTTTCCGCCGCGCCGTTTCCCTAGCGGCCGCCGAGCAGGCGCGCGCCGACCTGTCGGCCGCCTGGCGGAGCGACGTTCCCTTTGAGCTGCTCCTCTTCCGCGCGGTAGACCGCGCCCTGGCTGACCTGGAAGTTCCCATCCGTGCGGTTCTGGGTCGTTTCGACGGCGAATCCGTGCGCTCACTGGCCGTTTCACCGGCAATCGGCCTGCGTGACCTTTTTGAAAATCTGCTCGCCGCCAATAGCGACGGCGACGGTATGGTTGTTCTTGATTTGGGTGAAACTCCTTATACCGAGGTCGTTCTGCCGGGTACCCTGATGGTCAGTCTGGGACGCGCCGGGTTACCGGAGAACCTCGGGCTTATCTCTATCAGCGGTGAACTTCCCACCGATCGCGCCCGCTTCCTTGAGCGCATCGCTTTTTACCTCGAGCGGCCGATCTTGCTGGCATAGTATTGCTGCCATAGCTCTTTGTACCGGGTCCGCCTTGTGGCGTGCCTCGGGTGATTTATTGCTTTGCGTGCTGGCGGTGTAAGTTTGGCTCCCTTTTCCGCACGCGCTGATATGGTACCGTTCTCTTTTCCGCAAGTTACCATGGCTACCCGTCGGGGTGGTTTTCTCTTGCTCCGTATGTTTTCCTCCTGTGTCAACCCCCCACTTTGAGTGCCACTCCCTATGAGAGACCCTTGCCATATTTGTCAGCAAACTCCTGGGGCGGCAGACCTCCCAGAGCCTCATGAGTCCTGATGGTGTTGTAGGTTCTCAACCAGTCCTCGGTAACCTGACGCACCTCGGCTAGAGAGTGGAAGACGTAGGCATCCAGAACTGCTTCACGATAGCTGCGGTTGAAGCGTTCGATGTAGGTGTTCTGGGCCGGCTTGCCTGGTTGAATGCGTAATAAGCAGATGCCACGTTCCTCCGCCCAGGCAGCCAGGGCTTTTGAGGTGAACTCGGGTCCGTTGTTAGTTTGCAGACAGTCAGGCTGTCCGTGCCAGAGGATTGGGGACTCTAGTAGGCCGATCACTCTTTGAGATGGAAGGGAGACGGCTACTTCTATCCACAACGCCCTACGGCTGAAGTCATCCAAGACGTTCAGCGTTCGAAAAGCCCGGCCGCCTGCCAGGCTGTCGCTCATGAAGTCCAAGGACCAGGTCTGGTTGAGGTATCTGGCTTTGGTAAGCGGTTGCGGGCCGCGGAGTAGTTTTCTGCGTTTTCTCTGCTCCCTCCCTTGCAAGCCAAGACCCTGCTCCTTATAGACGCGGGCTATCCGCTTGTGGTTCCACGTATATCCCTGGTTCTTCAAATAGGCCGCCATCTTCCTGGCTCCCCAGCGGGGATGGTCCTGGGCCAGCTGCCTCAATACCCTAGCCACCTCTTCGTCGTCCGGCTTCTTTCGTGGCTCATAACGGTAGCCATTACGGCTCAGGCCCAGGAGACGGCAGGCCCTTCTCTCACTGAGACCATGCCTTTCCATTACCCAGTGGACTAGCTGGTGGAGTTCAGCAGGCTTCAGCCCTTTTTCCGATCACGTCCCTCAAAGCAGCGTGCCCCAGGCTTAGCTCGGCGTGCATCTTCTTCAGGCGGCGGTTCTCTTCTTCCAGCATCTTCAACTTGTGCAGGGCGCTAGCTTCCATACCTCCGTACTTAGCCCGCCAACGATAAAAGGCGCTTTGACTGAAGCCGTACTTGCGCACCAGCTCGACCACGGGAACCCCGGCCTCGGCTTCTTGCAGGGTGCGTACTATTTGACCTTCGCAGTACTTCCTTTGCTTCACTGGTAGCCCCCTTTCCCTTGGGGTATCCCTTTTGCCTACATCCGGGATTCCCTTATTGTTTGGTGCTATTTTAGGGGGTCTTTACCTCAGATGTGTTGACCGATTACAACAGCTTGCAGAAAAACAGCTCCTGTAGTACTATCTTTCTTGCTGAGCGACTGAGGGTATGCGGGAGTAGCTCAGTTGGTAGAGCACAACCTTGCCAAGGTTGGGGTCGCGGGTTCGAGTCCCGTCTCCCGCTCCAGAAAGCCCCCGGAAACGGGGGCGTTTCCTTATCGGTTCATCTACTAAAATCTGGTTGAGAGGGTGGCATATGAAAACCAACAAGGACGCCGGTTCCGCTGTCAGGCGCTGGTGGGAAGAGCTGCGGGAAAAGTCGTACAACGCCACGGTGGTAAGCCGTGACGAGCTCTCGGCGAACTACGCAATTATCCGCGTGGTGGTGGATAAGGCGCGGGAGGTGTTTTCGGCGGGTCAGTACACTACGCTCGGCCTCTATGGCTTCGAGTTTCGCGTACCCTATGCACTGCCCGACCGCAAACCGGCTTTGCCCGACAAGTTGATCCAGCGGGCTTATTCGATAGCCTCCGCCAGCACCGATACACGCGAGTTCGAGTTCTTCCTTTCGCTCTACCGCGAGGGCCAGCTTACCCCGCGGTTGTTCGCACTAAAGCCCGGCGACCGGCTCTACGTGGGGACGCGCATCGTGGGGTCGTTTAAGATTGCCCAGGTGCCGCCCGAGAAGCAGATCCTGATGATCGGCACCGGCACTGGCGCGGCGCCGTTCATGAGCTTCTTGCGTTCCCACGTGCACCAGCAGACTCACCCCCGCATAGCCTTTGTACAGGGTGCCGCAAGCCTGAACGAGCTCGCCTACTACGCCGAGCTGCGCTTCATGCACCGGGCCTTCGAGCACTTCCGCCACCTGCCCACGCTCACGGACCCGCGCCCTACCTGGCTGGGTCATCGCGCCTGGATCGAAGACATGCTCAAGAGCGGGACGGTAGAGCGCGAGGGCGAAATAGCAATTGATCCCGAGCTGACCCACGTGTACCTTTGCGGTAACCCGGTGATGGTCGAGAACGTGATGGCCTGGCTCATCGAGGAGCGCGGCTATGAGCGCCACACCGGCCGCCAGCCGGGACAGCTGTTCATAGAAGAATACTGACCCGAACAGACTTGCGCCCCCGGAGGATCCGGGGGCGCGTCGCATGGGGAGGTAGCGTCAAACGTTAGCGCTGGGGCTCGATGATCACCTTCATCGAGTCGCCGCCGGCGGCCACCAGCTCGAAGCCCTTTTGGGTTTCGGCAAGCGGCAAGCGGTGGGTGATCATGTCTTCGACCGGTACTCGTCCGGCACGGATCAGCTCGAGCGCCTCGGCGAGGTCGCGCGGGGCGGCGGCGTAGGTGGAGAGCAGCTTGACCTGCTTCTTCCAGAAGGGGAAGATGTCGAACTCGACCTTGGTTCCCGGCGACATGATGCCGTAGAGGAGCACGGTGCCGCCCTTGCGTACGGTCTGCATCGCCTGGTCGAAGAGGACCGGGGCGGCGGCGGTCGGGATGACGTAGTCGACGCCCTCGCCGTTCGTTTCTTCCAGCACCCGCTGGACTACGTCTTCGCGGGTGGCGTGGATGGCGACCGCGGCCCCCGACTTCTTGGCCATCTCGAGCCTAAAGTCGTTGATGTCGGTGGCAATGATCTTGCCGGCGCCGTAGGCGCGGGCAGTACGGATGACCAGCTGCCCCGAAAGGCCGCTGCCCAGCACCAGCACGCTGCGGGCGGGCTCGAAGTCCATCACCCGCAGACCGCGCACCACGCAGCCCAGCGGTTCGGTGAAGCTGCCTTCGTCGTAACTGACGCTGTCGGGCAGTTTGAGTACTCCTCTGGTCTCTACATTGATCGCCGGCACCCGCACGTACTCGGCGAAGCCGCCGGGGTAGTACGTGGTGTTGCTGATCAGGGTGCAGAGCGAGTGCTGGCCGCGCTGGCAGTACTCGCAGCGGCCGCAGGGAACGTGGTGGGTGGCGGTCACCCGGTCGCCGGGCTCGAACCCGGTCACCCCCTCGCCCACCGCCACGATGTCGCCGGCGATCTCGTGCCCCAGCACCAGCGGCGCTTTTTTGATGCGGTACCACTCCATCACGTCGGAGCCGCAGATGCCGCTGGCGATGATCTTTATGAGCACCTCACCGGGCCCGATCTCGGGAACCGGCTGCTCCTCCAGGCGCATGTCGTGGTTGTTGTAGTACATGGCTACGCGCACGGCGGCCTCCTCGGGTTTCCGGGGGCCCCTGGGGCCCCCGGCAGGCAGGCTTACTTGCCCAGCAGCTCCTGATAGTAGGCGTAGGCGTCCTCGACGTTGCCGTCTTCGTGCACCAGCTTGGCCAGGGCCTGCATCATGGCCACCGGGTTCTCGGCCTGGAAGACGTTGCGGCCCATGTCGACGCCGATGGCGCCGGCGTTGAGGGCGTCGCGGGCCATCTGCAGGGCGTCACGCTCGGGGATCTTCTTGCCGCCGGCGATGACCACCGGAACCAGGCTGGTATCGATTACGCGCTCGAAGTTTTCGCAGTAGTAGGTTTTGACCAGACGGGCGCCCAGCTCGCCGACCATGCGGGTAGCCAGGCTGAGGTAGCGGGCGTCGCGATCGAGGCCGCGGCCCACGGCGACCACGCCCAGGGTGGGGATGCCGTAGCGCTCGGCTTCGTCGACAATCCTGGAAAACTCGAGCACGGTGTCACGCTCGCTGGCGGGCGTGCCCACCATCACCGAGAAGGCCACGAAGGCGGCGTTCATGCGCACGGCTTCCTCGATTCCCACCGAAATACCTTCGTGCAGCAGATCCTCGTTGAGTATGCTGGTGCCGCTGGAAACGCGCAGCGAGATGGGCTTCTTGAGCCTGGGGTCCACCGCATTGCGCAGCGCTCCGCGGGTGAGCATGAGGGCGTCGGCGTAGTCGATGGCCGGGTGGATGGCCTTGGTCATGTCTTCCAGGCCCGTGGTAGGCCCCATGAAGTAGCCGTGGTCCACCGCGAAGAAAATGGTGCGCCCGCTCTTTTCGTTGAAGACGCTGTGATAGCGGTTCTTCATGCCCCAGTCCATGTGCAGTTCCTTCATCGTTATTCCTCCTTGTTTTTGCGGCCGAAGGCCGCTTTGAACGCCTGGATGTTTTTCCCGGGTCCGTCTCCTTTGAAGACGGCCGAGCCGGAGACGACAACGTCCGCCAGCGCGCCCGCGCGGGCGGCGTTGTCGAGGTTTATACCACCGTCAATTCCCACTTTCACCCCCTCTATCCCCAACTCAGCAAACTTTTCGCGCAGCTTCACCGCCTTGCCCAGTACGGCGGGTGTGAAGCGGGTGCCCGCAAAGCCGGGATCGACGGCGAGCAGCAGGACCATGTCCACCTCGCTTATCACCCCTATGGCTCCGCTAAGGTGGGTACCGGGGTTGAGAGCCACGCCCGTCCTGGCGCCCGTGCGTTTGGCTTCGGCTATCGCCCGGTGCAGGTGGGCGCCCGCCTCGGCGTGGATCGTGATCCAGTCGGCGCCCTCGAACTGGGCCACCTTGCGTTCAGGGTCTTTCACCATCAGGTGGACGTCGATGGGCAGCTCGGTGTACTTGCGGACGGCCTTGAAGAGGGCGGCGTCGCCCAGGATGGGCGGTGCGAAGCAGCCGTCCATGACGTCCAGGTGAATCCAGTCGGCGCCGGCATCTTCCAGCCGGGCCAGCTCTTCGGCCAGCCGGCCCAGGTCGGCGGAGAGAATTCCCACCGAAAGCAACGTCTCAGACATTTACCTTTTCCGCCTCCTCTCGCATGACGTCGAGGAATTGATCGATATTTTTGATTTCGTCCATCTCCTTGATCCAGCGCCGCCCCACGTTTATGGCGTAGCGCTCGGCTACGGCGCGCTTTTCCGGATCCTCGATGCTGGAGATGTCCCATACGCTGACGATGCCCATCATGCGCCGGAGCGCCTTGGTACCGGCGATGCCCACCATATCGCGGAAGATGCCGGCGAGGTAGTCCTTGCGAAACGCGGCGAAGTCTTCTTTGCCGCCCGGATAGTTCCAGTAGTCGCCCGGGGTCAGCTCGCCCTCGTTGTGCTCCGTCCAGAGCCGTTCGAATTTGGCGGCGAACTGCTCCCAGATCTGTTTCATGGTTTCCAGCAGCCAGGCCTGGTAGTCGGCGCGTGCGCCCGGGTCGGGGGTGTGAGCGTAGTGTGAGGCGTAGCTTAGCATCAGGTTCTGCAGCACCGCCGCCACGTCGTAGCCCGCCGGACCCACGAAGGCAAATTCGGGGTCGATGACCCGGGTTTCTTCCTGATTGAGCATGATCGAGCCGGTGTGCAGGTCGGCGTGGATGAGCGACTGGGCGTGGTTCATGTAGCCCTCCTTGAGCCAGACCACGCGTTGCTTGAGGTCGCCGTCGCGGCGCACCTCCTGCACCAGGTCGTCTACCAGCGGGTTCCAGTTGTTCTCGGGCGACTCCTTGAAGGGGTTGGTGTAAACGAAGTCCTCCTGCAGCTTGCGCAGGTGGGGGTTCATGAAGCGCTCCTGGAGCGCCTTCTTCTCCTCGCCCTTCAGGTAGAGGTCGGAGGTGTAGAAGAGGGTGTTCGCCAGGAAGGTCGAGATGTCGTCTGCGAAGCGGGGAAACTTGACCCGCCGAACCAGCGGCTTGCGCATGATTTCATGGCGGTTCAGGTTCTCCATCATCAACGTGGACATCTCGTAGTCGTGGTCGTAGACCTGGGGCGCCAGGCCGGGAGCGTACTTGTTGTGAAGCTTGAGCGCTTCGGTTTCGTAGATGACGCGGTCGCGGGTCAGCGGCCAGTCCTCGCCTACTACGCGCAGGTAGGGGAGCGCCTGCTTTACCACCAGGGTGTGTTCGGGGTTTTCCCGGCTTTGAACGAAGAAGACCAGGTTGAGATTGCCGTCGCCGACTTCTTTGACATCGTAGGTTTCGTTTTCGGGCAGGATCCCGGCCAGGGCGGGGCGGCCCTTCAGATAGTCGAGCAGGGTTTCGGGGGTGAGGGGTTGATAGGCCATCATTGCCTCCTTTCCGGGTATAGCTCGAGCAGGCCTGCTTCGCTGGCGGCGGCGATACCGCGCTCGGTGATGAGGCCTTTCACCAGCCGGGCCGGGGTGACGTCGAAGCCGTAGTTAGCGGCGGGGCTCTCGGGCGGGGTGAGGAGGACGCGCTTGACCTCGCCTTCATGCAGCCCCTGGATGTACTTGACCTCGTCGTCGCCGCGCTGCTCGATGGGAATATCGCGCACGCCGTCGCATATGGACCAGTCGAGGGTGCTGCTGGGCAGCGCCACGTAGAAGGGTACGCCGTTGTCGGCGGCGGCCAGGGCCTTGAGGTAGGTGCCGATCTTGTTGGCTA
>JAMOUW010000018.1 GCA_027067955.1 Thermaceae bacterium
TCGGCTTGCTAAAGCGCGGTGGGCGTGTTTACACCCTGCCCATTCCCAGCGCCAAAGCTAAAACGCTGCTGCCCGTACTTGAGTCAGGGATGGTGCCGGACAGCGCCGTGTACACGGATAGCTTCGCGAGCTACAACGTACTGGAGTATCCAGCTTTCATCACCGTCGCATAGACCGCGGCAAAGGCTTTGCTGATGGAGAAGAAAACAAACGCCACATCAACGGCACCCTAAAACTTCTGGAACCAGGCGAAGCGACATCTACGCAGATACAACGGCATCCCGCGCAAGCACTTCTACTACTTCCTCAGGGGAATGCTAATGGCGCTTCAACGGAGGGAACCGCAAAGAGCTTTACCGCCAGCTGTTGGGGTGGGCAAGGGGGGGGTGAGCGGGTTGGGCCCGAACATAATATACGAAAAGAGGGAAGGGCAAACGGGAAGAAATAGCAAAGGTAAGGTCGAACGTCGAGCAGCCTGCAAGAAACTGAACCTGCAATACTGAATTGCTTGGCAGTAGCAATGACTTTAGCAAAAAGACTCGCCTCAGGAATTTTGCCATTAAGCTTTGCATGTGCCTCTTGTAAGAGCCGTCACCAAAAAGCAGATACTAGATTTAAAAAGCAGCTTCAAGGTCACTCAAAACACGGTTACATTCTTGCCAGCCTTCCTTACCCTTAGCCATGGAGGATATAAGAGATATACTCATGCGCTCTGTATATCCTTCTCCTTTTTTTGTAGCTCACTCAGCCATCTTGATACCAGCATTGACCAATCATAGTATCGTCTTACATAGTGAGCCCCATTTCTGCCAAGCGTTTGAGCCAGGTGGGAGTCTTCAACCAGGGTGCGCACTGCTTCTGCTAGGGCGTGGGAGTCCTTTGGGTGGACCACTAAGCCCGCTTGCGCCTTACGTATCAAATCTGCACCTTCGCCTATCCCAGCATAGACCACAGGCTTGCCAGCGGCCATTGCCGGGAATACTTTAGCAGCGCGTGTTGGAATCTGGATGACCGATAGAGCAATGCTTGATATTTGCAAAAGCTCAGCTACTACCTGCGGCGGAACTGGCTCTCTAAATTCTACATTGCCAGCTCGCCTTTCCTGAGAGTATTCCATAAGATGCTGTTTTTCGGCGCCGTCCCCAACGAACAAAAACTGAATATCACCACGAGGTTCAAGTAATTTTGCCGCCTCAATAGCCACCTCTAAGCCGTGGTACTTGCCATGAGTACCTGCATATAAAACTAAATGTTTACCTTGGTATCGATCATAAAGTTCTTGAGCTAGCGCACTCTTAAGGGGTCGGGGTTCGGGGGAAAATAACTCCGTATCTACTCCGTTGGGTAAGAACAAAATCTTTTCCTCCAAAACCCTCTTGGCCTCGAGCGCCTTCTGCATTTCCAGCACCACTATATTGATCCACATACTCTCTCGGTAAATCCAGTTTTCGAGCCAACGAGCTATAGCGTAATACAAACTACCTTTTCTTAATAAGCCCATTTCAACCGCCCAATCCGGCCAGAGATCAGCGATGTTGAAAATGAACGGCACCTTTACTAAGCGCTTAAGTGCGATCGCGCTCAATCCCAGGAATAACGGAGGTGATTCAACAAGGATATAGTTCGGTTTCCACTTGCGGGCAGCACGTAATAGGGGCCAGAACGAACTCCATTGGAAGCTAGCATAGGACAGCAATCGGCGCATGCCTATATCGCGTGTCGGCACTATCCAAGTGCGCTCAACCGGGATTCCATCAATAACTTCTCGAAAGTATCGTAGCCCCTGATAGTTAGGAAGGACCTCTCCTTTAGGATAGTTTGGCATTGCAGTAATAACACGCACTTCGTGCCCTAACTTGCGCAAACCTTTGGCAATATTATGCAAGCGCGTCTGTGCTGCCCCAACCTCTGGAGGATAGTATTGAGTCAAAAACAGAAAACGCATCTTGGTCTCCATAAAACGACTACGATGTTACCACAAACGTTCAGATCATCAAACCAAATGCAATCTTTAACATAGAATCATGCAACGTAGTACTCGGAAGATAAGTGAGGTGTCGAAACTGTATAGTTAAGTTTAAGTTGTAAATGTTATTTTCAATTATGGGCGTATCTTTTTGCCGAAGAGCTACGGCCGATTTCCCTAATAAATAGAGTCGACATGGCCAGTGAAATTAAACTGCTAACTACAATGCATTAATTGTTGCCAGGAAATTTTCCCCCTCACGATGTGAATGCGGATCACCGACCCACTCCCACATACTGCAAGCCTGCGGCTTTGGCCTCGCCAGGATCAATAACATTGCGCCCGTCTATGAAAACTCTGCCGCGCATAATTTCAGAGAAGCGCCCCAGGGAAAGATCCTTGTACATAGGCCATTCTGTGGCTAACACAATAGCATCTGCTCCTTCGGCCATCTTGTAAGGGTCATTAAAGTACTCGATCTCAGGATCATCACCAAGGGCCTTATGTGCATTATCCAAAGCAATAGGATCATGAACACGTACATGGGCACCAAGATCCAGCAGCCGCCGTATAACGTCCAATGCGGGTGCTTCCCTGACATCGTCGGTCCCCGGCTTAAAGGCAAGTCCTAATACGCCAACAGTCCTCCCACGCAGGGCTTTCAGTTCGTGTTGGAGTTTCTTGATGATGCACGCCCTCTGTTTGAAATTCACCACTCGGGAAGCTTCAACTATCGGCATTTCATAGCCGAATTCGCTACCCATAGCCAGTAGAGCAAGCGTATCCTTGGGGAAACAGCTACCTCCCCAACCTAGCCCGGCATTTAAAAAACCTGGTCCGATGCGTGGGTCGAGGCCAATGCCACGGCTGACTTCCACAACATCTGCACCAACTTTTTCGCAAAGACCGGCAATTTCGTTAATAAAGCTAATTTTAAGGGCGAGGAACGCATTCGCCGCGTACTTGATCACTTCGGCGCTTGTGGGATCGGTTGTAATCAGCGGCGGGAGCATGAATCCCTCAGGCCGCGGGATTGAAGCTGGGACGTCAAAGGTTTGTTCAAGAAAGGGTCTGTATAACCTCTGCAGTGCGTCGACGGCAGCAGGATCTTCAGCGCCCACAATAATGCGATCCGGGAAAAAAGCATCCTTGAGAGCACTGCCTTCGCGCAGGAACTCGGGGTTGGAAGCCACGAATACCTCGGCATTTGTGTTCTGGTTCCGCAGGGTGCGGCCGATAAGTTCTGCAACCCTGCGGTTAGTCCCTATGGGAACAGTGGATTTGACAACTAGTGTATATACAGCACCGTCTTTTAGTTGCTTTGCAACTTCAATTACGGCTTCCTCAATAAAACGTGTTTCTGCTTTCCCATTTGCTTTTGGTGGGGTGCCAACTGCGATCAAGATTATGTCGGCCTCAGCTACGAATTCCCCAATTTTCTCAAAGAAACCCAATCGGTGAGCATTTATTTTAAGGAGGTCTTCAACTCCCGGCTCATGAATAGGAGATCGACCGCTTCGTAGCATCTCAATCTTAGCGGTATCCAGATCGACAAATTGAACTTCATGTCCTACATGAGCCAAGGCCATGCCTGTAGTTAAACCAACGTACCCGGCACCAACAACGACTACTCGCATCTTTTCCACGTGCTAACTATACGCCAGGTGTTACCACAAATGGGGCCACAGAACAGGGGCCTGGCAAACATGTTGGGATCAAGTGCTTTTATTTAGGCATACTGGCCAATACTTCTTGTTAGGTAAGCCTGAAACGATTGGCACGCCTTGTCGGCACCCAGTAATTGAAAGCAATGCTTAACCGGGTTGTGGCGAAGTCTGCTGCAGGCACTCATTCGATGTGGTTAAGCCAGCACAAGAACCCAAAGGCGTGACGGGGACAACCCTTTGTGCGACGCAAGAGCAGGCATAAATGCACCTTAGCAGTACTATTCCTAACGCCCAACCAGGGGCACGATTCTTACCCCCGGCCGTAGTCGTAGAGCCGGTAGGTCAGGTCGGAGCGCTGGGAGACCTCGTAAACCAGCAGGCCCGGGCCCAGGGCGTGGATCGTGCCCGGGGGGACGTAGATCACGTCGCCCTTTTGGACCGGCACGAAGTTGAGCAGCTCGAGGATCGAGCCGTCCAGCGCCGCGGCGCGCAGCTCCGCGCGGGTCACCGCGCGCTTAACGCCGTAGATCACCCGGGCGCCCGGCTCGGCCTCGAGCACCACCCAGGCCTCGGCCTTGCCCAGCCAGCCGCTTTCCGCCTCGTGGGCGCGGGCGTAGGAGTCGTCGGGGTGCACCTGCACGCTGAGCCACTGGGCGGTGTCCAGGAACTTGACCAAGAGCGGCAGCCGGTAACCGTATCGCTCCACCACCGCCCGCCCCAGGAAGGCCTCGCCCAGCTCGGGCAGCACCTCGGCGAGCGCCCGCCCGGCGTAGGGGCCCGAGGCAATGCGGTTTTCATCGAAGACCATCCAGGCCTCGCCGATGGGCTTGTCGGTGGCGAGCCCGAACCGCTCGGCCAGGCGCCGCCCGCCCCAGACGCGCGGCTTGAACTGGGGCTCGAGCGCGATTAAGTAGGGCACTTTGTTCAGCACTTACCCAAGACTACCGCGAGGACTCGGGTACGATGCGTGCCCCCGTGTTGCACATTTATGCAACACGGGATTGCCTTCAAAAACAAAAAACGGTTAGCATAAGCGTTAGACACAATAACATCGGCATTTGCCGGAAGGAGGGAGTCATGCTCAAAGGTTATGCACACCGCCTGGCAAAAATCGACCTGACCACCGGTAAGGTCGAATACGAGGCCCCCAAGGAAGAAGACCTGAAGAAATGGATCGGCGGGCGCGGGCTCGGCGTCAAGTACGTCTTCGACAACGGCCCCGACGTGGACCCGCTCGGCCCCGACAACCTGCTAGCGGTCATGACGGGCCCGCTCACCGGCACCCAGGCCAAGATGAGCGGCCGCCTGGCCGTGGTCACCAAGAGCCCGCTCACGGGCACGGTGACCGACAGCCACATGGGCGGCTGGACCGCGGCCAAGCTCAAGTGGGCCGGCTTCGACGGCCTGCTCATCAAGGGCGCGGCCGAGAAGCCCGTCTACCTGCTGGTGCAGGACGGCCAGGTCGAGATCAAGGACGCCGCCGACCTCTGGGGCAAGACCACCCACGAGACCCACGAGATCCTGCGCAAGCGCCACGGTGAGGACGCCGACGTGATGGCCATCGGCCCCGCGGGCGAGAACCTGGTCAAGTTCGCCGCCTGGCTCAACAACGACGAGCGTGCCTCCGGCCGCGGCGGCACCGCGGCGGTGGGCGGCTCCAAGAAGCTCAAGGCAATAGTCGTCGTCCCCGGCGACAAGAGCGTATACCAGCCCGCCGACAAGGCCGCCTGGAAAGAAGCCGACAAGCGGGCGCTGGCCGGCATCATGGACGAGAACAACGTCACCGCGCCGCGCAAGGGCGGGCTCAGCGTCTACGGCACCAACGTGCTGATGAACATCACCAACTCGATCGGCGCGCTGCCCACCTTCAACGCCCAGCACACCAGCTGGGAACCCGCGGGCGAGGTCTCGGGCGAGGCTATCCGCGAGCACATCCTGGTCAAGGACAACACCTGCCATGCCTGCCCGGTGGCCTGCAAGAAGATGGTTGAAATCCACCTCAACGGCAAGCCCATCCGTTTCGAGTCGATCGAATACGAATCGGCCTGGAGCCTGGGCCCCGACTCGGGTTCGGCCGATCGCACCTGGGTTAGCTACGCCATCTACCTCTGCAACGCCTTCGGGCTCGACACCATCGAGGCGGGCAACGTGATCGCCGCCCTGATGGAGGCCACCGAGAAGGGCTACGTTTCCGAGCAGGAGGGGCTCAAGTTCGGCGACGTCCAGGGCGAGTGCGAGTTCCTGGAGATGGTAGCCCACCGCCAGGGTCTGGGCGACAAGGCCGCCGAAGGCACGGCGGGGTTCATGAAGGCCATCGGCCACCCCGAGCTGGCCATGGAGGTCAAGGGCCAGGCCATCCCCGCCTACGACCCCCGCGGCCTCAAGGGCATGGGCATCGCCTACGCCACCTCCAACCGCGGCGCCTGCCACCTGCGCGCCTACACCCCGGCCTCGGAGCTTTTGGGCGTTCCCTTCAAGACCGACCCCATCGAGTGGCGCGGCAAGGCCGAGCTGACCAAGACCTTCCAGGACCTCTCGGCCTTCACCGACTCGATGGACCTCTGCAAGTTCAGCCAGTTCGCCGAGGGCCCCGAGGAGTTCGCCGACCAGTACAGCGCCTACACCGGCGCCAAAGCCAGCGCCGACGACATCATGGCCATCGGCGAGCGCATCTACAATCTGGAGCGCTACTACAACAACCTGGCGGGCTGGGGTGAGGGCTCCGACTACCTGCCCGAGCGCTTCCTCAAGGAACCCTCCGACTCGGGCGGTTCCAAGGGCCAGGTCACCGAGCTGGACGAGATGCTCAGCGAGTACTACCAGCTGCGCGGCTGGAAGAACGGCGTGGTGCCCGAAGAGAAGCTCAAAGAGCTAGGCATTCTCTGAGCGACGCGACCTTCCAAGAGAAGGCTCCCGCGCGCGCGGGAGCCTTTTCGCCTGTTACCGGATGTCCCGGTTCAGGGTGCAGTGTCGCTGAGCCGCCGCAGTTGGACTCTGACCTCAGGTAGTTTCTCGGTGATGGTGTGCCAGACCAAGGCTGCGTCAACACCAAAGTAAAATGTATAAGCTTGTCGCGCATGCCGGCCATTTCCCGCCAGGGTACCGCGGGCGCGCGTTTGCGGATCTCCGGCGGCACTTGCTTGGACGCCTCGCCCAGGATCTCGATTTTGCGCAGAACCGCACTCAGGGTTTTGTCGTCTTGCTTGAATGCGTCAAAATCCCTACCGGCGATGAAAGCCTCAATGCTCTCTATGGCAGCCACCATGTCTTGGATGTAAAGTAACGTGTCCCTCATACGGGAAGGGTTTCGTTAAAAATGGTCTGCGCCAGCTCTTCGCGGACCGCATTCTTCGGAACGACGTCGACTGGGCGTCCCAGGCGGTCTTCCAGATACAGGCCCAGGCCGATCAGATCGAAAAGGTCGGCGGCCTCGTCGAACTCGACCAGCAGGTCGATGTCGCTGGTGTCGCGCGCGTCCCCGCGCGCCAGAGAGCCGAAGAGGCCAATCTCGCGCACGTGGTAGCGGGCCCCCAGTTCGGGCAGCAGGGTCCTGAGTTGGTCCAGCACTTCCTGTGCGGTCAAGGCGCCTCCGATGGTTTTGTTTTATACATCAAGGGCCAGGCCAGCGACGTGCAGGTTCGTTTAGAGGAAGGCTGCCTCGAAGAAGTCGGCCAGGCGCCGGTAGAGCGTGCGGCGATTTTCCTTCTTGCGGATGCCGTGCCCTTCGTCTTCGAAGACCAGCACCTCGTAGGGCACCCCGGCGGCGTCGAGGGCGCGGCGCACCGTGGCCAGGTTCTCGGGGGTGACGTTGGGGTCGAGCGCGCCCTGGACGATCAGGAGCCGGCCCTCGATGTCGCCGACGTAGTGCACCGGCGAACGCTCGCGGTAGCGCTCGGGCACCTCCTCGGGGCTGCCGCCCAGCATCTCCTCGGAGTAGGGGCGCAGGTCGGGGCGGGTGCTGTAGTAGTCGACCACCAGGTCGGTCATGCCGCAGATGGGCGCGGCCGCGGCCACCAGCTCGGGCGGGGCGTGGGTGATCTGCCACCAGCTGGAGTAGCCGCCGTAGGAGGTGCCGGTCACGCCCACCCGGCCCGGCTCGGCCAGCCCCGCGGCGATGAGGGCCTCGATGCCGGTGCGGATGTCGTCCTGCTCGAGCCCACCCCAGCCGGTCTCCTTGATCTTTTCCCGAAACGCCAGGCCGTAGCCGGTGGAGCCGCGGTAGTTGGGCAGGAAGACGTGGAAGCCGCGCGCCAGGTAGTACTGCACCTCGGGGTTGACGCGCTCGCCTGCGTGGGCGGTGGGGCCGCCGTGAACGAGCACGATCGTGCCCCTGGGGCGGTGCGGGGTGCGGTAGACGAAGCCGTGGACGCGCAGCCCGTCGGTCGAGGTCCACTCGAAGTCCTCGGCGGGCACCAGGCCCGCGAGCAGGCCCGCCGGCAGGCGTTCGTCCAGCCCGGTCAGGCTGGTGAAGGCCTCGGGCTCGAGCGCGTCCAGGTCGAGGCGGACGACGTCGCTGGGACGGGTGCTGGAAGAATACACCCCCACCCAGCCCGCAGTGTCGCGCCCCAGCATGAGCAGATTGCCGCGACCGGGGCGCAGGTGGCGCAGATGTCCGCTCTGCGGGTCGGCCAGAATGGTGAAGTTGCGGGCCTCGTCCGCAGCAACAACCCCGACGAGGTCAGTGTTGCTCAAGCGGCGCGGCCGCTCGACGCGGTCGTCGTCCGCCAGCAGGTGCAGGTTGCCCTGCAGGTCGGCCAGGCCCCACTGGCGGCCACCGTCGGTTTCGGCCACGTAATTTACTTTTCCGTTTGAAGTCCAGGCGGCCTGCACCTTGCGCTCGTCACCTGCAAAGAGCAGCCGGCGCTCTTCCCGGCCATCCGCGTCAACCAGCCAGACGGCATTGCCGCCGGGGTGGGCGGTGGCCCGATCGAAAAGGAGCCAGCCGCCGTCGGAAGAAAGCTGCGGCGCCCAGGTGCCGGGGCGCTCGGGCCGCGCCAGCGCGCGCAGTTCGTCCGTTTCCAGGTCACGCCGCCAGATCCAGGTGGGCTCGATCGCCTCGCCCCGCGCGAAGTCGTAGTTGGCGCCGAAGAAGACCCAGGGGCGCTCGGGATGCAGCTCGGCCCCGCGCGGGAAGTAGGGCGGGTGCGCCTCGCCGATCCGCTCGGGCGCGCCCTCCCAGGGCCGCGCCCAGGGGGTGGTGCGCTCGTCGCCCGGGTCGGTCTCGTAGACCACGCCGTGCTCGCCGGGGACGAAACCTAGCAAGAAGGCCTCGTCTTCGCCGTGGCTCATGCGCTCCACCCGACCCGCGGGCGTGCGCGCCCAGACGCTGGGGGCGGGGTCCACCCCGTTCCAGACCCAGGCCAGCGTGCGGCCCGAAAGACTGAGCTGAGCAGCGTAGAGATGGGGCAGCTCGAGCAGCAGCTCGAGCAGTTTTTCCGGGTTGTTCATGGCTCTAGTCTAGTTGCACGCCCGCTTTCAAGCCCCGGCCCCGGGCCCAGTCCGCGGCGGGCATGGGCCGTTTGCCCTCGGGCTGGACGGTGACCAGCTCGACCGCGCCCTCACCGGTGGCCACGCGCACACCCCGGGGCCCGGCTTCCAGCACCTCCCCGGGCGCGCCCCGGCCCCGGGCGGGTTTCATTTTCAGCACCTTGATCCGGTTGCCACCGTGTTCGAACCAGCTTCCGGGCCAGGGCTGCACCCCGCGGTGGCGGGCGTAGACCTTGCGGGCGGGGTCGCTCCAGCGGATGCGGCCGTCTTCCTTGGTCAGCAGCGGGGCGTGGCTGGGCTCGCCCTTTTGCGGTTCGGGCCGGGCGGTCTCCAGGCGCTCCAGCACATCCAAAAGCAGTTCGATTCCGCGGTCGCGCAGCCGCTCCGATAGTTCTACAGCGGTTTCGTCGGGCATGATTGGGGTGCGCTCCTGGACGAAGACCGGGCCCGTGTCCATACCGGCGTCGAGGCGCATGATGCTGACGCCGGTCTCGGCCTCGTCGTTGATCAGCGCCCAGTTCACCGGCGCCGCACCGCGGTATTCGGGCAGAAGCGAGGGATGGATGTTGAGGAAGCCGTAGCGGGGGATGCCCAGCAATGATTCGGGGATGATCTGGCCGTAGGCGGCCACCACCGCGGCGTCCAGGTCCAGCGCGCGCAGCCGCCCGGCAACCTCCGGGTCCTTGCGCAAGCGCCGGGGTTTGGCCAGATCGAGACCCAAGCGTTCGGCCGCCTCGGCCACCGGGCTGGGGGCCAGCCGGAGACCGCGACCTTTGGGCTTGTCGGGCTGGGTTACCACCAGCGCCACGTCGTGCGCGCGCGCCAGCGCTTCGAGCACCGGCACCGCCCAGGCGGGCGAGCCGAAAAAAGCCAGGCGGCGGCGCTTCACGCTCACCCCTGCCTGGCTTTCAGATCGCGCAGGAAGGCCTTGGCCTTGCGCTGCATCTCGGCGAGCTCGGCGCGGTGCTCCTCCATGAAGGGGCGGCGCAGTTCGGGGGGAATGCGGTCGAGGAACAGCACGCCCTCCAGGTGGTCGAGCTCGTGCTGGATCACCCGCGCCAGGTAACCCTCGGCCTCGAGCTCGCGGGGCTCGCCGGTCACGTCCTGGTACTCGACGCGGACTTGCAGATCCCGGGGCACGTCGTCGGAATAGACGCCGGGTATGGAAAGACATCCCTCCGTGCCTACCTGGGTGCCCTCCCGGTAAGTTATGCGCGGGTTGACCATCACGTAAAGGTTCTTGAGCATGCTGCGCGGATGGGCGCCCTCGTCGGCCTCGGCTTCTTCCTCCTCGAAGGAGTACTCCGCGGCAACAAACAGGCGGGTCGCCATCCCCACCTGGGGGGCGGCCAGCCCTACCCCGCCGTATTCGAACATGGTTTCCACCATGTTTTCGGCGAGCTCAGCTACGCTGGAAAAATCCTGCACCGGTCGCGCCTTCCGTCGCAAAACCGGGTCACCGTAGAGCCGTACGGGCAGCACCTCCGCCATCCCTTACATTCTGCCACCTGGGGGCGCTTTTGCGAAGGGCTCACAATCGGCGGCCGGGGGAGGCGCGCCGTCGTGCGGGCCGGCGCTTGAAACCAGCGCCCGGGCCGGGCGCGGCGGAAACCGGAGCCGGAAGGGGGGCGACGCTTCCTCAGGCCAGGTCGTCGAGCAGCTCGCGCAGCGGCTTCTTCTTGCAGGTGAACATGGGGGTGTCGCGCAGGGTGTACATGCTGGCCTCGGTGAAGCGCAGGCGGTGCACCAGGTCCACGAACTCAGAGGGGTGGTTGGCGTCGAAGGCGACCACGAACTCCTGATCGTCGATGCCGTAGGAGTAGCTGGTATTGAGGCGCACGCCCTCGAAGGGGGCGGAGACGTAGATGTGCTCGTCCATCATCCCCTGGCGGGTGTGGGGCGTGAGTTTGTACCACTCGCGCTTCTTCACGAAGGGGTAGACGAAGAGGTAGGCCCCCTGGCCCGGCATCAGCTCCACCCCCGCGCCCTCGGGATTGTAGCGGTCCACGTAGATCGAGCGCTTCTGCATCGAGAGGTAGCTGTAGGGCTGGGTCAGGTAGCCGGCCAGGCGGGTGCGGTTGAGCTCGCGCTGCATGGCCTGGAACTCGGCGGGGTCGAAGGCGATGCGCCAGATCATGAAGTCGCTGTCGGCCCTGAAGCCCACCAGCGAGTAGCTGCGCACGATGAAGCCCTCGCGGCCGGCCCACTTGTCCACGACGGCGGCGAACTCGTCCTTGGCGGCCTCGATCTCGCTGGGCTCGAGCCGCCGGAAGGCGGGGTCAAGCTTGAAGAAGGCGTAATTCATGAACTGCCGCCGGGCGCGGTCGGGGGCCCTGTCGAGCACCAGCCCGGCCGGGTCCAGGTCGGTCATGCGGCGGGTCGTCTTCTCGCTGTACTCGCGCAGCTTGTTCCCGGACCGCTCGGAGTGTTCTGCCATATCCGCATTCTAGGGG
>JAMOUW010000019.1 GCA_027067955.1 Thermaceae bacterium
ACCGGCGCTGCGCAAAAGCGCGGGAAAGCGCAAAGCCATGCTGCCGTAGTCTTTGGCTTTATCTTTACCCTCTAGCTGTTTCACCGCTCCGTAAGCCAGGTTGGCGCGTTTTTGTTCCCGAGTCATCTCTAACCCTCCACGCCGCCATCAAATACGACCATCTTCGAAAGCCCGCGGCCCACGGTGGCCTTGCCGCCGAACTGCAGGGTATGGCTGGCGAGGCTTTGTAGCTGAGCCAGCATTTCGACGGCCGTCAGGTTATCGTCACCAAAAGTATTTGGCGCAAAGGCCATTAACCCGTACAGCAAACTTTCGGCGGGAATGTTCTCCTCAAACCAAAGAGCCCCCTTGGCAACGGTGCCCGTTTCGTCGCTAATGCGAACCCGGGTAACTACTTCTAGCGCGGCTTCAAGTAAAAAGGTCATGGCGTCGTCGTGGAGATAAAGCAGACGACCAGCTAGCGGGGCGTCGATGCCGGCCAGGTTTTCAGTGAGCCAGGTTTCCCAAGCCTGAACCGATTCGCTGGCGGTTGCTTTAAAATCTAAATCTTCTAAAAATACTTTGCCATCTTTTACTATCTCGCTATTCCGGCCAACCAGGGCCGCGCCCACTTCTGCTGGCGCTGCGGGCAGATCCGGCGTGTTAATACCCGCCGCCTCCGCCTCGCGCTTAAAGCGCCTTAGCAGGTAGGGGCTAGTAGCGTAAGCAAAAACACCCGCGTAGCTGCGCACCGGTAAAGTGAGCAGCTTAGCATCGCCGAAGTAGGCGGCGCCTGCATGATCGGAGGCGTTGCCGGTATCGGGGCCAAAAACAGCCTTGACTTTCTCATCGGGCCAGCCGTGAACCCGCGCCCCGTCGCGCAAAACGCCCTTTACGGAACTACCGGGTAGGTAGGGAATACCGGTGGCCTTTTCGCGGGCAACCGGAAGGTCTATACTGCCAACGCCTTGCCCCACGCCCGGATGCAGCGGGCTCAGGGCGTGAATAAAATACACTGCGTTCTTGCTCATTGCTTACCTCCTTGTTCAAGCCATTTGATAAAAGCTTTTATTGGGTCCGGTTCCGCACCTGCGGCCATAAGCGGCTTGATATTTCGTGCTTCGTCGGGCGTAAGCTCAACATCCACTTCAAAATGACGGCCGGCATCAAGCACGTAAGGCTCGGGTAACCTTCGATTGCCCTCCAGCACATAAACGAGCACTGGCCCCCTTTCACCAAGAGGTTTGAACCCTAAAGGGCTGGCCAGGCGCTCAAAGTTTTCGCCTTTTAGAGTTGTGTCGTCGGGGTCGCCATTTTTCTTATCTTTGAAATGAAAGATTATTGGCAGTCCGAACTGCCCTCTGGGGAACTTGTGAACAGGGTGATGTGGTTCGTGCCTAGGGCTGTGAGTTTTTGTGAGTCTCCGGATCTCGTCGGGCTCGGGCCACTTGCTGCGCCCTGGTTTGTTGCGCTCTCGCCCCTCGTCTCGCCATTGGCGAAAGTTCTTATAAGCTTCGACCAGCTTTTGCCAGGAGCCTTTGAAAAGATAAAGGCTGTCCGGCTGCAGATGCGGCACTCCTTCTGGCCAGACGTTGCCTTTTATTAACTTACTTAACCTACTTCGTATTTCCCCGACGGAAGGGGGGCTAAAATCTTTTGGTACTACTGCACCAAACCCCCTGCGCGTCCGTCCTCCAATGCCTCCGAATGTTTCCCAGGCCCAAAGGGCTGCTTTAACTTCTTCTTTGAATTCCCGAGGAAACAAAAGGGATAGCTTGAAGCGAACGCCCACTTGAACCGGATAAATGGTTGGGTCCTGCTTGGTGGGTTGCAGGGGGAAAGCAACATAAGCTGGAGCAATGTTCGGGTGGTTGCGCGGAAAACTTTTACCCTGCACACGCTCAAATGGGTTGGCGCCCTTGCCAGCGTCTAACACCTCTATTCGCAACTTAACTTTTGAAGCCTCTTTGGTCTCGGCAACCCCGCCCCATATGTCTTCCTCGATTTCAAGAAGTTTTTTTACGCTAGAACCAGCTTGCCAGCTGCGCAGCGCACGCCACCAGAACCTAAGCTGACCTTTAATCTCCGAAGGGCGGATTGTAGTAACCTCATCGGCATAGCGAGTTTTGGCCCCGCCGCCAAATAGTGGGGTAACAAGCTTGTATTCCCGCTGTTCCTTGATATATCCTTTTTTGTTTTCTTGCCACAGCCCGGGGTTGGCCGAGTTCAAGTTTTCGGGCAGATTAACCTTTCGCATGCCTTACCTCCAAACCCCAACAGCGGTAAGCCCGTAGCCGTCTCGCTGGCTTTGCTCGGGCTGCTCGGGCAGAACCTTCATCCAGTGCTCCTCAACCCAGGCTTCAATGTTTTCTACGTTGCCAAGGTCCACAAAATACACCGAGCCCGCGGGCGCCAGGCGCCGGCCTGGCTTGGGACTGCCCTTTGCTAGGTCAAAACCGGAAACCGTGATTGGCCGGCCAACAGCGGCGGCAACCGTTTTCGCCCTGCCAAACATGCCGGATTGGGGTATAAAAGGTAGATCGTTGCCATCGGTATTAAAATCGGCCGGCGTCAGTAGCAGCAGCCGCGCCCGCTTACTGCTCTTTACCTCTCCAACTATTTCCTTTGGCGGCTTCTCCGGCCAGGCCGGCTCTGCGCGCGCTCCCCAAAGCGCCAAACGACGCTCGCCCCCCAGCGGGTGAACGCCGCTGAGCGAGTTTTCCATGGCCGCGGCGCAGTCTGCAGAAAGGCCTTCTCCTACTACCTGCACGAACAGGGCTAGCTCTTCGACGTCGGTAATGGTGTTTCCCGCGCGGTGCAAAAACTGCAGGCCGCTGGTTTCGTAAAGCATGCTTTCTGCGGCGGTTTGCAGGTTCGGATCGATCTTGACGTGGGTGCGGTATTCCACTTCGGGCCCGGTAATGCCCAGTTCGGTCGGCTCGTCTATCTCAAGGCTGGTCGCCGGATCTCCCAAAAGCCAGTTGTCAAAATGCCTTTTGCGCCAGAAGGCGGGCATTGGCTCCGGTTTACTTTTGGGCATCTCGGCAGGGGCAAAAACGGGGCGTTCGAGAGGCTCGGGCAGATTGGTAGCCACGTCGCCACCTGCTTCTTCCGGGGTCAGACGGTAGAGACGCAGCTGCTTGGCCTCAGGTTTGGATTCACAATTTTGATCAACGCTATCGAGTTTGACGAGAAGAGCGTCCAGCGGAGCCGGGAAAAGCGCTTCATTCGTGCGCAGGCTAAAGAGCACGGGGCCGAGAATGCGCACCTGGTTCAGGAGGCCGCGCCATTTATCTTTGTCTTGTTCGCCCGGCCTGTACCCGCAACCAAAACCAACGCGGCTACGAATGGCCCCGGCGATTACCTGTGGCGGGGGGAAGGAATAACCGCGCACCTTGGCCCCGGGAAAGGCGTAAAAGGGACGGCCGTCGCGAACAATCAGCGGATCACGAGGTTGAATGGTCAGGATCACTTGGCAACCTCCTTGGGCCTGCTGGCGAGTTGAAACGCTTTGGCAAAAGGCCAGGCTACAATCAGCTCCGAACTTAGTCGCTCGGCCCCAAAGCGTTCTATCCAGTCGGCCAGGGCGCTCTCTACTTTGGTGTCGGGTGTGACCTTACGCTTTAAAATCCGGACCGCTTCGAGGGAGATGAGCTTTTTGCTTTCGGAAAAACCGCTTAGTGTGCTTGCCATTTCGCGCAACTCGTAGGCGAAACCCCGGGGTATCTTGCCTTCGTCCTGCCAGGCGGCAAGGTTCTTGAGGCGGGCGCTCATATTGGGCTTCTCGCACCACTTGCCGGCGGCTATGGTTTCGGAACCGGAGCGGGGAGAAAAAATGACCGCCAGGGCGTTGCGCGTTTTCTTGGCCTCTTTTTCCGCCCGGCGGGCCAGGTTCAAAGCCTCGCCCAGGTCAAAGAGGTGGTGCACCACTGCCAGCCCGACCGAAAGGGTGGGGTTGTTATCGTCGCTACCCTTAAAACCGGATAGGCGGCTTTCGAAATCTTCAGCGAGTTCCCTCGCGCAATCGAGGGCGGTATGCAAAGGCAGTAGGGCCAGCACGTCATCGCCGCCCGAGTAGACCAGCGAGCCGGAGTGGCTTTGTACAATCTCCTTTACTTTTTGGGAAAACTCGGTTAGCGCCGCTGAAAGCTTGCGGTGTTGCTCGGCGTTCTTCTGGGCATCAATGGCTTTGCCCATGCGGTCGCCGTCGGCGTGGAGGATGGCGTAGTAGGGACAAGGCGTTTTGTCGAGTTCGCTGTATGTTTTCGAAAGGGTTCCTTGGGCTTCCCGTATGACCTCTTGCTCGCTCGTCGTTCTGGCCGCTGACTCAGTGGGTTGCTCTTTCGGCTCTTGGGCGATCTCTTGGTGCCGGCCGGGGAAGAAAAGCCGGGGGTCGTATTTTTTTAACAGCTCAAACTTGTCGACCAGGCTTTTGGGCGGCCTGCGCCCGGAGCGGCCCGCGCCCAGCTTTTGGGCAACCTGATCTAGCGCTTCTTCAATCACGGCTGCCTCTTGGCTGCTAAGCCCCTCAAGGAAAGGAATTAGCGCCATGACGGTGGTGCTGGCAAAGCTCTCGTTTTTTTCTTCCAGGTAGCGGCGCTTTAACAGGTCAACGCCCGATAGCTGCTCGCCTATGCGGATGCCCACTTTGAGCCTTTGCTGCTCGTCGGCTTGGTAGATAACACTTTCTAGGGCTCCGTCGAGCGAGCTTTTGGGAACCGGGGCCGGCCAGGGGTTGGGGCCGAAGTCGCGGGTGTTCTTGCGGGCCGCCATAAGCCGGCCGAGCCGCTCCCGCGCTTCCGGGTACGAACCTTCCACCGGAACGGCCGCCCAGAAAAACTCGAGGAGATCGTGTACTTGTTTTATCGCTTCGTTTTTTTGCTGGAGGACCTGGGCGGTCTCGTTTTTACCAAAAACCTCTCGAGCAATGTTGGCAAGCTCCCGGCGGGCGGCCTCCTCGGCCTCTTTGGCCAAAGATTTGATGACGTCGAGTGAATCGGCTTCTATCTCGGCCAGGATGACGTTGGGGATACCGTCTTGTTGAATGCCTTCTAGCTTGCTATTATCGGAGGCCTTTGGAAAAATGAGTTTTGCTCCATGGCCTTGTAGCGTTTGGGCAGCAGCAAAGGCCGCTCGCGAAAGAAGGCGGCTGCCGGCGTGCAGATCGCGCGTTCGCCTGGCAGCCGCTATAAAGCCTTGAACCGGCCCAATGTTTATCGTTAAAAGATATTTGCTCATAGAGCACCTCGCTTGTACCAGTCCTTTGTATGCCAGTATATGCCATTACTGGAGCGACACCGGGTAAGTTGACCTGGAGGTGGTTCCAGGCAATGGCAGGCTCGACAAAAAGTCTTGAGGCGCTCTCTGCTTGAAATGGGGGTTCCGACAGCTTTATTTTGGTAAAGCATGCCAGCGTAAGCGAAGCCCATTTGAATTATCTGACAAGAGCAGCTTTGTTGCGGGTTGTGGATTAGTTGATCTTTGTGATTGACGGAGCCACAAAGATCAAAGGCTTATTCCATATAGTACAGTTCGGCAAATGTGGAGTTGCCCGATGCCTGAGCCCGTAAGTCGAGAATGACGGGCCAGACTTTCTGATCCTTGAGGGTTATTAAGGTAACGTTGGGCTTCCGAGTTATTCGGGCGGCCGAAAGTGGTTTGGGTGCGTAATGTGTTCTGTTGCTTCAAGCTGCACCTCGACCTGCTCCATTAAAGTGGCCCAAGCCCGGATATGGCTCGAGGACGGGCGAAGAATAATTAGCGCGTAGGAGAGTTTGGCGGTGTTTTGTGGGACTCCGCTAGCCTCGTTGCTGCAACCGAGCAGGCGGCGCTACAGTGGCCGGTGGCTACCCCGTGGGTTTTGTTGCGGACCTCCCGCTATTGCAATAGCTATTGCCCAAAGGGCAACGAGCGCCGTCCTGTAAACCTGGGCGCTTTCCGGCAGGTTGAATAGCTCGCCGCTGAGGTTGATGGAGAAGTGAAAGAGCACGGCCGCGAGCGTGCTGCGGTTGGCGCGGTTGTAGACCCAGGTGAAGAGGACGGAGGTCGTCAGGGC
The DNA here is from genome assembly GCA_027067955.1 of Thermaceae bacterium. Taxonomy (GTDB): domain Bacteria; phylum Deinococcota; class Deinococci; order Deinococcales; family Marinithermaceae; genus Oceanithermus. Next base: position 6,035 of record JAMOUW010000019.1, read on the forward strand.
GCCGAACAGGAACGACCAGAAACCCGCGCTCAGGAAACCCAGGCGGTCGTGCTGGTACGTTCCCGGAAGGAAGAACAGCGGCAGGTGCCAGAGCCCCCAGACGGCGCCCAGGATCAGGCTCGAGGCCAGCGCGCTGCGGTACCGTTGCAGCCGGTCCAGCGCGTAGCCCCGCCAGCCGAGCTCTTCGGGCAGCGGGCCGAACAGTAGCACGAAGGCCGCGTACGGAAGCAGCCTCCAGGGTTCGGCCCAGAGCTGCCGGGCCGTCTCGAAGGCCGGCCACGACCCCCCGCCCGACACGTAGAGGGCCAGAGCGGCCGCGTTAACGAGGGGGAACCCCAGCGCGATGACGGCCCAGACCGGGGCCGGGATTCTGCGGGGGTCGAACAGCCGGCTGCGGTAGTCGCGCCAAAGCGCGGGGTCGCTGCGGCGCGCCAGCAGCAGCGTTTCCGCAAGCGTGGGCCCGAACAGGCCGAGGGCGCCGATGGCAACGGCAGGCCACCCCCACACGTTCACCTGGAGAACGGCGAGTGGTATCCAAAACAGCCAAGAAAGGCCGAGCGCCAGCAAAAAGAAGGGCCAGGGGCCCGACCCCATGGGCACACTGCGCTTCACAACCCAACTATATTATGAATTTTCTAGTCTTATACTGCCAGGTACGAAAGGCTCGGCAGGCCCGCGGGCCGGGGCGCGGACGCTCAATCCGCCGCCTGTTCGAGCTGCACCGGCTCGCTGTAGACGACCGCACCCAGCTGGCGCAGCCGGTCTTCGAGGTCCTCGTAGCCGCGGCTCACATGCTGCATACCCTCGATCGCCGTTTCGCCCGCCGCGGCCAGCGCAGCGATGACCATGGCCCCGCCGCCGCGGATATCGAAGGCCTTGATGCGCGCGCCGGTGAGGGCGCGCCCGTGGATGGCGAGCACGCGTTCCTTGAGGTGCAGCTCCGCGCCCAGGCGGGCGAGTTCGCCCACGTGGGTGAAGCGGTCGGGATAGACGAGGTCGCGCACCAGGCTGACGCCGGGTACGGTGGCCAGGTAGGCGGTCACCGGCGGCTGCAGGTCGGTGGGGAAGCCGGGGTACTCGCGGGCGTCCACGTCGAAGGGCTCAGGGTTCGCGGTGCTCTTCAGGCGCACCCAGTCGGTTCCGGTGACGACAGTGTGACCGGCGTTCTTCAGCTTCGAGAGCAACGCGTCCATGTGCTCGGGGCGGGCGCCCTCGAGCAGCACCTCGCCGCGGGTGGCGGCCACCGCCAGCAGGTAGGTGCCGGCCTCGATGCGGTCGGGGATGATCTTGTAGCTGCCACCGCCCGGTTCTCCGGCGCCGCGGATCGTCATCTTGGCGGTGCCGGCGCCCTCGATCTGGATACCTAGCATCTGCAAAAAGTTTGCGAAGTCGACGATCTCGGGCTCGAGCGCGGCGTTGACGATCGTCACCTCGGTGGGCCCCAGGGCCGCCGCCAGCATCACCTGCTCGGTGCCGCCCACGGTGGGGCGGTCGAAGACGACCTCGCCCTCGGGCCAGCCGGCGCGGCGAGCGCTGAAGGTGCCGTTTTCCTCGTGGATTTCGATACCCAAAGCGCGCAGCGCCTTGATGTGCAGGTCCACCGGGCGCGGGCCGAAGGCGCAGCCGCCGGGCATGCTCACCTCGCCCTCGCCCTCGCGGGCGAGCAGCGCGCCCAGCACGATGAAGCTGGCGCGCATCTTGCTGACGAGTTCGTAGGGGGCCCGGGTGTGGGTTATCTCGGGGGTGTGCAGGTGCAGGGTGCGCCCTTCCCAGGCGTAGCGGGTGCCCAGGTGCGCCAGCAGGTCGAGCAGCACCTCGATGTCGCGCAGGCGCGGCACCTCTTCGAGGACGATGGGTTCGCGCGTGAGCAGGCTGCCCACCAGAATGGGCAGGGCCGCGTTCTTGGCGGGGTTAACCCGCAGTTCGCCCCGCAAGGGCGTGCCTCCCTGTATAATCAACGGTCGCTGCATATCGGACCCCCGGTCCCTATGATGAGCATGATACACACCATGCGCAAAACAATGATATAGCACCTCTAGTGCATTGTCAAGCAATGTCACACCATGGTATAGTGAGGGTCCGGAGGTCTATGCCTAAGAAAGAGAAGAAGCGCTTGCAAGTGGTCATCAGCGAAGACCAGGACGCCCTGCTCACCAAGGCGGCCTACGAGCTTTCCAGCCCCGAGCGGCTGGTGAGCAAGTCGGAGGTCGTGCGGCTGGCGATCCAGAAGATCGCCCGCGAGCTCGAGGAGGGCAAGATGAGCGTCGAGGAGCTGAAGGCCAAGCTTTCCGCAGAAGAAGACTAGCCGCCCCGATACAATATATAGGTGGATGTACTGGCCGGCCGCTACCGGCTCATAGAGCCCATAGGCTCCGGGGGCATGGCCGAAGTGTGGCGCGCCCGCGACGAGCGCGTGGGGCGCGAGGTGGCCGTCAAGCAGCTGCACGCCCACGTGCACCCGCTCGAGCGCGAACGCTTCGCCCAGGAAGTGCGGGCGCTGGCTGCGCTCAGCCACCCGGGCGTGGTGGCGATCTACGACCTGGGTGAGGAGGAGGGCCGCACCTATTTCGTCATGGAGCTGGTGCGGGGCGGCACCTTTGATCGCCTGGGACCTTTTGAATCGGGCGTCGAGGGCCTGACGGCGCTGGAGGCCGGGCTAGAGGTGCTGGCGGCGCTGGGCCACCTGCACGATCGCGGCATCCTGCACCGCGACCTCACCCCCAGAAACATCCTCCTTACCGAAGAGGGTCGCCCCAAGCTGATGGACTTCGGGCTCGCCTACCTTACCGAGGCCACCCGCCACTTCACCCGCACCGGTTACACCCTGGGCACTCCCCAGTACATGGCGCCCGAGCAGGCCAAGGGGCTTTCCCTCACCCCCGCGGCCGATCTATATTCCTTCGGGGCGGTGCTCTACCGCACCCTCACCGGCCGCCCCCCCTTCGAGGGCGAACACGATCAGGCGGTGCTCTACCAGCACGTATACGAGCCACCGCGCGACCCCCTGGAGCTGAACCCCGCGCTGCCCCGGCCCCTTGCCGCCTGGCTCTTGCGCATGCTCGAGAAAGACCCGGGGGCGCGCCCGCAGTCGGCGGCCCGGGCGCGCCGCGAGCTCGCGGCGGTGCTGGAGCAGGTGCGGGCGGAGCTGGCCGGAACCGCGCGCGCGGGCCTGAGCCGCAGCGGCCACTATCCGGCGGGGCCGGTGCGGCCCGAGCGGCTCGAGGTGGCCCGGGAGGCGGGTTTCGAGGGCGAGGCCGTGTGGCCGGCGGAGCCGGTGGTGCGCGCCGGGCGGCTTGTGGTGGGAGGTGGCGCGACGCTGCATCACTTCAGGGTGCCGGGTCTGGAGGCCGCCGCCCCCTTTCCCGCCGGCGACGAGGTAACCGCGGCCGCGGCGCTGACCGAAAACCGGGTGTACTTCGCCGACTGGGAAGGGGTGCTCAGGACCCGCGACCTGAGCGGAAAAAGTATCTTCGAGCACCGGACTCGCGCCGAAGTAACCGCGAGTCCGCTGGTGACCGCACGGCGCGTCTACCTGGCGGGGCGCGACGGCTACCTCTACGCCCTCACCCCCGCCGGCGAGCTCGAATGGGCTTTTGAGGCGGGGGGGCATCTGTCGGCGGGGCCCACCCTTTACCGCGGAATGCTCTTCGCGGCCAGCGAGTCGGGCTGGCTTTTTGCGCTCGAGCCCGGCTCCGGAAAGCTCGTCTACAAGGTTGAGGCCGGACCCATCCACGCCCACATTCCCGGGGCGGGCGGTTTGCTCGTGCTGCCCACCTGGGCCGGCGAGGTGCACGCCTTTGACCCGCTGGAGCGGGAGGTGCTGTGGACCTACGACATAGAGGGCGAGCTCTGGAGCAGCCCCGCGGTGGGCGAGGGGCGCGTTTACGTGGCCGGCTGGAGTGGCGTGCTCTATGCCCTCGACCTCGAGTCCGGCGACGAGATCTGGACGGCCGAGGTGGGCCGGGTCACCGCCGGGCTCAGCCTTGCAGGGGGCGTGCTTTACGCCGCCACCGAGGCGGGCGAGGTGCTGGCCTTCGATGCCGCCAGCGGCCGCGAGCGCTGGCGCGCCGGGGGGCTGGGTAGCGTGCAGGCCGCTCCCCTGCCCCAGGGCCCCAGGCTTTATGTAGCCGCTCTGGAGGGAAAACTCCTCGAGTTCGGCGAGCCCTAGCAGGCCTAACCCGGCAGCAGGCAAAAGAAAGAATGAACCCGGTTCAAAAGCCGTTTCTCACGCAGGCATCGGTTAGGCTTAAGCGACTAGGATCTTGGAGCAAGCATGACGCAACACACCTTCCACATACCGGTAATGGGCACCTCGTTCACCGTGGATACGCCCCTGAGGGTCGCCAGGTACGGCATAGCGTCGGTCATATCGATCGTGGATGACGACCTGCTCGAGCGTATGCGCGCTTACTGGGCGCGGCGCCGCGGGCGCGCCTACGATCCCATCGAAAAGGACCTGAGGGCTGACTCGCGCGCCCGCCGTACCGCCGCCTACTTGGACCTGGTGGACGAGCTCGTGCGCGAGGACTTCGAAGCCTTGCGCACCGCGCCGCTGGAGCCCGGCAGCGAGCTTTGGCGCTACCTGGAGTTGCTTCCGGGCGCCAGCCCGCTGCGCCGCGCCTTGGAGCGCTGGCGGGGGGCCGCGGGGCGGGAAAGAGAAGCTCTGGAGGCCGAGATCCGCGCGGGCGTCCGCCCCGGCAGGGTCGAGGTCAACGTCATGACCAAGGTGGACAAGCCCAACTACGCCGGTCGCGAGCAGCTGCCGGTGGAGTACAACGACGCCCACGCCGCCCTGCGTGGCTTCGCCGAAAGCGCGCTTGAGGGCGTGCTCGTGCTTTCTGCCGGATTCAACGCCCGCCTCTACAGCTACATGGCCAATTTCGCCGGCTTCTTCGCCGACGAGGCCGGACGCATCAAGAAGCAAATCGCGCTCAAGGTTTCCGACGCCCGCAGCGCCCTCACCCAGGGCAAGTTCCTGGCCAAGAAGGGGCTGTGGGTAAGCGAATACCGGGTCGAGAGCGGCCTCAATTGCGGCGGCCACGCCTTCGCCTCGCAGGGCTACCTGATGGGGCCGATCCTCGAGGAGCTGAAGAACAAGCGCGACGAAATCGTGTCCTCGCTCTTCGAGGT
>JAMOUW010000020.1 GCA_027067955.1 Thermaceae bacterium
CCGCAGACTGCAGATACAGGAGCGGCTGGCCACCCAGATCGCCGACGCGATAGTCGAGGTGGTGGAACCGATGGGGGTGGGAGTGGTCATCGAGGGCACCCATCTGTGCATGATGATGCGCGGGGTGGAGAAGCAGCAGTCCACGACCGTTACCTCGGCGATGCGCGGTATCTTCCGCAAGGATTTGCGCACGCGCGAGGAGTTTCTGGCGCTGCTGCGCTGAGGCACGACGGCTCCTAGTAGTCCCGGTCCACCCGGTGCAATTTTTCCGCCCACTCCGTGCCGCCGCTGTGGTGGCGGCGGACGATTTCCGCCACGCAGGGGTCGGAGATGCGATCGGCGGCGTAGCGCGGATGGTGTTTGCGCACCTGCCAGGCGCCGGCCAGACCCCGGCGCAGGGGGTAGGGTTCCACTTCCGGCGCCCAGAGCTCGAAGAGGGCGGTGAATATGCGCTCCCAGACGTTGTAGGGGCGCGCCGCCTTGCCGGAGTCGTGGATCAAAGCCGCGCGCACGGCGCAGTCCGGAGCGTCGGGCCAGCGTTCCAGTAGCTGTTTGGCCACGGCCACGTTGTGCTCGCGGTCGCGCACGTCCATGGCCCGGAATAGTTCAGCTTCGTCGGGCGCCAGACGGGCGAGGGCCCAGGCGTCGTCGGGGCGGCAGAGGGCCGGGAAGAAGCCCTTGGCGAGCCGGATCAGGCGTTTCTTGGTGACGAGCGCCATGCTACCCCGGTCCCGCGAGCGCCTTCGCGCGGGCAAGAATCTCGTCGAACATCTCCGCGGTGAGCTTCCCGGTCTGGGTGTTCTGGCGGCTCACGTGGTAGCTGTCCAGCAGCACCCGCCCGCCCGGGAGGGTGTGCTCCGCGCCGTGGGCGAAGGCGAAGCGCGCTTTAACCAGACCCTGATGCTCGAGCAGCGCGTCGTGGGCGAGACGGCCCAGCGCCAGATATACCCGGACCTTTGGCAGCAGTGCCAGTTCCCGTGCGGTCCAGCGGCTGCAGGCGGCGAACTCTTCGCGGGTGGGCTTGTTCCCCGGGGGTGCGCAGCGCACTGCCGCGGTGATGTAGACCCCGCGGAGCTCGAGCCCGTCGCCCGGGCGTTCCGAGCGGGGCTGGCTGGCGAGTCCGGCCCGCCACAGGGCGGGGTAGAGGAAGTCGCCCGAGGCGTCGCCGGTGAACATCCGGCCGGTGCGGTTGGAACCGTGGGCTCCGGGCGCCAGGCCGAAGATCAGAATTCGCGCCTCCGGATCGCCAAAGCCGGGCACCGGTCTGGCCCAGTAGTCTTCGTGCAGATAGGCGCGCCGCTTCTTGCGCCCCACCTCTTCGCGCCAGGAAACGAGCCGCAAACAGTGGCTGCAGGCAATTATTTCCCGGTGGAGGTCCTCGAGCCTCGCTCCAGCCATTCCACCTCTCCCGTTTCGGTTTGGTACAGCGCGGCAATAACGGGAACGTCGCGGCGAATGGCCGCCGCCACTTTGTCCGCAGTTCCCCTTGCGTGCGCGCGTGCAGCTTCGTCAGGGCTGGTTTCGTTTCCCAGGTGAGCCCGGATCGCCGCTGCACTGGCGCTCAGCTCGGGGTCCGCCGCCAGGGCGTCCTTTACGGCGCCACAGTCGGTATGACCGAGGACGACTATTGCGTTCACCCCGAGTTCGGCGGCGAAGGCGAGGGACTCGCGCGCGTATTCTGAGGCCACGTTTCCGGCGTTGCGTACCACGAAGAGTTCGCCAATTTCGGCGGCGAATATTCTCGACGGTTCAACCCGCGCATCGGCACAGGCAAGAATCGCGACACTGGGGGAGTGTTCCTCGGGCAGGCTCGGTTGCTCCTCCAGGAAGCGCGCGTTTCCCGTACTGAGTTGCTGCAGAATTTCAGTCGTGTCCTTTTGCAATTTCCCTCCCTTTCTGGCCCCGCTCCGGGCGCTGAATCTCTACTGAATTCTAAGAGCAGCCGTTCGTGTTTTGCGGGCACCTGAACGGAAAAAGGCATATTCCGGGTTGACGCCGGTAATACCGGTTCCGGTTCGGCCTGCAGGGACGCCGTTCCCGGGAGGCGGCGCCTGCAGAGCTGGGCATGGTTGCGTGGCCAGCCGCGGGGAAGGTTCTCTGTTTCCGGACGGCTTTTTCAACGGGCGCAGGTGCGCGGCTCGTTGGCACTCTTTGCCGCCGGTGGCGAAGGGGGGCATGTACCGAAAAGCGGCGGGCGGCTTCTTGGGGCCGGGCTCGCCGGTCGGCCGTTTTTCCGCGCCGTTCGGCCGGGGTTTGCCTTTGGCGGCGGACGATGACGCGGTCGAAGATGAACCCTGACCGTGCCAGATCGGCCGGTCGCTCCGGGCCCGGGTATATCTCCCGGTCCGGGGTGCGCCGTTGCGCCCTTCACGCATGCTCGGGCTGGCGGCGGGGAGGCATCCATACACGGCAAGGCCGGGAAGCGCGCCTGCCGCGACCCGCCTAGAGCGGGATGTTCCCGTGCTTCTTCCAGGGGCGCTCTTCGTGCTTGTCTTCGAGCATGCGCAGGTGCCGGATCAGGTGCTGGCGCGTTGTCTCGGGCGAAATCACATCGTCGATGTAGCCCCGGCTGGCGGCGATCCAGGGGTTGTCGAAGCGTTCCTTGTACTCCTTGATCTTCTCGGCGCGGGTGGCCTCCGGGTTGGGGCTTTGCTGGATCTCGCGCCGGAAAACGATATTGGCCGCGCCCTCAGCCCCCATCACCGCCACCGCCGCGGTGGGCCAGGCGAGCACCACGTCGGCCCCCATGTCGCGCGAGTTCATGGCCAGATATGCGCCGCCGTATGCCTTGCGGGTGATCAGCGTGATTTTGGGAACC
>JAMOUW010000021.1 GCA_027067955.1 Thermaceae bacterium
GGCCCTTGGGGGTTTCGGCTGTGTCCCTTATGGAAGATACATGGGGGTTGTTGGTGATGCAAAAGCCAAAAAGCTAGTCGCCGATGCATGGCCGCCGACATCCCACTCCCTACACATCCCACATCCGGATAAACCGAAAGGGGCCGCGCCGCCCCCAAAGCGGAAATGGAATCCAATCTAACCGCACTTCGAGTAGCCGCAGACCTCGCAGGCGGCGCAGCCCTCTTCGATTTTCAAGGGTGCGCCGCACTCGGGGCAGGCGCTGGCGCTGTTGCCGGGGCCGCTGACCACGTGAACTTGGGGTGGTTGCTGGGCCATGGCACCATTCCCTTGCCTAGCCACGCAGACGCTCCGTATGCTTGGGCTAGAAAGTGAGGTTCGTGATGCTCGACTACTATCAGGCCATGGAGCTGTTCAGCCCCGAAGAGCGGCAGATCCAGGCCGCAGCACGCAAGTTCCTGGACGCCGAAGCCATGCCCCACATTCGTGAATGGTGGGAAGAAGGAACTTTTCCCCGACGACTCATCCGCGCCTTCGGGGAGATGGGGTTCCTGGGCTCCAACCTACCCGAAGAATACGGCGCGGCAGGCGTCTCGAACAACGCCTACGGGCTGATAATGTACGAGCTCGAGCGTGTCGACTCGGGCTTGCGCAGCTTCGCCAGTGTCCAAGGAGCGCTGGTGATGTATCCGATATACGCTTACGGCTCCGAGGAACAAAAACGCGAATATCTACCCAAGCTGGCGGCGGGCGAGATGGTGGGCTCGTTCGGACTCACTGAACCCGACGGCGGATCCGACCCCGGCGGCAACATGAAAACGAAAGCCGTCAGGGACGGAGATTACTACGTCCTAAACGGCACCAAGATGTGGATCACCAACGGCTCGATCTCTCAAATTGCGATCATCTGGGCCAAGGACGAAGAGGACAAGATACTCGGCTTTATCGTCCCCACCGACACCCCGGGCTTCTCGGCGCCGGAGATCCACCACAAGATGAGCCTGCGCGCCAGCGTAACCAGCGAGCTGGTGCTCGAGGACGTACGCATACACAAGGACTACCTGCTGCCAAAATCGGGCAGCCTGAAAGCCCCGCTCTCGTGCCTTACCCAGGCGCGCTACGGCATCGCCTGGGGGGCGCTGGGAGCGCTGGAAGCCGTGTACAGCGAGGCCCTCGACTTCGCCCAGTCGCGCATCACTTTCGGACGGCCCATCGCCGCACGCCAGTTGATCCAGGACAAGCTCGTCTACATGCTAAGCGAACACACCAAGGGGCTGTTGCTTGTCTGGAAGCTGGGCAATATGAAGGACGCGGGCACCCTCAAGCACACCCACGTTTCACTCGCAAAACGCAACAACGTCCGCGTCGCGCTCGTAAGTGCGCGCCTGGCCCGCGAGATTCTAGGGGCGAACGGCATCACCACCGAGTACCACGCCATCCGTCACATGCTCAACCTGGAAACCGTAGACACCTACGAGGGTACCCACGACATCCACACCCTGATTCTCGGCCGCGACATCACCGGCGAAAACGCGCTCACCTGACCCGGCAGACGCAAGGGAGGCGCGGAGCACGCTCCGCGCCTCCCTTGTTCGCGAAAAAAGACTATTTGACGATGGCGCTTGCGGCCGTGAACAGGCCGAACCCGAGCCCCGGCAGGAGCCCCAGCAGCACTACCAGCAGCGTCGCCAGCGCGATGCCCACAGGGGTGGATCCGGAAAGGGATATCCTTTCGCCTTTGGCTTCCTTGGCGAACAGCGCCGCCCCCAAAAGCTTGAGATAGTAGTAAGCAGCGATTACCGCAGCAAAGAGAGCCAGGGATACCAGCAGATACTGCCCGCCCCGGGCCGCTTCCATGAAGACCAGGTATTTACCCCAAAAACCCACCAGCGGGGGTAGCCCGGCAAGCGAAAAGAGCGCCACCGTCCAACCCAGCCCCAGGAGCGGCGAGCGGCCCCAAAGACCGGCCAGCTCTCCGAGCCGCACGCCCCGGCCGTCGTCGAGCTGCGCCAGCACCGCGAACGCCAGCCCCGTGGAAAGAGCGTAGGCCAGCAGGTAGTAACCCATCGCCGGCGCCGGGTTGGGGCCGAAGAGAGCGATGGCTATGTAGCCCGCGTGCGCCACCGAAGAGTAGGCGAGCATCCGTTTGGCCTCGCCCTGCACCATGGCAGAGAGGTTGCCCCAGAAAACCGTAAGCAGCACCAGCGCCGCCAACGCATAGAAAACCGGCCCCTCGGCGCCCGCCGAAGCGAGCACGCGTGCGAAGGCCGCAAAGGCCGCCGCCTTGACCGCGGTAGCCATGAACAGGGTTACCGGTGCGGGGCTGCCCTGGTAAACGTCCGGGGTCCACCAGTGGAACGGCGCCAGCGCGGTTTTAAACGCCAGCCCCGCAAGCAGCAGCATTATCGCCGCGTTGTAGATCAGGCCATCGCCACTCTCCACCAGCACGAAGCCGCCGCTGGCACCGAAGTAGAGCGCTATGCCGTATAGGAATACCGCTGCAGCCACCGCACCCAGCAGGAAGTACTTGAGGCTTGCCTCGTAGCTGAGCGAGTCGCGCCTGCTGGCGGCGAGCGCGTAAAGGGGAATCGAGAGGATTTCGAGCCCCACCACCATCACGCCCAGGTGCGTGGTGGCGGCCATTACGTGCCCTCCGAAGACCGCGAACGCCACCAGCGCAAAGTACTCGAATGCAGGCCAGCCCTTGCGCTCGAAATAACTGCAGTCGGCAAGCAATGCCAGCACGCCGCCCGCAATCATCACCAGGGTAAACCCCTGGGCAAAGGGGTCGAGCAGGTAGAAACCGCCATACGCCT
>JAMOUW010000022.1 GCA_027067955.1 Thermaceae bacterium
CGAGCTGGGCCTGCCGCCCCAGCAGGAACTCACCGTCCACGCCGAGGGGCCGGGGGCGGCGGTGCTGCTCGAGAACGCCGACTTCTTCCGCTTCCTCGCCCGCGCCGGGGTGCAGGAGGGCCGGCCAGAGAAGGCCGTCAGCGCGGTCACGCCCCAGGTCACCGTCTGGCTCGAGCTCGAAGGGCTGGTGGACGTCGAGGTCTGGAAGAAAAAGCAGCAGAAGAAAGCCTCCGAGCTGGAGCGCCGCATCGCCGGGCTGGAGAAGAAGCTCGCCAACCCCGGTTTCACCGAGCGCGCCCCGGCCGAGGTGGTGGGTCGCGAACGGCGCAACCTGGAGGAGGCGAAGAGCCAGCTCGAACGCATTCACGCAGCCCTAGACCGCTTCTAATTACTCCGCGGGTACCGGGGCCCGGTTGTTCCCGGGCCCCTTTCCCGTCAGCGGAAAAGGGTCAGCCGGGTATCTTCATCATCAAGTCGTGGAGCTTCCATTATTCCCAGAATCTTCCTAATATTAACCGTCACGTACTCGAATGTATGCCTGACTTCTAGCTCACGCGCCGGCGTATCCCCGGCCAGGGCATATAGACGAACGTCAAATAATGTTTGAAAGGGCTTGGCGTTAGCCAGAAAATCCGCCAGCCGCACCCCACCCGGCGTTACCAGCACACCTACCATCACGCAGCAAGCAAACAGCAGCGCCATGCGCTTTTTCTTGACAGGCACCCCCGGCAATTCCAATTCGTCGGGGCGCCCGCCTACCACCCAGAGAATGTCCCGCTGCTGAACTGCGAGGAAGTCAGCGGTAGCGCGCATATCTTCGGCGCGCGGAGGATGATCGCAACCGGCCGAATACACCAGCACACCTGTCAGGGGCACCAGCAAACGCTTGGTCTTGTTAAGGAACGACGCCATGCCACCAAAACGGGGCATTTCCATCATGCCGTAGATTCGGAACTCGGCGGTATGGACGCGTACGTCAACCGGTTCTCGGCCCTGCTTGTACACCATAACCCCCCTGGCTATTAATTATACGGGTTATTGGGGGAATATGACTCCTTTTTTAATAATGATACATGCGTATAGTTTAGTTTCGCTGCTGGCGACGATTGCGTATGCCCCCTGCGCGCGTTCGTAAAATTCGAAACGGCCCACCGGGCGTACCCGAGCGTCCTCGCCCGACGCCTTCAGGGCCGCATCGAATTCCTCCCACACCTCCGGCTTTACCTCTTCCCCATTGTCCATGTAGAACACATTGGAATCGGTAAAGGTGTCCAATGGCATAAGTTTGAGGATAGCGGCCAGCAACTCCGGCGTGCCCAAACCATCGGCGCGGATCACCGGCGGCCCGGACGAGTGGGCGGGGTAGTTGCCGTCCACGATGGCCAACTCATCACCATGACCCATCTCGGCCAGCGTGGCCAGCAACTCGGGGGAAAGCTCCGGGGGAATACCTTTCAGCATGGACACGACACCACCTCCGTAATTACGCCTCGTTGGGACGATTCTTGAGGCTGTCTATCATCACCGCCAGAAAGATGACCGCTCCTTTGAGAAAGCTCTGCCAGAAGGGCGGAACGTTGAGCAGGTTCATCCCGTTATTGATAACGCCAATGAGCAACACTCCGATTATCGTACCGATTATCGTACCCTTGCCACCCATGAGCGACGCCCCGCCGATTATCACGGCGGCTATTGCATCGAGCTCGTAGCCCATAGCCGCCGTTGGCATTGCCGCGCCAAGCCTGCCTGTAAGCACCAGCGCGGCAATGGCACACGATATACCGGAAACCACATATACGAAATACAACACCCAGTGGGTGCGTATTCCTGACAGGGCAGCTGCCTTAAGGTTGGACCCGACCGCGTAAATATTGCGCCCTAGCACGGTACTGCGCAAAACTACTTCGGCCACTAACGCATAGAGCAGAAAGATTATCACCGCCACCGAGATGGGCCCGACCTGGCCCGCGCCAAAGAATTCAAATGTCGACGGGAAATCGAAGATCGTCTTCCCGTCGGAAAACACCATCGTCAGACCGCGGGCCATGGCCATGGTGGCCAGGGTGACAATGAAGGGGGCCATGCCGATTTTGGTTATCGAAAAACCATGAAAAACCCCTACTGCCACGCCAAAGACCAGGTTGATCAGGATCACCGCCCAAACCGGTACACCCGCGTGCAACATTAGAGCCATCAACACGCTGGCGAGCGCGACCACCGAACCAACCGATAGATCGATGCCAGCGGTAAGGATCACGAAGGTCATACCGATGGCAATTATTCCCTGGATCGAAGACTGGAGCAGAATGTTGAGCAGATTGAACTTGGTCAGGAAAACCGGCGAGGTGAATGCGAAAAAGGCGCCTACCGCCAAAAGTGCAAGGAAGACGATGAACTCACTGCTGGAAAATAGCGATCTGTTAAGTTTCATGTCGCTGTCCCCCCTGACGGAGTGGTTTGCAAACAGTACTTGAGAACGTTTTCTTCATTAATCGCGTCCCCGGTCAGTTCGGCGGTTATGCGCCCTCCCGCCATGGTATATACCCTGTCGGCGCAGCCTATTACCTCAGGCAGTTCGGAGCTGACGAAAACCACGGCCTTGCCCTGGTCGGCAAGCTGGGCGATGAGCTTGTAGATCTCGAGCTTAGCCCCCACATCGATACCCCGCGTCGGCTCGTCAAGCAGTATCACGTCGGGGTCGTTGATAAGCGCCTTGGCAAGGCACACCTTCTGCTGGTTGCCACCGGAAAGGTGGTCTACGTCGGTATCCAGAGAGGGGGCTTTCACCCCCAATTTTTCGCTG
>JAMOUW010000023.1 GCA_027067955.1 Thermaceae bacterium
TCCGCGCCCGGTCCATCCCCGTAACCACCTCCAGGTTGGGTGGTGCGCCGCTACGGCCGTGGTCCAGCACCAGCTGCCCGCGGGCGTGAGTGCCGCAGGTTTCCACCCAGCCGCGATGTTGCTCGCTAGCGGTTACGGCGCCGGGAATCAGCGCGGCGACCATAGCCAGCGGATCGGGGATGAGCAGGCCCGGCGCATCGCGACCCTCCAGGAAGGCCCGGGTGCGGCGGGTGATGGCGTCGTAGAAACGGGCCCGGGGCGTATGTAGCAGAACCAACGCTTCGTGCTGATCCCGGTCTACGGGGTGAGCCAGGGTCGTTTCCCAGGTAACCAGGACGATGTCGGCGAAGGCCTGCACCACCATCTGGGCAGCCTCGGGGTCGTAATAAAAGTTGAACTCCGCCGCCCAGCGCGGGGTGTTGCCGCGGGCGGTGTGGGCCCCTCCCATGACGACGAGCCGGCGCAGCAACCGCGGCAGCTCGGGCTCGAGGCGCAGGGCCAGCGCCAGATTGGTAAGTGGCCCCAGCGCCACCAGCACGAGCTCACCCGGGCGTTCGCGAGCCAGGCGCGCGATCGCCACCGCTGCCGGCTCGCGCTCGGGGCGCACCCGGGCGCGACGATTTGGGTAGTCACCCAGGCCGTCTTCGCCGTGGAACTCGGTGGCGTGTACACGCTCGCCGGGCAGCAGGGGCTCGCGCGCGCCGGGGAAGACGGGCACCCCCTCGGTGCCCATGGCGTGGAGCACCTCGAAGACGTTGGGGACCACGTGCTCGAGCGGCACGTTGCCGCCCACCGCGGTCACGCCCGCCACCTCGGCTTCGGGGTGGGCCAGGGCCAGCATCAGCGCCAGGGCGTCGTCCACCCCGGCGTCGGTGTCGATGATGAGGGCGGACACGAGCGTATTCTACGCCAGGCTAGAATGGACGCGTGGCCAAGGACGACGTGGCGGTTTGCACCACCCTGACGCTGCACCCCGAGGCGCTCGAAAAGGCGCGCGCCGCGCTCCCGGACGAGAACGAGGTGGCCCGCGCCTCGGCGCTGCTCAAGGCCCTGGCCGATCCGACGCGAATGCGCATCCTGCTGGCGATGCGCCAGGGAGAACTGTGCGTGTGTGACCTCTCACACCTCCTGGGCATGAGCCAGAGCGCGATCAGCCATCAGCTGCGGGTGCTGCGCGACGTCCGCCTGGTCCGCTGGCGGCGGGAGGGCAGGCAGGTTTTCTACCGCCTCGCCGACCGGCACGTAGAGGAGATCCTCGACGACGCGCTCGAGCACGCCCGCGAATAGTGGCGTGCGGTTAACACTTGAATGTTTGTTCACATGTGCATAAGATAGGGGCATGTCCGCCCCCACCCGCGAGCTCACCTTTGACGTAGAGGGTCTCGACTGCGCCGACTGCGCGGTCAAGATCGAGAAAGCGGTCCGGCAGCTGCCGGGCGCGGTGGAAGTGGCCGTGGCCTACGGCAGCGGCAAGCTCTTCGTCAAGCTGGACGCCGGGGCGGAGCCCGAGGCGGTGGCCCGGGCGGTGGAGCCGCTGGGCTACAAGGTGCGCCCCGAGCGCGAGCCGGCCGGCGAGGCGCGGTGGTGGCAGAACCTCAAGGTGAAGATGCTGGGCGTGAGCGCGGGCTTCCTCGTGCTGGCGCTCGCCAGTCAGCTGCTCTGGCCCGCCGCAGCCCACTGGGTCTGGAGCGCGGGCGCGCTGGTGAGCGCCACCCCGCTGGCCCGCAAGGCCTGGGCGGTGCTGAAAAGCGGCGGCCTCGACATCAACGCCCTGGTCTCGATCGCGGTCGTGGGTGCGATCCTCATCGACGCCGCCCCCGAGGCGCTCGTCGTCGTCTTCCTCTTCCTGATCGGCGAGGTGCTCGAGGGCCTGGCGGCCTCGCGCGCCCGCGGCACCCTGCGCGAGCTGGCCAAGCTGGCCCCCACCAAGGCGCGGCGGCTCGAGGCGGACGGCCGCGTGCGCGAGGTGCCGGTGGAGCTCCTGGCGGTGGGCGAACGGGTCCAGGTCCCCGCCGGGGAGCGCATCCCCGCCGACGCCGTCGCCGTGGAGGGCGCGGGGGCGGTGGACGAGTCGATGCTCACCGGCGAGTCCGCGCCCGTGCCCAAGCGCGCGGGCGACCCCATCTACGCGGGCACCGTGCTGCTCGAGGGGCAGCTGGTGGCGCGGGTGACCGCGCCGGCCGCGGACAGCGCGCTGGCGCAGATCCAGAAGCTGGTGGAGCGCTCAGGCGCGATGAAGAGCCCCACGACGCGCGTCATCGACCGCTTCGCCCGTTACTACACCCCGCTCGTGGTGGTCGCGGCGGCGCTCGCGGCCACGGTGCCGCCGCTGCTCTTCGGCCAGCCCTTCGAGGTCTGGATCTACCGCGGGCTCGCCCTGCTGCTCATCGGCTGCCCCTGCGCCCTGGTGCTCTCGGCGCCGGCGGCCGTCACCTCGGCGCTGGCGCGCTCGGGGCGGATAGGGGTGCTGGTCAAGGGGGGCGACGTGCTCGAGACCGCCGGACGCCTGCGCGCCCTCGCCTTCGACAAGACGGGCACGCTCACCGAAGGGCGACCGCGGCTCGTGCAGGTCTGGGGCATGGACGAGCGCGAGATCCTGCCGCTGGTGGCGGCGCTCGAGCGCTCGAGCGCCCATCCGCTGGCCGAAGCCGTCCTCGCGCGCGCCGGGAAGCTGGGAATTCCGGTGCCCGAGGCCCGGGACCTGGACGCCCTGCCCGGCGCCTGGGTGAAGGGCCGGGTGGCGGGCCGCGAGGTCTGGGTGGGCAGCCCCGCCGCCGCGGGGGGCTTGCCGCATGAGGTGCGGGAAAACGGCGAGACCGCGAGCGTGGTCAAGCTCGACGGAGAGGTCGCGGCCGTCCTCTTCTTCGAGGACGCCCCGCGGCCCGAGGCGGCCGAGGCGCTGGCGCGGGTGCGGGCCCTGGGCATCGAGACCGTCATCCTCTCTGGTGACCGCGAACCGGCGGTGCGCCGCCTCGCCGGGCGGCTGGGCGGGGTGCGTTACCGCGCCGGGCTGCGCCCGGAGGACAAGCTCGCAGCCCTCGCCGAGCTCCCCCACCCCGCAGGCATGGTCGGCGACGGCGTGAACGACGCCCCCACGCTGGCCACCGCCGATCTGGGCGTGGCCATGGGTAGCGGCACCCAGGTGGCGCTCGAGGCCGCGGGCGTGGCCCTGGTCGAGCCCAACCTCAACCGGCTCGCCCACTTTCTCGAGCTCGCCCGCACCGCGCTCGCCAACATCTACACCAACGTCGCCGTTGCCCTGGGGCTCAAGGCGGTCTTTTTGGTCACCACCCTGCTCGGCTACACCGGGCTCTGGATCGCGGTCATGGCCGACACCGGCGCGACCCTGCTCGTCACCGCCAACGCGCTCAGGCTGCTGGCCTGGCGGCCGCGTTAGACGGCCTCGAAGCGCCGCTCGGCCACGTTCTTACGCACGTGCCCGGGCCTGAAGACCTGCCCGTTCATGGCGATGTAGACCCCCGGCTGTAGCAGCTGCACCGCAGCGACCGCGTAGCCGATGTTGAACTCGGCGTCCGAGCCCAGAAAGCGCGCCGGCTGCATTGCCCCCACAAGCACAATCGTCTTGTCGGGGATGCCCTCGAGCGCCCGGGCCGTCTCTACCATCGTGTCGGTGCCGTGGGTGATGAGCACCCGCCGCGCCGGCGCGGCCGCCACCGCCGCGCGGATGCGCGCGCGGTCTGCGTCGGTCATCTCCAGGCTGTCTTTCTGGAGCAGCGCCTCGATGGCGTAGGGGAAGTTGACCCGGGCCTCCTCCAGCAGCCGGCCGATCTGCGGCTCGCCCACGGTGTAGTCGTCCTTCGCGTCGTAGTAGATCTTGTCAATCGTGCCGCCGGTGGTGAAGATCTGGACGAACTCGGGTTCCGGGATCGGGTTCACGGGGTCAGGATACCCGAGCCGGCGTTATTTTACGAACGTGAATACGGATGCGGGTTATTTTAGAAATCTGCGATTTTTAAAATAACGCGCGCGCCAGAACCCTCCTGGGGCCAGGGTGAACCGGGCGCTAGGGCCGCACCGGCAGATTGAAGACGTTCTGCAACACGAACATCCCCACCACCGATATCAGGGCCGCGACCGTCGGGGTAAGCAACCAGCCGATACTGATGTTGCGAACTATGTCCCAGCGGATGCGCTCCCCCGGCGTGATCAGCCCCAGGCCAATGACCGCGCCTACCACCGCCTGGGAGCTGGAGACCGGCACCAGCGGCAGGTGCGGCAGGTGGTGGGCGGCGAGCCAGGCGGCCAGCGACTGCGAGGCGAAGAGGAAGAGCACCAGCGACTGCGCCAGCACTACCACCAGCGCCGCCACCGGCGTAAGGCGCACGATGTCCTGCCCCACGGTCATCATCACCCGCTCGGAATAGGTGTAAATGCCTACGGCTATGGCCATTCCGCCCAGTAGAAAGAGCTGCTGGGCGGAGCTGAGGGTGACGGGCCCGAGCTGCAAGTCGCGGAAGGGGGAGACGTTGAGGAATACCCCCATGACGTTGGCGATGTTGTTGGCCCCCAGGCTGTAGGCGCCGAAGGCGCCCACCAGAATCAGGCCCCAGCGGGTGTAGTGGTCGAGACGCAGCAGGTGGATTTTTACCCGCCGCAGCAGTACGCGCGCCAGCGCAAAGAGGACGGCCGACATGATCCCGGCCATTACCGGCGAGGCCACCCAGGCAAAGGCAAATTTAGAAACGATTCCCGGGTCGGTCGGCTGCCCCATGAAGATGTTCCAGCCGATTATGCCGCCCACTATGGCCTGGCTGGTGGAAACGGGCAGCCCCCGTTCGGTCATCAGGTAGACGCTCAGCGCCGCCGCCAGCGCGGCCATGAAGGCGCCGGGCTGGGTGTTGATCGCCCCCAGTTTGCCCAGAGTGTGAGAAGCGCCCGCGCCGCTGATTACCGCACCCAGGATCACGAAGATGCTGGCGATCAGGGCCGCGGTCGCAAAGCGCACCATGCGGGTGCCCACGGCGGTGCCGAAGATGTTGGCCGCGTCGTTGGCTCCCAGCGACCAGCCCAGGAAGAGGCCGCTGGAAAGGTAGGTGAAGATCCCCGGGTTCATCAGACCATCCGCTTGATCGTCAGGATCGAGAGCTTGTCGCCGATGTCCTCGGCGGTGTCAGCGATGCTGTCGAGGCGCTCCAAAAAGGAGGAAAGGTGCATCTTGCGGGCCAGGTCCATGGTGCTTTCGTAGATCTGCCGCCCCACCCGGGTGGTTATTCTGTCGGCCTCCGACTCGTAGAACTGCACCTTCTTAACGTGGTCGCGCACGGCGCTGAGATCGCGGAAGAAGGCGCGCGCGGCGGTCACCATTTCCTCGGCCGTCTGCTGCGCCATCCGTGCCAGTTCGGCGAAGTCGTCACGGTAAGCCTCGTCTATCTGGGGTTTTTGAACGTAAAAACTGTACACCGCGGCTTCGTAGTGATTGGTCACCTCGTCCACCTGCTCGATGAGCGAGAGCACGTCTTCCCGCAGCTCGGGGATTAGGGTGTGGGTAGTCATCTGGGTCTCGATCTCGCGCCGCAGGTCGTCGGCCTCCTCCTCCACCGCGGTGACCCGCCGCACCAGCTCCTCGAACTCGCCGGAAACTCCGCGGTTCAGGTAGATTTCCATGGCGCGGCCGAACACCAGCCCCGCTTCCTGCACCTTGTCGAAGTAAAGGTCTATCTGGGCCTCGAGCCCGCGGGTGCCACCGAACAGCGAGGGTAGTTTCATGGTGAGCCCATTATAGGCGCGCATGCCGGGGACAGCTCGCCCATGCGGCTAGAATGACCGCATGAACAGGCCCCGCCCCGGCCTCGTCGTCCTCGTCCTTACCGTAGGCGTGGCCGCGGTGAGCGCAGCGGCCATCTTCATCCGCTTCGCCTTCGCCTGCGCCGGGGAGGCGACGCCGGGGCTGGCGCTGCTGCTGGCGGCGGTGCGGCTGGGGCTGGCGGCGCTCTTTCTGGCTCCCACCTGGCCAGGGCTCCTGCGCGCCCGTCCGCAGCCAGGGGCTTTCGCGCTGGCGGCGCTGGCGGGCCTGTTCCTGGCCGCACATTTCGGTACCTGGGTGGCCAGTCTGGCCTATACCTCGGTGGCGGCCTCGGTTACGATCGTGACCACCAACCCCATCTGGGTTGCGCTCTTCGGCTGGCTCTGGCTGGGGGAGCAGGTGAGCCGCCTCACCCTCGCAGGCATTCTGGTTGCTACCGCCGGCGGCGCGCTCATCGGACTGGGCGACGCCACGGGTGCGGCTGCCGGACCGGCCCCGCTGCTAGGGGACGCGCTGGCGCTCGCAGGCGCCTGGACGGTGAGCGGCTACTTTTTGCTGGGGCGCGAGGCCCAGCGGCGCGGCCTCTCGATAGGCCAGTACGTGGCCGTGGCCTACGCCGCCGCGGCGCTGGCGCTGCTGCCCCTGCCAGCGCTCTTCGGCACGCCCTACACCGGCTGGCCGCCCGCCTTCTACGGCTACGCCCTGGCCATGGCGCTAACCAGCCAGCTCATCGGTCACACCAGCTTCAACTGGGCGGTGCGCTGGGTGCCGCCGGTGCTGGTAACGCTCGCCATCCTCTTCGAACCGCTGGGCTCGGGCCTCCTGGCATACGCCTTTTTTGGTGAAACCCCGCCTCCGCTCGTCTTTGCGGGGGCAGGGGTGCTGCTCGCGGGCGTGGGCCTTGCCGTGCTGGGGCGGGGCGGGGCGGGTCGCTAGGCTTCGTCAGCGGGCCCTTCTGCGGGCTGCTCTGCAGCAGCGAAGAGCGGGTCCTGGTCCTCCTCCTCGCGCCGGGCGTAGACGCCGCAACGGGTGCAGCTGACGGCTATGACGGGAACAAAGGGGCGCACCCAGCGGCCGCAGGAAGGGCAAACGTAGCGCACGCGCGCATTATGCCACGCCGCCGCGCGGTATGCTTGGGTATGCGCCGGATCATGGTCACACTGGGCCTCGCGCTCGCTCTCGGCTGGGCGGCGGAGCTGGCGCGCGTGGAAATGGGAACCCCGGTTCCCGGCTTCGACCCCGCCGACCTGCACACCTACAAGATCGCCCGCCCGGCGCGCGTGTTCCGGGCCGCGGACGGGGCGATTGTCTTCGTCAGCTACTGGAGCTTCGAGCCCGGGGACGCCGGGGAACGGGCTTTTGAGATGTACTTGATTCCTCCCCGGGGGGAAGTGGAGCGGGCGGGCTATACTTTCAACGTCCCTGCCGGCTGGGTGGGGCGCGTAAAACCCACCTTCTGGCACTTCAGGCTGACACCCGCGCGGGCGCGCTCCCAGGCGGGCGAGTGGACCGTCTACTTTCTTTTCAACGGCGTCCTCAAGGGGCAGACCACGTTCGTGCTCGAGCCCTGAAAGCCCCCTCCATCCGGAGAAAACCGTCCGGACTCACCCGCGAACGCTGCGGGTCGTGTAAGATTGCGGCGTGCGCAGCTTCACCAACCTGCACGTTCGCACGCAGGACGCGAACGCTATGCGCGCCCTGGCCGCCAAGATCCGCACCCCGGGGCTCGCTCTCTACGTGCTCCCGGATCCGCCCTGGTACAGCCTCTATGACGAAGCCCTCGAGGCCGACGAGGACACGGCGCGGCTGTGGCAGGAGCTGACGGCCGCCTCGCGCCTTGGCCGCGCCGCGGCTTTCGCGGTCTACGAGGACGAGGCTATGTGCTGGGGCCTGGCCGGGGACGGCCGTATCCTCTACCGCTACTGCGAGGGTGTGGAAGGCGAGCCGGAGGGTGCTCGCGGGGAGCTCCCCGCCTACCTGGACGCAGCCGCCGTGGCCGCCGCGCAGGCGGGGGAGCCAAAGACCGCGGCCGTGCGCGCGCTAGCGGGCATCCTGGGACTCTTCCCCGACCACGCCGTGGTAGGATTTGGCGACTTGCTGGAGCTCGACGAGGAAAGCGACCTGCCCGCGGACGTATGGGTCCTGGAAGACGACGCGGGTCCCGAGTTTGTTCTGGAGCGGCCCCTGCTGGAGGAAGACCATGCTGGTGGTTAAGATCGGCGGCAGCCTGGACGGATCCGAACCGTTGGTGCAGGACCTGGCCCATCACGACGGCGAGCTCGTATTGATTCACGGTGGCGGACCCCGCATCGGGGCCGAGCTGGAAGCGCGCGGCTTCACCACCCGTTTTGTCGAAGGCCTGCGGGTCACCCCACCGGAGCAGATGGTGGTCGTCGAGCAGGTGCTGACGTTGCTCGGCAAGGAACTGGCCGACCACCTTTCCCGTCTGGGAAGGCTGGCAGTGGGTCTCTCGGGGAGAGACGCGCGGCTCCTGCGCGCCGACCCCCTCAACGACGACCTGGGACGGGTGGGAAAGATATCGGCCGTGAACACCTCGCTCCTCTTTGCGCTGATGAGCCGCCACCTGACGCCGGTCGTCAGCCCCGTTGCCACCTCCGAAAGCGGCCCTCTGAACGTAAACGCCGACGACGTAGCCGCGGCGATAGCGGGCTGTATGGGGGAGCCGCTGGTATACCTCACCGACGTTCCCGGCGTGCTTGCCGACCCCGCCGACCCGGAAAGCCGCATCCCGCTGCTCGCGGGCGACGAGGTGGAGTCGCTGATCGCCGAAGGCGCGATCGCCGGGGGCATGATACCCAAGGTGCGAGCGGCGCTGGCCGCCATCGAATACGGCTCCCCCTGGGTCACGATCGCCCGTGGCGAAACCGGCGTGCTGCCGCGGCTGCTTTCGGGACGGGTGGGAACCCGCATCGTTCCGGAAAAAATCTCGCGCGAAGTATAATCCTGGTGTCGTACCCGGCTTTCCGGGGAAAGGGGGTTTCATGAACCTACGCAATCTGACCGTGCTGATCATCCTCCTGCTGGTGGCGCTCTTTGCTGGTCTCAACTGGTCGCTGATCACCGCTCCGAGCGAGATCAACCTGCTCTTCACCCGCATCTCCGCGCCCCTGGGAATGATCCTGCTGGGCGTCGTGGCGCTGCTGAGCCTGCTTTACTTCATCTTCATCGCCGTGATCGAAACGGGAGCGCTGCTCGAGATCCGCCGCTACGCCCGCCAGGTGGAGCAGGCCCGCAAACTGGCCGACCAGGCCGAGGCCAGCCGCTTCAAGGAACTCAAGGGCTACCTGGAGGAACACCTGGGCGCGCTCGCGGAGGGCCAGTCGGGCCTCAAGGAGCACGTCGGCCGCACGGTGACGGAGGCAAAAAATGAGCTGGCGCTGGAGCATGACACCCTCAAGTCGCAGCACAGCGAGATCAGCGGGCGCGTGGAGCAGGCCAGCGAACAGCTGAAGTCCGAGCTGCTCTCCCGGCTCGAGGGGCTCGAACAAAAGGTTTCTGCCGACGTCGAGCGCGCGGGCAATACCCTGGCGGCATATCTGGGCGAGCTCGAGGATCACCTGCTAGGCCGCAGCGACGAGGCGAAACCCCCATCAGAAGAGGCCTGAACCTCCGTGCCCCACGAACAGGCGCTGCTCCTTAGCCTGGCCTGGGCCGTGGGCTTGGGCCTCGCCGCCCAGTTGCTGGCCCACCGGCTGCGCATTCCCGCGATCGTACTGCTCCTGGTCACAGGGGTCCTAGCGGGGCCCAGCGTTCTCGGCTGGGTACATCCCGAGCATCTGGGCCCCGGGCTGGGGGTCCTGGTAAAGCTGGCGGTGGCGGTGATCCTCTTCGAGGGCGCCCTGAGCCTGCGGCTCGAGGACCTGCGGCGGGCCGCCGCCGAGGTTCGCGGGCTCATCACCGTCGGGGTGCTGGTCACCCTGGTGCTGGCGACGCTGGCCGCACGCCTGGTGGCCGGCTTCTCCTGGCCCCTGGCGCTCCTCTTCGGGTCGCTCATGACGGTAACCGGGCCCACCGTAGTGCAACCCCTGCTGCGGCGGGTGCGCGTGCCCCGCAACCTCAAGGCGATTCTGGAGGGGGAGGCCATTCTCATCGATCCCGTGGGTGCGGTGCTGGCGGTGGCGCTGATGGACGTGGTGCTGGGGCTCTCGGGCGCGCATCCACTCAGCTGGTACGGCGCGGTCTGGGCCTACTTCGGCCGCCTGCTCACCGGGGCTGCCGTGGGGGTGGCGGGGGCGCTGTTGCTCTCGCGCATCTTCAAACGTCACGACTGGGTGCCGCTGGAGCTGCGCAATCTGGTGGCGCTGGCAAGCGTCTGGGTCGCTTTCGCCGCCGCCGAGGCCATGCAGCCCGAAGCGGGTCTGATGGCGGCGGTGGCCATGGGGCTCGTCTTCCAGCGCAGCGAGGTTCCCGAGGAAAGACGGCTGCGCCACTTCAAGGAACAGCTCACGGTCTTGGGCATCAGCGTCCTCTTCGTACTGCTGGCCGCCGACCTGCCGCTCGCGGTGGTGCGCGCCGCCGGCTGGCCCGCGGTCTGGACCGCGCTGCTGCTGGCGCTGGTGGTGCGCCCCCTGGCCGTGGCCGCGGCGACCTGGCGCTCGCCGCTTTCGTGGCGAGAGAAGTTCTTCGTCGCCTGGATCGGACCGCGCGGCATCATCGCCGCCTCGGTGGCTTCGCTCTTCGCCCTGGCCCTGCAGGGGGCCGGGATACCGGGGGGTGAGGCACTGCTGGCGGTGGTTTTCGTGACCATATTCGTGACGGTTACGCTGGCGGGCCTCACCGCGCCCTACCTGGCCCGTCTGCTGGGCCTCAGCGGCCAGGCAGGAAAGCTGGCCATCGTGGTGGGCGCGGGGCCGCTGGCGCGCCGGGTAGGAAAGCTGCTAGGAGAACACGGTCGCCAGGTAGTGCTGGTGGACCGCAACCAGAGCCTGGTCTGGGCGGCGCGCCGGGCCGGGCTCGAGGCGGTGCTGGGCAACGCTCTGGAGGAGGACACCCTCGCCTCCCTGGGAGCCGACGAGGCGGAAACCCTGCTGGCCGCCACCACCAACCCCGAGGTCAACGTGCTGGCGGTGGCCATCGCCCGCGAAGAGTTCCACACCGCGCGCGCCTACCCGGTAATCGACGAGAAGGGGGTGAGCGCCGGGCTGGTGGAGCAGGTGGGCGGCCAGATAGCCTTCGGCCGGCCCATAGACATCCGCGACTGGGAACACGCCCTCAACTACGAGCCGGTCAGCGACCTGGTCTGGGACGTTCCCGACGAGTTCTCAGGGCGGACCGTGGCATCTCTGGAGCTGCCCGGTTTCCTGTTGCCGCTGGTGCGGCTGCGCGGCGAGGAGGCGGGCATAGTACACGCCCGGCAAACCTGGGCGCGGGGGGAGCGCGTGGTCTTCGTCTCCCGCAAGCCCGAGGAGGAGGCGCTGGCGGCGCTAACCGCGCTCGCGCAGGGTTAACCAGCGCTCCGCGGGCCAGGTGTTAGCCACCCGCTCCGGGGCAATCCCGGCCTTTTGCGCCATCCACAACCCGTAGGCAACGTCAGTGTAACCCTCGGGGGTGTGGGCGTCGGGTCCTATCGAAAAAACGAGCCGCTCGCGCCAGGTCAGCGCCAGGCGCCAGTCGAGATCCAGCCGCCAGGGGTTGGCGTTGATCTCGACGATCTTTCCCAGCTCCGCGGCGCGCGCCAGCACCTGCTCCCAGTCGGCCCGCACCCCTTCACGCCTGAGCAGCAGGCGGCCGGTAGGGTGCGCCAGCACGGTCAGGTAGGGGTTCTCCACCGCTCGCAGGAGCCGCGCGGTCTGCTCGCCGGGCTCGAGGGAGAAGTGTGAGTGCAGCGACCCCAGCACCACGTCGAAGCGGGCGAGGATCTCGTCGGGATAATCGAGGGATCCATCCGCAAGGATGTCGGACTCGATGCCCTTGAGGATGCGGAAGGGGGCCAGCTCCGCGTTGAGCGCCTCTATCTCGCGCCACTGGCGCTCCAGGTCCGCGGGTGTGAGCCCGCCGGCATAGGCGGCGGACTGAGAGTGGTCGCTCACCACCATGTAGGCATAGCCCTCCGAGGCAGCCGCCTCCGCCATGGTGCGCAGCGAAGCGCCGCCGTCGGAGTATGAGCTGTGCAGGTGCACCAGCCCCGCCAGGTCGCTCCTCTCCAGCAACCGCTCCGGGGGCGCGATCCCCAGGTGTTCGGGCTCGCGCCACGCCGGCGGCGTTTCCGGCACCCCCAGCCGCGCGAACACCGCGGCTTCGCTTTCTGCCGCCGGGAGGTCTCCCAGGGTACGGACCCAGCTCGCGGCACCGGTGGCGCGCACCAGCTCGCTGCCGAAGTCGGCGTCTGTGGCGCAGAAAACGCGCAGCGGAAGCCCCTCCAGCCGGCCGTGCACCACGCGACCGCGCACCCCGGCGGCGTTCTCACCGAGCGCCGCGAATACCGCCTCGGGCTCCGCGCGCGCCACCAGATCCACGTTGCCCGCGGTTTCCAGGCGCCGGCGCAGGCTGCCGGCCAGGGTGGCGTAAATCCCCGCCGCCTCCAGGTCAACGAGCAGCAGCCGGGCGGCCTCGAGCCCGGTGGAAAGGTGGACCCGGCGCAGGTTGGCGAGCGCGAAGCGAACGGCTTCCAGCAGGGCCCGCTCGCTCCTGCGGCCGAAACCGGGCATGGCGGCGATGCGCCCCTCCTCGGCCGCGCGCGCCAGTTCCTCCAGGCTGTCCACCCCCGCCTGCCAGAGGGCGCGGATGCGCCTGGGTCCCAGCCCCTGCACCATGAACAGCTCCGCCACCCCGGGGGGCACCTGGCTGCGCAGCTCCTCGAGATAGCCGAGCTCGCCGCTGGCGACGGCTCCGGAGAGTGCCCCCGCCAACCCCTTGCCGATGCCGGGCAGGGAGTCAAAACCCGCGGCCGCTAGCTCGGAAAGCTCGCCCTCGTAACGCTCGAGCGCCCGCGCCGCCTTGCGGTATGCCCCGGTCCGGAAGCCAGTTTCGCCCAGTACCTCCATCAAATCGGCTGCTTCGGCGAGCATGCGCGCCAGATCCTTGGTGGTCACGCCTCCTCCAGAGGGTAGGGCTCGGGTTTGCGGCCCTTGAAGACCCAGGCCTCGCGATAGCCCGCCTCGCGCAAGAGCGCCGTGGCCTCCGGAAAGCGCCAGCCCAGCTCTTCGGGGGTGTGAGCGTCGGATCCCAGCACCACGGGAATACCCAGCTCGCGGGCGCGCTTGAGGATCGCGGGCGCGGGGTAGGGCTCGCCCACGGGTTTGCGCCAGCCCGCCGTGTTCACGTCCAGGGCGACCCCGGCGCCGCGGATGGCCCCCAGCACCCCCTCAACCAGGTCCCAGGCCTCCTCCGGGGGGAGGTGGCCGAACTTCTTGGGCAAATCCAGGTGGCCTACGGCGTCGAAGAGGCCGGACTCGGCGGCGGCGTAGACCAGGGCGTAGTAGTCGGCGTAGATCTCGAGCCGGTCGCGCCGCTCGTACTCGGCGGTGAAATCGGGGTGGTCGAAGGGCCAGGCGCCGATGAAGTGGACCGAGCCTATGACGTAATCGTAGGGGTGGGATCCGAGCTGCTCTCGCACGTAAGCTTCGGTACCGGGGTGGAAGTCGGCCTCGAGACCCAGGCCTACGTAGAATCCTTCAGGAGCATCCGCGCGGACGGCCTCGATCAGGCGGTGATACAGAGGCAGCTGCGCCGCGGCCATGCGACTGTCCGGGTCGTACCAGGGAGGCATGGGGTTGTGGTCGGTAAACACGATGCCGGCAAGACCCCGTTCCTGCGCCGCGGCCAGATAGGCGGCGGGCTCACCCTCGGCATGTTTACACAGCGGGGTATGCACGTGGCTGTCGTACATGGTTCCAGTTTACGGGCCAGGCCGATCCGGCGCGCCGGATCGGAGCCTTTTCCCCGAGAAAGAAAGCCCAGGGCGCGCAACACGGGACCGCAGACCCTGCTACACCCAGCTCACGCTGCCGAAAGTGTCTTCGCGCCGGGGGCTGGTAGAGAACATCACCACCGGCGTTTCAAGCGCGTCTTCGATGAACTCGATGTATTCAATCAGAGACGGCGGCAGATCCTCGCGGTGCTCGATGCCGTCGAGCTCGCCCCATCCCTTCATGGTGCGGTAATCCACGCTGCCGTCCTCGCCGTAGGCCACACCCACCCTGACCTCGTCGAAACCCGCGAGTACGTCTAGCTTGGTGAGTACGATCCCGTCCATCCCGCTCACGTCCACGGCGTACTTGAGGGCCACCAGATCCAGCCAGCCCACCCGCCGCGGGCGGCCGGTGGTCACCCCGAACTCGCCGCCTTTCTCGCGCAGGAAGTCGGCCAGCTCACCTTCGAGCTCGGTGGGGAAGGGGCCATTTCCCACGCGCGTGGCGTAGGCCTTGGCCACACCGTAGACCTTGTTGATCGCCTTGTGCGAGAGCCCGGTACCCACGACGACGCCGCCCACCGTGGGGTGGCTGCTGGTCACAAAGGGGTAGCTGCCGTAGTTGAGGTCCAACATCGCCCCCTGAGCGCCCTCGAAAAGAATTTTGCGCCCTGCCTTCCAGGCAGAGCGCAACTCGCCGCCGGTGTCGGCCGCGTAGGGAGCCAGTACCTCGCGCATCTGCTCCAGGTCGACAAGCGCCTTTTCCACGCTGTCCCAGCCCGCCGCCGCGGTCGAGTTGGGCTTGGCCGCGAGCAGCCGGGCGGCGCGCTCGCGCAGCAGTTCCGGGTCGAACAGGTCGCCCACGCGGATACCCACGCGTCGCGCCCGATCGGCGTAGGCGGGACCGATACCGCGCCCAGTGGTGCCCACGAAGTTTCCCCTGCTCTCAACGTGCTTGTGGTGGGGCAGCACCAGGTGGGCGCGCTCGGAGACGCGCACCCGGGGATCGAACCCCAGCCCGCGTATTTCCGCCAGCTCCCGCGCCAGCGCTTCGGCGTCCACCACCATACCGTCGGCAAGCACGCTGGTGGCGTGCGGGTGGATCACCCCCGTCGGCAGCAGATGCAGTTTGAAGGTGTGCCCTCCGGCGATAACCGTATGCCCGGCGTTCGCGCCCCCCTGAAAGCGCACCACGTAGTCGGCCTGGGTCACCAGGGCATCGGTGACCTTCCCCTTCCCCTCGTCGCCCCACTGGGCCCCTAAGATCGCTACTCCTGGCATGACGAACCCAGCTTACCGCGTTGAGCGCTGCATAGCTATACACCGCAGGGGGCGCTACAAACTTTTGCCGCAAAGCGCTCCCCCGGGTGTTCGCCGTTTTTCGAGCAGCCTCGCGGGCAGGGCCGATCCCCCCTCCATCCCGGCGAAGGGCAACTCCTCTTCCAGGGTCGGGACATCGCTCCTGGTGCACCCGCAAAGGCGGCGCGTACCCATTCAGACATTTCACCGCTTGCGCCCTCCCTCTCCCGTGCCGTAGAATGCGCCAACCGTTTTGTTGGAGGAATGCTTATGCACGAGGGCGCACCACCCCTTACCGTGGGCATCGAGGAAGAGTACCAGCTCATCGATCCGGATACGCGCGACCTGGCCCCGGTGGCCGCCGAGGTGCTCTCGGGGGCGCCGCTGGCGCTCAAGCAGCTGCTCAACCCCGAGCTCCACCAGTCTATGGTCGAGATCGGCACGCCTCCGGCGGCCAACATCCGCGAGGCCTACAGCATGCTGGTCGAGATGCGGCGCGAAGTAGCGCGCCTGGCCGAGGCCCGGGGGGTGCGCATCGTCGCCGCCGGCACCCACCCCTTCGCGCTCTGGGAAGACGTGCCCATCACCCAGAAAGACCGCTATATGGAACTTCTCGGGGAGTTCCAGGATGCGGTGCGCGCCCTGCTGATCTTCGGCACCCACGTCCACGTGGGTACCGGCGAAGACGACGAGTTCCGCATAGACGCCATCAACACCATGCGCTACATGCTGCCCCATCTGCTGGCGCTCTCGGTGTCCAGCCCCCTCTGGCGCGGTCGCGTGACCGGCCTCAAGAGTTACCGCAGCCTCATCTGGCGCGGGCTCCCCCGCACCGGCATCCCCGCCACCTTCTCCAGCTACTCCGATTACCAGCACTTCGTCGAGATTCTGGTGGAAACGGGCTCCATCCGCGATGCTTCGCGCATCTGGTGGTCGATGCGCTCTCACCACCGCTACCCGACAATCGAGTTCCGGGCCACCGACCTGGCCACCAATCCGCGCGACGCCATCGCCATCGCCGCGCTGGCCCAGGCGCTCATATACAAGCACTGGGTGATGCGGCGTGACAACGTCAGCTTCCGCCAGTACCCGGCGCCGCTGATCGAGGAGAACGTCTGGCGCGCCGCCCGTTACGGGCTCGACGGCAAGCTGATCGACTTTGGCGAACGGCGCGAGAAGTGGGCGCGCGACCTCATGGTGGAGCTGGTGGAGTTCGTGGACGACGTTCTGGACGATCTCGACAGCCGCTGGGCGGTCGAGCACGTGTATACCATCCTCGACCGCGGCGCGTCCGCCGACCGGCAGCTGGCGATCTACGAGGAAACCGGTGACCTGCGCGCCGTCGTGGACTGGCTCATCGAAGAAACTCTCCGCGACATCGACTGAGAACTGCGGTATCGTGTAAGAGCGATGCCGACGCACGCCAGAACCCAAGACACCCTCGAGTACTTCGAACACCACCTGGGCGCCTACCTTAACGATCTCCGCCAGTTCGTCGAGATAGAATCCCCCACCCACCACCTTCCCGGTATCAGGAAGGCGGCGCTCTGGTTGCAGACCCAGTTCGCGGGTCTGGGCGAGCTGCGCCGCTTCGACACCGAGGCGGGGGCGGTGCTGCGCCTCTACCGCCGCGGCAGCGGTCCCCGGGTGCTGCTGCTGGCCCACTACGACACCGTGCACCCGGAGGATTCCTGGAAGCGGCTCTGGCGTGAAGAACGGGGGCGGATATACGGCCCCGGTATATACGACATGAAAGCCGGTTTGTTGTTCATCCTCTGGGCGCTGCGCTATCTGCGCCACGCAGGCGCCGAGCATCCCAATCTGGAGGTGCTGCTCACCCCCGACGAGGAGGTGGGGTCGGTAACCTCGCGCATCTTCATCGAGGATGCCGCCCGGGGGGCCGACTACACTCTGGTGCTCGAGCCGCCCACGGCGGCGGGCGATCTCAAGGTGCGCCGCAAGGGAGTGGGCTGGTACCGGGTGAAGGTGCACGGCAAGGCGGCACACCAGGGCGTCGAGCCCGAAAAGGGCGTCAACGCCATCGTCGAGGCCTCGCGTCAGGTGCTGCGAATCGTCGAGGCCCAGGACGCCGAGAAGGGCACCACCCTGGGGCCGAACGTGGCCCACGGCGGTACCGCCGGAAACGTGGTCGCCGACTACGCCGAGGTTCTGGTTGACCTGCGCGTCTGGTCGCTGGCCGAAGCCGAGCGCTTAGACCGCTTCATGCGAGCCCTCGAGCCCGCCCACAAGGGTGCCCGGCTCGAACTGGAAGGCGGCCTGAACCGCCCCCCCATGGAGCCCACGCCAGAAAGCATGGCGCTCTTCGAGATGGCCCGGGACGTGGCCCGCGACCTCGGTTTCGACAGCAAACCGGGTAAGGTGGGCGGCGGCTCCGACGGCAACTTCACCGCCAACCTGGGGATTCCCACCCTCGACGGCCTGGGGGCGCTGGGGGCCAACGCCCACCAGCACAGCGAGCACATCGTCGCCGCCGAGCTGCCCCGGCGCATGGCGCTCCTGGCCGAACTGCTCACCCGCCTGACCCGCGACGCCTAGTAGACTGGGGCGAGATGTTCTTCCGCAAACCGGACCGGTACGTCAAACCCGAAGGCGGCGCCTACCGGGTGCGGGTCCGCACCGAGCCGAGCGGCGAGGTGGTGCCCTTGCGCATATCCCGCGCCAGCGAGCTCAGCCCCACCGCTGAGGGCTACTACGTGCGCAAGGTGGTCATAGCACCCGAAAGTCTCGACCGGGCGGTGCTCGAGCTCTGGTTCGACCGCCGTGCCCGGGTGGTGCGCAGGGTGGTGGAAGGCGGCGAACTCGTGCCCGTAAAGGAGTGGGAATGAAGCGCAAAGATCTCGAATCCGGCGTCCACGGGGAACTGCTTCCCGGTGTGCGCGCCGCCGCTTTCGGCGGCGCTGAGGCGATGGTCAACCATGTGATTCTCGACCACGGGGTGACCGTACCCGAACACAGCCACCCCGAAGAGCAGCTCAGCTACGTCCTCTCCGGCCGACTTGCCTTTCAAATAGAAGGTGAGGTCTGCGAGGTGACCGCGGGCGAGGTGGTCTGGGTCCCCGGAGGTGCTGTGCACGCGGTGCGGGCGCTCGAGCCCAGCGTCGTCCTCGATATCTTCAGCCCGGTGCGACCGGATCTTCTGGAAAAGCTGGGAGGCTAGCCCGCTGGCCAGCGGGGGACATGCGAGGCGGTGATGCAGAACCCGCGCCGGCCTTTTTGTCTGCTGCAAAGAGGAGCCCGGGAAGCTCCAGCGCTGATTAAGTCATCAACGGACGGGCGTTACCCCGGTGCTCCGGCTCCAGAAGCGGCAAGCAGACAGCGCAACATGGATTGGTGGCGATGCGCGGCTGCGGCTTTTTTACCCTGATTCCGTGCTCCTTTGCCGCTAGCACCGGCGGGGCCGGCTCCTGGTAACCTGACCTCATGCCATTACGTCGTATTCTGGCCGCCGCGCTGCTCGCGGGCGCGTGGCTGTTCCTGGGCTATCTCGTCTGGCAGGGCCGGCCGCCGGTCAACGCATTCATGCTGGCCCTTGGTTTGTCGGTCGTCGCGGGCTTCATCTGGGGCCCGAACCCGCCACGGTCATGAGCGCAGCTCCGTTCCTCTGGTCGATATCCTCCGGTTCCGGCGCGGTGCGCAGGATCGACTGGCCCGCCGGTGGATTGGGCTCGCTGACCCCCCGTTTGGTGGCGGTCTGGCTGGTGGTGGGGGGAGGACTGCACTACGTGGTGCGCGCCGGCGGCGGTCCCTGGCCCGGCCCTGAACCCGGCCAGGTGAGCGGTCCCGAGCGCTGGGCTCGCGAGGATGCCTCCCGCTTCAACGGCAGGCTGCGTTACCGCATCGTCACCCGGAACCCCTGGATGACGATCGACCAGGGGTTCTTAGCGGCGGAACAGATAGGCCTGGACCTCAGCCGCGGTTAGGCGCCACCTGCAGTCTCCCCCGCGAGGCCCAACCGCTCCGCGTCCGCCTGCATGGCCTCCAGTACGAACGCGGCGTGCTCCCAGAGGTCCACGCCCAAAAGCTCCGCGCCGCGCCGGACCATGTCCCTGTCCACCCCGCGCGCGAAGGACTTGTCCTTGAACTTTTTCTTCAGGCTCTTGATGGTGAGTGTACGTATCGAGCGGTCGGGGCGCACGTAGACCGCCGCGGTTATCAGGCCGGTTATCTCATCAGAGGCGTACAGGGCGCGCTCCAGCAGGCTTTCGGGTTCGACGCCACTGCGTTCGGGGGCGTGGGCGCGCATCGCGCGTACTATCTCGGCGGGCCACCCCAGCGCCTCCAGATGTTCGGCGCCCTTATTGGGGTGGGTATCAGGATACTTCTCCCAATCGAAGTCGTGGATCAGACCGGTTATCGCCCAGGTTTCCTCGTCTGTGCCGAACTTGCGGGCGTAGGCGCGCATCGCGGCCTCGACCGCATACATGTGGCGGCGCAGGGAGTCCGACGGGGTCCAGGCGTGCATCAGCTCGAGGGCCTCTTGATAATCGAGCATGGCTCAAATATACCGCCCGGGCGGGATTAGGATGGAACCATGTTGATAGGATTCGGTGAGGACGCCCACCGCATGGAAGAAGGCAGACGGCTGGTGCTCGGCGGCGTGGAGATAGCATCCCCGCGCGGACCCCTGGCCCACTCCGACGGCGACGCGCTCCTGCACGCAGTCGCCGACGCGGTCCTGAGTGCCGTGGGTGCGGGCGACATCGGCGATGTCTTCCCGGACCACGACCCGCGCTGGGCGGGACTGGCCGGCACTGCGTTGCTGGAGCAGGTGCTGGAGCTGGCCGGGGCCCACCCGCTCGCCTGCGAGCGCCCCCGCTGTGGCCGGGTGCTCCAGGTGCGGGCGGTGGTTACCCTCGACCGGCCCCGGCTGGCCCCTTATCGCGATGAGATGCGCCGCAACCTGGCACGGGTGTGCGGGGTGGACGCCGGCGCGGTCAGCGTGGCCTTCAAAACCAGCGAGGGGCTCGCGCCCGATCACGTACAGGCGCGGGCGCTGGTGGTGCTCACGGACGGGGTGTGAGCAATACCCGGCCTTCGTGTGAGCGGGCGCGGGCACCTTGTGCCCGCGCCCGCTAGCCGTACTGGGAAGCGAACGCCTGGGCCATGTCCCAGCTGCTCCACTCCAGACGGAGTATTTCTTCTATCAGGGCGTGAATGCGCGCGCGTTCCTCGCTGCTCGCCGTAAGCCACCCTTCCTCGGCCACCTCCGCCAGATCGTGCAGGTAGGCATGAAACTCGGGGGCGGTCCAGTGTTCTACCAGGTCCACGAAAGGGCCGCCGTCGGGAGCGGCGCTGCTCCAGGCGTCGTGAAAAGTGCGGTTTATCGCCCACAGCGATACCGCGCTTACGGGGTAAGGCTCCTGCCCCAGCAGGCGCAGAAAGGCAAGGTACCTCTCGCGGGCGGGGTGCGCCGGCGCGTCCAGGTCTATAGGTTGAACGGCCATCCAGTCAAGATCCTCCACGATCCCGACCAGACCGTGAGCCAGCACCAGCCGGTGCGCCCGCGGGGCGCGCGGCATCAGCTGCGCCTGCAACTCGAGCAAACCCTCCACAAAGCGGTAGTTTTGCTCCATCCAGGCGTATACCCCGCGCTCGGAAACGTTGCCGGCGCGCAAACGGCGCAGGAACGGGTGCCCCAGCAGGCGCTCCCATTCGCCCCAGTGTCCGTCGCGCAAGGCCAGCAGGTGTTTCATCGCTTCAGTCTACAGTGACCGGCGGGTCGGGTCGGTGTCGAATAGCAGATCCTCGACCTCCTGCAGGTACTCGTCCCGGGGCAGGAAGACGACGCCGCGCTCCCCCCGGGCAGGATAATACGACGTTTCCAGGCTGAGTTCCGGCCGCGGGGTTCGCTGCTCCCATACCCATGCCTTCACGGGGCGCGCCCATACCCGCACGCCGCGTCCCAGCCCCGCCAGCAATCCGGTCATCCAGGCAACCCGCCACCAGCCCGCCATGCCGCCAGTTTAACGCCGTCCCGCGCTCAGGTCGGCAAGAACCCGGCGGCCCAGCTGCGCCGGGTCCACGGGAAGCAGCCGCCCCCGCGCCGCCCGCGCCAGCTCCCGCGCCGCCTCCTCCACCAGCGGATCATCCTCCAGCAGGTAGATATCCAGCTCCGCTCCCTCCCTGCGCAAACGCGCTGCCGCGGCCAGGGTGGCGCGTTCTATCCGGGGATCGCGACCCCAGGCGTTCTTGTAGAGCCCGCCACCACCCAGACTCATGGCGGTAGGACGGCCGTCGGTCACCAGCAGCACCCGGCGCTCCATTTCCCCCTGACGGCGCAGCCAGGCTCGCGCCGTCGCCAGCGCCGCCTGGATATTAGTGTGTGAAGGCTGCGCCCGCAAGAAAGGGATCCGCCCCGGCGCCACGCGCTCGGCGACGTCGTGAAAACATATCACCTCGAGCCTGTCACCCTGCCCGCCAAGCCAGCGGTGCAGCGCCAGCGCCAGCCGCTTGGCGGGACCGAAGCGATCGACCCCGTAGAGCACCATAGAATGGGAACAGTCCAGTAACAATGCCACCGCGGCGCGATTGCCGCCTTCCCCCTCGCGCACGCGCAACCCCGCCGCGGTCAGCTCTCCGCGGAAGACCAGCTCCTTGAGCGTCTCGGTCGCATCGAGGGCCAGCGGCTCCCCCCAGCGCCAGGGGCGTGCCGTGCCGTGCGGCTCGTGCGGCCCCGTTCGCCCCGGGCGGGGCCAGTGGCCGGCCCCGGTGCGGCTCCGGGGTGGACGCAGCGAACGCAGCGCCTTCAAGGAAACCATCTCCAAGAAACCGGGGTGCAGCAAGAGCCGCGTTTCGCCGCGGCCGGGCTCGCGCTCCAGCCAACCTTCGGTCTGAAGCTTCCGCAACACCGCTTCCGCGAGTCCCCGCGGGTCGGGCTCCCCGGCCGCCCCCGCCTCGCTTTCCAGCATCGCCAGCAGGCGCTCCCTGTCGCCCGCATCCTCCGGCTCGGGAGCCTCCCCCAGGCGCAGCAGCGCTGCAGCAGCCAGCTCCAGTGCCTGTGCGGGCAGGATTTCTTCCACCCGCGCCCGGCCGTAACGTACGAGCACGCTTACTTCACCTGTTCCACCCACACCATGTTGGTGGATCCGCGCACCCCGAAGGGAACCCCCGCGGTGATGACGATGCGGTCACCGACGTCCGCCAGCTGTTCGCGCTTGACGAAGCTGGCGGCCTCGGCCACCATCTCGTCGGTGCTGGTCGGGTCGGGGGCGGTCGCGGTGTAGACCCCCGCAGCGAGGACCAGCTGCCTGCAGGCGCGGGCGTTGGGGGTAAGGGCAAGCACGGGAACTCCCGGGCGGTAACGCGCCACCCTCCAAAGTGAAGACCCGGAGGCGGTAAAAACGACCACCACCTTGGCCGGCAGCGACTCGGCCACCTCGGTGGCGGCCAGGGCAATGGCGTCCTGGGTCGTGTGCTCCGGTTCCGGGCGCAGCATCCGCTGGGCGTTCTGATACTCCGGCGAACCCTCAACCGCCCGCGCTACCCGCGCCATCATCGCCACCGCTTCCACCGGATACGCCCCCACCGCGGTTTCGGCCGAAAGCATCACGGCGTCGGTGCCGTCGAATATGGCGTTGGCTACATCCGAGGCCTCGGCCCGGGTGGGGCTGGGGGCGTGAATCATCGACTCGAGCATCTGGGTGGCGGTGACCACCGGCTTGCCCGCACCGCGGGTGCGCCTGATGAGACGCTTCTGCACTATCGGTACCTCTTCCGGGGGCATCTCCACCCCCAGGTCACCCCGGGCCACCATTATACCGTCGGCTTCGGCGAGAATCTCATCGAAGCGCTGGACCGCCCCCGGCTTCTCTATTTTGGCCATCAAGCGGGCCTCGCTACCAAACCTGTTCATGTAGTGACGCGCCAGCAACAGGTCGTCGCGGCTGCGGACAAAACTGACCGCCACCCAGTCCACGTCGAGTTCGGCGCCCAGGGCCAGGTCCTCGATGTCCTTGTCGGTCATGGCTGGAATGGAAAGGTCGGCTCCGGGGATGTTAATCCCCTTGTGGTCCGATAGTTCTCCCCCCAGCTCGACTATGGTGTGTATCTCGCCCGCCGCATGGTCCACGCTCTCCACTCGCAGCCGCAGCCGGCCGTCGTCCAGGAGCAGCGCCTGGCCTGGTTCGACGTCTCCCACCAGTCCCTTGTAGCTCACCGAAACCCCGCGAGCGTCGCCGGGTTCGTCCTCCAGCCCCAGCACGAAGGTCTGCCCCTCGCGAAGTTCCACCTTCCCTCCGGTGAACCTGCCGATGCGGATCTTTGGCCCTTGCAGGTCCTGCAATATCGCTACCGCGTGCCCCGCCTTGTCGGCCGCGGCGCGCACCATGTCCACCGTTTCCCGGTGATCGTCGGGGCTGCCGTGGCTGAAGTTGAGGCGCACCACGTTCAGACCGGCGGCGATCATGCGCTCGAGCACCTCCGGCTTGCGCGAAGCCGGACCTATGGTGGCCACGATCTTGGTCCGTTTAGAAAGCATCGTATCCGAGGAACCGCGCCGCGCCCCCCAGCGCCTCCTCGATGCGCAGGAGCTGGTTGTACTTAGCGAGCCGGTCCGAACGCGAAGCCGAACCCGTCTTTATCTGACCGGCGTTCAAGGCCACTGCCAGGTCGGCGATATAACTGTCCTCGGTTTCACCGGAGCGGTGCGAAATAACCGTACGATAGCGGTTCCTTTGTGCAAGTCGTACAGTTTCCAGTGTTTCCGAAAGGGTACCTATCTGGTTCAGCTTGATCAGGATGGCGTTGGCCACGCCCTCGCTGATCCCGCGCCCCAGGAACGCAGGGTTGGTAACGAAGAGGTCGTCACCCACAAGCTGCAGCCGGTCTCCCAGACGCTCTGTCAAAAGCTTCCATCCTTCCCAGTCGTTCTCGTCGAGACCATCCTCCAGCGAAACGATGGGGTACCTTTCCACCCAGCCGGCCCAGTAATCCACCATCTCCGCCGCACCGAGCTTTTTCCCCTCGGCCTCCAGGTGGTACCTCCCATCCGCGTAAAACTCGCTCGCGGCCGGATCCAGGGCTATGGATATCTCCTTACCGGGTTCGTATCCGGCTTTTTGAATAGCCTCTATCAGAACCTCGATCGCTTCCTCATTGCTACCTAGATTGGGGGCGAAACCACCCTCGTCGCCGACGTTGGTATCGTAACCCCGCTTTTTGAGCACGCCGCGGAGCTCGTGAAACGTTTCCACCCCGTAACGCAGCGCTTCGCGAAAGCTGGGAGCTCCGGCGGGAACCAGCATGAACTCCTGAAAATCCACGCGGTTGTCGGCGTGTTTGCCGCCGTTGATGACGTTCATGAGCGGTACCGGCAACACCGAAGCGTTCACGCCCCCAAGATAGGCGAATAGCGGCAGCTCCAGCAGCTCAGCAGCGGCCCGGGATACGGCCAGCGAAACCGCGAGGATGGCATTCGCACCCAGATTGGATTTATTGGGTGTGCCGTCGAGATCTATCATCGCCCGGTCCACACCCTCCTGGTCGAGGGCGTTCATACCGGCCACCTCGGGAGCTATGCGCTCGTTTACGTTCGCCACCGCCTGGAGCACGCCTTTGCCGCCATAGCGGGGTCCGCCGTCACGTAACTCCACCGCCTCGTGCTCGCCGGTGGAGGCGCCGGAGGGCACGAGCGAGTGCCCTATCTGCCCCCCCTCCAGGATTACTTCGGCCTCGACCGTGGGGTTGCCCCGCGAATCGAGGACCTCGCGCGCATTTACTTCAACGATCGTGGTCATAACCACCTCCGCTCCCCAGCTTAAACCCGCAAGGGAACCACGACCGCGAGATATCCTTCATCACCGACGTCCTGTATCACGCTGGGGCTGGCCGCCCCCGAAAAGCGCAACCGCGCCTTCCCACCGACGGGCCCGAGCGCTCCCTCCAGATACTCGGCGTTGTAGGCAAGCACCATGGACCCGCCGCCCCGTGTTTCCACGTCGAGCCTCTCGACGCCGCGGCCGTAGTCGCCCTCGGCAACCACCTCCAGCCGCCCCTCCCCAAAAACGAGGTCCACCCGGTGATTGTTGCGATCGGCCAGAACCTTGACTCTCTTCAGGCTGTCCTTGAGCGCGGCGGCGTCTATTTCTACCTCGAGCGCGAATTCGGGAGGTATTACCCGTTCGTAGTCGGGGAACTCCCCCTCCATCAGGGAAGCCGCCATCCGAAAACCTTCTGCGGCCAGGATCAGGTGCGCCCCCGCCAGGCCCAGATTCAGGTCGCCCTCGGTCCGCTCCAGCACCCGCACTATCTCGTCGACGCTACGGGCGGGAACCACGAACTTGCGCTCTACCTCCAGCGCCAGGGGGAGATCGTAAAGGGCCAGCCTGAAACCGTCAGAAGCTACGCTGCGCAAGCGCCCCGGGTGCAATTCTAGCTGTACCCCGCGGAATATCGCACGGTAGTCCTCGCCGCTGGCCGCGTAGCGGACCCGCGCCAGCGCACGCCCCAGCTCCCGGGCCGGCAGCCGGGCGACGGAAGCGGCATCGAACGCCAGCGGCGGGAATTCGTCGGGGTTGGTCGTTGCCAGTTGCGTCGAAAAGGAACCGCTGTCGATTATCAGCTGTTCGCCTTCCAGGCCCAGCTCGACGAGTTCGCCGGGCAGATTGCGTACTACCTGGCCGATGAGATGCCCGGGAACGAGGCGTACGGCCTCACCATCAACTTCAGCGGGAACGGTGAGTTCCAGGTCGAGCTCGCCGCTCGAACCCTGGAGGCGCAAGCCTTCCCCCGTGGCTTCTATTCGCAGGTTGGTGAGAACGGGGTTACTGGCGCGGTT
Source organism: Thermaceae bacterium (assembly GCA_027067955.1). Lineage (GTDB taxonomy): Bacteria > Deinococcota > Deinococci > Deinococcales > Marinithermaceae > Oceanithermus. The sequence goes on from JAMOUW010000023.1 coordinate 25,729, forward strand.
GGGGATTATGCGCTCGAGCATGGCGAGCGCTTCGGCAAAGGTACGTTTTGGTAAGCGAACCTGCATGAGACCTCCGATCCTAAAGGGTGATGACTGGGTTCCTTAAACTTAAAGATACCGTAGTCGTAACCGTAGGGCCTGGGGAAACTGTGGAAAACCTTACACGGCAGCGTCGGGCACGCATGAGTGCATGGGGAATACGTTGGGGACAACGTGTTTGGCATGGTGGACAAGTTGGGGACACAGAGGTGGTTATCCCCAGGGGCGTTCTAGCGACACCTGTCCACATAGTTATCCACAGCATATCCCCAGGGTTGTGAGCAGGTTTATCCACGGCCTGCCCACCTCTTCTCGAAACTTTCGATGGTTCGGCGCAGTTCAGCGTCGTCGGCCAGCAACTTGCCTATTTTTTGCGTCGCGTAGAGCACTGTGGTATGGTCGCGGCCGCCGAAAAACTGGCCTATTTCGGGGAGGGAGGAGTCCGTGAGCTGGCGTATCAGGTACATTGCTACCTGGCGCGGCCGTACGACCTCCTTGCTCCTGCCTTTCGACTTGAGATCGGTGGGGGTGACGCCGTAGTGTTCGGCCACCGCTGTGAGTATTTCGTCCATCGTTACCGCTTCGGGAGTGGTGAAGAGGTCGGCGAGCGCGCTTGCGGCCACCCGCGGGGTTATCTCCACACCCGAAAGGGAAGCGTATGCGATCAGGCGCATGAGCGCCCCCTCCAGCTCGCGAATGTTGGAGGCCACCTGGCGGGCGACGAACTCGAGCACATCCTCCCCTAGTTGCACCCCGCGCCTTTCGGCGTTCATCTTGAGGATCGCGATACGGGTTTCCAGGTCTGGTGGCTGGATATCGGTTATGAGCCCCCACTCAAAGCGGCTGCGCAGGCGGGATTCAAGGGTGAGAATATCCTTCGGCGGCCTGTCGGAAGTGAGTAGTATTTGCTTGCCGTCTTCGTACAGCGCGTTGAAGGTGTGGAAGAACTCTTCTTGAGTACGTTCTTTGCCTGCTATAAACTGAACGTCGTCGACCAGAAGCATGTCCACGGAGCGGTATCTCTCGCGAAATTGATTCATACGGTCTGAGCGGATGGCGCTGATGAGATCGTTGGTGAAGGTCTCGGTGGATACGTATTCCACGCGTATATCTGGAAACCGTTGGCGGGCGTAATGGCCTACTGCGTGCATGAGGTGAGTTTTCCCGAGGCCGACGCCGCCGTAAATAAAAAGCGGGTTGTAGGCCTTGGCCGGGGCTTCTGCGACCGCCATGGCGGCTGCGTGGGCCATGGAGTTGCCAGGACCTACTACAAAACTTTCGAAGGTGTATTTGGGGTTGAGTCGGGTGCGTGACTGGGAGCCGGACGCTGCCGGTTCCGGTATTTCGGGAAGTGTGCCGGGATTCTCGAAGGGAACCACTTTGAGACGGAATTCGGGTGACTGGGACCCGAGCCGCAGCAACGCCTCGTGGATGAGGTGTCCGTAGTGTTTTTGTATCCAGTCGCCGGCGAAGCTGGTGGGAACGCCAAGCTCCAGCGCTCCGCTGTCCACACCTAGAGGTTTTACCCGGGAGAACCAGGTGTGAAACTCGACGCTGGTGACGTTTTCGCGTACGTAGTCCAGGACGTTTTCCCAGATACTTTCGTGGGTCAAGCGGTGCACCTCCTGCAGGCTCAATCATTCTACCCGAGCCGGTGTTGCGTTCTCCTAACAATTTCACGGCGTGCTAGCCTTATGGCTATGGGGGTTTCACGTGAAACCTATGACGTGGTCGTGATTGGCGGTGGTCATGCGGGAATCGAGGCGGCCGCGGCCGCCGCACGCCTCGGCGCGCGGGTCGGGCTGCTTACCGGTGATCCTGCACGCATAGGTTTGATGCCCTGCAACCCCGCGATAGGCGGCCCGGGAAAGAGCCAGCTTGTTCACGAACTGGTGGCACTTGGAGGATTGATGGGGAAGCTGGCTGATGTGTCGGCTATACATACCAGGGTTCTTAATCGCTCGAAAGGTCCCGCGGTGCGCAGCTTGCGTGTACAGACAGATCGGGATGCTTATGCTGCGGCCGCTCGGGAAACTATCGAAAGAATACCGGGTATACGGATAATCAGGGGCGAAGCTACCGAACTTTTGCTGCGCGGGGATAGGGTTTCCGGGGTACTTACCGCCGACGGGCGCGCCTTCGGTGTGGCGGCAGTTGTACTGGCGGCGGGCACTTTTTTGCGGGGCTTGATCTGGTACGGGCTGCAGAGCAGACCCGCCGGCCGTCAGGGCGAGCCGCCGGCCAGGCTGCTAACAGATGCCATAAGCGCACTGGGGCACAAGACCATGCGGCTTAAGACCGGTACCCCGCCGCGAATACTGGCCCGCAGTATCGATTTTGCATCCCTGACGGAAGTGCCCGCGGACGATCCTGCGGGTAGTTTTACCGGAGCGCCGGGTCCGCACGCGTCCGCGACGCCCACCTGGATTACCAGAACTCAGGCGCTGACCCATGAACTGATAACCGCCAATCTGCACGTGTCCCCGCTCTATGCTGGCAAAATTGACGCGGTGGGCCCCCGTTACTGCCCTTCGATAGAGGACAAGGTGGTCCGCTTCGCTGACAAGGAAAGCCACCTGCTTTTCGTTGAACCGGACGGCTTGAAAACTTCCGAAGTGTATCTGCAGGGGTTTTCCTCCAGTTTGCCACCGGCAGTTCAGGAGAAGATGGTACGCTCTTTGCCGGGGTTTGCACGCGCGGTCGTGCAGCGTTACGCCTACGCGGTCGAGTACGACGCCTTTGACCCCAGGGAGCTCACCCCGGGTTTGATGTCACGCCATGCACCGGGTCTCTTCCTAGCTGGGCAGGTAAACGGAACTTCCGGCTACGAGGAGGCGGCTGTACAGGGTTTGCTGGCGGGGTTAAATGCTGCCAGATTCGCTGCCGGGTCGGAGGAGGTTTCCATACGCCCCGATCAAGGATACATCGGCGTGCTTATCGACGATCTGGTCACCCGCGGGGTGGACGAACCCTACCGGATGATGACCAGCAGAGTGGCGCTGCGTTTGTTGTTGCGAGGCGACAACGCCGACGAAAGGCTCGTGCCGCTGGCGGCCGAGTGGGGTTTACGTTCCCGGGCCGATGCCGAGAAGGTTGCCAGAAAGTACGCGCGGGTGGCGACAGAGCTGGCGCGCCTGGCAGGGGAAAGGATCGATGGTGTCACTGCCCTAAGGTGGTTGCGCAGACCGGGCGCTACGCTGGAGGAGGCCTGGCAACGCGTGGGCGGCCCGATGATCGAGCTGAGTCCGGAGGAGACCGAGCAGGTGGAGATAAGGGCGAAGTACGCTGGATATATAGAGCGGCAGGATCGCCTGCGCCAGCGCTCCGGAGAGCTGTCCGCCTACCTAATTCCGTCGGGGCTGGATTTCCGGCAGGTGCACAACCTGTCGCGCGAGGCGGTGGAGAAACTGTCGCTCCGGCGTCCGGCTAGCCTGGCGGAGGCGGCGCGGATACCAGGATTGCGGGAATCGGAAATTACCGCGTTGCTGGTGCACATCAAGCGAACCGGCAGGGGGCCTGCGTGAAGGATCCTTACGAGAGCTATGCCGAATTACTGCAGCGGTACGCCGCCAGTGCCAACCTGATATCGCCGCGGGTGCTCGAGAGACTGCCGCAGCACCTGGAAACGGCGCGGGCTTACGGCGCGTTGATACCCCCGGGGGCGCGGGTGCTGGACGTCGGTTCCGGCGCGGGTTTGCCTGGGATACCGCTGGCCATACACCGGCCTGACATAGAGCTGATCCTGGCGGAAAGGCGCGCAAAGCGGGCTGCCTTTCTGGACCTGGCAGTAAGCAGCCTGGGCCTGAGAAACGTGCGCGTGTACAATGGCGACGTGCAGAAGTGGGAAGGCAGGGCGGCATATGTAACTGCCCAGGCGGTGGCCCCATTTGACGAGGTTTACCGTCTCGTGGCCCATGCGGCCGATTATCCGCTTACCCTGATCGCCCGCAAGGGCCCGGGATGGCGCAAAGAGGCGGAAAGGTTGGGCGCAGCGGTGTTTCACGTGAAACAACTGGGTCCACAGGCGGAGCTGGTAGCCTTGCGGTTGGAGGGTCCGCGTTGAAGAGGATAGGAGTGGTGAACCAGAAGGGCGGGGTGGGCAAGACCACGACCGCGGTCAATCTGGCTACCTATCTGGCGCTCCTGGATCGTCGCGTCTTGCTGGTCGATCTCGACCCCCAGGGCAATGCCACCTCGGGGCTGGGGGTAGATCCGGGGCCGCCGGGGACCGGAGCGGCGGCGGTGTTGCTCGATGACGCGGACCCCAGGACGCAGAAGATCCACCTGGACAGCTACGGTCTGGACCTGCTGCCCGCGGGGGAAGGGCTGGTGGCCGCAACCGCCGAACTGCTCGACGACCCCTTTCGCCTGCGTAACAGCTTGGCCGCTTTGGACGGTGAATACGACTTTATTCTCTACGACGCCCCGCCCAGTTTGGGACCGTTGACGATAAACGTTCTAACGGCCGCCGAAGGGTTGATAGTGCCGCTGCAAACCGAGTACTACGCCCTCGAGGGGATTGCCCGTTTGGTGGAAACGGTGGAAAAGGTGCGCTCTGCCTTGAACCCGCCTTTGCGGATCGTGGGAATCGTACTCACGATGTACGACGGCCGTACCCTGCTCTCGCAGCAGGTGGAGCAAAACGCCCGCGAGCACTTCGGCGACCGTGTTTTCAAAACCGTGATACCGCGAAGCGTGCGCCTTTCCGAGGCGCCCAGCTACGGTGAACCGATAGCCAGGTACGCGCCCACGTCCACGGGGGCGCAGGCCTACGGGCGCTTGGCGGCGGAGGTGATACGACGTGTCGAAAAAGACTAGAGGGCTGGGTCGCGGGCTGGACGCCCTGCTGCCGAAGACAGGGGGGCACCCCACCCGCCTGCCCCTGGCGCTAATAAGACCCAATCCCGACCAGCCCCGGCGTTACTTCGATGAAGAGGCGCTGGCCGAGCTGGCGGCATCGATAAAGAAGCAGGGGCTCTTACAGCCGTTGCTGGTACGCCCGCGGGGCGAGGGATACGAGCTCGTAGCCGGGGAGCGGCGCTACCGCGCGGCGCAGATGGCGGGGTTGGCCGAGGTGCCGGTGGTGGTGCGCGAGCTCGACGACCGCACCGCGCTCGAACTGGCGCTGGTTGAGAATCTACAGCGTGAGGACCTGAACCCGCTGGAGGAGGCCCAGGGCTACCAGCGGCTGGTGGACATGGGCTACTCCCAGGCGGAGATAGCGGAGGCGGTGGGGAAAGCCCGCAGTACCGTTACCAACTCCCTGCGCCTGCTGCAGCTCGATGAGGCCGGACGCGATGCCCTGCTCGAGGGCAATATCAGCGCCGGGCATGCTCGCGCCCTGTTGATGGCGCCGCCGGAGGAAAGGCCTGCGCTGCTCAAACGGATGGTGCAGGAGGGCCTCTCGGTGCGTCAGGCCGAACGCCTGGCGAGCCGTCCCAGGAAGAAATCCGCTTCCTCCCGCCGCGAGGAGCCCTACGCGGAGCTGGCGCGCGACCTGGCCCGGCAGCTGGGTATGAAGGTGCGATTCACCGCCGAGGGCAGGGGGCGTTTGGAGATATATTATTATTCCGAAGAAGAGCTTAACGCGCTGCTCGAGCGCCTGGGCTATCAGGGCTAGACGCACCGCGCGGAACCGTATCGTATCTCGCCTGAGCGCGTGCAGCGCTCAGGCTTTCATTCCGGTCCGCTGGCGGTTAAACGGCAATCCCTCAGCGTAGCGGCAGCCGCACCGAGCCGTCCCTGTCAGCGCGCAGAACCCGCACCTTCCAGGTGGAAAGCAGGTTCAGAACCCGCCGGTCGGGATGGCCAAAGGCGTTCTTTCCCACCCCGATCCAGGCGAGGCGGGGGCGGTAGCGGCGCAGCAGGGTTTCCGAGGTTCCGTTTACCGCGCCGTGATGGGCGATTTTGATAACGTCCACGTGCAGCGGGGGCCAGAACCGCGCGTTCGAGGCCGGGGCATCCCCGGTGAAGAGGAGTCGCCGCCCCCGGTATTCCAGCAAAAAGACCAGGCTGCGATCGTTGTCGTCCCCGGTCGCGGCCGGGGGCGGGTGGAGAAAGCGCAGCTCGGCCCCGGCCACCCGCAAGATGCGCCCGCGCCAGGCGGTTACGAGCGGCACTCCCCGGGCGCGGGCGGCGGCGCGGATGCGGGAGTCCAGCGCGTCGCCGGGTTTGGGCGGTCCCAAGACCAGAGTTCCCACCGGCACGAGCCCCAGAAGCTCAGGCAACCCCCCGGTGTGGTCGGCGTCGGGGTGGGTGCCGATGGCGAGGTCCAGGTCGTCGACCCCCAGTGCCGCCAGGGCCCGGGCCAGCGGCCGGGCGTTCCAGTCGTGTCCGGCGTCCACGAGTATCTCTACGTTTCCGGGCAGACGCACCAGGGCGGCGTCTCCCTGACCCACGTCCAGGAACCAGACGTCGGGACGGACGCGGTCTGCCGTCGCTGCGGCGGCCAGAACGGCGGCGGCCGCCATCCCCAGAGCGGTGCGCGGCCGCAGGTGCCTGTAAGCGGCGAGCAGCAGCGGTGTCAGGGACAGGTAGTAGAGCGAGTAGCCGCTAACGTCCAGGCTGCCCCAGTGCAGGCCGGGAGCGCGCGCGAAGAAGCGGGTGCCCCGCAACAGCACCTCCGCGACCAGGTTGAAGGGGGCCGCCAGAAAATCCGCCAGCAGGGGGAGCGCGGCCTTCAAGAATCCCAGCGGCACGAGCAGCCCCACCAGGGGGAGCAGCAGCAGATTGGCCAGCGGGCTGGCGAGCGGAAGGTAGTGGAAACGGTCGAGCACGAGCGGCAGCGTGGCGGCCTGCGCCGCCAGGGTTATGCCCAGGGATCCCCACAGCCAGGCCCGCCAGCGGGGCCGCTGCGGCAGCAGGGGCAGTATCAGCGCGATGCCGAGAACCGCCAGGTAGGAGAGCTGAAAAGAAAGATTCCATATGGAATAGGGTGCGAGGGCGAGATGAAGACCAAGCGCCAGTACGAGCAGCGCCGGTAACGGTACGTCTACGAGCCCGGCGCTCCGCGCCAGCAACCACACCGCCGCCATCAGCGCCGCCCGGAAAAGCGACGGCGTGGGCCCCACGAGAGCCAGATAGCCGAGCAGCAACGCCAATGCCGCCAGGAAGCGCAGCCTTCCCAGAGGGAGCGCGGCGAGCAAAAAGAAACCCGTCAGTATGCCCACGTGCAAGCCTGACAGGGCCAGGGCGTGGGCGAGGCCGGCTTTGCGAAAGGCGTCTTCGTCGTCGCCCAGGGCCGTTCGTTCTCCCAGGGTGAGCGCTCGGGCCAGTCCCGCGGCCTCCGGCGTGAGCCCGCGCAGCAGGTTGCCACGTACCCTGTCGCGCAGACCCCGCGGGAAAGGGCGCTGTTCCAGCACCTGCACGTCACGCAGTTCGGCCTGTATGCCCAGGCCACGCAGCCACGTTCGCCTGTCGAAGCCGCCGGGCAGGCGGGGGCCGGGAGGTCGCGCCACCACGCCGCGCACGCGCACCCGGCCGTCGGCTACCAGCGGATACGTATGCAAAAAAATGGGGCCGCGGGTGCTGTGCAGTACCCCGGAACGCAGCTCGCCGCTGAGCAACACCCTCTTTCCGATGCTTTCCGCCCAAGGGTCACCCGGCAGCAAGCAGCGGGCTATGACCAGTGCCAGGCCGAGGGCGAAGGGCGCGCGTATTTTTCCTGGGAGAAAGGGCAGAACCAGAACCCCCGCGGCCGACCACGGCCCGAACAGCGCGGCCAGTAGCGCTCCGGCGGCAAAGGCATAGGGCGTCACGGGATCAGGTAGGGGCGCAGGCGCTCGAGCGACTTGGGGCCGATACCGGGCACCCGCAGCAGTTCGTCCAGCGAGCGATAGGGGCGGTGGGCCACGATGCGCCGGGCCAGCACGGGGCCGATGCCGGGAACGGATTCGAGCGCGCTCAGGTCCGCCGTGTTGACGTTCACCGCGGTCCGCGGTGCCCCCAGCGCCCGGGGTACGGCTTTGCCTTTGGCGGGCACCCGCAGGGTTTCCCCGTCGGCGACGGGCAGGGCCAGGTCGAGAGCCTCCGGGTCGGCGTTGCCGGCGGGCCCGCCGGCTGCGGCCAGGGCGTCAGCCACGCGGGCGCCGGGCTCGAGGGTATATACCCCCGGGGCGCGCACCGCTCCCGTTACCGCGACGGTGGGGGCAATATCCTCTATTGCGGGTGGAGAAAACCGCACCGTGAGGTGCGGTCCGAGCCGTGCGATTCCGAGCGCCAGCACCAGCGCCAGATAGATACCGGTAGCTAAAGTTTTGAGGCGTACCACCATGCAGCCAGGGCTGCGCCCAGCCCGATCACGGCCGTGATGATGAGACCCATCGCGCTCGCCGGAGGGGCGATGAAGAGTTTGTAAACGGTCAGTAGCAGAACGATCAGGCTCAGAGCCTTGAGGAGCGTCACCATGGAAGGGTTTTCCTGGCCTCCGGGGGCCCCCGCGGACCCATGGGCGTGAGACCGCGTCGAGGACGGGGACTTGGGAGGGTCTATGGGAGGGGGGAGTTCGTCATCCAGGGTTTCCAGGGTCATCGGCCGCTCGTCTATGGGCGGAGAGGGTGGCGGTGGTGGGGGGGGCGGTGGTGGAGGGGGCGGGGGCGGCGGCGCAGCTTGCCGCGGCTTCGGTTCCGGGGGTCGCGGGGGCGGGGTGCGCTCGGCGGGCGGTTTGGAGAACTCACCCCGCTTCTGGCGCGCTACAAAGGTTTTTACCGATTCGAAGAAGAGGCGCAGCTCGTCTACCTGGAAACTGCGCACCGGCGCCTCTATAAGCGGAGCGTTCGCACCCATTACGACGAGTGTGCCGCCCTTGCCGCCAACAACCTTTTTGATCTCGTCCAGGCGCGCGCGCCGCACACCGGCCTCACCAATATAGAAAAGCTCGGAGCGGGTGAGGGCAAGCAGCCCGTCGGAGCCCTCGAGTTTCGAGACGACCTCGTCCTGGGTAAGCTCTCGTAGCTTATCTTGATAAGCGCTCATGTTACTGAATATTCTACCCGATTTGACTGTTAAGGCGCACGCGGGGCCGCGCGGTGGCCGGCCGCGGTATGGTTAAGGTATGAAAGAGGTGCACTTTCGTCTGGTTACGGGTACCGACCCCGACTTGTTTCAGGAGCGGCTGAACAACGTAGTCGAAGGCCTGAGCGACGACGCCATCATCGTCGAGGTGTTGTTTTCTTCCGCCCATACCGGGCGCAACGTGGAGTTCTCGGCTCTGATCTACTACAAAGAAGTAGAGCCGTGGAAAGACTGAGCCCGCGCCTGCTGGGCCAGACGCCCCCGCTGCCCCCGTCACCCGGCGCCGAGTTGGTCATCTATTTGCTGGCGCGTCCCGGCTGGCGCAGCCGTGAAGAGCTGTCCAAGGTGCTCCCCGACGCCGAGCAGGCTCTGCAAGCGGTACGGGAGAGTAGCTACGGTCCTTACCTGGAAGAGGACGGGGACCGCGTACAGCTGCGAGCGGAAAGCGACGTGCTCGCTTACTGGCAGGACGCCTATCGCGACTGGGAAAAAACATCCCGGCGCTACGGCGAGCTGGTACCGGGCTTCGAGAGTCCGTTTCCCGCGTTCCGGGACTGGCTGGAGAACGAGCGCCGGGAGATGCTACACGCGCTTTGGGGCACCGCGGTGGGGAAGGCGAACGCCCTGCTGGACCAGGGGGCCAGGGACGCGGCGCTGGCGCTGCTGGCGGGCGCGGAGGCTGCCTATCCCCTGGAGCCAGCCGCCGCGCTAGACCTGGCCGATTTCTACTGGCGTGCCCGCAGACCCGCGGACACGGCGCGCATAATAGAAAATGTCCTTGACGAGATACCCGACAACCAGCGCGGGCGGGCCCGGTTGAACCTGGCCGCGGCCCGGCTGCGCGCCGGCAACGAGGAGGCGGCCCTCGCCGGGCTCAAGGAGCTCGAGGCCGAGAGCGGAAACCTGGGCTCTTGGGCGGGGGTCCACCGGGGCAGCCACGCGGTACTTACGGGCGCACCCGAGCTGGGGCTGCGGCTCGCCGAAGAGGCCTTCGCGGCCGCCGAGAAAGCCACCGACGGGGAGCTGGCCATAGCGGCGTTGATGCTGAAGGGGGAGGCGCTCACGGCGCTGGGGCGACCCAAAGAAGCGGTCCACGCCTTGGGCGAGGCGCTGGGCATTCACGAGCTAATGGGGCGTAGTTTCTCGCCGGTGGTGCTTGCGTTGCTGGCCGAGGCTCACGCGGCCTGGGGCTATAAGGACAAGGCCCGCGAGCTGGCCGAGAAGGCATTCAAGGAGGCGCGCGCCCGGCGCGACCCCTATGCGGCCAGCCGCGCCCTCTGGGCGCTGCATCACGCCACCGGCGAGGCCGGCTACGCGGAAATGGCCCGCCGCGAGGCAGAGCAGGCTGGGCACGAGCCCTGGCGCCGGCGGCTGCTGGAGCTGGCCCGCGATGAAGACCAGGGGGAGGCGGCGCGGGGCCGCGGCGGGGGCTAAAATGTTAGCGTGACCCCGCTAGCCCTGGAGCTACAGCGGACCATCCTGGCGGCGCTCCCCGACCCCGAGGCGGCGGCGCGACCCGAGCTGGCCGCATATGCGCGCATTCTGCGCGACTATCCCCAGCGCGGCGGCAAGATGTTGCGCGGGCAGCTGGTGGTGCTGACGGCGCGTGCCTATGGCGACGACACCGCGGCACTGGAAGTGGCGGCGGCGCTGGAGCTCTTTCAGAACTGGGTGCTCATCCACGACGATATCGAAGACGACTCCGACGAACGCCGCGGTCGCCCGGCGCTGCACCGGCTGGTTCCCATGCCGCTGGCGCTCAATGCCGGGGACGCGCTGCACGCGGTTATGTGGCGTCTGCTGGCCGAGGCGGGGGCCCGCCGCAAGGTGCTGCTGGAGTTCGCCCAGCTCGTTGAAACCACCGCCAGCGGCCAGCACCTGGACCTCACCTGGGCGCTGGAGGGGCGTTTCGACCTTTCCCCCGAGGACTACCTGGAAATGGTGGAGCGCAAGGCGGCGTACTACACCGCCGTAGCCCCGCTGCGGCTGGGCGCCCTGGCGGCGGGGGCCCTGCCCGACCCCATATTCGCCGCGGCGGGCCTTAGGTTGGGGGTCGCTTTTCAAATAATCGACGACGTGCTCAACCTGGAAGGAGACCCCCGCGCCTACGGCAAGGAGGTCGCCGGCGACCTCTGGGAGGGAAAGCTGACGCTCATACTCATAGACTGGCTGTCACGCGCGCCGGCGGAGGAAGTGGCCCGCGCCGAAGCTTTGCTGGCGCTGCCGCGCTCCCGCAAGGACCCGGAAGAGGTAGCCTGGCTGCACAACCGCCTGCTGGAGGCAGGCTCGGTGTCCTGGGCCCGCGAGTACGCCCGCGAGCTGGCGCGGCCCGCCCTCGAGGAACTGGACCGGGCTTTCTCCGCGCTTCCCGGCCGCGAGGCCGCCAACGACGCCATCGAACTGCTCGCGGCGCTGGTCTGGCGCGAGCGCTAGCGCCGCAGCGGATGCCCGCCGTATCCTGATTCCATGGCCAACCTGCATGACATCCCCATTGGCGACGGCGCACCCGGAACGGTGCACATGATCATCGAGGTGCCCCGGGGATCCGCGAACAAGTACGAGTTCGACGAGGAAACCGGAATGGTCAAGCTCGACCGCGTCCTCCCCGGCGCCCAGTTCTACCCGGGCGACTACGGTTTTATCCCCCAGACCCTGGCCGAGGACGGTGACCCGCTCGACGGGATAATCATTTCCAGCTACCCTTTGCTCCCGGGCGTGCTGGTCGAAACCCGCGTCATCGGTCTGCTGCATATGGAGGACGAAAAAGGCCCCGACTCCAAGGTCCTCGCGGTGGTGGCCGAGGATCCGCGGCTCGACGCGATCCAGGACCTTGCCGACGTGCCCCCGGGCAAGCGCGACGAGATCGCCAACTTCTTCGAGACCTACAAGGCGCTCGAAGCCAAGAAGGGCAAGTGGGTGAAGGTGACCGGCTGGGGCGGCCGTGATGACGCCGTGGCCGAGGTGGAAGCCTGCATGCAGCGATACCGGAAAGAAGCCCGGTAGCCGCAGCACACCCTCTTCACCCCGTCCCCCGCTAGGCTGGGATTATGGACCTGCACCGGCGCTGGGCACTTTTCCGGGCCTGGCGGGTGCGCGCCTGGCTTGCGGCGGCGCTCGCCGCGGCCACCTGGCTGCTGAAGCCGGTGCTGGGTGTGCCAGCGTTGCTGTTGCCGCTCGCCGCCCTGCTTTATCCGTTGCGCTGGCAGCTTGCACCCGCCCTCGCCGATATCGACCGCAGTCTGGGGCTCGTCTACCGCACCGCGCTGGAAACGCCGCCTGCCGACCCCGCCTACCCGCGCCTGCGCGCCGAAGCCGAGCGGGCCGCGCGCGCGGCGGTGCTGCCGCTGCCCCTGCGGGAGGCGATGCTGGCACTGGCGCTCTGGATTCTGGCCGCGGCGGCGCCTGCGTACGCACCGCCCCCACCACCGCTCGAGCGGGTTGCCGGTGGGGCTGCGGGAGAGGTGGGCCCGGCAGAAGGAGCCGCCCCTCGCCAATCGCGACCCCAGGAGCCCTTTGCCGGCGCGCGGGAAGGCGCTTTTGAAACTGAAGCTCCGCGCCGTCCTTCGCAGGGGGACGCATCCCGGGAGCCGGTCGCATCCGGCACGCGCCCGCCCGATGAAACTCCTGTCGGGGGAGAGCCTCCACAGCAGCCCGCGGCCGGAGAGCGCCAGGGCGTCGGTGCCGCTCCGGCCGCCCGGGAGGCCGGTTCCGCGGCGCGGGCAGAAGGCGCCGCGAAGACCGGAGGTCTCCAGGAGATGCAGCCCGCCGTCGCGGGGACGTACACACGGGGCGGTAGTGCCACCCCGGCGCCGGAGCCGGGTAAGGATCCGGCCGGGAGGGTGCGGGCCGGAGCTTCGGACGGCCTGGACGGGGCGAACGGGGACGGCGCTGGAGGGCCGGCAACCGGAGACACCGGGCGCGGGGAAGGCGTTCCGTCTCCGCGCGTAGCAGCGTCCCCGGCGGGTGACGGGGCGGTCCATCCCGGGGGCCCGCCCGCTCCGCCGCCTTCTCCCTGGGCCGCGGGCAGCCCGCCGCCGGAGGTGCGCCGCGGCGCGGAGCGCTATCTGCAAAACGCCCCGCTGCCCCCCGCGGCGGCGGAAGCGGTCCGCCGTTACTTTGAGATCACGGGGAGCGGATACTGACTACCCTTCGCCGCCGCCCCAAAGTTTGCCCAGGCGCTCGAGCAGCATGGCCGCGCTGCCGTAAATGAAGAGATACACCCCGGCGGTGTAGCGGTCGGGGTCGAGGAAGAACACGCTCCCCACCACAAAGGCCAGGCCTCCCGAGAGGCCCAGGGCGGTCAGCAGGCGGTGCTTGGAAAGCTTCACCGGACCTTTATACCGTAAACGGACGCCGCACGCTGGCGGTATAATTGTTTACGGTATCGTTACGACCATACAGGAAAGGAACCCTGGTGAAAGGGACGGTGCAGGGAGAAAACTCATGACCGCAGCTGGTGCTGGTGATGGCGGGCTTCCGGAAGACGTGCCGGCAGGGGAGGAATTTCTGGACGGCGCCGCGCCGGGGCCGCAGGAGGACCCATGAAGAAGACACGGCAGTTTTTTCTGGTCGCGACCCTGCTCTTGGTTTCCGGGTGTCACGGGTGGCGCACCCCGGACGGATCCCCCCGGCTTCCTCCCGGAGGGAGCGATCCGGAGCCGCAGATCACCGTCCCGGGGCCCCGCGAGGTGGCGCCTACGCCGCTCGCCCGGGGCACCCTCTTCGCCGCCCCGGGGGGTGCTGGCTCGGACTGTAGCGAAAAGAAACCCTGTTCTTTGCGCACCGCCTTCGGCAGGTTGGAGCCGGGCAGCGTCCTCTTCCTGCGCGGCGGCATCTATCCGGTTCGCGGTGCCGGTTTGCACACCGGCGCGCTTGCGGGCACGCCCGCGAAGCCGGTGATCATCGAGAGCTATCCCGGCGAGCAAGCGGTGCTCGAGGGCGAATATTCCAGCGCCGAAAGCTACGGGGGCGACCACCATTATTATTACGGCATCCGCATCGACAAGGATGCCGAATACGTCTACCTGCGCCGGCTCGAAATCCGCTACATGGGCAACGCCGGCATCGGTATCCGCGGCAGCCATAACGTCGTCGAGGGCTGCGAGCTGCACCACAACACCCTCTCCGGCATCGAGATATACGGCGGCGAGTGGCACGAAGACAGCCCCGACTTCACCGTTCCCTACCCCGAGGGGTACAACATCGTGCGCGACAACGTAATACACGACAACTCCGACGTCTACATGCCCTCCAAGGGCGACAGCGCCGATGGCGTGGCCGTTTCCTCGGGCCGCCACAACCGCGTCGTGCACAACCGGGTCTACGCCAACTCCGACGACGGCATCGATACCTGGCGTTCCAACGACAGCTACGTCGCCTTCAACCTGGTTTACGCTAACGGCCGCGGCGAACGCGGCAACGGTAACGGCATCAAGGCCGGCGGCAACCTCAAGGCCAGCGCCAGGGGCGGCCTGCGCGCGGTAGTGGTTCACAACCTGGTCTGGGACAACCGCAGCCGTGGCTTCGACTACAACGCCGGGAAAAAAGTATTGTTCGCCTGCAACACCGCCTACAGGAACAAGGGCGTGGGCTTCACCGGGGCAAAGGACACCCGCATGGTGCGCAACATCGCCGTCGAGAACGACACCCCGGTGAGCAGCAGCGGGCCGCAGGAGAACAACTCCTGGCAGCGTCAGGGAGCCCCCCGTTTCGTGAGCCTCGACCCCGCCTCTGCGGGTTTCCTGCGGCCGGTACCGGGTGACCCCTTTGAGGACATGGGAGCCTATGCCGACGCCGGAGAGTGCGCGACGACGGGAGGACCCCGCTAGTGTGATACGCGCTTATCCGAAGGCTACATCGTCCACGCGGACCACACTGAAAAAAAAGTTGCTCTAAGCGGGGAGCTCGCCCGAGAGTTGGTTGCTTAAAATGTGCGCGGCTCGGTCTAGGGGCATGTTTTTCTGTGCTCCAAAAAAGCCAACACTGAGCGCAACTTGAGCAACCTTTTGCTGGTTCACTGGTTGCACTCTTTTTGTAAAGCCCGGTGTTGTGTGTAAAGATATTTGCAACGTAACGATTCTGATTAGTGGTTTGTTAAGAGGCAATCATAGCGCACGGTTGGAGGAAGTCGGTTTCACCAGTAGCATGTATGTAACTCCCAACTCTATCCCCGACATCGAAACTGCGGATACAGCTTGCCAATGCTTGCTGTCCCGCAACCTTGCAGCTTGTTTTTACGAGTTGTATCAGGAGGGAAAAAAGCAAAACGTTTTGGACCCGGTATGGTATTCGAAGCGGACCGTATTCTTAACCACGTCGTCAAAGCTGGGTCCGTTGAGGATGGCGCACACTTCTCCCACCCGTTCGTAATGCAATATCCAAACGACGCCATGCTCCACTAACCACAACCGACCCGGATTGGGATCCACAAACTCGCGCACCAAATCGTTGAGTTGCTCTAAAAAGGGAGCAAGCACTTCACAAAGGGCCTCCTGCTCAACATGGGGAAGATAATCGCGATCTAGCCTGATTACCAAAAGCTCTTGATTAACCGCGCACTCAATTTGGTCCATGTGATAAATTTGAACATGTAACCTGATTGCCGCTTTTTGCCCAAAAGACCGTGCTGTTTAGTGCGTGAACTATGCGCATCAGAACCTGCTCAGCCTAGCTTCGTCACGGATGGCCTGCAAATTGAAGACCTCGGCCACCTCAAAGCGGGGTGGTACGACCCGCTGCCCGCTTCCGTCCAGTACAGGTCGCATGCGCATACAGGGAGGAAAGTAGCCCATTCGTCCGTGGAGCTCGGCCACGAGCGCTACAGCGCTGTAGTTGAGCGAAGGCGGGTTAACTACCAGAGGAACCGTTTGCCACTCTTCAGGGCTCAGCCCTACCGAATCCACCATCGCCCGTATCTGCGGGCCAAGCGGCCGTTCGGTATCTACTCGGCTGTCCACGACCAAAACACGCTCTATCTTTTCGCCCGTAATCTCCTCGATCCGGGCCAGGTCACTCTGCTTTAATGGGTGGGCAAAGTTCAAAAGCAGCATGTGTCCCCCTTTTGCGGCCTGCTTTTGCAACCAGCATCAAAACCGCTACACATCACCAAGTACATCCATCACCTCACGAACCAGGTGCTTAAAGCGGATAATATCCCAATTTTCAAAGCCAACCACGCGTTCGGCCAAAGACACCCCCTTGCTACCGCCTTCGCGGAGGTAAACGGGTTTTGCGCTTCCCTGCAAGGCCAAAACCGAAAGTGCGGCGGTTAATGCAGCCGTTCCGCTAGTAATAGCAAACACCGTGTTTCCTTCTGCTTCCGGCTTGGCATGGCCGTCTTCTTCTTTCTGCAACTTTTCGTACAGCTCGCTGTATATTGCATTGGCGTCCCAGTTGGGTATTGCAGATAGGTCAACCCTGGCAATATCGTCATTGTCGAATCTATTTGGAAACAATCGGAGGATAACGTTTTTAACGCGGTCGAAACCCACACCATCTTTTAGGGTTCCCTTAAACAAAACTAGCCAAACGGTTTTTAAGTCATCATATTTAGATATCGTTGCAATGATAGGAATAAAGTTATTTTTATTTACCCCGTCGCCCTGGGCTACCGCCTTCTCTAGCTCTTCAAGGGTGGTGTACTTTTCGAGTTGCGCGATGCTATCTTCGTTTATCAGGCTAAGCCCGCTAACCATCCTTGTTGTCGGCAGGTCTTTTTGCCGTTGCGGCGCCAACCATACGGCCCAAACCGTGGTTCCAACAGCCAGAATGACTGCTCCTAGCGCCATATAGCCTTGGTGGGCTGTAATCCCGTCGGCAAACCAGCCGAATATCGCCACCATGAATACCAGCGTTAGCAATAGGCCCGCCCATGACCTCAAACCCTGGGTAAGCAGCGCGAGTGCGCGCAAATATTCCGACACACCATCGCCGTATTTCCTACCATCTGCTGCTAGCTGTAGCAGCCCCACTATTACGTAAACGAGCGACCCAAAAAGCAGCCCCTTTGGGCCGCCATAATAAAACGCGAAGATTACCAACGCCATTGCAACGAGCGCTATTGTTTGTTTTTGTGTAGATCCCATTTAGGCCATTTTATCAGGGCGAATACTGGTTTAATTGCCACGTAGCAAAACGCCCACCCGCACTAGGAGAGGGCAGGCTGTGGGGATTGTTGGCGGTGCAAAGCCCAAAAAGTTAATCGCAGATTCACGACCAGCCCACCCCTCCTACTTCCCACAATCCACATCCCGGCGAAGCCGACTATTGGGGCCCTACGCCGCGCCCAGATTCCACGGTTCAGTCGCAGCAAAGTAATGCTCCCTCCCCTGGGGGAGGGCTGGGGTGGGGGTTGGGCGATGCATGAGCCAGACGTCGGTTGTCAATGCATGGCCGCCCAAATCAAATATCGTGCCCCCAGCCAAGGGCACAAAGTGCCCGCGAGCCGGGGTCCATGCCGGGCTACGTCGCCACGGTTGGGTCGCTGCAAATAGAAGGATAGCGGCTGTTGGCATTGCCGCATCCCCAACTTTATGAGCGCCAACAGTCATCCGCAGGCGACTTCAATCCCCTCTCGAGGCTGACCTTTTTGCGGCTCACCCCCAGCGAGCCCCGCCAAAGACGGGATAAGCCATAGGCGCTGTTAACGTTGCCAACTATCTGGACTGAGTATACTATACTCAGGCGGGCAAAATGGTCGTTTTCGCGCTTGGGGCGGCCTGGAACATTGTTGTTATGACCTTCACAACAAAAGAGCCCTAAAATAGTTCCTGCTCACCGGAGAAATACTAACAGCCAAGCTTCTATTCGCAGCCAGCGTGTTGAACGTTGGCATTGCATTCCGTGGCCCTGTATTACACAGCTGATGGTTGGCCGCAGCGGCAAGTGCTTCTGCTGCCCCCTCCGCCACCGCGCACAACCGTGTTGCATACAAAACACTGTTGCCGGTGTCATCACGACACGCTGCCGAGCAAAACAACTCTTTCTACCTGATTCTTGGGAGCGGTGGCCAGAACCTCGCCGTCTTTTTCGACCAAAAAGCGGCCCTTCCTAACCCTTACCTTCGCCCCCGGTTTGACAACGTGCAAAACGTACATCGCCAGCTCCAAAACACGTCCCGCACCTATCGCCCACCGTAAGCATTTAGGAAAGATTGGTTTCTATATAGTTTGCGGTTTCGCCGCAAACGTTTTCTATCTGCTCCTGCGCCTTGCGAGCACGCCGGGCGTTGCTCCTGAAACCGGCGTGATTAATGTCGTTTCGCAGGTCGCTGAGCGTCTGCCAAAGATCCAGCATTTCCTTGTCGCTGCACGTTTTTTGCCAGCGGGCCTCTTCCCATTGGTTGAGGGCTTTTTCCGCCAACTCGCGGTCGCTCCTGTCAAAAAAATCCCCGCCATTCCGGTGTACGCAGTAGCTCACCAGCGCCTCGCGGGCAAGAGTAACCGCCTCAGGGTAGGCCTGGGTGCGCAAATAGTAATGCAGCGTTTGCACCATGGCCAGCAAGGCTTCCTTTCCCGAAAAGTCTTGATAATCGCCAGGCGCAAAAGAGGCCAGCTCCCTAAAGCTCGGTTGCAAAAACGGGGCTATTGCCCGCAGTTCCGGAAAATACTCAAGCTCACGCTCGGCGGCTGGCAGCACGTCACCGAGCCTTTTGGAGGTGTCCACGGCTTTGGCTACTCGAATAGTGCGGAGGGCCAGGCCCATATTTTCTAAATGTCCTGCCAGACTGCTTAAGTTCGCAGGATTCCTAGGCAGTTTTTGGCTCCCACTAAACACCGGCTCCAGCGTTCCCTTTAGCAGTTCAAGCAATGGCTCCGCGTGCGAGAACCTGCGCAGGTCGCCCAGCGCCCGCGACCATTTTTGGATGTTTAGGAGCGGAGTCATGTCGAAAAATGGCGTTTCCGAACCCGTTTTGGCCTCACGAGCGCCGTAAAAAACACCGCTAATGCTCACCTCGCCCATCTCTTCAGCCAGCAACGCACTTTGCAACGCCAGCAGAGGCAAAGTTCGGTAGCCGTGGGTAACGTCAATAATAATCTCTGCATCTTCCGGTAGCTTTTCCACGATGTTAACTACCGCGTTCCAAATCTCTTCTTCCGAACGCCCCTCGGGGATGTCTATGTAGCGCGGAGAGTATCCAAACTCGTCCACCACCATCTGCCACCCCTGCCTTTTTGCTTCGCCAGTAGTCAAAAATACTGGTGAAAACTCGGGGAAAAACTCAACCAGCGCCCGCATTGTCAGGCCCGTTGGCTTGCTCGTTTTCTTTTGCCCGTCTCGAACCAGGGTATAAACCGTGGTTTCGTAGCGCGGTTCGCCACCCTCGTCTTTTCTTGGCAACCCCAAAGCACCCAGTATGTATTTGCCGCCTTTAGTAAGCACAACTACCTCCCTGCCAACGTATTAGCGCCGCACAGCCAAATGGCAGCAACTCTTTTGTGACTTCCCGCACTGCAACAACTCATGCAACCAAAGCTCCGGCAACGTATTGGTGCTCAGGCCTGCGCCTGCCCGTTCCCGCTTCTTCTTGGCTGTCTTTGGTACTCCTTTACCAACCCAAAGCCCAACGTGGTTTTTGCTCCCACCCCCGAGTAAAAAGCCATACCGCCAAGTCGGCCCAGCCAGAGTGCCGCCTCATTGCCGGCGCCGTGCAAGTGATAGGTAATATGGCCCACAAAACCGGCCGTCTGCTCGTGCGCCTGGGCATAAATAGTTTTGCCCCGCAGATAGCGGATAGTGGCGTGCTCAATGAGTGTTTCTAGCGCCCCATCGGGCACTGGCTCTGGTGCAAACGCAGACCACTTTTGTGCCAATGAATACAGTGTTAGCGCGGGCTCGGGTATGGGGTAGTTAAAGCCGTGGCGGCGGAAAAAGGTGATACCGTCTTCCCCCGTCAACCCCTCAGGCCACCAGGGCCTCCCGCCCCTGCTCCTTGTAGTAGGCCTTCAGCCTGCCCATGAGCTGTCGTAGGATCTTGTGGGCTACGGCTAGCAATGCCTG
>JAMOUW010000024.1 GCA_027067955.1 Thermaceae bacterium
CGCCCCACAGTCTGAGCAACCACCTCATACCATTCCGGTGGCCGTCCTTCTTGGGCGGCTTTGGTTTTGAGCCGGTTGTAAAATCACATTCGTCAGGCACGGGTAGACTAAAATTGGTCTAGGAGGGGTTCAATGGGCCAGGTCTACGCATTTCAAGATTCTAATGGATTGGGTAAGGAATTGTTGGGCGGCAAAGGCTTCGCCTTAGCCGAAATGACGCGTCTGGGTTTTCCGGTACCGCCCGGGTTTACGCTGACGACTGAGGCCTGTCGCGCTTTTTTGGAATTGGGCGGGCTGCCTACTGGGCTTTGGGGTGAGGTCGAGGTGCAGGTGGGGCGGCTCGAGCGGGCCACCGGCAAAAGGTTCGGAGGGCCGGGGTTGCCGCTTCTCGTTTCGGTGCGTTCAGGGGCGCCGGTCAGCATGCCGGGGATGATGGATACCATTCTCAACCTCGGTCTGACCCGCTCGGGCGTTAACGCCATGACCAAAGAGACGGGCAACCCCCGCTTCGCCTGGGACAGCTACCGCCGGTTGGTGCAGATGTACGCAGAGGTGGTGCTGGGACTTGAGGCCGAAGGATTTGAACGCCTACTCGACCGTGTTAAGGCCCTGGCCGGAGCCGAGCGTGACGTAGACCTTTCGGAGCACGACATTGAGGGTCTAGTGGACGATTACCTAAAGTACGTCGAAGCTCAAGGCCAGGTTTTTCCCGACGATCCCTGGCGGCAGCTTGAAGGAGCGATTAGCGCGGTCTTTGCCAGTTGGAACAATCCCCGTGCCCGTACTTACCGCCGTCTCTACGAAATTTCTGACGACCTGGGTACAGCGGTCAACGTTCAGGCGATGGTCTTTGGCAACCTGGGAGACGATTCCGGTACCGGGGTAGGCTTTTCACGAAATCCCGCCACTGGCGAGAAAGGTCTTTATGGCGAGTATTTAAAGAACGCTCAGGGCGAGGACGTGGTGGCCGGGCTGCGCACCCCCCAGCCGCTCGAGCGTCTGCGTGAGACCGACCCCGTGCTTTACGCCGAGGTGGTCGAGGTGGCCGAACGGCTAGAAGCTCACTTCCGCGATATGCAAGACTTCGAGTTCACCGTTGAGCATGGCCGCCTTTACCTGCTTCAAACCCGCAACGGCAAGCGTACGCCTGAGGCGGCGGTCCGCATTGCCGTGGAAATGGCCGAGGATGATGCGATCACTCGCGAAGAGGCGCTTTCGCGTATAGACGCCAACACCCTCCCCAGCCTACTGCGGGCCCGCATAGACCCCATGCGCGTTCCCGAAGCGGTGGCCGAGGGCTTGCCCGCTTCACCGGGAGCAGCAGTTGGGCACGCGGTGCTCGATGCCGAGGCCGCCGAGAGCTGGACCGGACGCGGCTTACCGGTGATTCTGGTTCGGCCGGAGACCACCCCTGAGGACATCTCGGGGATGTACATCGCCCGTGGTATCCTCACCGCCCGCGGGGGCATGACCAGTCACGCTGCGGTAGTGGCCCGAGGGATGGGCGTGCCAGCGGTGGTAGGTGTAGCAGTACTCTCCCTCAATCCAGAGGAGCGCAGCTTCCGCCTGGGCAAGAATGAGTTCCGTGAAGGTGATCTAATTAGCCTTGACGGCACTACCGGCAAGGTGTTTCCAGGAGAGGTGGCACTTAGCGAAGGCGGCAGTGGAGAGTACTTAGAGAAACTGCTCGAGTGGGCAGAGGAATACCGAGAACTGGGTGTGCGCGCCAACGCCGATACCCCTGCCGACGCCCGTCGTGCTCGCGAACTGGGGGCCGAAGGAATCGGTTTGGTACGTACCGAGCATATGTTCTTCGATCCTGAACGCATACCCTGGGTGCGGGCGCTGATTTTGGCCGAGACCGAAAAGGAGGAGCGCGAAGCGCTCGACAAGCTCTTTTTCTTCCAGAGATCCGACTTTGTGGGGTTGTTGGAGGCAATGGACGGTCTGCCTGTAACCGTGCGTTTGCTTGATCCGCCGCTACACGAATTTCTACCGCCGCTCGTGGAGCTCGAGCGCAAGGAGTCCGCGGGGAAACTCGCACCCGGCGAGGCGAAGTTACTGGCTCAGGTGCGGCATTTGCACGAAACCAACCCCATGCTCGGCTTCCGGGGCGTGCGTCTTTTGCTGGTGCGTCCAGAAATCTTGCGCATGCAGGTAGAAGCGCTGCTTAGTGCCGCCCGGTTCCTCAAGCAGCAAGGGTTAAGTCCAAAGCCGGAACTGATGATCCCACTAGTTTCCACCGCTGAGGAGGTGCAGCAGGCACTGGCGGTGGTACGCGAAGTTTTCGAAGACTTCGGCCTAGAGTTGCCGGTGGGAACGATGATTGAGACCCCGAGGGCTGCCTTGATAGCAGGCAAGATTGCAAGTTTCGTCGACTTTTTCAGCTTTGGAACTAACGATCTGACCCAACTGACTTTCGGCATTAGCCGTGACGATGCCGGCCACTTTCTACCTCATTATTTGGATGCTCGCACCCTTACTCACGACCCAACCGAGCGACTGGATGAGGCTGCCGTGGGGCAGTTGTTAGAAGTGGCTGTTCGAGAGGGTCGCGCAGCCAATCCGGATCTCAAATTAGGACTTTGTGGAGAACACGGTGGCGAGGCGCGCTCGGTGCGGTTCGCCCAGCGGATTGGCCTAGACTACGTTTCGGCCTCGCCTTTCCGGGTTCTCACCGCGCGCCTGGCGGCGGCTCAAGCGGTGCTCCG
>JAMOUW010000025.1 GCA_027067955.1 Thermaceae bacterium
CAGCGAAGGTCTTTGGACCAGCGACCGGCGGGTGCGCACCCGTTACATGGTCACCGCCATCGCAGAGAATGAACACGGCATGCAAACCGGCTTCGAGGGGCCGGGGTTGGCTGTAGGGCTCGAACTCTTCGACTTGGAACCTCCGGCGGAACATGGCCGCGCCGCCGGTGAGCAGGCGCTGACCAGGCTGCGGGCCAAGACTGCTCCTGCCGGCCCGATGCCGGTGGTCATCGGCAACGCTTTCGGTGGCGTCATCTTTCATGAGGCGCTCGGCCACCTGCTCGAAACCACCTCGGTCGCCCGCAAGACCAGCGTTTTGACCGGCAAGCTGGGTGAAAAGATAGCCAGTGAGGTGGTCACCTACGTCGACGACGGCACCATTCCCCACGGCTGGGGTTCGTCGGAGTACGATGACGAGGGCGCGCCCACTGAGCGTACGGTGCTCATCGACAAGGGAGTTCTAAAGAGCTACATGGTAGATCGTTGGGGCAGCCTGATGACCGGTTACCGGACCACCGGTTCGGGGCGCCGTCAAAATTACACCTTTGCTCCCACCAGCCGCATGCGCAACACCTTCATCGAAGCTGGTGAGGCCAGCATCGAGAGTCTCTTCGAGGGGATCGAGTACGGTCTTTATGCTAAGAAGCTGGGCGGCGGTCAGGTAAAACCCGGTTCCGGGGAATACAACTTTGCCGTACAAGAAGGTTACATAATCCGCAACGGCCGTATAGAAGAGCCGGTTAAGGGGGCCATGCTGGTCGGCAAGGGGCCGGAGAGCATCCAGCGGATAGTGGCGGTCGCTGGCGACCGCAAGAATGCCTCGGGAATGTGTGGTTCGCTTTCGGGAACCATACCGGTCGAGGTCGGCCAGCCGCACCTGCTGATTAGCGAAATCGTGGTCGGAGGTGAAGGATGACCCTGCAAGAAGCGCAAACATACCTGCTTCAGCGCGCCCGCGAAAAGGGCGTCGATCTCGAAGCGTTGGCCACTGGCAGTCGCGAGCTTACCCTGAGAGCCCGCGAGGGGCAGCTAGAGGAGATCACCGGTGCCGAACGCGGCGGCATCGGCGTGCGGGTGGTGGTGGCGGGCAAAACCGGCTACGCCTTCACCGAGGAACTATCTTACGAGGCTCTTGACTGGGTGCTTTCCGAGGCCGTGGAAAACGCCGGGTTGCAAACCGAAATGGACGGCTTTCTGCCCGAAGGCCGCAGTATGGGTCGCTACGATTTACTGGGCGAGGGACTTTCGGTTCCGCTTGAGGAGAAGAAGGCGATGGCCCTGACCCTGGAGCAAGAGGTTCGCCGCGATGAGCGGGTGCAGCAGGTGGGTGCCGCCGCCTATTCCGAGCACGAATACCAGACCGAGCTGGCATCGACCAGGGGGGCGGCGGGAGGTTATCGCAGTGGTTTCGCCTACCAGATGATCAACGCGGTGATGGCCGAGGGTGAAAGTATCAAGCAGGGTTTCGAGCTCAAGGTCAGCCGTGAAGTTTCGGCCTTAGACCCGGCAAGTACCGCGCAGGAGTTTATTCGCAAGACCGGTCGCCTGCTGGGGGCGCGCCCGCTCAAAAGCGGGCGTTATACCGCCTATCTTGAACCCTCTGCCTTCCTTTCGTTGCTGGCTCCCTTTCTTGATCACTGGAGCGGCAAGCAGATTATTGAGGACAAGAGTCGGCTGGGAGATAAACTCGGCCAGAAGATAGCCAGCGAAGCCTTCTCTCTCTATGATGACCCCGATCACCCCGAAGGCCTTATGAACGCCCCCTTCGACGCCGAAGGCACCCCCACCCGAACCATATACCTATTACGCCAGGGGGTGGTCGAAAGCTTCATGCACAACAGCCAGACCGCCAATAAGCTGGGTCAGGAACTCACCGGCCATGCCTCTCGCAGCTACAAGGGTGTGCTGGGGGTCGGGACTCATAACGTGATCGTTGCTCCGGGGGACGGTGTAAGCCTGAAAGACGGCGTGCTGGTGACCGATTTAATGGGCGTCCACGCCGGCGCCAACCCAATTTCCGGTGATTTTTCCTTACAGGCGCTGGGTCTCAAGATTGAAAGTGGCGAGGAAGCTTACCCGGTGGAGAACTTTACCATCAGCGGCAACTTTTTCGATCTGATCGAGCGCATCGTAGCCGTAGGAGATGGTCTGGAATGGAGCGTCATGTACCTGGCTGGCGCCAGCCCGATAGTTGAAATAGCGGATGTGGCTTTTGCCGGCGCCTGAACTGCAGTTTTGGGTACGGGGGATTCATCCCCCGTATTGTTTTGCCAGCCAGCCCACGGGCTGGCTGGCAAAACAGTTTGCAAAAGAGGAAGCATCGGAGGGTGGTCCGGCAGGCCCGAAGCACCTGCCCCGGCGTCTTTGACGGGAATGGGGGGGTTAGAGCGTGCTGCGAGTTCCTGCGTGGCGTTTGGTAGTACCGCTGATCGTCGCGGATCCACCCCGGCGTTGGTTGCCATGTATGCATCACACCGCCGGCTTGCTGCCGGCGGTGTGATGCGATGGTTGCCTATCGTGCCAGCCCGTTGTATACCTTGGCGTGTAGCATGTAGTTGCCGTCGTCGTCCTCGCTCCAGACCACAACGGGGTTGTTGCCCCTACCCACAGCGATGTCGAAGTTGTAAAGTTCGTTCGCGGGATTCAGGTTGACATAATCGGGAAGTGATACC
>JAMOUW010000026.1 GCA_027067955.1 Thermaceae bacterium
AGCGGAACGTAGGAAACACCGTTTTTCACCTACCAAGCCGCCCTCGGCTTGTTTTGCGACGTTTTTCAAAAGGGGCTGACCTACTTAAGCAACCCCTACCTTCTGCTTTTGTCCGTTCCCCCGGGCAAACCCGCAAAGCGGGTGAGACCCGGGGTCCATGCTGTGCAATACCCCGAGGTTTCGTTGTCGTTGACTGGTCAACCACACGCTACAAGCCACCAACCACAAGCCGCTTTTGTTCGTATCCCCGGACGAGGCAACCGGAGGTTGCCGGGATCCGGGGTCCATGCCGTACAAGCAGCCGAGATTAGGTTGCTGCAAACCAGCCTTCAGTTAGCAAGCGTGATTGGTGACGGAGCCGCAAACGCAACCGTGGATGAATAACGCGGCATGGCCCCCGGCTCGCGCGGGTCAAAATGACCCGCTTGGCCGGGGACACGAACTACGTTTTCACCATCAAATCCAAAAAGTATCCCCGGACGAGGCGGCTATGCCGCCGAGAACCGGGAGCCTGCCCTGAACTTGATTCAGGGCCTGCCCCTGCAAAAGCAGGGGTCCATGCTGGACGCAAAGCCAAACTTCGGTCGCCGTTGACTGTCCCACCACAAGCCGGGCAGGCGCGCGGGCCCGCCCCCTAGAGCACCACGTACTGCGCACCAGCTCCCCCGCCGGGCCGCTAGCCCGGCCCGGTACCGGGGATCACATTCCCGATGCGAACCTCCCCAGGCTAAACTAGGGCATGAGGCACTTCCCAACCAGTTTGCTCGAGCGCATAGAAGCGTCAATCTACCTGGCTGCGGGATACATCCTCTCGCTTGCCGCCGCTGCTTTGCTAGGCTTCGCGGTCTGGGAGGCGATCGGCCTGTTCTCGGGCCATAATCTGGCTGACGCAATAGTACGGCTGCTGGATCGGGTGTTGCTGGCGCTGATGATCGCCGAGATCATCTACACCGTTGCACGCTTCTCGCGGGAGGGCCACCTGGAAGCCGAGCCCTTCCTGGTAGTGGGTGTAATCGCCGCGGTGCGGCGCATGCTCGTCATCACCGCCGAAAGCGCCGTGGAGATGAGCCTGGACAGCACCCACTTCCTGGCCATACTGGCCGAGCTGGGTTTGCTCTCGCTAGCCATCGTATTCTTTGCCCTAGCCATCTTCCTGATTCGACGGCGGTAGACTGGGATCGTGCCGGGTCCGCGAACCACCTGAGACCGTGGGGCGCCGGTTTTTGCTCATGGCCGCCGTTCAGGCTCCGGGTCTGCCCGCCCCCACAAGACAGGTTCGCCACGGACAAAATCTGCCGAGGAGTTACCAATGCAAAGAGACCGCCTCATAACCTGGCTCGACGACTTCCTGAAGATTCACGACTACCCCGATATCTCTCTCAACGGCCTTCAGGTGGAGGGCAAGGACGTAATTGAACGCGTGGGCGTGGCGGTGGACGCTGCCCAGGCCACATTCGACGACGCGGTGGCCGCAGGAGTGGACCTGCTGATCGTCCACCACGGCCTCTTCTGGGGGCAACCGCTGGCGATAAGGGGCCACGTGAAGAAACGTATCCAGACACTGCTCAACGCCGGCATCGGCCTCTACGCCGCCCATCTGCCCCTGGACGCCCATCCCGAAGTTGGAAACAACGCGGTCATCGCCCGCGAACTGGGCATGGTGGACCTGGAACCCTTCGGCAGCTACAAGGGACTAAAGATAGGGTTCAAAGGAAGCTTCCCCCCCGGCACCACCCTGCACGACATCGCCGACCGCCTGGGCCAGCTCACCGGAATGCAAAGCCTGGTGCACCAGGGAGGAGGCGATCTGGTTTCCAGTGGCGGGGTGGTTTCCGGCGCAGCCGCCTGGAGCCTGGTAGAAGCCGACGAAGAAGGCCTCGACGTCTTCATTACCGGTGAACCCAAACATGAAGTCTTCCACGAAGCCTTCGAGCGCCGTATCAACGTGGTCTACGCCGGTCATTACGACACCGAAACATTCGGGGTGAAGGCGCTGGCGGCGCGGATCGAGGCCGAGTTCGGTTTGCCGTGGACCTTCTTCGACCGCCCCACCGGCCTGTGATCATGGGCGAGCCACTGCGCTTTATCAGTTTTGAGGGGCCCGAGGGTTCGGGGAAAAGCACCCAGGCGGGCAGGCTCTCGGTTTGGCTGCGCGGCCTGGGCGCCACGGTGACGCTCACCCATGAACCGGGGGGCACTGCATTGGGGGAAGAGATCCGGCGCTGGCTCCTGCATTGCGACGCGGATATGGGCCCCGAAGCCGAATTCCTGCTCTATTCCGCCGACCGCGCAGAGCACGTGCGTACAGTACTGGAACCGGCCCTTGCAGGGGGGAACTTCGTAATCTGCGATCGCTTCGTGGACTCGTCCTATGCATACCAGGGTTACGGACGGGGCCTGGATTTGAGCTGGCTGCGCGCGGTAAGCAAGAAAATTTTACGCGTCCAGCCCAGTCTGACGTTCCTGCTCGACCTGCCCCCCGAACAGGGTCTGAAAAGGCTCGCGGACCGCGACCGGCTCGAAGGCGAATCGCTAGAGTTCCACCGCCGGGTGCGGAAAGGGTACCTCGATCTCGCAAGTACCGAACCAGGCCGCTACGTGGTGTTGAACGCGACGCTGCCGGAACACGAGCTGGCGCGGCGTATTCAGGAGGAGGTGTCGAAGCGATGGCCAGGCTTAAGTGGCTTGTGATCAGCGCTGCCGCCATTCTGGTGGGCTACGGCTACTTCGCCGCGACCCAGAGTCGTCTGGAAGAAACTCCGCCACCACTGCAAATGCGCCAGCGCGTGCTTTACATCAGCACCCCCGCACAAACCTACGAGCTCGTGGTAGAGGTCGCCGAAACCCCCGAACAGCAAATGCGCGGTTTGATGTACCGCACCGAGCTGGCTGAAGACCACGGGATGGTATTCCTATTCCCCCACGCCACCGACACGGGCTTTTGGATGAAGAACACCAGGATCCCCCTCTCCATCGCCTTCTTCGACAAGACCGGGCGTATAGTGCGCATCCTGGACATGGATCCCTGCACTCTCCCCCCCGAAGAAGCAGACCGCTGCCCCGTCTACGCGCCGGGAATGGCCTACGTGGGGGCACTTGAGGTGAACCAGGGCTGGTTCGCGGCGCGCGGGATAAAGGAGGGCGACTCTATCAGCTTCGGTCCCTGGAAATAAACCCGGGCTGCAACTGCAGCCCGGGACGTTTACGCAGGGATTGCTCAGTCCGCTGCCACGCTCTTGCTGCCCTCGGAACCTCCCGCAGGCGTTTTCTTCTTGTCTGCAGGCGTCTCGGAACTTTTCTTGCGGGAGTCCTTTACGTACCAGCCGGAACCCTTGAATATCACTCCCACCGGCTGTATCACCCGCTTGACCGGCTCCCCGGTTTCCGGATGACGCGAAAGCGGCTCATCGTGGATGCTCTGCTCCACCTCGAAATACTCGCCGCTATTTAGTCCTTTGTAGACGTAGACCGGCATCTTCCCTCCAGAAGATATTTTGGCACTCCCCTTATTAGAGTGTCAAGTACGCTGGTCGCAATCTGAGCCCAGCCTGCAGGCGGAATCATGCCCCGCCATCTGGTGCCAGAACGCACAATGGTTCCCCGCGACCAAAGCCAACCGGCCGCACAAGCGTTCTCGGGTGCAATGAACGCCCCGTACCAGCCAGGGCCGGTCAGGAATCCGGCGTAAACTGTTACTCGTGAAGGAATCGCTGCGACGCCGCTATTTGAAGATGCGCAGCAACCTGGATACGGCCACCCTCAGCGCCCGTGCCGCCGCCCCCTTGGCGGCCTTTCTCAATGAAGAAAAAGCGCGGCGGGTCATGATCTACCTGCCGTTTCGCAACGAGCTCTCACCCCTCGCCCTGGTGTCGCTGCTGCCCGAAACACAGTTCTATCTTCCGCGCACCACCAAGAGCGGACTGAGCGTTCACCCGTACGATGCTCCGCGCGAACACCACCGCCACGGCTTCGAACAACCGGCTGCGGGAACGCCCGCGCTGGAGCCGGAGCTGCTGGACGCGGTGGTGGTTCCCGGCCTCGCCTTCGACCGGGAAGGGTACCGGCTCGGTTACGGGGGCGGCTACTACGACCGCTTCCTCGCGCGCATCCCCGCGGGCGTCTTGAGCGTGGGCTTGGTTCCACAGGCGCTGCTGGCCGAATCACTGCCCCGAGAACCCTGGGACGTACCCGTGCGCTATCTCGCCACCGAGAAAGGAGTCGCTCCTACCCTGCGAAGCGCCGCCGGCTGACCCGCGCCCGCCAGCGTCAGAAAAGCCACCCCGCCGCCATTTCGCCCTCCGAACAGCATGGGCCGGTCGCGTCAAAGCCGGGCCTGCGCGGGCCTGAGCACACCGCGCTTGACCTTGCCCCAACCAAGGCCGAAACCCTCCACGGTAATCCAGTGGATACCATCCCCGCCACGGCATTCGACGGGCTCGCCCCGGGCGAAACTCAATGCCCGCGGATCATCCGCCGCGAATGCCAGCTCCGGTTGCGCGCCCTCCGGCTCCAGCGCGTGGGCCAGCTGCGCCGCGGGCACGAAACGGCCTTTTCTGGCATGACCCAGGTACAACCCCGGCGCGGGCGCGGCGATGCGCGCCAGGTCGGGAACCCCTTCGGGCAGCAGGTAGATATGTCCGCTGCGCTCCCAAAGCTCGCCCTCGGGCGCTTTTCGCAAATACGCCCGCGACCAGGCGCGCCACTCGGCCAGCGCGCGATGGTCGGGACGGGGCGGACGGAAACGCGGGGGCGAACCGGGGTCCCCTTCCTGGCGAACCAAGCGCGCCAGGAAATGACCCTCCCCGCGCAACCGATGAGGCCACAGCCGCGCGGTGTGCGCGAGCCTGGGATCGCCCCCGCCCCAGGCGGGCACACCGGAGGCGAAAGCGGGGTGCAAGCGCGCGTCCGTTACGTCGAATTCGGGGTGCGCCTCTAGAAAAGCGCCCACGACGCCCTCATTCTCCTCGGGAGCGAAGGTGCAGGTGGCGTAGACCAGCACCCCGCCGGGCCGCACCAGCGCCGCCGCCGCCAGCAGCAGCCGCGCCTGCACGACCGCCGCCCGCGCGGGCGCGGCCGGTCCCCAGCGGGCGGCGGCGGCCGCATCCTTGCGAAACATGCCCTCGCCGCTGCACGGCGCATCGAGCAAGACGCGATCGAAGTAAGCCCCCCAGCGCTCGGCCAAACGCGAAAGCGGCGCCTGCACGACCACCTGGGTACTGCCCCAGCGTTCCAGGTTGTCGAGAAGGCCGCGGATGCGGCCCGAATCCACCTCGTTGGCCACCAGCAGCCCGCGGTTTCGCATCCCGGCGGCCAGGTGGGTGGTCTTTCCGCCGGGGGCCGCCGCCAGGTCCAGCACTCTTTCACCCGGCCGCGGCGCAAGCAGCTCCCCCACCGCCTGGGCGCTCGGTTCTTGTATGTAATAAAGGCCGGAATAGAAGTAAGAATGGGGACCTGGACGGGCGGTGGCGGGATAGTAGAAACCGGCGGGACTCCAGGGTACGGGCTCGAGCTCCCAGGGAACCCTTGCGCGCAACTCCTCCGGGGTGAGCTTCAAGGTGTTTACCCTCAGTCCGTAACTGCGCTCCTCTTCGGTGAGCGCCGCCAGGAAAAGCGGATATTCCTCCCCCAACAGCTGGGCCATCTTGTTCAGGAACGCCCCCGGCAACTCCGCCATGCCCCGAAAGTATACTGCAGGCGTGATAATCGCCATCGGCAGCGATCTGGTGTCGGTAGAGCGCATCCGACGCGTCTACTTGCGTTACCCGAAGCGATTCTTGGAGCGCCACTTCACCCCCGCAGAACGCTCCTACGCCCTCGCTGCCGCCGACCCCGCCCCCCGCCTGGCGGCCCGCTGGGCGGCCAAGGAGGCTTTTGCCAAGGTCTGGGACTCCCCTCTCGGCTGGCGCGACGTAGCCGTGGCTCACGAAGGAGCCAGGCCCGTCCTGGAATTTACCCCCGAACTGGAACGGGAACTGGTCACGAAAAGACTCTCCGCTCTGGTGACGCTCAGTCACGAGCGTGAATACGCCCTGGCATTCGTTGTTCTCGTCACACATCCTTCACGAACGCCTGGATAGAATGACGCTGAGATGATACCTACACGCGCGGTCGAGCTGCAACCCGTATCCTCCCAGGACGCCCCCCGTATTTACGAAATTTACCGGGCAAGCCCGCGCCACTTCGAGCGAATCGGTATCGAGATCCCCGAACTTGCCGACGTGGAGCGGGAGGTCGAATCCATACTCGCCGACCCGAACCGCCGCGCCTACCTGGTGCAGCACGGCGGTGAAACAGTCGGTTATCTGGACTTCAAACACAACTACCCTGAAGATAAACAGGCGACTGTAACCCTGATTCTTATTGCCGAACCCCGCCGCGGCCACGGCTTCGGGCGCGCCGCAATCGAGGACCTGGAAGCGCTGCTCCGCCACGATACGCGCAGGCTGTACGCCGCGGTATACGGGCACAACCCCGGGGCCGCGGCGTTCTGGAAAAAACTTGGTTATCGCTACCTGAAAGACGGCGGTCCCACGCTAAGCTGGTATTACAAACGCCTCAGCTAGGGCGCGGCGCCATCACCACCAGCAGCACCGCGGGTTGCTCGCTGGCGTTCCACACCCCGTGTTCCTCGCCCGCCGGCGCTCGGGTGGCCTGACCGGTGGTGAGGGTAGCCTGCTCATCGCCCACCTGTACGCGCACCTCCCCCGCCAGCACCAGGTAGACCTTGTCCGAGCCCTCGTGGGAATGCACCTTCTGCATCTGACCTGGAAGCAGGGCATAGAGATCGTAGAACATGTGGGGTGAGTCGAACACCGCAATCTTCTTCATCTTCTCCTGACTGAATTCAACCAGCTCTTCAAGAACCTGTATCTCCATGAATGCAGCGTACACCGGGCCGCTCTGCGATAATGAGGACATGCAACTCGGATTGAGCGGTAAGACCGCCGTCGTCACCGGGGCCTCCCGCGGAATCGGCAGGGCCATAGCCCGGATTCTCTGCGCCGAAGGCGCCCGGGTAATGCTCAGCGCCCGTGACGAGGCCGACCTTATGCGCGCGGCATCGGCGTGCGCGGCCGCAGGCAGTTCGGACATGTTCGCCGGTGACGCCGCCTATTACGCAGGTGATTTGAACGACCCCAAAACCGCTGAGGGCTTGATCGCTTATACGGAGCGCAAGCTGGGAGCTGTGGACGTGCTCGTGGTCAATACCGGCGGCCCGCCCGGCGGGATGGCGGGGGAGCTGGGCGAACAAAGCTGGCGCGATGCCGCCGAACTGCTCTTCTATCCCGCGGTGCGCCTGGCGCAAGCGGTCTTGCCCATGATGCGGGCACGCAAGTGGGGAAGGATCCTTTTCATCACCTCCATATCGGTAAAGGAACCGGTCGAGAATCTAGCGCTGTCCAACGCCTTGCGCGCGGCGGTGACCGGATTCGCAAAAACGTTGGCCCGAGAAGTGGCCGCCGACGGGGTAACCGTAAATACCCTGGGTCCGGGCTACACCGCCACCGAGCGGCTCAAAAATCTGCTGGAAGAAAACGCCCGGCGCCTGAACGTCAACCCCAGAGAGCTGAAAGAGCGCCTGCTTGACCAGATCCCCGCCGCACGACTGGCCAAACCTGACGAAATCGCTGCTGTCGCCGCCTTTTTGGTGAGCGAACCGGCGGCCTATCTGACGGGGCAGGCGCTGATGGTAGACGGCGGTTACAGTCACGGTCTGCTTTAGTCTGCTTTAGTAAAGTAAGGGCCGGTATGCCTATCGAGAAGACGATCGTCATTCACAGACTGTGCGACAAGCGCTTCATGGCCGAAAACGAAGCCGGTGACCGCAGCGTAATCGACGGCAACGACCCGGCGGCCGGACTGCGGCCGATGGAAATGCTGCTGGCGGCGCTGGGCAGCTGCACCGCCTATGACGTGGTAGACATAATGAGGAAGAAGCGCACCCCGCTCGACTCCTACCGGGTGGAGGTAACCGGCGAGCGCGCCGAAAAACACCCCAAGCGCTACACCCGCATCCACGTGGTGCATATTGGTAGCGGCGAGCAGGTGAGCGAAAAACAGTTCGCCCACGCGGTGCGTCTCAGCCACGAAAAATTCTGCGGGGCATCGGCCAGTCTTAACGCCGAGATCACCTGGGAGGTGCGCCTCGAGAAATCTGCTTCGGGATGAGCTGAAATCCAGGCTTCGCGCCGCCCTGGCCGCCGGGCGCGACAACGAGGCGGCCCGGATCCTGCAGGAGGCGGCCCGCAATGACCTCCGGACGGACGTGCGGGCAACCCTGGAGTTCTGGGCGGGCCGGTTACTGATTCACAGCGGCCGCGAAGTAGAAGGTACGCTGGCGCTGGAGCGGTCCGCGGGAATGCTAGATCTTCTCGGCCTCCCCTATCCCCCGCTCGAAAGCCTCGTCGAGGAGCTCGGCCTTGAGCGGGACGACCTTACCGGAACGTAAGAACACCAGCCGGGTTGCAGTTTCGATGCCCCAGGCTTCACGCACGGCGCGCCGGTAAAGCCCGAGCTGAAAATAATAACGCTCGGGGTGTATTTCGCGATCGGTTTTGTAATCCTCCAGCACCCAGCCGTCCGAAACGCGGTACAGGCGGTCAATTACCCCTTCCCATACGGTGTCCAGGCGCTCGGTACGGGTCGGCAGCACGAGCGGGAACTCCGCGTAGTCCTCCTCCCGCTCCTCCAACCCCGGCAGCTCGGCGCCCAGAAGCTTCCAGTAGTTCTCCAGCAACGCCGCCGTTTCCCGCTGCACCAGAGAGCGCTCCGACCCGGTGAGCCGCTGGGCCGCTTCCTGGTTCCAAAGGTCGGCAAGGCGCCCGGGACCCCAATCCTGTCCGATGGCGTAGTGCACCAGGATGCCGACGGTCCGTGCCACCAGCCCCGGGTCCAGCCCCGGCTCTTCAGCCTCGACCGCCACGTCGCCCTCGTCGTCGATCTCACCAGCTACGGGCCTCTCGGCCTTGAAAGCGCTGGGGGAGTAGACCGGCGGCCGGGCGAGCGGGGGTACCGGCTCGTGTAAGCGCTCGTCTACCTCGTCCTCCCGCGCCTTCGCCGCCGCCGGGGCCCGGGGGAGCGGCAGACGTTCAGCCTGGAAACGCTTCACCGCAACCTCCCGCCACGAATCGAGCTGCATTTCTTCCAGCAGAATGCGCCCCAGGGTGCGCCTCCAGAACTTCCGGCGCAACTCCCCGCCCTCGGATTTCAACTGCGTGCTCACGCTAATGAGCAGGTTTTCGCGCGAACGGCTCAAGGCAACGTAAAGCAGGCGGTAGGTCTCGCGGATCTCGCGCTCTTTCCAGTCGGCGGCGAAGCGGGTGTATTCGGGGTCGCCCTTGCAAGCGAATTCGCCCGACCCCGGTCGTACGTAGAAGGGATCGGAACCATCGGGCTGCCCGCGGTTGAGATCGAAGAGCGCCACCACCGGCCACTCCAGCCCCTTGCTGCCATGCATGGTGTAGATCCGCACCGCATCGAAGCCGCCCTCGGGCACTCCCGGCTCGTCACTGCCCCGCAGATCTTCGAGATCGCGTAGCAGGAATTCGAGCCTGCCGTAGCGCCGGCTCGCGAGCTTGAAAAGCAGCTGGTCCACGTTGGCGCGGGCCGGGGGCTCGAGCCGCTCCAGATAGCTCCGCCCGGCCAGAAAGGGGGTGCGCACCATGCGCTCGAAAAAATCCAGGGGTCTGAGGGTCTGCACCCACTCCGCCAGCTGCTTCATGCGCGCGGCCACCTCGGGGGCGGAGCGCTCGAGTTCGGCGAGCGGGTC
Source organism: Thermaceae bacterium (assembly GCA_027067955.1). GTDB lineage: Bacteria > Deinococcota > Deinococci > Deinococcales > Marinithermaceae > Oceanithermus. The sequence continues at coordinate 9,770 of JAMOUW010000026.1, forward strand.
GGCCGCGGAGAGCACCCGTTCGATCGTTTCCAGGTCGAGACCGGCAAAAGGTCCTCTCAGAAAGGCGGCCAGACTGAAACGGCCCCGTGGGTCAAGCGCCACCCGGGCGGCATGGACCAAATCGCGGACCTCGATCAGGTCGTAGAACCCCCGGCCGCCCACCTCTACGTAGGGCACCGAGTGCGCCTCCAGGGCCCGGGCCAGCACGGGAACGGAGCTGTGACTGCGCACCAGCACCGCCATCTCCCTCCAGGGGTGCTCGGCATGCCGCCCGAGAAGCCAGCGGGCCAGCTGATCAGCCTCGTAGGGACGCAGGTTTTCCAGCCTGGCCCCGCCCTCGATGAGATGAAGGTCGACGCCTCCGGTTCCGGCGCCGGGACGGGGAACGACCGCAGGAGCCTCCGCGGGACTGAAGGCATCAGGGCGCTCGTCTGCCACCCAGCCTGTGTAGCGGTTCAGGAAGTCTACCAGTGAGCGCTCGTGGCGCCAGCTGGTCACCAGGGGAGCAAGCGGTTCTCCCGCGGCCATGGCAGCGCGGAATACGCCGACGTCGGCATTGCGGAACGCGTATATGGACTGTTTGGGATCTCCCACTACCTCCACGGCAACACCCAGCGATTCCAGGGCCTCGAAAACGCGGCCCTGTAAGGGGCTTGTGTCCTGGTATTCATCAACGAAGACCCGGGTCAACCGCGCACGTAAGCGCTCCGCCAGCGCTGCTTCTCTGGAGGCCCGCTCAAGCAACTTCCAGGCCAGCAGCTCGATATCCGCCGGCCCCAAAGCCTCGCCCCCGAGACGGCGGCGGTAGCGCTCGAAGACGCGCTCGAAATGCGCGTAGAGCCGCTCGGCGGCCGGACCCCGGGGCTGCAGTTGTGCCGCCAGCGAGCGCCGGGCGAAGAGTCGCTCCAGTTCCGCCGCCAGCTCGGAGGTCTCCTCGTTCAGGTAAACGTAGGCGCGCGCCTCTTCAGCGAAAATCTGCGCCGCCTCACCGGCATCTATGCGCAGGAAATCGGGCTCGAGCCCCGACGCCAGAGCATTCTGCCGCAAAAGCTCGGCGAAGAAGCCGTGGATGGTGGTAACGGTAGCCCCCAGCACCCCGGTGGCCAGCTCCCCGGCGCGCCGGACCACCGCCTCCGGAGGACGGTCCTCATGCCCGGAAGGGGTGAAGGAGCCTGCGGCAATCGCCAGGAGACGTTCGCGCAGGCGCGCCTTCAACTCGGCGGCCGCCGAACGGGTAAAGGTTACCGCGGCCAGGCGGTAGGGCGGATTCTCGGCCAGCGCCGCCACAAAGCGGCTGGTAAGAGCATACGTCTTTCCAGTTCCGGCCGAAGCGATGCGGACCTTCACGATTCCACCTCGTCCTTGCGGCAGATGTCGGCGTAGGGGCAGGTGCGGCAATGCCAGCCGGGCCGCGCCTGAACCCGGGCTTTACGGTAGCGCTCGAGCGCCTGCAACGCCCTGCGCCGGCGCTCGGCCACCATTTCGCGAAACTTAGGAGCCCAATCCTCACCGGGGCTCACCGCATACGCCCGCACCGGCGAACCCGCAAGCGGCCAGTACCACAGTTCAACCGGGTGTCCGCGTCGCAAGTACTCCCCCGCCATCAGGAACTCGGCCCAGCGCTCGCGCAACTCGGCCCGCGCCTCGGCGGGAGAAAGCAGGGCCTCTCCAAAGCGGTATATACGGGCCGTGTTTCCCTCCCGCTCCCCCGCATGCACGCTCACCTCCAGGTCCGCCAGGCGCACGCCGGGAAAGAACGTCAAGCGCTCGAACTGCGCCGGGGTCATGCCCCAGGGAGCAAGTTCGGCCGCTTCGGGCGGGCGCCCCGCCCGCTTGGCCCGTGCCAGCGCCTCGAGCGCCTGAAACCACGCAGGGAGCTCCCCGCCCTCGGGAACCACGCCCGCCTGGGCGTCCAGCCAGGAGCGAAAACCGCAGCCGCCGTAGCGGTGGTCGAAGCGGTAAACCTCGCTCAGGCGCCTGGGGGCGGGCAGGGGCAGCCGCCCCTGCGGAGCCCGGTAACCCGCGCCGCTGCGCGAGAGCGCCCGGCTGACCAGCGGAACCGGCCCCATGGGGCGGGCCTCCACCCCGCCAACAAGGTCCCGCTCTGGCTCGAGCGGCCGGCCCCCATCGGCCTCGGGATAGGTGATTATCAGTTCATCCGCCAGATTGCGCAGACTGCGCCAGAGGTGCACATCGCGCCCGCGCAGGCGCCGCGGAAGGACGCCGCGCTCGCTGTAGACGCGCTCGAAAACCTCGTCCCAGGGATAGCGGGCCTCCTCAGGAACGAAATAGTCCTCGCGCTCCCTCAGAGTATAGACGCCCTCGCTGGCTCCCAGCACATAGGCCTTGCGGTAATGCCTGCCGCTCACCTCCCGGGGCCCGAGCAACGCCACCCCGCCGGGATGACGGGCACGCAGACGCACCCTTTCCAAAAGTCCCGCCCACCAGGCCCGGAACCCCCGGGGACCGCCAGCTGCAAGAGCCTCGCGCGCCCGCAGTAAAAACGCTTCGCGCCAGCGGCTCTCCGCCAGGAGCGGCCTCTCGTCCACCAGCGCCTCGGCCCAGGCAAGCAGGTGCCGCTGTAACTCCGCCTCTCCATCCGGAGCTTTGTGGAGCGGGTCGAGGCGCTCGAGGACCCTTTCCAACGCCTGAGCAAGCCCTGCATTATCCGCCGCGTCCAGCTCGGCGGCCAGTTTGCGGATGGCGTCCAGCCCCGCAAGCCCGCGGGCCAGCGCTGCACGCCCCAGGGGAGCCAGCTCTGCGAAGAGGAAAAGCCCTTCGGCGGTGGGATGATCGGGGAAGCGCAACAGATCCACCAGCAACTTGCCCGCCTCTTCCTCGGTGGGGGCGTGATAGGTTTCGTCCATCAGATAAAGGTCGTACTCGCGCGCCAGCATCTTGGCGGCCTCGAGACGCTCCAGGGGCACCACCAGCGCCAGCTCGAGCGGCGCTAGCCCGGCCACCAGCAGATCGCGCTTAATCGCCGCCAGAACCCAGCGCAGCTCGTGAACGGGATTCTGGGCGCGCCACACCTCCCGCAACGCCGGCTTCGAAGGCGGGCGCAGAGCATCCGCCGGCGGCTCCGGCAACGAGGCCCACACCTCCACTCCGGTCCGCTCCATTGCCGCCAGCAGCGAAAGCGCCAGCGGCGAAAGCTCCCAAAAACCCGCCACGAAGACGGCGTCGAACTCGGGACGCCAGCCCCCCCCGGCCACCAGGTCGGCCGCCAAGCGGGCCACGTCGTCGGGATCGAGCGCCGCCCCCTTGCGCTGTTCGTATAGCGCGTAAACCCGGCGCAGGCGCTCCGACTCAGCGTCCAGCACCGGCAGTTCGCCGGGGCCTACCTCGAAGCGCTTCAACTCGGCTATGGCCCGCGCGAAAAGACGCGCCTCCCCGGGAGCCGGCAGGCGCCCCCCCTGCGCCTCGCGCAACGCCTCCCCCACCCGGGCCACCCGCAGACCGGTGGAGATGAAATCCCCCGTGCGTCCCGCCTGCGCCAGAATACGCTGGTGAACCTGCTGGAAATGCAGCACCTCCACGCCCAGGGCCGCCCCGTTTGCCGCCAGCCGCCTCAGGGTGTAGTTGCGCGCCGAAGGCAGCGTCCACCAGGAAATGCGCTTTTTGGAAGCCACCAGCTCGGCGGTGCGTGCGAGCATCCGCACCGCCGCACCGCCGTCGGCATTGTCCACCAGCCATTGCATGCAGACGCATTCTACGACGTCGCCCCGGCGGGGAAGAAAACCTAATAGTAATGACTTGCATTAAATGGCCCGCTGCGCTATCCTTACCGGTGGAGGTAGAGGCTAATGGAAAACACCGAAAAGAACATGGCGCTTCCGCGGTTAAACGAACCGGCCCCTGATTTCGTGGCCAAGACCACCAAGGGGACGCTCAGGCTCTCGGACTTGAAGGGAAAGTGGGTGGTGCTTTTCAGTCACCCGGCCGACTTCACCCCGGTTTGCAGCACCGAGTTCCTGGGGTTCGCCAAGAAATCGGGCGAGTTCGCTGCGCGTAACGTCCAGCTGATAGGGCTATCCATCGATAGTATTTACAGCCATCTGGCCTGGATCAAGGACCTGGAGGACCTGACCGGCATCACCATCGACTTTCCGGTGATCGCCGACCTGGACATGAATGTCTCCAGCCTCTACGGCATGGTCCACCCCGCCGCCGCTGACACCGCCGCGGTGCGTACGGTTTTCATCATCGACGACAAGGGCGTCCTGCGGGCCATGCTCTACTACCCCCTCACCAACGGCCGCAACATTGACGAGGTGCTGCGTCTAGTGGACGCGCTGCAGTTTACCGACCAGACCGGTCTGGCCACCCCCGCCGACTGGCGGCCCGGCGAACAGGCTATCGTGCCCCCGCCAGCGACCATCGACGATGTCAAGGCTGACGAAGCCAAGCGGGGCGAGTACTCCGAGTTCAAGCGCTGGTACCTGCGCTACAAGAAGGTCTGATACGCGCCTATCGACAAGCCGCCGCGCCCCGGGGCGCGGCGGCGTCGCATTGGGTTGAAATCAGGAAACGGGGCTGCGCTCGGTGCGCGCCAGCGCCTGTTCGATGTCCTGGGCCAGGTCACGGGGGTCTTCAATACCCACCGATAGCCGCACCAGTCCCGGCGTTACGCCCTGATGCTCCAGCACCTCGGGCGGCAGCAGTTCGTGGGTGGTGGATGCGGGATGGGTAGCGAGCGACTCCACGTCGCCAAGCGATACCGCCTGGGTGAAGAGCTCCAATCCGTCCAGGAACACCCGGGCTGCCTCGAAGCCGCCGCGCAGCTCCAGGGCGACCATGCCCCCGAAACGGTCCATCTGCCGGGCCGCCAGCTCATGGCCAGGGTGCTGCGCCAGACCCGGGTAGTGCACCCGTTCCACTGCGGGGTGCCGGGAAAGCAGCTCCGCCACCGCCTCGGCGCCGTCACAGTGGGCCTCCATGCGCAACGGCAACGTTTTCACGCCGCGCATGAACAGGAAGGCGTCCTCGGGGCTCATGGCCCCGCCGACGTGGCGCAGACCGTGCATGCGCAGCTCCTCCATCATTTCGGCGCTGCCGGCTACCACGCCCCCGATTGCATCGCCATGGCCTCCCAGATACTTGGTGGCGGAGTGCAGCACCATGTCGATACCGAACTCCAGCGGCCGTGTCAGATAGGGCGTGGCGAAGGTGTTGTCGGCCACCGAAAGGACACCGCGCTCACGGGCCACCCGCCCCACGGCGGCGAGATCGTGAATACGCAGGGTTGGATTAGTCGGGGTTTCGACATAGAGCATCCGCGTTTCCGGCCCGATCCACTCGGAGGAAGGCGCGTTCGAAGCATCGCGCACCGAAATCCCAAAGCGGATCAGGGTTTCCAGGAACAGCCCCTCGGTACCGCCGTAGAGCGGACCCAGAAAAACCAGCTCGTCGCCAGGCTTGAGGAAGGTAAAGGCCAGCCCCGCGATCGCCGCCATACCGCTGGCGAACGCCACCGCGTCCTCCGCCCCCTCCAGGCTGGCCACCTTTTCTTCGAACACCCGCACCGTAGGATTGCCGATGCGGGTGTATACGTAACCGGGTTCTTCGCCCGCGAACATTCGCGCGCCGCGATCAAAGGAGCCGTATGCAAACGTTGAGGTGCGGTAAACGGGGGTTACGTGGGCCCCGGTAGTGGGGTCGGGCCGCGAGCCCACATGTACCGCACGTGTACGGAAACGTTTCATGGTTTTTCCTTTCTCCCCAAAAGGGGGTGCTGTAAACCCATTGTACCGCCGTAGACTTGAAGGCATGAAGCGGCACCCGCCGTTCTCGATACTGGCCCGCGTCTACGACCGGCTTATGGAAGAAGTGCCCTACGAAGGCTGGGCACGGTTCGTGCTCGCCGTGCTGGGAGGCGAAGGTTGCTTTCCCCGGAGCGTGCTCGAGCTGGGGGTTGGCACGGGAAACGCGCTCGAGCCCTTTCTCGACCGCGGGCTCGATGCCGCCGGGCTGGACTCCTCCGCCGCAATGCTGGCGCGCGCCCGCTCCCAGCTGCCTGGCGTGTTGCTGGAACACGCCGACATGCGCTCGTTTCGACTGGGCCGCCGTTTCGACCTGGTCTACTCCGCCTTCGACAGCCTCAACAACCTCACCGACCCCGCCGACCTGGCGGCAGCCTTTGAATCGGCCAGGGGGCATCTCAACCCCGGGGGCTGGCTCGCCGCCGATCTGAATACCCCCGCGGGTCTGAGCGAATTGTGGCGGGAAGAGGTGTGGGAAGAGGAGGGGGTCCGCCTCGTTTACAGCTACGACCCGGCAAGCCGCAGCGGCCGCCTGGAAGCCTGGGTTGGGGGGGAGCTCGAGGTACACCTAGAGCGCGGCTACGAGCCGGACGAGGTGGAGGAAATGCTGCGCGCACTGGACTACGACCCCGTTTTTTTCCTCACCTACCCCGACGGGCGCCCGCCGCATCCCCGCTCCGAGCGCTTTTGGGTGTTCGCCCGCGCTCCAGAGTAGGCCGGCACACCCCTGTGGCTCACCCGCCTCAAGGGCACTGGCAATACGTTGAGGTAATGAAGCCTCCGCGCGAACCCATGAACACTTACACCCACGCCGCCGGCGCACTGCTGGCGCTCGTGGGGCTGGCGACACTCCTGGCTCGCGCCTGGCCCGAACCGCGTCTGGTGGCCGGGGCGCTGATATTCGGCCTGACCATGTTCCTGATGTACAGCGCCAGCGCCGGGTACCACGCCGCGCGCCTGGAGGAGCGCTACCTGACCCGCTTGCGCAAACTGGATCACGCGGCGATATTCCTCTTCATCGCGGGATCGTATACCCCGGTGCTGCTCGCCCGGCTGGAAGGCGCCCCGCGCTGGGGCTGGCTGGGACTGGTGTGGAGTCTGGCTGGTCTGGGGATCGGCCTCAAGCTCTGGAAACTGACCGCGCCCCGCTGGCTCTCCACCCTTTCCTACCTGGGGCTCGGCTGGCTGGCGGTCTTCCTGCTGCCCCGGTTGCAGCTGCCGGCTGCGGCGCTGGCCTGGCTGGCCGCCAGCGGTGCACTCTACTCGATCGGGGCGGCTGTCTACGTTCTGAAACGACCCGGCTTTCGCGGTTTTGGTTTCCACGAGCTGTGGCACATTTTTGTCCTGGGTGGGAGCGCTACGATGTTCGCGGCCGTTTGGATCCTTTTCAACGCTAACGCTTGAGCCTTGATTTTTTTCATAAATGAGGGTATTCTTAGCATATACGCCACTTTCTCATGAGAAAGTAGGCTATACCTATAATCATGATGGAACACGACTTCGAATCCAGCGAACACATGGACGGGCCGCTGATTCTCATCGTCGAAGACGAAAAGGACATCGCCCGTTTCATCGAGCTAGAGCTGCAGGCAGAAGGCTACCGCACCGAGGTGGCCTATGACGGAATTACCGGTCTCTCCAAGTTCCGCGAAACCAGCCCCAACCTCGTCATCCTCGACCTGATGCTGCCGGTTATGGACGGGCTCGAGGTAGCCCGCCGCATACGCAAGACCTCCAACATCCCCATCCTGATCCTCACCGCCAAGGACGCGGTGACGGACAAGGTGGAGGGCCTCGACGCCGGAGCTGATGACTACCTGGTCAAGCCCTTCTCGATCGAGGAGCTGCTGGCCCGCGTACGCGCCCACCTGCGCCGCGTGACCCCGGCCATCACCGGCGAGATCCGCGTTGCCGACCTGATCATCAACCTGGAAGGGCGCGAAGTATTTCGCGGCGGGCGGCGCATAGAACTTTCCAACAAGGAGTTCGAACTGCTCGAGCTGCTGGCCCGCAGCCCCGGCAAGGTGTTCAGCCGTTTCGAAATCGAGGAAAAGGTCTGGCCCGGTTACCAGGGGGGTTCGAACGTGGTGGACGTCTACATCGGCTACCTGCGCAAGAAGCTCGAGGCCGAGGGCGAACGCCGGCTTATCCACACAGTGCGCGGCGTAGGCTACGTGCTGCGCGAAGACTAGCCCCCCAAGAGGGCGAGAAGGCGCCCGCTCCTCATCGTGAACCTGCGCACCCGCATCACCCTGCTCACCCTGCTGGTCCTCTCGCTGTCGCTGCTGGTCATCGGCGCGAGCGTCTACGCGCTGTTGCAGCGCTATCTGTACCAGAACCTGCGGGCCGAGCTGCGGGATGCAATGGCGCAAATCATCCAGCAGTACGAAACAGAGTTCGGCATCGGTTCGCGTTCGGGCGTGCTGGACAAGGTTCTGCCGCCCTCAGTGTACGGCGAAATAGACCTGCTCATTCCCAGCAACCCCACCCCCGACTCCTTCGCCAGCGAGGTAATCGCAAGGACCAGCCGCACCCTGGGACAGCGGCTCCTGTTGAGCCCCGGAGACTACGCCCGGCTTCTGCAAGACGGCGACGTCTGGGCCGTGACCCAGCTGGCCCAGGCCGACCGGCCGCCGTTTCGGCTGCTCGTCTACGGCATGCTCATCAAAGCCCCCACCACGCCCCTGAACCTGGAAACCTGGGTGGCCATCCTGGTCGCCAAGCCGCTACGGCCCCTCGAGTCCACGCTCGCCGAGCTATCGCGGATCCTTCTGCTTACCTCCATTCTGGTTCTCACCCTGGGCGGCGCGCTCACCTACCTGCTGGTGGCGCGCACCCTGGAACCGCTGGAGGACATTGCCCAGAAGGCCGAGGAAGTAAGCATCCAGGGGCGCACCCGCCTGCCCGACCCCCAGACCCGCGATGAGGTATCGGCGCTGGCGCGCGCCCTGAACAGGATGCTCGAGCGGCTCGAGCACGCATTCCAAACGCAAAGCCGCTTTCTTGCCGACGCATCCCATGAGCTGCGCACCCCCATAACCGCCATACTCGGGCATGTCGGCTACCTGCTGCGGCGCACCCCGGTAAATGAAGTGCAGCGGGAAAGCCTGGAAACCATCCGCCGCGAAGGGGAACGCATGACCAAACTGGTCACTGACCTGCTCGATCTGGCCAGCAGCGAAGGCGGCTGGCGGTTCGAGGTGCGCCCTATCGAGCTTTCGAGCCTGCTCCACGAAATCGCCAGCGAATACGCCCCCACTTTCGAGGGTGAAATAGTTGTGGAAGCGCCCGACGAGGTCTGGGCCCTGGGCGACGACGAGCGCCTGCATCAGGTGTTTGCCAATCTGATCTCCAACGCCATCAAGGCCGGATCCAGCAAAATAGAACTCCGGGTGCGCCGGCCTGCAGGCCGCGTGATAGTACAGGTCAGCGACAACGGCCCCGGCATACCCCCCGAACACCATCCGCACCTGTTCGAACGCTTCTACCGCGTGGACAAAGCGCGCGACCGCGCCGCCGGGGGCTCGGGTCTGGGGCTCGCCATCGTCAAAGCGATAGTAGAAGCGCTGGGTGGCGAGGTCTGGGTGGAATCGGAGGTGGGGCGCGGCACCACCTTCAACGTTTCTTTAAAGCACGCAGCAGCTCCGCCGCCTCATCAGCGCTGATTTCGCCCTTTTCCAGCTGCTCCAGCACCCGCGCCCGCTCCAACGGAGCATCGGATTCGTTCCCCGGCTCGTAACCGAGAACCCGGAGCAGAGTTTCAAAGCGCGCCCGCACGGTAGGATAGCTGACCCCGAGGATGCGCTCCATTTCTTTGAGATTGCCCCGGGTCTTGACGAAAAGGCGCAGGATCTCCAGCTGTTCCGGCGGCAGAGATGCAAACTCGTTGACGGCGAAGCGCCCCTCGATACGGGTCTGGCAACCGGGGCAGATCAGACCCGTGACCTCCAGGCGCTCATGGCAAACGGGGCATTCGTGGGGCATCAGCGGCTTCAAAACAAACCTCCTATCTTGATCAATACGTGATTATGAGCGTTATTGATCTCGACCAGGGGCTCATCGGGCCCTAGCTGATCGAGCCCCAGCCGCGGGGGATCGAGAAGCAGCCTCCAGCCGCCGCCCGCCCCCAGGCGGCGCTGCGCCCACCAGCCGGTCAGCGCCAGAGCGAAGGCCAGAGGTGTTTCGAAAGGCTCTATCGGCAGGAGGAGCCGGAATCCCCGCGACCCCGCCGGCCGCACCTCGATGTGCAGCCAGCGGGGCTGGTGGCGGCGAACACGGGCAAGCAGGGTTTTCATACCACCTCGATCAAAACCTCGGTACCGTCGGCGTCGTTGATCTCCACCAGCTTTCCTTCGGGCATGTCGCTGCGCAGCGACGTAAGCAGCTCGTCGATGTCGAAGCCGGCCTCGGCAATCTGCCGCTGCTGCTCCTTGGGGATGAACTTTAGGGCGAAGCGCGCCAGCGCCAGCGGCAGGTTTACCTTGACCTCGGTCCCGTCGGGGTCGTTGATGTAGATCCGCAGGAGCCGCGCCGGCCCTTTGCGGCTAACCAGCTCGGCCTCTACTGCCCCGCCCTCTAGCGCCTCCAACAAACGCCCTGCTTCTTCCGCCGTGATCTGGCCGTCGGCCAGCATCTGCAATATCCGGTTGCGTTCTTCACTCATGACGCATCAACCTCCACGCTTCCCATTCCTAGCGAGATCTTCAACAGACCGCGCCCCTTGCCGAGCACATCCTCGTAGCTGATGGCCGGCTTCTTGTTCGCATACTGCAGGGATCCGGTCACGGCCACTTCTCCCATTCCCACCCTTATCTGTAGGCGCAGGTCGGTACCTTCCTGCAGGGCCAGCTTAACGCTGCCCATACCTGCGCTCACCCGGTGACTGCCGCCTTCCAGGCGCGCCCGCCCGCTGATGGACCCCTGGGCGAGCTGCAGATCCAGCTCTTCGGCGCCCGCGAACTCGAGCTGACCCTGGCCGATCTGGGTCCGCAGCCCCGGCAGCGGATCGATCACCTTGACGGCCCCCTGCCCCAGGCGCAGATCGAGGCCCGTCCCTGCAGGCAGAACAATTTCGATCTCGTGCCGCTTGGACAGCAGGTTGAAAAAACCGATACGGGTACTGGAATCTCTCTTTCGCAGCACCCACCCCTTTCCCTCGTCGATCAGCTCCAGCCCCAAGGACTCATCGGCCTCGACCCGCGGTCTGCCGGCTGCCGGATCGACGCTTACCCGCAGATCGGCGCGGTTTACTTGCGCCTGCAACCAGCGTCCCGCTTCCGGCGACGGGGAACTATCGAGCCCGTCGAGCGCCATCAGCAACTTCTCGGCTTCCTCCGGACTGATCCGGCCCTCCTCCAACATCCCGGCGATCTTCGTGTATTCATCCATTGCGTCCCCCCATCAGCAACCCGGGCCCGCCCGCGCGCAAACGCCAGCAGCTGCGCTTCGGTCCCGCCGCTTCCCGCCAACGACCTCGCGCCAGGCGCGCTTCGGCGGAGATGCTTCTGACCTCCAGCAACTTCTCCTGCAGCAGTTTCTGATCCTGCCAGGGTAACGGCGCAAACATGGCTGCCTCCTTGCCAGGAATTATAAACCTGTGCTTTACGTTATGTCAAGTCGAGCTTTATATACCTTAAACAGGATGCCGGCCACCCCAGTAGGGCGCGACGAAAAAAACGAAGACTAGCAGTACGTAGGCCGCCCACCACAGCACGATTCGCGCAACCGCAGGGCGACCGGGGCGGTACTCGAGAAGAAGCAGCGTGAATAACGCCCAGGTAAGCAGCGTGGCCAGCTCCTTCACGTCAGCGGCCAGCGGTTTCCCCCATAAACGCCAGGCCCAGGCCATACCCGTGAGCACGCCCACGGTGTAAAGAGCGTATCCGGCCCGCAAATAAGGGCCTTCTAACCGCGCCAGACCCAGGAGCGGCGGGGCGGAGAAGGAGCGCCAGGGGGCCGCCTTGAGCCTGCGGTGCTGCGCCCATCCCGCAACCGCCGCCAGGAAAGCGACGCTCAGGCTTACGTAGGCGAGGGTCAGCACGCCGGCGTGAAAAACGACCAGGGACCAGGGTAGCGGCCCGCTGCTGGTCCCGGCAAAGCGCAGCGACAGCAGCGCGAAGAACAAAGCTGTGGCATAGGCATAGCGCACCCAGCTGCGCCAGCGCGGGCGCCCCGCATACCCGCGGGCGATACCGACCAGGCCTATGACCAGGAGCATGGCTGCCTCGAACGGAGAACCCAGTAGCTGGCCCGTGGCCAGAACGTGTCCCGCGGCAGCCGCAAAGAAGAACCACAGCGACCAGCCAGCACGCCTCTCGTCCCATACCAGCGCCGCCAGGAGCACGAGAGCGCCCAGGCTGACCAGGGCGGCGGTCACGCTACCCCTCCAGCATGCGCTCGAGCGCCGGACCCAGTTGCGGATCTTTGGCCAAACGGATCAGGGGATGGGCGGTCTTTCCGGCCAGGCGGTGGACGAGCCGCTCCACGTCCTCGCGGGCGGCAGCGGGACCCAGCGCAGCGGCCAGCTCGCGTCGCAGGGCCTCCTCTATCCAGCTCTTGAGTCTTCTTATCCGGTCCGCAGCCAGGTGCCCGGCGTACCACTCCAGCCATCCGGCCACCTCGTCTGCGATTATCCGCTCCACCCGCGGCAGCTCGCCGGCGCGCGCCTCCCGGTTCTTCCGGGCCACGTTCTCCAGGTCGTCGATGTTATACAGGTAGGCCCCGGGCAAGCGGGAGATAGCGGGGTCAATGTTGCGCGGCAGGGCGATGTCTATGAGAAAGAGCGGACTGGCGCGGCGCTTGAGGACCTCGCGCACGCGCTCCTCACGCACCACGTAGTGAGGGGCAGCGGCCGAGGCGATCACGATGTCGGCGCTGCCAAGCGCCTCGGCGACGTGCTCCATACCGTAGGCGCGGCCACCGTAACGGCGAGCGAGCCTCTCGGCGTTGGCGGGAGTGCGGTTGAGCACCCAGATCTCGGCAGCCCCGTAGTGGGCTAGGTGCCCGAGCACCCGCTCCGCCATCTCCCCCGCCCCCAATACCAGCGCCCGCAGGCCATCGAGATCGCCGAAAACGGCCCGGGCAAGATCCACAGCAGCATAAGCCACGCTGGTGGCCCCGCGGCCGATCCCGGTTTCGGAACGGGCACGCTTGCCTGCGGCTATGGCCGTTTGAAAAGCTTTCTCGCTCAGGGGCCCGGTGGTGCGAACCCGGCGCGCCGCGAATAATCCGTTCCTCACCTGCCCCAGAATCTGGGCCTCGCCCATGACCAGGCTGTCCAGACCTGCCGCAACCCGGAACAGATGGGTAAGCGCTTCCCGTCCCTGATAGTGATAGGCGTACCGGGTATAACGGCCCAGGTGGTCGCGGTATATATCGAGAGCGCGCCTGCGTGGCTCCACCATGTAGAGCTCGGTACGGTTACAGGTAGAAACGACCACGGTTTCGCCGGCTTCGCTTTTCAGGCTTTCCAGCAACCGCTCAAGGCGCGCCCCCGAAACCGCTACGCACTCCCGCACCCCTATCGGCGCGGTCTTGTGGCTGATACCTACAATCTCCAGCGGCGGCTCCAAAACCCCTCCAGAACAGTATTTTACCCTACTATACTTTAGGGCGGACGTCCCTTTTGTTCGTATAGATTTTGTATCACTCTTGCCCAATCCCTCACCCCCGGGTTGTCGGGCCACACTGCAGGGGCAAAGCCAGCGTCCAGAGCCGCCCGGCCGGTGACCCGGCCTATGGCCGCCACGGGCGGCCGCGCACCAGAGGCCACCCCCCAGGCCTGCACCGCCGAAGGAGATGCAAACGCAGCAACAGCGGCCTCTTCCAGGTAGCTCCTCTCCCGCAGCTCCAGCTCGCGGGGACGGGTCCGGTAAACGTCCAGACGTAACACCGAAAATCCACGCGCCTCCAGCTCTCTGCCGAAAGCCGCGCCCGCCAGCTCAGAAGCGGGCCACAGCAACGGGCCCGGGTCCGGAAGGGTTCTTGCCAGCGTGCTACCGTATGCGTCTTCAGGCACGAACACCACGTTCATACCCGCACGCTCCAGTATCCGCGCGGTCCCCGTCCCCACGGCGGCCAGTCGCAGCGAGGGTCTGCCGGCGCGCAGCCAGGCCTCCTGTAAGAACCGGGCTGCGGTGGGCGAGGTAACCGCCACCCAAGACCACCCTCGGCGCAGTTCATCCGCCAGCGAATCGTAACCGGGCCCGGGAGCATGCTCGACGAGAGGTACGCTGACGTGGGGCACTGCGGCGGCGTCCAGCAAAGCCGCCAGCTCCGCGTCCTTTTCGAGGCTGCGGGTCAGCACCACTACATCCATCCCCTCATATCCTAACGCCGCTTAGAATGAAGCCGCCGATGCGCCACCTGTACCTGCACGTACCGTTCTGCCCCACGATCTGCCCCTACTGCGACTTCCACGTCGTACGCCGGGGGCCGGGGCTTGTGGAACGCTATCTGGAACGGCTCGCGGCCGAGGCCGCCAATCTCTACGCCGACCACCCCGGCCCGCTCGCCACCCTCTACCTGGGAGGTGGAACCCCCAGCTATCTGCGCGATCACGAGCTGGCGCGCCTCTTCGACTCGCTTCCCTGGACCTTCGAAGCGGGAGCCGAGATAACCCTGGAGGCGAACCCCGGCACCCTTTCACCGGCCCGGCTGGAGCTTGTCAGGTCTCTGGGCGTGAACCGGATCTCGATCGGCGCACAGAGTTTTCAAGATCGGGTGCTGGACCGCCTGGGCCGGGCCCACAAGGCCGCCGCCGCGTTGAGGACGGTAGAGCACTCCCTGGCGACCGGATTCCGGGTATCCCTGGACCTGATCCTCGGGCTGCCCGGCCAGGACGTGAAGGCGGACCTGGAAACCGCGGCGGCGCTGGGGGTGGGCCACGTCTCCGCCTACACGCTGCAGATTGAACCGGGCACCCCCTTTGCACTGGCGGGGATGACGCCCGACCCCGACCGCGAGGCGGCGGCCTTCGCCGCAGCGCGCACGGCGCTTGGCCGCGCTGGACTGACACGCTACGAGGTGAGCAACTTCGCCCGCCCAGGGGAGGAATCCCGCCACAACCTGGCCTACTGGCGCATGGCGGAATGGGGCGGGCTGGGGCCCGCGGCCAGCGCTCACTTCTACACCCCCGCGGGCGCGGGGGTGGCCGAACGTCGCACCAACCCGCCGCTGCCGCGCTGGGCCGTGGGCGAATCGCCCGCGCGCGAAACGATCGACCCTCTCGAGCACGCCAAGGAAAGCCTGATGATGGGGCTGCGCGTGCGTGAAGGAGTCGACCTGGACGCCCTGTCCGCGCGCAGCGGGCTACCCGGACTGCGAGAAGTCCTGGAGCGGGCCGCGCGGGAGCTGGTGCCTACCGAACTCCTGGTGGCCGGCGGCCCGCGGCTGCAACCCACCGCCGAAGGCCTCGATCGCCTGCACGCCGCGGTGCTATCGCTCTGGGAGGCGCTGGAAAGCGCCTACTCCGAGGAAGATTCCTGAACCACGCGCAACGGCTCGGGGAACCATACCGTACGCTGCGGAAAGGGGATCTCGATGCCCGCTTCGTCGAGGGCAATCTTGGCCGCCTCGGTAATCTCGGCCGCGACCACCGGATAGCTGGGAATCTCGCTTTCCGGTATCCATACCACCAGAGTGAAGTCGACGCTGCTGTCACCGAGACCGGTAACCAAAACGGCCGGGGCGGGATCCTTGAGCAGCGCATGGTGCGCGTTCACGACGCCCTCCAATACCCGGCGCACCTCGCGGGTGTCGTGCCGGTAGGCTACACCCACGGGAATGCGCAAACGCAGCGGGCCGCCGGCGGAAAGGTTCTTTATTTCTGCCCCGGCAACTACGGCGTTGGGGATGGCGACGCTCTCGTTATCCGGGGTGCGCAGCCGGGTGGTTCGCAGCGTCAGGCCCTCTACCTGACCGTATTCACCGCCAATGTGCACCCAGTCCCCTATTCTGAAAGGACGGTCCATAAGCAGGATGATTCCCGCGATGAAGTTGGAAAAGGTGTCCTGCGCAGCCAGCCCTACGGCCAAACCCAAGACCCCCAGGGCTCCGATTACCGGGGCGATCTGGGCGCCGGCCACCATGTAGGCCGCCCATGCGACCAGCAGTGTCAGGGTCGCATAGCGCAACAGTAATACCAGGTTGGGGTCGAAACCGCGCCGCACCAAGCGGCTTTCTATCAGCGCCTCGACCACCACCCAGACAAGGTAGACGACGGCGAGTTTTATGAACGCCCGCGCCACCGCCTGCGGATCGCCCAGCCCGAATACCGCCACTGCGAAGGCGAGCGCCGCGCCCCAAAACAACAGGTCCCATACCCCTGCCAACCGCCTGCGGATACGCTCGTCAAACCTGTGAACGACGAGCGCCGTCAACCCCTTGGCAATCCATGCCAGCAACCAGGCCAGCAATACCAGCCCTATCCAGGCGGCCACCTGATAACCGCGCTCGCCCCACCCCACGGCGGCAGTTCCGGCCCCGCTCAGGCGCTCGAGCGCATCTTGCATTAAAACCCAAATTTTATTCATAACTTGATTATACCGCTCTATAGGCCAGCCCGGCGCCACACCGCCCAGCTGCGGCAGGCCGCACCCTGCCAGCCTTCCCCCGCAGCCACGAGTTCCAGCCCCCGGGGAGGCACCGTCAGCTCGCCCGAGTCCCAGTAGTAGGGGCTGCCGGGCCGGCCTCGCCTCAGGGCCTCGCAACGGTTGAAGCCCTCGATGAGGACCAGGCCGCCCGCCACAAGGAGCGCCTCCAGCCGTGCGACCAGGGGACGGCTTACGAAGTAGCTGACTACCACGCCCGCAAACGGCCCCGGCGGCAAGACTGGAGGGTTTTCTTCCAGGTCTATCTGCAAGGCGCGTACTGCCGTGCCGTCCCGCCAGGCCACCTCCCGAACCCGGGACACGGCAACCGGACTCTTGTCGAGCAGGGTCACCCGGCGCCCGCGGCGGGCCAGAAAAAAAGCGTTGCGGCCGTCGCCTCCCGCCAGATCCAGTACTCCCCCCTCGGGAATTAGGAATTCGTAAGCGCGCACCACGAAAGCCGGCTCGCGGGCGCCGGGGTCGGCCCGGTAATAGGCGTCCCAGTCACGCGGCACGGG
This sequence comes from Thermaceae bacterium, assembly GCA_027067955.1. Classification (GTDB taxonomy): domain Bacteria; phylum Deinococcota; class Deinococci; order Deinococcales; family Marinithermaceae; genus Oceanithermus. Next base: position 26,639 of record JAMOUW010000026.1, read on the forward strand.
CCTATCTTACGTCGAGGTCGGCGCCGAACAGGTCCGCCAGTCCCGCCTCGAGCCCGACTCTCCAGGTAACCCAGTTGTGACCGCCGGGATACTCCCGGTATTCGTGAACAGCAGCGCTCTCCGCCAGCAGCGCCGCGAAGCGGCGCACCGGCGCCAATAGCCACTCGAGTCGGCCTACCTGTAATGCTATTCGAGCGGGCCTCTGCTCCGCGGCGGCGTAGCGCTCCGTGAGCCACTCGGGGTCGCGGCGGGCGTCACTCCCCCCCGGCAGGGCCCGCAGAGCCGGCGATTGGGCCCCTATCCTCCCGAAGACATCCGGGTGCCCGAGACCCAACCACAGCGCGGCGAGACCTCCCAGGCTCGCACCCCACAGCGCCCACTCCCCGCCGTCACCAAATTCGCCCGTCACGGCGGGGAGCACCTCGTCCAGCACATGCCGCTCGAGCCCGGCATCGAACCGGTACTCGCGATCACGATTTTCGGGCTCGCTAAAAACGATCCGGAGCGGCACGACTACACCGGCACGCCAGAGGGTCTCGGCGGCGAGTGCAATCTTACCGATGCGGTGGTAGGCCACACCATCAAAGACCAGCAGCGACGCAGCCGGACCCGCCGGAGGCTCGTAGACGGCGAGCCGCCGTGATCCGGCGCCGAGGCGGTGCACCTGTCCCATGAGTGAATCCCTGTACCGCGGCGGACGAACCGCGCCCGGCGTCCAGACGGCACCCGCGTAAGGACGCCAGGGGTTTTCCGCCCGCTCGGGCGCCTCGGGATCCGCCATGGGGCGTCCCGAGGCATCCAGGAAGGCGTACTCCAGGTAGGCGCCACGCGGCAGCTCGATCTCTACAGGGCCGTAGAGCGGCCAGGGGTCATGGGTCCAATCGGTCACGTCGGCAATGAACCCCGCCGCGGCCTCGGGCGGGGTGATCACGACGCGCCGACCAAGTACCTCTACCATCGCTATGCATTCTGCCACGGGACACGATTGCCGCGCGCGGAATCGATAAGCCGGGAGCAGAGGGAATATCCGCGAGTTAAAAACGGGAAACCCCGCACGAGACGCGCCTTGAGGCAAGGTGGCGGTTCGCGCTCTCTAGCGCACATCCCCGTCCCGCAGAGCGGTATGCTGAATCCATGCGCGCCATCGTCATGAGCGCCCGCGGCGGACCCGAAGTGCTCGGGCCGGCAGAACTTCCCGACCCTGAGCCAGGGCCGGGAGAGGTACGCGTACGCGTGCGCGCGGTCGCACTCAATCACCTCGACGTTTGGGTGCGCAAGGGGACAGCCTCACCCGATTTGCCGCTGCCACACGTCCTCGGCTCCGACGTTAGCGGAATAGTGGACGCCGTAGGCGTGGGCGTGGAAAAAGAACTGTTAGGACGAGCGGTCGTACTGAACCCCGGTCTCTCCTGCGGTCACTGTGAAGTCTGCCTGGCCGGGCGCGACAACCTCTGCCCCGACTACAAGATTCTCGGCGAGCACGTCTGGGGCGGTTACGCCGAGTACGTCGTCGCCCCCCGCACCAACATCCTTGCCAAACCCGCAAACCTGGGTTTCGAGGAGGCCGCGGCAGTGCCGCTCGTCTTCCTCACCGCATGGCAGATGGTGGCAGACAAACTTCGGTTGCGCCCGGGCGAATGGCTGCTGGTCATGGCGGCGGGATCGGGCGTGGGCAGTGCGGCGCTGCAGATCGGCAAACTCTTCGGTGCGCGCGTGCTTGCGGCGGCGGGGAACGAGGAAAAGCTGGAGCGGGCCCGGGCACTAGGGGCCGACGCAGTCGTCAACTACCGCGAGCCTGGCTGGCACCGGCGAGTGCGCGATCTCACCGGCGGTGGGGTGCACGCGGTCGCCGACCACACCGGGGCCGAGTTTTGGGAAGGGGTAATAAAGGCCACCCGCAACGGCGGCCGTATAGCCATTGTGGGCGCGTCGTCGGGCTATCTGGCGCAAACACCGCTGGCCCACATCTTTTACCGCCAGCTCACGATATACGGCTCGACCATGGGGTCAAAAGCGCATCTCTTTACGGTCATGCAGCATGTGGAGGCCGGGCACCTGCGCCCGGTGCTGGGGGGAGTCCTGCCCCTCGAGCAGGCAGCCAGGGCACACGCAATGCTGGAAGAGCGCAGAGTCTTCGGAAAACTGGTGCTTACATTGTAGCTGCCCCAATGGTAAAAAAGCCGGTACGCCGGTATCTGGGGTCTGCTAGGCTAAAGGTGGAGGTGAACAGCATGGGTTGCAACGTAGGGAAGGGAGACCAAATCTTCCGGTTCATCCTGGGGTTTGTTCTCCTTCTGGCCTACTTCCTGGGATGGGTAAGTGGCACATGGGGTTTGATTGCGCTGATAGTGGGGATTATCATGATCGCCACTGCAGCAATAAGGTTCTGCCTTATCTACCGGCTGTTGGGCATGAGCACTTGCGAAGCAAAGCCCAACTGATATGACCTACCGCTCAGGTGCGAAATGTTCTCGCACCGCCTCGTTAGCCGTACGGCATGGAGTATGATTAACACGTGGATAGACTGGCTTTGTTTATTGACGGCTCGTTCGTATACAACTGCGCCAAGAGGATGGGGTGGAATGTTGATCACCGCAAGGTGATCGAGCATTTCCCATCAGGCTACGCGTTGTTCAACGCCTTTTACTACGCCCCCATCACCGACTGGAACGACGAACGCCAGCAAAAGTTTCTCGACGCCCTTATCTTCATGGGCTATTCGGTGCGCTCGCGCGAGGTACGGGGCGAGGCCCCCAACTTCGAGGCCCACATCGCCACCGACCTGCTCATAACCGCGCCTCGCTGGGACGTGGCCCTGCTGGCCAGCGGCGCCGCACAGCTGGTTCCCACCATTGAGGCCGTGCGCACCATGGGTAAGGAGGTGCACCTGCTGGGGATACCCGAGCTGGTAGATCTCGACATTCGCAGCGCCACTGACCGCTTCATCGACCTCAAGGAGTACCGTGAGCTGCTCGAGCGCGAAGGCGGCGGGCGCCGTGTCTTCCCCGACGTTACCCAGGAACTCGCCGGGGCAGGTCTGGACGGCGAGCCCGAGGAGGATCTGGAAGAAACTGCACCCGCGGAAGGCGACTGACCCGCCAGAAAAACCAAGCGCCGCCCACGGGCGGCGCTTGGTCGTTTTTGAGGCTGGCAACTAGTCCACCAGCTCAATTATGCACATTTGCGTGCCGTCGCCGCGGCGGCGTTCGGCCAGCTTGAGGATGCGGGTATACCCGCCGTTGCGCTCCTGAAAGCGGGGCGCCACGTCATCGAAGAGGCGGCGGACCACGTTCATATCGTGAATTTCACGAATTACCTGACGCCGGGCGGTAAGGTCGCCGCGCTTGGCTTTGGTGATCAGCGGCTCGACGAAACGGCGCAATTCTTTGGCTTTCGGGATTGTGGTACGGATACGTCCGTGCCGCAGAAGCTCCGTAGCCATGTTGCGGAACATCGCACGGCGGTGGTCACTAAAGCGGTTCAGTTTGCGTCCGGTCTTCATGTGGCGCATTGTTCTACTCCTTTAAGGCAAGACCGTGGGCGGCCAGGCGCTCTTTGATCTCCACTACGCTGCGTTCACCGATTCCGGGCACCTTCTTGAGCTCGCGCTCGGTGAGGGCCGTTAGATTGGCCACCGAGTCTATCCCTTCCTCGCGCAGGTTGTGCAGAACGCGGGTGGAAAGTCCCAGATCCTCGAGGTCAACGCTGCCCGGCGGCTCCGTCGCAGCCTTGCTGGATGCTAGATCCGCAGCGGCGGTTTCTGCGGGCGCCGCGACCGCTTCGTCGTCCGCGCCTTGCTCGGGGGTCGCGCGCAGCTGCTCGAAGAAACCGAGTTGCCCGCGCAGGATATCAACTGCCTGACCCAGCGCGTCGTCGGGCGTCACCGAGCCGTCGGTCCATACACGCAAGATCAATTTGTCCAGATCGGTGCGCTGCCCCAGGCGGGTATCCTCGACGTGGAAGGCCACGCGTTTGATTGGCGAAAAGAGGGCGTCTACGGGAATTGAGTTGATACGGTCCTTGATGCCGTGTTTCTCGGCAGCTACGTAACCCACGCCTTCGTCGACGCGGATCTCCATGACCAGCTTGGCACCCTCGCCAAGGGTGGCGATGTAGAGGTCGGGGTTGACCAGCTCGGCACTGGAAGGCACGGTCAGGTCACGCGCGTAAACCTCACCCGGGCCCTCAGCGCGAAGCAGCAGGGTCTTGGAGCCGGGCTCGTGGAACTTAACGATCAGCTCCTTGAGGTTGAGCACGATCTGCACCACGTCTTCCTTGATGCCGGGCAGGGTGGCGAACTCATGCAGGGCATCTTCGATGTAGACGCTGGTAACCGCAGTGCCGGGAATCGAGGACATCAGGATGCGGCGCAACGGATTGCCCAGGGTGACGCCGAAACCGCGCTCCAGGGGCTCGAGCACGAATTCGCCGTAGTTCCCCTCGACGCGGGAAGTCAGTACCGGGGCTTTCGCCGTTAGGGTTTCCAAGAAAACCGCCTCCTTTACCTCGAGTAGTACTCGATGACCAGCTGCTCGTTGACGGGCAGCGCCAGATCCTCACGCTCGGGCAGGCGCATGAACTTGCCCGTCATCTTCTCGGGGTCGAACTCGAGCCAGGGCCCGACCTTGCGACCCTTAGCCGCCTCTACGTTGGCCTGGATGGCCCCTATCTTTCTGCCGGTTTCGGTAACAGCAACCACGTCGCCGGGGCGCACCCGGTAGCTTGGAATGGTCACCTTACGCCCGTTGACGGAGATGTGGCCGTGGCGCACCAGCTGCCGCCCCTGCTTGCGGCTGGCGGCGATGCCCAAGCGGTAGACCACGTTGTCGAGGCGGCTTTCGAGAAGACGCAGGAAAACCGTACCGGTCACGCCCTTTTTCTTGGACGCCTCCGCGAAGAGGTTGCGGAACTGCTTCTCGCTGATGCCGTAAATCCGGCGCATCTTTTGTTTTTCACGCAACCGCACAGCATAGTCACTGGGACGGCGGGCACGGCGCTGGCCGTGCTGACCCGGCGCGTATGGACGGCGCTCAATAGCGCATTTGGGACTGTAGCAACGGTCACCTTTTAGGTAAAGTTTTACGCCCTCGCGGCGGCAAAGCCTGCAAACAGGACCAATGTATCTGCCCATGGTTCAGCTCCTCCTACGCCCGCTTCTTCTTGCGGGGACGGCATCCATTATGGGGTACCGGGGTATCGTCGACTATGGACCGCACCTGCAGTCCGCTGGCCTGGAGCGCGCGGATCGCCTGCTCGCGCCCAGCTCCGGTGCCGCGAACCACGACATCGACCTGGGTCATGCCGAAGTTCTGCGCCTTCTTGGCGGCATCCATGGCGGCCAGCTGCGCGGCGTAGGGGGTGCCTTTGCGGCTTCCCTTATAACCGATCACGCCACCGGATGACCAGGTCACCGGATTTCCATCCAGATCGGTGATCGTGATGATTGTGTTGTTGTAGGTCGCGTGAATGAAAGCCTTTCCATGCGCGACTTGCTTCTTTACCTTCTTGCGTGTCGATCTCGTTTTCTTAGCCTTGGCCATACTCTCCTCCTTGGAGTATCAACTGGCCCGCGCCGCCGTGGCGGCTAGAGCAACCTTGACAGTGTACCCCGTAATCCACCGCCTGAGCAAGCTACTTACGGGGGGCCTTCTTCTTGCCGGCCACGGTGCGCTTCGGACCCTTGCGGGTGCGGGCGTTGGTCTTGGTCTTCTGCCCGCGCACCGGCAGGCCGCGGCGATGACGCAGACCCCGGTAGCAACCGATGTCCATGAGCCGCTTGATGTTGGACTGTACCTCGCTGCGCAACTCGCCCTCGAGCTTCCATTTGTTCTCGACGTACTCGCGCAGCTTGACGACGTCCTGCTCCGAAAGATCTTTTACGCGAATCGCGCCGTCTATACCGGTGGCTTCCAGCGCCTCCTTGGCACGGGTGCGGCCGATGCCGTAAATGTAGGTCAGCGCGATCTCTATGCGCTTGTTCCGTGGTATCTCAACCCCTGCGATACGAGCCATTCTGCCTCCTCACCTCACCCCTGCCGCTGTTTGTGCTTGGGGTTCTCGCATATCACGTAGACCCGGCCGTGGCGGCGGATCACCTTGCACTTGTCACACATTTTCTTGACCGAAGCACGCACTTTCATGGAACAACCTCACTTCCGGTAGATTATTCGTCCCTTGCTAGGATCGTAGGGGGTAATCTCCACCACCACGCGGTCTCCGGGCAGAATGCGAATGTAGTGCATGCGCATCTTTCCGGATACATAGGCCAAAATCTCAAGGCCCGAATCCAGCTTGACCTTGAACTGGGTATTGGGCAGCGCCTCCAGGACAACTCCCTCCGCGCGTATGGTGTCTTTTTCCTTCGCCACTCTGCTCCCCCTAGCGTCTTCCCGTCAAAAGCCTTGGGCCGCTCTCGGTGACCGCCACCGTATTCTCGTAGTGGGCAGCGAGGTTGCCCCGCCCGCTGCTGGCGGTCCAACCATCTTCCAATACTACTACAGGCGCGGCGTGCAGCGTAACCATCGGCTCAATCGCCAGGGTCATCCCCGGGCGCAGCTGCGGCCCCGTACCCGCCCGACCAAAATTCGGTAGCTGCGGGTCCTCGTGCATTTCGTTACCGATGCCGTGACCCACAAACTCACGTACTACCCAGAAACCCGCATCCTCCACGTGTTTCTGGATAGCGGAGGAAACGTCTCCCAGGCGCGCATCCGGCCGCGCCGCTTCGAAGCCCTTCCAGAAGCTCTCCTCGGTCACCCGAATGAGCCGCGCCGCCTCCTCCGAAACCTCACCTACAGGAAAGGTGCGGGCCATGTCAGCGGCGTAACCGCCGTAAAAGAGCCCCACGTCCACCGATAGGATCTCCCCCTCCTCCAGCGGCCGCTCCGAGGGGATGCCGTGCACGACCACCTCGTTCGGCGAGGCGCAGATCGTGGCCGGGAAACCGTATAGGCCCAAAAAGGCCGGCCTGGCCCCCAGCGCTTCGACCCCCTCGCGGGCGATGCGGTCGAGCTCGAGCGTGCTCACCCCCGGACGCACGGCCGCGGCGATGCGATCCATCACCTCGGTGAGGCGCGCACCAGCCTCGGCCATGCGCTCTATCTCGGCAGGGCTCTTTAGCACTATCGGCACTAGAGCGCCCCCCGGATGCGGCAGTAGATCTGGCCCGGGTCACCGAGCCCGTCAATGCGCTTCAACACGCCGCGGGCGTCGTAGTAGTCAACAAGCGGCCTCGTCTGCTGGTGGTAGACCTCCAGGCGGCGGCGGATCGTGGTTTCGTTGTCGTCAGCGCGCCCTTCAAGCTCGGCACGCTTCAACATGCGACGCACCAGCTCGTCCTCGGGCACCTCCAGCAGCAACGCCGCGTTGACCGGAGCCCCCAGCTCGGCAAGCAAGGCGTCAAGGGCCTCGGCCTGGCCGCTGGTGCGGGGAAAACCATCGAAAATGGCCCGCACCTCGGGCATGGCGGCCAGCTCCTCGCGAATGATGGCCAGTATCAGGTCATCGGGGACGAGCTCGCCGCGTTCCATGATGGGGCCCGCCTTGCGACCCAGCTCGGTATCGCGCGCAACGTGGTCCCGCAGAATGTCTCCGGTCGAAATCTTGACCAGCCCCAGGTCGGCCGCAAGACGTACGGCCTGGGTACCCTTGCCGGCACCCGGCGGGCCCAGAAAAATCAGCACCATGGGGCTCGCGCTCATCAGAAGTTCCTCCGGCCCTTGATGCGCCCCTTGGAAAGGAAGCCCTCGTAGTTACGCATCATCAGCTGCGATTCAATCTGGCGCAGGGTATCGAGAGCAACACCCACCACAATCAGCAGACCAATTCCGGAAAAAGCCAGCGACTGCACCTTGGTCAGATTCTGTATGATCTGGGGCAGCGCCGTAACCAGGCCCAGAAACAGGGCCCCCCAGAGGGTCATGCGGCTGACGATGTGCTCGAGGAACTTGATCGTCGGCTCGCCGGGGCGCACGCCGGGGATGAACCCGCCGTACTCGCGCAGGTTCTCAGCAATCCGCCGCGGGTCGAACTGCACCGCGGTATATATGTAGGTAAAGAGAATTACCAGAATTACCTCGATTAGCAGTCCGCTGACGTTGCGCGGATTGAAGAAGCTGGCAATCATCCCCGCAACCGGGCTGGTCGCCTGGAAGGGGGCGGTCAGAAAGATGGGGATCTGGATGATGGCCGCGGCGAAAATGATGGGGATCACGTTGGCGGCGTTCAGTTTGATAGGCAGATAGGTGGTCTGCCCCCCGTACATCTTCCGACCCACCACCTTGCGGGCGTACTGTACTGGAATTCTCCTCTCAGCCTGAGTGACCGCCACCATACCCGCAAACGCCAGCACTATGAAGGCGAAGAAGAAGATGACGTTGACGATCCCCACCTCGCCCCTGGCGACGAGCCGGGACAAGCCTATGAGCTGGGGGACCCAGCCTGCCACGATACCCGCAAAGATGATTAGCGATACGCCGTTACCAAGGCCATACTCGGTTATGCGCTCGCCCATCCAAAGCAGCAAGGCTATGCCTGCCACCTGGGTAATGACCACCACGAAACGGAAACCCCAGCCGGGCTCCCAGCCAGGCAGCAGGAACTGCCCGCCGCTGTTTTCGAGGAAGCCCACGGCCAGGAACAACCCCTGGAAGGCGCCCAGGGCGATACCGCCGATGCGGGTGTACTGGGTGATGATGCGGCGGCCCTCTTCACCTTCGCGCTGCAGTTTCTCCAGTGCGGGCACGGTGGAGGTGAGAAGTTGCATGATGATAGCTGCGGTGATGTAGGGCATTATGCCCAGGGCGAATATGGAAAACTGCCGGAAGTTGCCGCCCGAAAAGAGGTTGATGATACCGAAGACGCCGCCGGCTGCGGTCCCCAGGAACTGGGAAACCTTGGCCACGTCAACGCCCGGGGTGGGCACGAAGGTGCCCAACCGGTAAACCGCCAGCATCATCAGCGTAAAGAAGAGGCGCTGCCGCAGCTCCGGGACCACGAATGCATCCCTAAACGCGCGCAGCATCTCAGGCCTCCTCGTCCGTTTCCGCCCCCAGCAGTACGGCTTCGCCGCCGGCGGCGGTCAGCTTTTCAATCGCGCTCTTGGAGAACTTGTGAGCGTGAACCCTGAGGGCAACGGCCACTTCGCCGTGCGCGAGCACCTTGACCAGGCCGTCCGCCCTGCGGATCAACCCCGCCCGAGCCAGCAGTTCGGGAGTGACCTCGCCTCCCTCGGGGAAACGCTCCGCCAGGCGGCCGACGTTGACCGTCTGATACTCGGGGCGGCGGATCGCACCGGGCACCTGGCCGCGCATACCCCGCTTGGGGAGGCGCATGATCAAGATGGAGCGGCCGCCCTCGAAGCGACGCGGATCCTTGAGGCCGCCGGAGCGCGATTTCTGCCCCTTGTGGCCGCGGGTGGCCGTCTTGCCGTGCCCGCTCGCTGGACCGCGGGCCACGCGCTTTTTGCGCTTCGCGGCGCCGGGATTGGGTTTCAAGTCGGTGACTTTCATTCTTTCACCTCAACGATCTCTACCAGATGCTCCACCTTGCGGATCATGCCCCGTACCGAAGGGTTGTCGGGTAGTTCGCGCTCACGGTTCATCTTGGTGAGCCTGAGCGCCCGCAAGGTGTCCTTTTGGTCGCGGGGAAAGTCAATGGGGCTGCGGACCAGTTTAACGCGCAGGGTTCCCATCAGGAAGCCTCCTTCCGCATCTTCTTGACTTCATCCCAGGTCTGCAGCTGCCTGAGCGCCTCGATAGTGGCATAGGCGACGTTGATCTCATTACGGCTACCCAGCACCTTGGTAAGGATGTCGGTAACACCCGCGAGCTCCAGAATGGCGCGGGGCACCTTACCGGCGATAACACCGGTACCCGGAGCGGCGGGGCGCAAAATGACACGGCTCGACTCGTAGATCACCTCGATTTCGTGGGGAATGGTGCCGTTCTCAAGCGGGACCTCGATCAGGTTGCGGCGGGCGATGTTCTGCGCCTTCTGCACCGCCAGCGGCACCTCTTTGGCCTTGCCGAGACCCACGCCGACGCGGCCCTGGCGGTCGCCGACCACGGCGAGCGCCCCGAAGCGGAAACGACGGCCGCCCTTGTAGGTCTTGGCGGTACGCCGGATCATGATCATCTTCTCTTCAAAATCGGTTTCTGGCATGCCGTCCTCCTTTAGAACTCCAGCCCCGCTTCACGGGCGGCCTCGGCCAGCGCCTTAACGCGGCCGTGATACTTGTAGGCCCCGCGGTCAAAGACCACCTGCTTGATGCCTTTTTCCGCCGCCTTCCTGGCGATGTCGGCGCCGACCTGCTTGGCGGCCTCGGTCTTGTTGCCCTTTACCCCCAGCGCAAGGGTGGAGCTCGCCGCCAGGGTCCGGCCCGCCTCATCATCGATGATCTGGGCGTAGATGTGGCTGAGGCTGCGGTATACGGTAAGACGCGGACGCCCGGAGCGTTTTACGCTCTTGCGGGTGCGGTATTTGCGGCGTTGGAATGTATTCAATCGGGCCATGACTAACCTCCGGTAACGCCGGCCTTACCCGGCTTGAGGCGCAGGACTTCACCCGCGTAGCGAATACCCTTGCCGTGATAGGCGTCGGGCGGCCTGATGGCGCGAATATTGGCCGCCACCTGCCCCACCTTTTGTTTATCGATGCCGGAAACCCGGATCTTGGTCGGCTCGGGCACCTCCAGGGTTATCCCCTCGGGCGCCTCGATGACCACCGGGTGACTGTAACCGATCGAAAGCTCGATCTTGCCGCCCTGCATCTTGGCGCGGTACCCGATCCCCTTTATTTCGAGCTCCTTGACAAAGCCTTGGGAAACGCCCTCGACAGCGTTGGCCACCAGCGAACGGGTAAGCCCGTGCAGCGCCCGGTGGCGGCGGTTGTCGGTGGGACGCTTGACGACTACCTGGCCTTCCTCGATCGAAATCTCCAGGTCGGGATCAAAGTCGACGATCAGCTGACCCTTGGGGCCCTTGACAATAACCTGACCGGGTTTGACCTCCAGGGTCACACCCGCGGGCAGGGGAATGGGAAGTTTGCCGATACGCGACATATCACCACACCTCGCAAACTACCTCGCCGCCCACGCCCTGGCGGCGCGCCTCGCGATCGACGAGAACGCCTTTGGACGTGGAGACGATGGCGATGCCCAGTCCGCGCCGCACCACCGGCACCTGGTCCGCACTCACGTAGACGCGGCGGCCGGGGCGGGAAACGCGCTGGATGTGCTTGATTGCCTTCTCGCGCCTGGGGCCGTACTTGAGCTCGAGCCGCAAGATCGGCTTGCCGTCGTTCTCGAGGCGCTCATAACCCTGCAAATAACCCTCGCGCACGAGGATCTTGACGATCTCTTCCTTGAACCGGGAAGCGGGAACGTCCACCGTGCTCTTGTGCACCATGAGAGCGTTCCGTATCCGGGTGAGCATGTCCGCAATGGGATCTGTGGTCATATATCTTCTCTCCTTTTGTCACCTAAAGGCTTAGCGAGCGGTCTCGAGGGAAACCCCCCGACCGGCCCTCGCTACCAGGAAGCCTTCTTGAGGCCCGGAAGCTGCCCCTTGTGCGCGAGCTCGCGGATGCAGATGCGGCAGAGACCGAAGTAGCGGTAGACCGCCCGCGAACGACCGCAGCGGGTGCAGCGGTTGTAGGTCCGAACCGTGAACTTGGGCTTGCGCTTAGCTTTTTCTACGAGTGCCTTCTTAGCCATGTCGCTCCTCTATTTACGGAAGGGGAAACCCAGAAGCTCCAGCAGAGCCTTGGCCTCTTCATCGGTCTCGGCGGTGGTCACGATGGCGATGTCCATGCCGCGCACGGCGTCCACCTGGTCGTAGGAAATCTCCGGGAAGATCAGCTGCTCGCGAATCCCCAGGTTGTAGTTGCCGCGGCCGTCGAAGCCGCTGGGATTCACGCCGCGGAAGTCGCGGATACGCGGCAGGGCGACGTTGATCAGCTTCTCCAGGAATACCCACATGCGATCGCCGCGCAGCGTCACCTTGAGGCCAATGGGCATCCCCTTGCGCAGTTTGAAGTTGGAAACTGACTTCTTGGCGCGGGTGATGACCGGCTTCTGCCCGGTAATCTGGCGGATCTCCTCGGCGGCCTTCTCGAGAATGCGCACGTCCTCTTTGGCCTCGCCCAGCGCCTGATTGATGACTATCTTTTCCAGTCGCGGCGCGGCCCAGACGTTGTCATATCCGAAGCGCTGGATCAGCTCGGGGCGCACCTCGTCCGCATAGCGCTGTTTCAGCTTAATCTCTAAGGGCATCGTTCACCTCACTCCTCGTCCAGGGCGGCGCCGCAGTGGTTGCACACGCGGATACGACGCACCTTGCCGCCCTCATCGATCAGTTTCTTCTTGACCCGCACCGGCTTGCCGCAGCTGGGGCATACCGGCCGCACCTTGCTGGCGTGCACCGGCGCCTCCATCTCGTGGAAGCCGCCCTGCGGATTGTCGGGGGTTGCCCGCATGGCTTTCCTGACCACGTTGACGCCCTCTACCACGACCCGCTGCTTCTTGGGGTAGACGGCGATGATGCGGCCGGTCTTGCCCCGGTCCTTGCCCGAGATCACGACCACGTTGTCGCCCTTCTTTACATGCAGTTTGGGCTGCATCAGAGCACCTCCGGCGCCAGGGAAACGATCTTCATGAACTTGCGCTCGCGCAGCTCACGCGCCACCGGGCCGAATACGCGGGTACCGCGCGGCTCTCCCTGGTTGTTAAGCACAACCGCGGCGTTGGAGTCGAAGCGGATCGCGCTGCCATCGGGTCTTTTGACCTCCTTTTTGGTGCGCACGATCACGGCCTTGACGACCTCGCCCTCCTTGACCACACCCCCGGGGATGGCCTCCTTAACCGAAGCCACCACCACGTCACCGATGCTGGCGTAGCGCCGGTACGACCCTCCCAGCACGCGAATTACCTTCAAGCGACGCGCGCCCGAGTTGTCGGCGACCGTAAGACTCGTTTCCTGCTGGATCATGCCTTACCACGCTCCTTGCGCAAGCGGTAACGTTCGACCGCGTCCATGCGCCCTTCCTCGAGCCGCCGGGTCACCTTCCAGCGCTTCTGGCCTGAGATGGGGCGCGCCTCGGCGATTTCTACAATGTCGCCCACCTTGTAGGCGTTGTCTTCGTCGTGGGCCAGATACTTGCGGGAACGCTTGGTCACCTTGCCGTAAAGCGGGTGCGGAAACTGGCGCTCCACCAGCACGGCGACCGTCTTGTCCATCTTGTCGCTGACCACGACGCCGGTGAGTACTTTTCTAGGCATCGGTTCTCCCCCTTATTCCGCCCGCTGCTTGGCGTGCAACACGGTAAGCAAACGGGCGATGGTGCGCTTGGTCTCACGGATGCGGTGGTTCTGCGCCAGCTGGCCTATCGAGGCCTGGAAGCGCAGGTCCATCAGCTCGCGCTTCTTCTCGCGCACCTGTTCGTAGAGCTCTTCCGGGCTCAGGTTGTGCATCTCATTGAGCTTCATCGTAGGCATTCCTCTTGACGAACTTGGTCTTGATCGGAAGCTTGTGACCGGCGAGACGGAAGGCCTCACGCGCCTGCTCTTCGGTGACGCCGGCGACCTCGAACATGACGCGCCCCGGCTTGACCACAGCGACCCATCCTTCGACGTTACCCTTACCCTTACCCATACGCACTTCCAGGGGCTTCTTGGTGAAAGGCTTATCGGGGAAGATGCGGATGTAGATCTTGCCGCCGCGCCGGAAGTGACGCACCATGGCGACACGGGCCGCCTCTATCTGGCGGTTGGAAATCCAGGAAGGCTCCAGAGCCACCAAACCGTACTCGCCGAAGGCCACGTAGTCGCCACCCTTGGTGGCACCGCGCATACTGCCACGGTGCTGCTTGCGGTACTTGAGCCTTTTAGGCATCAGCATCGCTGGCCTCCTTCTTCACGCGTCGGCGCACGGCGGGGCGGCGGCGGGTGCGCTCGGGCCTTCCCGCAGCCGGGGCCGCCTTGCGCGCCGGCTTCTGCTGACCTATGACCTCACCCTTGAAGATGTAAGCCTTGACGCCCAGTACACCGTAGGTGGTGCGGGCCAGGGCGAAGCCATAGTCGATGTTGGCGCGCAGGGTGTGCAAGGGCACACGCCCCCCGGCGCTCCACTCGGTACGGGCCTGCTCGGCGCCGCCGATGCGGCCGGAAACCACTACCTTGGCGCCCTGGGCGCCCGACTCGACGACGCGCTGCACTGCCTGCTTGATGGCGCGGCGCACCGCAAAGCGGCGTTCGATCTGCTCGGCCACCCGCTGAGCGACCAGCGGTGCGGAGAGGTTGGGGTTGCCCACCTCTTGAACGTTGAGCGCGATCGTGCGGTTCGGAAATAGCTTCTGCAGTTCCGCGCGCATGCGCTTGATCGTTTCGCCGCCGCGACCGATGATCACGCCCGGCTTGGCCGCGTGTACCGTTACCGAGAGATTGTCGGCGGCGCGCTCGATGTCGATACGGGCGATACCACCGTGCGCCACCTCGTTCTCTATGAGCTCGCGCACCTTGCGGTCTTCCTCGAGCAGCTGGGCGTAGCCCTTCTTGCCCGAGTACCAGCGCGACTCCCAATCCCGGGTTATGCCCAGGCGGAAGCCGATGGGGTTGATCTTGTTACCCATTCTTTTCCTCCACGATGATGGTGATGTGGCTGGTGCGCTTCTTGATTACGTCGGCGCGGCCGCGGGCCCGCGGCAGGATGCGCTTGAAGGTGGGGCCCTCGTCAACGTAAGCCGCCTTCACCACCAACTGATCCTCGAGCAGATCATGGTTGTTGACGGCATTTGCGACGGCGCTCTTGAGTACCTTGCGCACCGCGTGAGCGGCCCGCTTGTTGGTGTACCTGAGAATCTGGTCGGCGTCATCGGCGCTCTTACCGCGGATCAGGTCTGCGACCAGACGCACCTTGCGCGGAGACATGCGGATAAATTTGGCTACGGCTTTCGCTTCCACTTCCGCTCCTCCTAGCGCTTCTTGGCCTGCTTGACGTCCTTGCCGTGCCCGCGATAGTTACGGGTTGGCGCAAACTCGCCAAGTTTGTGGCCCACCATGTTCTCGGTAATGAATACGGGCACGTGCTGCTTGCCGTTATACACGGCGATCGTATGCCCGACCATCTCGGGAACAACGGTGGAGCGACGGCTCCAGGTCTTGATGACCCTCTTCTCACCAGCGGCGTTCATGGCCTCTACCTTTTCGAGAAGGTGGTCATCGATGAATACGCCTTTTTTCAAACTACGCGGCATGCTTCACCTCGCTATTTCTTCTTCCGCCGGCTGATGATGAACCGGTCCGAGGGTTTGCGCTTCTTGCGGGTCTTCTTACCCTTGGTCTGCCAGCCCCAGGGAGAAGCCGGCGGGCGGCCACGGGGGGCACGTCCTTCACCGCCGCCGTGGGGATGGTCCACCGGGTTCATGGCCGAGCCGCGCACGTGTGGCTTGCGGCCAAGCCAGCGGGTGCGGCCGGCCTTGCCGATGACGATATTCTTGTGGTCGGCATTGCCTACCACGCCCACGGTCGCGTACGACTCGGCATGAATGCGGCGCAGCTCTCCCGAGGGCAGGCGCAGCACCACGTAGTCACCTTCACGACCCTGGATTTGGGCGCCGGTGCCGGCCGAACGCGCCAGCTGAGCGCCCTTGCCGGGCTCGAGCTCGATAGCGTGCACCACTGTACCCACGGGAATGAAGCGCAGCGGCAGGGCGTTACCCACCTGAATTGGTGCTTCAGGACCCGACTGCACAGTCATACCCGGCTTCAATCCTTCGGGGGCGATGATGTAGCGCTTCTCACCGTCGCGGTAGAAGAGCAGGGCGATGCGGGCCGAGCGGTTGGGGTCGTACTCGATGGCGGCCACCCGGGCGGGGATGCCGGCCTTGTCACGCCGCTTGAAGTCGATGATGCGGTAGAGGCGCTTGTGGCCGCCGCCGCGGAAGCGCACGGTGATGCGCCCCTGGTTGTTGCGCCCACCCGTCTTTTTGAGCGGTTCGGTAAGCGATTTCTCGGGCTCGGTCTTGGTTATGTCCGAGAAATCGGCCACCGTCATGAAGCGACGGGAGGGGGTGTAGGGCCTGAACTTCTTAACCGCCATGATTCACCTCTAAATGAGCCCTTCCAGGGCTTCGATCTTCTGACCCGGGGCCACGGTCACGACCGCCTTCTTGCGGTCGGCGCGTTTGCCTTCGTAGCGCCCCATGCGCTTCTTCTTGCCGCGTACGTTCATCACGTTGACGTCCACAACCTTGACCTTAAACGCCTGCTGTACCGCGTTCTTGACCGCGGTCCTGGAGGCGTTCGGGTGCACCCAGAAGGTGTACTTGCCCTCGGCGTAGCCGCCGTAGGCCTTTTCCGAAAGCACCGGTTCCAGGATTACGTCGTACGGGGTCTTCACGCCTCACCTCCGACACCGGCGCGCGCAAGCGCCAACTGCAGCGCCGCCTCATCGAGTACGAGCATGTCGGTGCGCATAATGTCGTAGACGTTGATCCCCTCGGGGCTCAGGGTCACGACCCAGGGAAGGTTGCGCGCCGCACGGCGCACGTTCTCATCGGCAGTCACCAGGGTGACGCGCTCGGAACCGTCCAGGCCGTGTTTCGCAGCCCACTCGACGAACTGCCTGGTCTTGCCCTCGACGCCGGCGAAAGCCTCCACCACGAGCAGCTTCTCCTCGCGCGCGCGGTCGGCCAGCGCCATAGCCAGCCCGGTGCGGCGCACCTTGCGAGGCAGCGTATAGCCGTAGGAACGCGGCTTCGGTCCAAAAACGACCCCGCCGCCGACAAAGATGCTGGCCCCGCGGCTACCGTGACGGGCGCGGCCCAGCCCCTTTTGCGGAAAGAGCTTGCGGGTGGAGTAATTGACCTCGCTGCGGGTCTTCGTCGAGGCGGTGCCGCGACGGCGACCGGCTAGCTGCCAGCGAACAACCTCGTAGAGGAGGTGCGGATTTACCTCCTCCGGCAGGGCCAGCTCGCGCGACGTCACCTCCCCCTTGGCGGGAATGACGGGAACCTTGTACATCACTTCGCCCCCTTGTCGCGGGTGGTCTCACGTACGACCACCAGGCCGCCGTTGGGCCCTGGGATCGCTCCCTTGATGAGAAGCAAGTTCTCCTCGGGTATCACCTCGACCACTTCCAGGTTTTGAATCGTTATGCGCTCTGACCCGTAGTGGCCGGCCATCTTCTTGCCCTTGTAAACTCGGCCGGGAGCCTTGCGCTGGCCGATCGAACCGCCGTGGCGGTGAATGCGGTGGGCGCCATGCGAAGCCGGGCCACCAGCGAAGTTCCAGCGCTTCATAACGCCCGCGGTGCCGCGCCCCTTGCTGGTGCCGGTCACGTCCACCTTGTCGCCGGGCTGAAAGATCTCGACGGTTACGACGTCGCCCTCGGGATCGAAGTCGCGGATCTCACGCAGGTAGCGGACCGGTTCCGCCGAGAACTTGGCAAAGTGGCCTTTCATGGGCCTGTTCACCCGCTTGGGCTCGAGCGGCGCGAAGCCGAGCTGCACCGCAGCGTAACCGTCGGAATCCGGGCTCTTGCGCTGCACAACCGGGCAGGGGCCCGCCAGCACCACGGTCACGGGAACGGCGCGATCGTTCTTCCATATCTGAGTCATGCCAACCTTGGCGCCTAGGATGCCCTTCACCGGCCACCTCCCACGGTCTTGATCTCGATCTCCACCCCCGTCGGCAGGTCGAGGGTCATGAGACTCTCGATCGTCTTCTTGTTGGGGTTGGTTATGTCCACCAGACGGTTGTGGGTACGAATCTCGAAGTGCTCACGGCTGTCCTTATGTTTGAAAGGACCACGCAATACCGTGAAACGGCGGATGCGCGTAGGCAGGGGCACCGGCCCCGCAACCTTGGCACCGCTGCGCCGGGCCGTCTCGACTATCTTGCGCGCGGATGCATCCAAACTCTTGTGGTCGAAACCGCGCAGCTTAATGCGAATCTTTGGCATCCCTCACCTCACTCCAGAATCTTGGTCACGACCCCAGCGCCCACGGTACGGCCGCCCTCGCGGATGGCGAAGCGGAGGCCTTCTTCCAGGGCGATGGGCTTGATGAGTTCGACGGAGAACTCGACGTTGTCACCGGG
>JAMOUW010000027.1 GCA_027067955.1 Thermaceae bacterium
TAGCGAATTTCCCCCCCTCGTTTACCCACTCTCCCGGCTCCGGGCGGGGAACTGAGGTGTCGCCCTCGTATCCTTCGGTCTCCAGGTCCCCGTCCACGGTTAGCGTATCCGGGGGATAACGCAACCCGGGATCGGCGCGCACCCGCACGCGCCTCTCCACCCGGGCTCGATTGCCGCTGCGGTCGCTGGCGGTGTATTCGCGCCGGTACTCGCCCGCCAGCCCCGTGTTCACCTCGCCGCTCACCGTCACCGGCACCTCGCCGTCCCGATCGTCGATCGCATAAGCCCCCGGCTCCCGGTACGCCGCGCCCAGCACCACGGTCATCGGGTTGTCGCCCTTCAAAACTATCTTCGGAGGGGTAACGTCCGCCCCGCTCCCCGATCCCGCACAGGCCGCCAGCAACAGCGGCGCAAGCGACCATCTCAAAAGACGCCCGAACATCCTGCTCGCCTCCCTGTGACACCGCCGAAACCGCGACGGTTGCGTATACACTTAATTTACAAAATTGCAGTTGCCGCGAGGGAACAAAAGCGGTTCGTCGCAGCCCGAAACGGTCCGGAACCCCATCTCCGTACGGATGCGGCGGAGATCGTCAGTCGCTGGTGGGAAAGAGCGCTACCGTCCTGGCGTCAGCGCCGACGCTGCGACCGTGCTCGGTGAGGTCCGGATCCAGCAGGTCGATCGCCACCATCCGCCCCGGGCCTACCAGGTAAACGAACGCGTCGGGGGTTACCGCGGCGTCCACGAAGCTGCCGCTGCGGGGATCCTGCATGTTCTTGTTAAGCCGCAGCACGTAGGCGTCCTTACCCACTATCAACCAGCCGTCGGGAAGCGCCTGGATCCAGCGCAGGCCAGAAAGGTCGGGCTCCGAACCGTGCTCCGAGGGCTCGTCCTTGCTTCCCGCCTCCCACAGGTAGAGGCTGGTGGAAGAACTGAAGCCCGCCGCGATGCCCAGCAACTCGCCATTCCAGTCCGCCGACAATGCCTCCAGGTCTTCGGGCAGGGTCACCTCGTGCCTGATCGGGTCGTCTGGAGGGTTGGGATACACGAGGGTAAAATCCTGCATTCCCGGTTGCAGGCGCACCACACGATCATCCGGACCCAGCACATACACCGTGCCATCCGGGTCGCCTTCGCGATCTACGGGCTTGAGAGCGGGCACTGAAGCGTGCACCGTCCACAGCCCCAAATCCCCGCAGTTCACCAGTAAGGCCTGTTCGCCGGTAACGAGCTTGCCTGCGGCGCATTCCCCGCCCAGCTCCAGCTCTAAAGCGGGAGCGGCGGCGTCGGGAGCATGATCCTCCCGGCTCCCCTGCAAGGGGTAGGCGCGCAGATGGCTGGCTGTCAGCACCCACAGCCGCTTCTCCCCCACCAGCCGCGCCAGGTCTACTACAGTAACCCCGATGTCCCACGAACCCAGCGGGCCGGCCTCGCCGGTGCCCGCGGGGTAGAACACTACCTTTTGCCCCTCGCCAACAGCCAGCAGTATCTTGAGCGGGGGTTCCTGCGTACCGGTGCAGCCCGCCAGGAACAAAAGCGGCAAAATTATCATCACCAGACGCCTCATAACATTCCCTCCCAGGGATAGTGGATACCGCTGTCATCGAACAGGAAGCGCGCGCTGTCGCTCCCGTATATGAACGCCAGCCGCGCCGACGGCACGGCGGCGTCGAGGGTGAAACGCATCGCCCAGCAGCAGCGGTCGAGGGTGACTACGAAACGGGGCTCCAGCGGCGGCCACCCCTCGGAAGTGCGCACTTCCTGGGTCACGAGCGTACTCAGGTAAAAACGGGTGCTCTTCTGAGGGCGCCAGGCGATGGTAAAACCAAAGTCCTTGAACGAAAACCGGCGGTCATCGGCGGAGTAGCGCTCGAACTCGAAGCCGCCCTGAACGCTTACTCCCGGCCAGTCGTCTCCCACTGGCCAGAGGTCAATTCCCCCTTCGAAAGACGCTTCCTCCAGATAGATTTCTTCATCACCCGTTTCCGGCAAATGCCATTCCGCAGACGCCTCCCAGTTGCTCGCCAGGTTCGAAAAGCTGGACCTCAGCCGCAGCGCGCCGGGGCCGAAACGCCCCAAGTTGCCGTCCCAGCTTTCGCTGAGGATCAAACGGTGCCCCCCGTAGCGGGCGGTAAAGGTGAAATCGTGATCGCGGTAGGCGTTGTCGGTGGCGTTGTCGGTAAGGAAGGAGGTGTGCTCGAAGCGCAGCGAAAACGCCCCCCACCCCGCCCCCAGCTCCCCGCTGAGGATCATGTTTTCGTGGTCGTAACTCTCCTTGAAGCTGTAGCGGGCAGATCCCGGCCGGAACTGAAACGAGCCCCTGGTTTCCAGCGGTTTTCCCTCGTTCAAATCGCGCCAGTGGGTAAGGGCGATGTTGCCTCCGGGAAGCGCGTAGCTGGCGCGGAGCTGTAAATCATCGTATTCTCCTTCCTGGTAGCGGTAGCCGGTCCGCGCACTGGCCGACAGATCGCCCAGGCGCATATTGATGGAGCCACTGGTGGTCTGGTGCAAACCCTTCTCGGGATCGTAGACATGATCAACATCCAGGTGCAGGGCAGGCACGCCCGCCGACATACCGAGGTCCAGCTCCCGGTACACCCCT
>JAMOUW010000028.1 GCA_027067955.1 Thermaceae bacterium
GCGCGCAACCTGGCTATTCAGAGCATCCGCCCCTTACGCAAGACCTGCGACGACCGCACCCTCGAGCTCATCGCCCGAGCCTGGTTCGAATTGCGCTACATAGCCTTTGAATACCGCTCCGCTCACGGCAGCGGCCGCTACCACCCCAAAGAGGTGGCCGTGTACTTCGTCGAGGTCAACCGCCACAACCTTTCCCTTTACGCCATCGGCTACGAACGCACCTACCACAAGGCGGTGCGCACCTGGAAACTCTCGCGCATGCGCAACCTCCACCTGCTGAACGACCATTACGAAATCCCGCCCGATTTTTCTCCAAGCGCCTACCTGCAAAACGCCTGGGGCCTGATGGGCAAACAGGAGAAAAGCGTAGTCGCCAAGCTGCGCTTTGCGCCCGAGGCCGCGCCGCGCATTCTGGAAAACGACATCGGCGGTCTGGAGATTCTGAGTCAGGAAGCCGACGAGTCGCTATTGGCGCAGATCGAGGTTGGCGTGGACGACGAAGGCTTCCCGATTGAGATATTTCCCTGGATCCAGAGCTGGGGGCCGCGGGTAGAGGTCCTGGAGCCGGAAAACCTGCGGCGGCGCTGGCGGGAGGAGGCGCTGGCGCTGGCGCGAAAGATAGCGACATTAGATGACGCGAAGACGGAGCAGGATTGAACCATGGAACCACTAATCTTTTGGGCTAAAAGCGGCGACAGCGAACATCCGGAGGGTCACCCCCTGCTCAGCCACATGCTCGACGCAGCCTCCGTGGCCCAGGCCGTCTTGCTCCGCGAACCCGAACGAACGCCGCAACTTTTAGCCAAGGCGTTGAATCTTGACCACGACAGAGCCCTCAACTTCGCCGCCTTCACCGTCGGCCTTCACGACCTCGGCAAGGCTAGTGCCGACTTTCAGAAAAAATGGCCCGAAGGTGCCCGTCGCTTGCAAGCGGCCGGGCTAACCTATGACAAAGGGGCCCTTCTTGATGTTCCTCATGGCCCGGTGGGGGCGTACCTCGTCCGCGTACTCCTGCCCGAGCTTGGTTTTCCCAGTCGAGTCGCCCGCAAACTCGGCGACCTAATCGGCGCGCACCACGGCTCCCTGGCAACACCCGAAGAGAAACATCGCGCGGCAAAAACCTTAAAAGCAGAGAACGGCCCCTGGGACGAGGCTCGAAGAGCGCTCCTACGCGCCCTCTGGGAAACCCTCGGCCGCCCCCGCCCAGCAATGGACGACCTCTCTCCCGAAGCCGCCCTCTGGCTGATGGGCCTCACCAGCTTTGCCGACTGGCTGGCCTCGAGCCCCGAGTTTTTCCCGTACAGCCGGGATCTGGATCCGATGGATCCCAAAAGCTACCTCAAGGAGGCTCTTGCCCTGGCCCAAAGGGCCCTCAACGACCCGCGCGTCCGCTGGGAAAAGCGTACCCCCCTCGCCCGCAAACCACCCCCCTTCAACGAGGTATTTCCCTTCCCGGCGAACACCCTGCAAAGTTCAGTCGCCCACGCGCTGGAGAACGTGCGGGAACCAACCCTCCTCATCCTCGAGGCCCCCATGGGCGGCGGCAAGACCGAAGCCGCCCTATACGCCCACCTTCTGCTCCAGGCCCAGCACGGCCACCGCGGCCTCTACGTGGCCATGCCCACCCAGGCTACCGGCAACGCCATGTTCGACCGGGTCAAGGATTTCCTCGCCAAGTTCGGCGGCCGGCCCCACGACCTGCAACTCGTCCACGGCGCCGCGATCCTGAAGTCCGAGTACCTAAAGCTCCGCCAGGTAGGCGAGGACGAGGCCGCCACCGTGCACGCCAGCGAGTGGTTCTCGGCGAAAAAACGGGCTTTACTCACCGAGTACGGCGTAGGAACCGTGGACCAAGCGCTGCTTGGCGTGCTCAAGGTCCGTCACCACTTCGTCCGGCTATGGGGCCTGGGGAACCGGACCCTCGTTTTTGACGAAGTCCACGCCTACGACGCCTACACGAGCCGGCTGATTGCTGGGTTGATCCGCTGGCTACGGGCCCTCGGCTCCTCGGTGGTCTTGATGAGCGCCACCCTGACCCGCGCCCAGCGGGCCCGGCTCACCGACGCCTGGGGAGCAAGCCTTCCCGAGACCGAAGAATCTTATCCACGTCTAACCCTGGTAAGCGGGGAGTCCGTAGAAAGCAGACCCATTTCCTGGCCCGAAGAAAAGACCTATCAGATTGCTCCAGCCCCCCGCCTCGCTCCCGAGCTCGCGGACTTTGCGCTAAAAAAGCTCGGCGCGAAGGGCGCCGCGGCCCTGATCGTGAACACCGTGGACCGGGCACAAGCGCTCTACCAGGAGCTAAAACAGCGCCTTGGGGACGGGGAATTCATCCTCGAGGGAGGCCACCCCATCGGCTGGCGCGCTGGCGAAACCGAGCTCTACCTGCTCCACGCCCGCATCCCCTCCGGGGAACGACAGGTCCGGGAGAAAGCTCTTCTTGCCCGCTTTGGCAAGGATGGGAAGCGGCCGAAGCGGGCCCTCGTCGTCGCTACCCAGGTAATCGAGCAGAGCCTCGACCTCGACTTCGACCTGCTCTTTACCGACCTCGCCCCTCTTGACCTCGTACTCCAGCGGGCCGGCCGTGTCCACCGCCACCCGCGCACGCCGCCCGCGGCCCGCACTGAGCCCTGCGTCTTCGTCGCCGGGCTCGACGAAGAGCCGCCGGACCTTGAAAGCGAGCACTGGAATAAGGTCTACGCCTCCTACCCCCTTTACACAAGCTGGCACATTTTGCGTAGTCGCAACGCGATCCGGCTTCCCGCCGAGATGGAGGACCTCATCGAGGCTACCTATGCCAAGGACACCCTAGCAGTCTTGCCATACACGATAAGCGCCAGGGCGAGCGAAGCCCTTGAAGAATTCCGTACTCGGATCGAGGACACCGAGCTCGAGGCCGCGAACATAGTCGTGGACCCATTAAACCGACTGCTGGGAACCCTAGGCTCAGACCAGCTTGCAGCCAAACTTGGCCTCGACGACGACGAGGAAAACCCCTACACCCAGCGTCCCCTAACCCGTCTTGGTGAGCCGAGCATTACCGTCGTGCCGCTGTATCAACTTGAAAATGGCTATTTCCTCGATCCTGCCGGGCGGCGCCCAGCACGAATCAAAGGCGAGGCCAGCCCCGCGGAAGCGAAAGCCCTTTACGCCGCCTCGCTGCGCGTGGGGAGAAAGGATGTGGTTCAGGAGCTTAAAAATGAAGAAGCCCCGCCTGCATGGCAGAAAAATGGCCTACTAAGGAACTTAAAACCCCTATACCTCGATACCGAGGGCCGTGCCCGAGTGGGCAAGACCGAGTTGCGTATGGATCCTGAACTCGGGCTCGTCTACAAGCGACACTAGTTGTCGCAAAAGGAGGATAGATTGCAAAATGATGCCTAAGTTTAAGCACATCGACGAACCAGAGTTTAACCTCATCGACGAACTCTGGATCCCCGTCCGCGAAGGCGACCGGTTGCGCGAGGTCAGCCTCAAAGAGGCCCTCCTAAGAGCGCCCGCGTTAGACCGCATCGAGGACCCTTCGCCGCTCGTCGAGGTGGCGCTTCTACGAATCCTGCTCGCCGTGCTCCACCGGGCACTGGAGGGGCCAAAAGACGAGGACGAGCTCTTAGAACTCTTCGAGATGGGCCGATTTCCCGAAGGCCAAGTCAACCTTTACCTTGACGCATACCGCGATCGTTTCTGGCTTTTCCACCCGGAAGCACCCTTTTGGCAAATCGCCGACTTGCCTGCGGTTAAACCTTCACCCTGGACCAAACTTCGCTATGAATTTGCTTCGGGAAACAACCCTACACTCTTCAGTCACGTCTACGACGATGCACCTCCACCAATTTCCTCCGCTGAGGCCGCTCGATCTCTTGCTCTCCATCAAACTTTTGTCGCAGGGGGGTTCATAAAAAAGCTGGGCGTGAAATCTTGCAAAGCTGCACCCATAGCCAGTGAAGCACTCTTTATTGCCGAGGGTAAAAACCTTTTTGAGACGCTCGTCTACGCCCTCGGCGTCTACCGCCCTGACGGGGACCGGCCCTTCTGGGAGGAGACGCCCCTTAAGGCCAGCGACGTGGCCGCCGCCGAAGACGAGAAACCCAAAGCCCGCCGGAGGTTAGTGGGCCGTACCCGGGTCTTCACCTGGGTGAGCCGTGGCGTTCGCTTGCTACCTGAGGAACCCGAAGAAAATAACAACTCATCCGATAAAAAGGTCTGCATCCGATATATTGCCTATGGGCCTGGCGTATACTCTGAAGGCCCCGAAGTGCCCCAGGACGACCCTTTCCTAGCCCTGCTGAAGGATCCTCGTCAGGGCCACTTAAGCGCCGTGCGGCTACGGGAAGACCGCGCTTTCTGGCGTGACTTCGCAACACTTTTCCCTGAGAAGGACAAAGATATCAAAGCAGGCACGCTGCAGACTGCTTATATGATCGCAATGAATCATTCTTCGAATGCTGATCCGATTCCCTTAACCGTAATTGGTCAAATTACAAAACGAGATAAAGTCCTTGAAATTCGTCGCGAACGCTATCCTCTCCCTCGCATAGACCTCGGAGTTTTGCAAAATTACATAGATAACGCCATCAAGCACGTAGACCGCGTTTCGAAATGCCTAGAAAAAGCAACCCGAAATTTAGCTTCTGGGTTGCTAAACAAGGACCAGAAACGCTCAGCGCAAAAACGCCTAACAAAAGAAGAGCGTAAGCAAATAGCAAATCTACAAAAGACATTTCCCACTTTACGCTACTACTTTCACATTCTTGGAAACATTTTTCCTAATTTTCTACTCATGCTGTCTCGGAATCCAAGCGTCGCCTCCCAAAACTGGCAAAAAGAGGTTGAAAAGGCGGCTCTGGCAGCCTGGAACCTCACCCGCCAAGCCCTCGGAACCCAGCCGCGCACTCTAAAGGCGGTACAAAAAGGCGAGCGTAGCCTTGCTGCCTGCTTGAGAAAGGAGGGACAAGATGTCTGACCGCGTGGAGAGCCTCATCCAACACCTGCGCCAGCTCGCCGATCCCCAAACTGGCGACACCGGCGCTCTGGCCGCGCTCCGACGGAGCCTAGCCTTCGAACCCGGCACCTACGCTAGGAGTTTCCCTTACGTCGAGCCCTTCGTGGCGGAGAAAGGGTGGCGGCGGAAGGCTTTTTACCTCGCCGCTGGCCTCTTCGCCGAGCATAAGAAGCACCAACCCGGGCAGAATTTTCCCCGAGTGCTCGCCGAAATCAAGCGGGCAAGGGAGTCGGAAAGCCTGGAGCAGCGCTTTCTCGCGCTTCTTGATGCCGACGAAGACCAAATCGCCTATCGATTGCGCCAGAACGTGCGCCTAGCTAGTGAACGCTCTTTCGACTGGGTGCAGTTCACCAAGGACCTTTTGAACTGGTTCCACCCCGACCGCTTCGTTCAGGTCAAATGGGCCCGCGACTACTTCGGGGGCCTGAAAAATGAAGATCTGGATGATAAAGGAAGGAAGGAGAGTGTTTGATGATGCGAGTCGAAATACATGTGCTCCAGAACGTAGCTCCGGCCAACCTCAACCGGGACGACACCAACAGTCCCAAGGACGCCATCTTCGGCGGCTACCGCCGCGCCAGGCTCAGCAGCCAGTCGCAAAAGCGCGCCGTCCGTCTATTTTTCAAGAACGCCAAACTCAAGGACGTCAAACCCAAGGACGACAAACCTAAAGACGACAAACTCTTCTCGCCCGAAGATCTGGCCGTGCGCACGCGCTTGCTGCTCAACGAAAAGATCGTTCCGGCCCTCGTTGAGCAGGGGCGGGATCCCGAGGAGGCCCGCAAGGCAGGCGCCGCCTTGCTCGAACTCATGAAAAAGAAGAATTCCGGCTTCCTCGACGAAGAGGGAAAGACCAAATACCTGCTCTTTTTGGGAAATAGGGAGATCGAGCAGCTCATCAATCTGGCCGTCGAACACTACGACGAGCTGGCCAAGGGCAAACTTTCCAAAGCAACGTCAGAAGCTATTCCCGACGCGTTCAAGGAAATCTTGA
Organism: Thermaceae bacterium; assembly: GCA_027067955.1. Classification (GTDB taxonomy): domain Bacteria; phylum Deinococcota; class Deinococci; order Deinococcales; family Marinithermaceae; genus Oceanithermus. The sequence continues at coordinate 5,997 of JAMOUW010000028.1, forward strand.
ATGGCGGTAAGGCCATCGACCTGGCCCTCTTTGGCCGCATGCTGGCCGACCGCGCCGAGTGGAACGTCGACGCCGCTGCCCAGGTCGCCCACGCCATCAGCACCCATAAAGTCGAGCGCGAGTTCGACTTCTACACCGCCGTCGACGACCTCAGCCCCGAAGACGAAACCGGTGCCGGCATGATGGGCGACGTCGAGTTTTACTCCGCTACCTTCTACCGCTACACCAACTTGGACCTCGGAAAACTGCTCGAAAACCTCCAGGGCGACGCCGATCTTGCCGCCCGGGGCACCGAGGCCTTTCTTCGCGCCTTCGTCGAGACCCTTCCTTCCGGAAAGCAAAACACCTTTGCCGCCCACAACCCGCCCGACCTGGTCTATGTGGTGGTGCGCGAAGGCGCTCCCCGCAACCTGGCCAACGCCTTCGTCAAGCCGGTCTGGGCGGGCCGCGAAGACCTGGTGCACGCCTCGGCAAAGGCGCTCGACGACTACACGCAAAAGCTAAACAAGGCCTACGGCGACACCAGCTCAAAAGCGCTGGTTTTGAACCTCAGCACCTACAAGCCGCGGCATCTCGGCCAGGAAGTCGAAACCTTCGCAGACCTCGTAAACGAAGTAATGGCGGAAGTTCGCAAGGCATTGGAGGTCTAGAGTGCCCACCTTGCTTTTTAAGCTAGTGGGGCCCATGCAGTCTTGGGGGTCGCGGAGCCGCTTTGACCTCCGCGATACCGAGCAGTTTCCCACCAAGTCGGGGGTGCTGGGCCTGGTTGCCGCCGCTCTTGGCCGCGACCGGGAGGAACCGGTGGACGATCTAGCGGAGCTTCGTTTTGGAGTACGAGTCGACCGAGAAGGAATCATTCGCTATGATTTTCAAACTGCACTACACGTACGCAAGGCCGGCATAAATAAAAAAACTGGCAACTTCATTATTTATGCGCTCAACTCAGAAGAAAAATCTAAGTTGAGTAAATATTTAAAATCTTGGCTAAATATAAAAGACATATCCATACAAATTGATCCCAAGAACAGAACTACAACCAGCAAGCGATACTATCTTTCCGATGCCGCCTTCCTAGCAGGACTTGAAGGCGATGAAATGCTCCTGAAAGCCATCGAGTCCGCGCTTAAAAACCCCAAGTGGCCCCTTTTCTTAGGCCGTAAAGGCTACCCCCCCGGCGAACCAGTGCACTTTGCCGAAGGCGGCATAACGAACGAGTCTTTAGAAGCGGCGCTTGCCAGGAAGGAGCCCATCGCGCCGCCGCGAAACCCCGACGAAGCAAGTGTGCGCTACGCCATCGAACTTGCCCCCGGCTGCGAGCCCGGTTTTCCCTGGCTAGTCCACGAAATCTGGGACCAGCCCACAGCCCCCTTTTCGGAGCGTAGGTTTGGCGCGCGCCGCGTAGGCGTGGCCAGCTTTGAGCGGGGGGAGGTGCCCAAACCATGTACCTGAGCCTTCTTTATCTCAACCCCAACAACGCCCAGGCGCGCCGCGACCTGGCCGACCCGTACTCCATGCACCAAACCCTCTCCCGAGTGGTTGAACCCGGCGACCGCATGCTTTGGCGCTTGGAAACCAGGCGCTACGGGGAAAACCCCCGCGTCCTCGTGCAAACCCTAAAGGCCCCGCGCTGGGCGGAAGTGCTTTCGCGCTGGGAAGAACCTTACGGCGAGCTGGCCCCAGATAGTCCGAAGGAAGTCCACCTGAAGCTTAGACCAGGACGGCTTCTCCGCTTTCGCCTATATGCCAATCCCACCGTCACCCAAGAGGGCAAGCGGCTTGGGCTCTACCGAGAAGTCGAGCAAATATGTTGGCTGAACGAACGGCTTAAAGAGCGAGGGGCCGCAATTCAAAAGGTTATTGTCACTCGTCGAGAAAAACTAACTTTCAAAAAACAAGGTAAGACAATCACTCTAGCTACCGCCCTCTTCGATGGCGTACTGGAGGTTACCGACCCAGATCGCCTGCGCGCGGCGCTGGAACGGGGTATTGGACACGGTAAGGCCTTTGGTTTAGGCCTGCTTTCGCTCGCGCAGTACCGGGAGTAGACGTTGAGTCAATTGCAGAACCTGCAAGAATTACCCCGCTTCAGCGACGGGCTTTCTTACCTCTACGTCGAACACGCCGTTATCGAGCAAGAAGCGCGGGCAATCGCCGTTTTTCGAGAAGAAGGCTCGGTGCTGGTGCCGGTGGCCAATCTGGGAGTTCTCGCCCTCGGCCCCGGCACCCGCATTACCCATGCGGCCATACGAACGCTCGCCGCTTCGGGCGTGACCGTGCTCTGGGTGGGTGAAGACTATGGTCGTTTCTACGCGCAGGGGCTGGGAGAAACCCGATCGGCGCGGCGGTTAATGAAGCAAGCACGGATCTGGGCTCATCCGCGTTTGCACATGGAGGTGGTCAAGCGCCTTTACCGTTACCGTTTTCCCGACCCGCTCCCCGAAGACCTGACCCTCGAACAGCTCCGCGGCTACGAAGGCGTGCGCGTTCGCGACACCTACGCCCGATTTAGCAAAGAAACCGGTGTCCCCTGGCATGGCCGCAACTACGACCGCGGCAACTGGGGCGCGGCCGACCCGGTAAACCGAGCGCTGTCGGCGGCTTCGGCTTTCCTATACGGCGTGGTGCACGCGGCCATTGTGTCTGCGGGCTACAGCCCGGCGCTCGGCTTTATACACGTGGGCAAGCAAACCTCGTTCGTTTACGACGTGGCCGACCTCTACAAAGCCAGCACCACCATTCCGGCGGCCTTCTACACCGTGGCCGAGTCGGAGCACAAGGTGGAAAGCCGGGTGCGGGCGCGTCTAAAGGAAGCGCTACGCGAGCAGAAGGTTCTGCAACGGGTTGTATCCGACGTTCACAGGTTGTTTAGCGGCCTGTCCAAAGAGCTTGATACCGAAGAGGAAGAGGAGATCGATCCGCTGACCGCACTTTGGGATCCGTGCGGCGAGGTGGAAGGCGGCGTGGCCTATGGTAGTGATCACCCTGGAGAAGGTGAGCCGGAGCCTGCGCGGTGAACTGACCCGCTGGCTGGTTGAGCTCGATACCGGCGTATTCGTGGGTCGGGTTAGCGCCCGCGTACGCGAACTGCTCTGGGAAAAGGTGGTCGAAAAGGCCGGCGAGGGCCGTTGCACCATGGCCTGGAACGCCGCCAACGAACAGGGCTTTCGGATCCGGATTTACGGACACGAAGACCGCAAAGTGATCGTGCTCGACGGTGTAGAGCTCGTGGCCGTACAAAATGCCAAGTGGAGCAAGGTGTGGAAACAGCACCAGCGCTGGATGGCCAGGCGCAACCTGGCAACTGGTACGGCCGGGGATATTGACAAGAAAACCCCCGACCCTTCCGACGGGTTAGAGCGGTAAAATAGCCGAGGGGACCATCTGTTTTCCCCGCGCATGCGGGGATGGACCGAAAAGGACGTCTACCGGCTGCGCGAGGCCGCCCGTTTTCCCCGCGCATGCGGGGATGGACCAGAGGGAAAGCGCTCGCGCAATCCAACCACTAAGTTTTCCCCGCGCATGCGGGGATGGACCGCTACTGGAACTAGCTAGACGGCGACTAAAGGTGTTTTCCCCGCGCATGCGGGGATGGACCGCAGTGCGTTCCACATGTCCGCCGCTGCGTTCGCGTTTTCCCCGCGCATGCGGGGATGGACCGGGTACCGCGCCGAGCGCATCGCCCGCACCGAGGTTTTCCCCGCGCATGCGGGGATGGACCGGGCTCGAGGGTGTCGGTCGAGAGTTATGACCCGTTTTCCCCGCGCATGCGGGGATGGACCGTAGAGCTAATTTTTACCAACCATTCTTCTACCGTTTTCCCCGCGCATGCGGGGATGGACCGATGCCGCAGAGGGCGGAAGCAGTAGCGGCGGTGTTTTCCCCGCGCATGCGGGGATGGACCGGATTTGGGGAAACTAACTGAGGATTTAAGAAAGGTTTTCCCCGCGCATGCGGGGATGGACCGGCCCGCATTTGGGACAAGGACGTTATAGGCATTCGTTTTCCCCGCGCATGCGGGGATGGACCGTGAAAGTCAAGAAGTACCTGCAACTCGCTTAAGTTTTCCCCGCGCATGCGGGGATGGACCGCAGGGCCAGGCCCAGGAGCGGATGATCGCGCGTTTTCCCCGCGCATGCGGGGATGGACCGGAGCGGACCGGCTCGGGTGCGCCCCCGATCGCGTTTTCCCCGCGCATGCGGGGATGGACCGTAGT
>JAMOUW010000029.1 GCA_027067955.1 Thermaceae bacterium
TCGTTAACTTCACCCTTCACCTCCTTCTCGAAAACCATCGCGGCGCCCCGAAGGGCGCCGCAACCAATCGCTCCGTCCCCGCCGCGCCTCAGCGCGCGGCCTCCTCGAGTAGGTCCTCCACCACCCCGGCCAGCCACTCGTCCTGAAGCCTCACCTCGCAGATAACTTCCTCCGCTCGTTCCCTCGCCTTCGTCCAGGGAAGGCTGGCGTTCAGCCTGTAGAGAAGGTTTTCGATGGCGCCTACGGGTAGCGTCACCCTGGGCTCGCCATCCGGGGCAAAATGGATGGTGAGGATCCTGAACAGGGCCCCTTGCTTGGTGAGGCGAAAAAGTCCGGTGGTGTGGGGAAGGTCGTGTTTCCAGCGGAATTTCTGTTCCTTGTGCGCCGGCTCGGGCGCGTTCTCCGCCGCCGCCCTCAGTATCGAATCCAGACGCCCTAAAGCCCTTTCCACGGCCGCCGGGTCCCGTTCCCGCGCCCGTCTCAGCACCGCCCGCAGCCGCGCCGGCTCACCTTTGAGGCGGGCGGTCAGGTAACTCTCGATTGCCGCTGTCAGCATTTCGTCCCCCTTCCGCGGCGCCGCGGTCAGGCAAGCGCCTTGAGGTTCCCGTACCGCTCCAGCACCTCGCGCGCCGGGTCTTCTCGGTAGTTTCGTGCGATTTTCAGTATCAGCGCCGCCAGGGCCCCCTCGAACGCTTCGAGCGCTTCCCGCAGCTCCACCTCTGCCGCCACCGACAGCCGCGAGTTCTTTTGCAGCGCCTTGCTCAGCGCCGTGCACGAGCTCGGGGGTGTGTAGAAGAAGGGCTCTTCCTCATCCGGGGTACCTGGCTGGGGGGAGCGTACCTGGACGTGTTGCCGGTCCAGGCGTATGTAGATGTTGAGAAGCGTGCAGGGGGAGAAGTCGTAGTCGCGTTCGCCCAGATCAAACCGCACCGCGACGATATCCCCGCTCGGAAGCGCGCGCTGCCAGGCGTAGGATACGTCCAGTATCTTTATCGGAATCTCCTCGACGCCTTTACGGAAGTTCCGGGCGAGGTCCTCTCGGAAGTACCGGTCGAGCCGCCGGGGCGAGATCGTCCGCCCCAGCTCCTCTGCTGCCGCCGCCAGCCGTGGCATCTTCGTTTCCGCCGCCAGCCGTTGCAGCAGCGCGGCGCCGGGGTTGTCAGTTGAGCGCGTCCATTGCGGCATAGCGCTCCATCTCCTTTCGTTGCGGGTCGTTGAGGTAACCCTCGAGCACCCCCTCGAGGATCTCCGCTACCGCGTTCGCCACCTGCTCCAACTCCTCGAGGAACCTGTCCGCGGCGGCTTTCATCGAGGTCCAGGGGGCGCTGGTGTCGAGCCCTTTCTTGAGGTGGTTGAGTAGGCCCTCGGCGTCTTTGAAGCCAAAACCCGCCCCGTGTTTTTCTGATTTAGCGATGGTGAGGTTCAAGTAGGCGTTGTGGTACACTATGCTGCCGTGGCGTTCCCAGACGATGCTAATCTCGTCGGCCGTCACCATCCTTAAGGTCCACGACCCGAACTCCTTGAGGGCTTCTCCAATTTTTTTGCTCAGATGGTCTTTGAGCAGGTCCAGGTCTTTGTCGGAGAATGTTCTCTGAAATTCGCGGGCAACCTTCTCAAGTCGCTTAAGCCTACCTGGAGCCTGTGCTTTCAGGTACGCAAGGGTTGCGTTGGCAACGCTCATGAACTTCCTCCTTCCTCGAGCAGCCCCTCGACGTGCCGGGTGATGTGGGCGTCTACCTGCTCCAGCACCGCCACGAGCTTTCGCGCCCGCTTCAGCGCCTCTGACCAGGGGGCTGCGAGGTCCAGTTCCAGCAGCAACCCATCCGCCGCGCCTTTCTCCAGCTTCAACTCCGCCTTACCGCTGGCCGGCAGGATGGTGAGCGTGGCGATGAGCCGCCTGTCTTTTGGGTTATGTTTGAAGTAGAGAAAAGACGGTGGAGAGCTGATACCGCTCCAGCAGAACTCTTTGTCGGAGGCGTGCCGGCAATCGTGGCACGGCGTGTTCAGTACTCCAGATCGCTTGGCCTCCCACCGGCGTTTCGCCTCCTCTGGGCCCAGCACGGCCACCAGGCGCTGCAGCGCCGCCTGGGTCCAGGGTAAGGTCGTTCCGATGTGGGTTTCCAGGTAGCTTCGAAGCGCCTCTTCCACGGCGCCCCCCTTTCTCCGATCCTCGTTTTGTTACCTACTGGAGCGCCTTCATCCGCGCGTAGGGCTCCAGCTCTTTCCTTGCGGGGTCGTTGAGGTAGCCCTCGAGCACTTCCTCGAGGACCCCCGCCATAGCGTCCGCCACCGCGCCGAACTCGGCCAGGAACCCGTCCGCGGCGTCTTTCGCCGCGGTCCACGGGTTTTCGCTCCCGAGCCCTCTGGTAATCTGCTCGATTAGGTTTTTGCTGTTCTCGACGTAGAGCTCGGCCCGGCCCTCTGGCAGGTAGATGTATATGGCCGCGGGCCAGGTGGGGGCGTCCTTCGGGTTCCAGTTGACGGCGTACTTGGGAAACCACTCGTAGGGTTCCCAATTCTCAAACCCCTTCAAGCCCTTTTGGCCCTGGGCGTGCAGGTAGTTCTTGAGGAGTTTGAGATCCTCCTTGGGAGCTGCCTCCTTGAGTTTCCGGGCGGCCTCGTTCAGCCTCTTCAGCTTTGCCTTAGCCTGCACCTCGATGTAGGCCAGGATTGCGTCGTTCATGCCCATGTTTCCTCCTTTTTTTGAGAGCCGGGGAGCGCCCCTTCGGGCTACTCCCCGACGTAGATGGCTTTTGTTTTTGCCCACTCGACCGCGGGCTCGGCGCCTCCGGGAAGGATCACCGGGATTACCTCCACCCGGTGGCCCTCCTCCGCCGGGTCGTGCGCTGGCCAGTCGGTGTAGCCGTCGGTGAGCACCAGGATGACGTTCGCCGGCGGCTTCAGCTCCAGCGCCGCCGCGATGCCGGTCTTCATGTTGGTGCCGCCGCCGCCGTAGAGGGCGATCTCCTCTACCCGGCGCACCCGCTCACCGGCATGCACAGCGGCGTCCACCGCCAGGTAGCGCAGCTCGGGGGCCACCTCCCGCATCAGCCCGTCGAGCTCCCCCAGCACCTGCGCCAGTTCGCCGTCCGTCATCGACCCCGAGGTGTCGATGACGGCCACCACCTCGGGCTGCGGGCTCACCCACCCGGGGAAGAGGAAGTCCGGGTGGTCGCGGCGACTGGGGCGGGCGTAGGACTGGTCCATGTACCCGGCCTGCTGCTGCAGGGCGTGCCGCAGGTGCGCTTGCAGCTCGCGCCGCCAGTCCACCCGCGGCTCCAGGTATTCCTCCACCAGCCGCTGGAACCCGGCGGGGAGGTCGCCCTTCTCCTTCGCCATCCGGGCAAGCTGCACCGCCACCTGGCGCCGCAGCTGCTCCAGCTGCGCCTCGCTCAGGCCCGGGTGCCGGGGGTCGTCCCCCTCGAGTTCCCAGGGCCGGCGTATGCCGTCGGCGGCCGACCCGCCGTCCGCTCCGCCTTGCTCTGGGTTCGGCATCCCCAGCTTCTCGAGCAGCCGCTCGTAGGCCTGCTGGCGCGCCTCGTCGTCGCCGGCGCCCTGGCCGCCGCCCGCTCCGGCTGCCTCGCTACCGCCAGCCGCGTCTTCGCCGCCGTTTTCGCCGTCCGGCTGTCCTTTGCCGCCGGCGTCGTTCTGCGGCTGGTTGCCATCCTCCGCGGGCCGCTGTCCCGCCCCTCCCGGCGCCCCCTGTGTCCGCACCGGGGAAGGTAGAGCTCGGTCGCCCCTCCCCCAGCCCGGGCGCCCTCGAAGAACGCGGCGTCGGCGCCGTCCGCACCCCCGCTCCTCAAGGTCCACCCGAGCTCCGCGAGACGCAGCGAGATGCGGCGCATGAGCGCGAGCGTAGACCCGGGGGTCTTGCGGGCGCCGACGCCCGCGTAGATTTTTAAACTCTCAGTTCCCATGTTTTACCTCCCGCAGTATCCCACCGCGCCCGCAGGGCGCAAGGATGGGGGAGAGGAAGGAAAGAAGCACCCGGGCGCGCAGCGCCCGGAGAGAAAAGGCAGGTTTCAAAAAAAGGGAGAGGGGATACAGGGTGTATCCCCTCTCCGAGAGAGGCTTAGAACGGAAGGTCGTCTTCGGCCCCGACGGCCACGGGCTCGCCGGCCGCGGGCTTTTCGCCCTGGTCGGCGAGCTTGGGCTCGGCGCGGAAGAGGCGCTTCACGTTGATGCGGGTCGTGAAGCGCTTCTCCCCGCCGGAGGTCTCGTAGCTGTCGTTTTCGAGGACACCGGTGAAGTCGATGCCGGTGCCCTTGGGGAGGTTGGCCAGCTCTTCGGCCAGAGCTTCCCACGCGGTCAGGTCGAAGTAGCTGACCTGCTCCTGCTTCTCACCGCCGCTGGTGAACACTCGGTTCACCGCGACGGTGGCGTTGGCCACGGGGGTGCCGTTGCTGGTGGTGCGGCGCACGGGAGCCTTGGTGAGGTTCCCGTAGCCGAAGACGACGTTCATCCCGCCGATGAGGCGGAACCCGCCGTTGTCTTGGACGATTTCGTGCCCCTTGTTACTGAGGACACGAACGCCGTCGGCGCGGATTTGGACGGCAGAGTAGGTCTTGCCGTCCTTCTCCCAGCGGTCCTGGACGAGTTCGCCCTGGACCGACACGATCGCGCCGGCCTTGATGCGCTCAGCGATGGCTTCGGCAAATTTGCCGATGACGCTGATGCGGTGGAACCAGGGCTTTTTGCCCTGGGTGCCTGCGACCACGAAGTTGAGGATCGCCAGGCCCTCTCGGGTGTAGCGGAGCTCGCCGTCCTTCTGGACGGCACCGATGAGTTTGATTAAGGTTTTCACTATAAACCTCCTCGAGCCCCCGGCCGCTTGTCTGAAGCGACTACTTGCGGGAGCTCCTTTGCACTCACCCCCATCGCGCCCCCTCGAGGGGCGCAACGGGGGTTTGGGGCTTAGGGTTAATGGACCGGTCGCGCGGGGAGCATCGCCCCCCGCTGAATTACCCGGAGGTTCTCCTCCGGGTCGCTGCGGAGACCCGCGGGGGCTTCCGCGTCGTCGAAGAGCCGCCCATGGGGCGCGGCCGTGAAATACGCGTGCCCCGGCGGCGCCCAGGGCCGCAGACAAGTGACCGCGATGGGGTCACCCGGCCGCGTCCGCAGGGCGGCCACCTGGCCGGCCCGCACCTCGAGCTCCCCCTGGGGGCTCTCGAGGCGGACGAGTTCACAGCCGTCCCCCGAGATGGTGACCTCGAGGGTGGCCGCGATATCGTCCGCGCCGGCCGCGGGCGCGGCGCTGGCCCCGCAGCCCGAGAGGGCGAGGGCCAGCAGGGCGAAGACCAAAACCAGAGCCCAGAACTTCTTCATAAGCACCTCCTTTTTTACGCCGGCACCTCTTCGCCGGCGTTTGCCGCCTTCTTTTGGGCTTCAGCGGCCGCCTGCGCCAGCGCGTGCGCGCGCTCGTTCAGCCGCAGCCCGGCGTGCCCCTTGATCCAGTTGAGGACAAGACGCACGCCCTTTTTCTCCGCGAGCTCCTTGATCTGCTCGCAGAGGTTGGCGATGGCTGGAGCGCGGCACGCCGCACGGCCGGTGAGCCAGTTCACTACCATCTTCGAGTCGGTGTGGATGACGAGTTCGACCGGCCGCTTGACGGCAGCCACGGCCTGCAAGACCGCGGTGAGCTCCATCTGGTTGTTGGTGGAGAAGGGCTCACCGCCGGAGAGCTCCTTTTGGTGCTCTCCGAACTTCAATACGACGGCCCAGCCGCTGGGCCCGGGATTGCCCAGGCTGGAGCCGTCGGTATAGGCTTCGACGCGGATCATGCCGCGTCTCCTTTGCCGGAGCGCGCGCTACGCGCCCCGGCCAGCAGGCTGCCCAGGGCCTCGGCTCCTGCGGCGAGCAGGACGAGGCCGCCGAAGGGCAGCCAGAAGAGGAAAAACGAATAAACAAGCTCCATGTTTACCTTCACCCTCTCCATCGCGGCGCGAAAGCGCCGCACCCTGTTTCATTTACGTGCAGGGGCGCCGCATTGTTGCGGCACCCCTGCACGGGCGCTACAGGTCGTGTGCCGAAGCCAACGCGCCCAAGAGCGGCAATGCTTCGCAGGGAATTTCATCCCACAGAAGCACGGCCTCGTGAATGTTGCCAGCGGATACGTGCTTGCGAATACGTCGCAGCACGTATGCGTGATGAGGAAAGGAGTCGAGATACGAATCGATCATCGCGAGAAGGGCTTTTTTGGTGGCTTCGTTCAACAGAATCACCTCCACCCCTCCATCGCGGCGCGAAAGCGCCGCACCTTGAACCCGAAGTCGAGGCAGTCGCCGTCGAGGCGAATCCAGCGCTCGTAGTGCTCGCCTTCGTCATGCGCAAGGCTGCGCACCCGCATAGCCAGAACGCGCGAGGCGCCGAAGCAAAGGACCTTGCGGACCTCGACGACCTGGTACTCGCGCCCAAAGCGCTCGATTCGGGTTCGCCCCTTGTGCGAGCGTGGGGCGAGTTCAACCCGTTCGCCTGGGGCAGGAATACACTGCGACCCCCGCCTATGGGCGCTCATATCTGCATCCCCCAGTCCTCGAGCTCGGCTTCCACGGCGACCCGGCGCTCGGCTCGCTGCTGGTAGCGTTGCATCCAGCGCTCGAAGCGGCGGGCGCGGCCGCTGAACTGGCGGGCCTCGAGGGCCCAGTAGCGGGCGTCCCGCGCGCGGCGGGAAGCCCGGCGGATGTTCTTCATGAGCACCTCCTTTTAAGGGAATACAGGCTGTATCCCTTCGTAAAGTCCGAACTCCTGCGCCTGGCGCTGCAGCTCGTTTAGCGGTGCGTCGCCGGCGCAGTCGAATAGGGCCTCAAGGTGGGGTCGCAAGGCGCGCGCCTTGCGGGGGTTCACGCGCGCCAGCTTCTCGAGGGCCTCACGGACCCGGATACCGCAGTCGGGGTCCGGGTCCAGGATGGCGATCCCCGCCGCCTGGTAGAGATCCCAGAGAGCCTGGGCCTCGGCTTCGTAGCCGCGCGCGCTGGCGCGGTCGAAGGCGGCGAGGAGGAAGTCGAGAAGTCCGCTCATTTTTACCTCCTCCCGGATTTCATCGCGGCACTTTTGTGCCGCAAAACTCCTAATCCCAATCCCCCCGGCGCAGGGCGTTGCGCACGCTGGCGCGGCCGCGCTTGCCCTCGCGCCGGCGCCTCTTGTCGCGGTGGGCGCCCGCTTTCCGCTTATAGAAGCGGTGGGCGTTTTCGCCCCCGATGCCCACCTTGGGGGCCCGAGCCTGCTTCTTCATACGCACCTCCTTGAGCGGGCGTTCGGCCCCGTGACCTGGCCCCTCGAGGACACGGACACCATCCGGTGCCACTTCGGTCACGGGACCCAGCCCGGTTGAGCCCAGCGCGGCGCGAAGCGCCGCAAGAAAAAAGGGGAGGGGATACGCAGTGTATCCCCTCCCCCTGGAGTTACGCCTGGAGATCCTCGAGTTCGAGAAGCCCCTCGAGGATCGCGCGCTGCGCGTCGTGGCGGCGCGCGGCCTTGAGGTAGTCCTTCGCCGCGCGCTTCAGCGCGCGGCGGGTGTTCGGCCCCACCCAGTTGGCCTCGAAGCGCTCGATGAGCGCAGCGCGGCGGCGGCGTGTGGCTTTGAGGTCGTGAGAAATTGCTTTTTTGTTCACGTTTACCTCCCTTACCTCACCCATCGCGCCGCTATGGCGGCGCAAGGGGAGGTAGTGAGCGGCCTCCCGGCGGGACTCGAACCCGCGACCCCCGGCTGCCGGCCCACTCCCCGGGGAGCGAGCCGGTTGGCCGGTGCTCTATCCAACTGAGCTACGGGAGACCGCTCGACCCGCCCATCGCGGCGCGAAAGCGCCGCAAGAGGGGATACAGGGTGTATCCCCCTCGAGGCGGGCAAAAGAAAAAGGGGAGAGCGCCAGCATCAGCCAGCGCCCTCCCCTTGTCGATGCGAACGAAAGACCCCCGGAGGGGGACGGCCTGGTGTGGCTCCAGGCCGGTTACCGGTGCCCAAAGGCTTCACCCCACTACGTACCCGCTCTTTGAAGGCCTCCGGCAAGGCCCGGCGGGCTTGCGACGCGCCTCGGGACGGCAATGCTCGTCGCGCTTCGGGAGGGCAGAGCCCGAGAAGTGCGTCCTCCCTGCAGCCGTTTCCCCTCGAGGGGCGTACCTGCCGGTCCACGACGCCTGGCCACAATAGGCGCCGCTCCCCGACAGCTACCGCCTCGAGGTCCCCCGGGAAGGCTCGCGTACTGGCGGGCCCGGGGATTTGCCGCGGGTGATTTCTCGGTACGGGGGCCGCCGCGGCCCGGCGTGCTCCAGCTTGCGCTGGAGCCCCCGCTTACTACCCAGCCGGCTTGCCTTGGCGCGTGCGGTCCCGGCATCCCGCACGCCGCCCCCTGCCGCCACAGGGGGCTTGAAACTTCGTTAGTCACTTCATGAACCACCTCCTCATGAGGCCCCATCGCCGCGCGAAAGCGCGGCAATGGTAGCGAAGAAGCGAAAGCGTGGCGTTCCCCCTGCAGGGATCCTGTGATCCCCGCAACGCCACGGCCGCCCTACTCGGCCCGGGGGAGGGCCTTTCGGGGAAGGAAAGTGCAGGCCCTCTAGTCGAGGGCCTGCACGAGTCGCCGGACAGCGACGATGCGACCCGCGTCATCGCGGATCGCCGAATCCGGGCTGGTGTCGGGCGCGTAAACGTCAGCGCGCCCGCCCGCGGCCTTGACGGCCGCGAGCACCAGGCCCGACACGATGTAGGCCACTCCCGGCTGGGGGTCCGGGAGACCCTGGATGTCCCCGTAGGTCTGCTTGACCACGGGAATGCCGTCCAGGTCCCCGGCGGGGGTGGCCTGGACGGCGACGCGGGCCACGTCGCCCGAGGGGGCGATGTTGATGTCGCCGTCAGGAGTCCTGATGGTTAACGGATGCGGTGTCAGATTCAGTTTAGTCATTCTTCTTACCTCCACCCTTGCCATCGCGCCGCGATAGCGGCGCAAAGGTTGCCGCTCACTCAGCGATGAGCACGGGCGGGTTAGGAATCGAGGGGCTGCCCTGTCCCTCGAGCTCGGCCCGGACCTCCATCAAAATCCGGCCGAGCCAGTTCTTGCCCCGCCACTTCTCCGGGGACTGGATCACCAGCCCCCAGAAGTCGTCGAAGCGGGAAGGCTCGACGATGGGGGCCGGGCGGCTTGCCAGCAAGAGCTCGGCCAGGCGAGGGTTCTGGGCAAACTTCAGCCGCACCACCCAGCCCATCACCTCGAGCTTCTTACCGGCCCACCAGGCCCCCTCGAGCTTGGCCTCATGCTGGCGGGCGAGCTGCTTGGCCGCCTTGGGGTCGGCGGTCAGCAGGATCGCCCGCTGGAGCTCGGGGTCGCCAGGGAACTTCGCGGCCTGGTACAGCGCCTCTGCGGTCGCTGGGGCCAGGCCGGAGGGGAGGACGATCCGCGAGCGGGCAAAGTTCGAGAACTTGCGGTGCCACACCGCCTCGACCCGCTCGCCGTCCCTGCGCGTCAGCTCAAACCTCTGGAACATGCACCACCTCCGATCGTTCACCACCGCGATGCGAAAGCGGCGCAACCGACCCGAACCGCCCCGAGGGCCGGGCGGGGTACGGGGGAGCGCTCGAGCCCACCCCTCGGGCAAGCCCCCTCCTCCGGGGGGCGCTCGAGTCACCCGCGGCGCCGAGCACCGGGCAGGGGGGTGCTCGAGTCAAACCCCCTCCCAGCACCGGGACGAACGCCGGAGGCAGGAGCCCGGATCCGATAGAGCGCCAGCTATACTATGTCGCGAACCACCCCGGAACTACGCGCGCGCACGGGGGGACTTGCTTACAATCCCACGACAATCCCACCCAAACCCGCATAGCCGCTGTGCGCGACGTTCTGGGAACAATGAAAATCGCGCATTTTTGCCCACCGCCCCCTCTTCCGGGATCCGGGACGGTCGGGACGGGTTTTGTGCGCTCCTGGACGGCGGGAATAGGGGCTCGAGGGGGCCGCTTCTCTCTACATACCCCCGTGGGGTATAGGAGGGGGGCGCAAGGGGGATGAGTGCGGTCTTAGCAGGCGCGG
>JAMOUW010000030.1 GCA_027067955.1 Thermaceae bacterium
AGAGACGCTGGAAGCATTGCGCAGGGTTAAGCGCGTTTTTGACGCTGAAGACCGCTTCAACCCCGGCAAGGTGCTTCCCTGAATGCGGTTATAATTCGTATAGGGGGAAGGCTTGAAACTGAAGAAGCCTCATAGCGCAGACGAATTACAGGCATGGCGACTTTACGCTCCACTTGAGACCCGCGCCGGCATTTTGTTCGTCGAGTGGCGGTGGGAGCCGCGGCGGTATCGCCTGGGCGGTGCTGACGGGGTAGTGCTGAAGACAGCCGGAGTCGAGCGGCTTATACAGGCGCTGGCTCGAAACGAGCCATGGGCGCCGGGTCCCGTAACCTGGAACCCGCCGGTGCTGTTGATCGGAGACCACGCTTATCATCTGGGCAAGCGGGGTCACCTGATCTTAGCGAGGGTGCTCAACCAGATGCTGCGAGAGATCGATCCACTACCCTGAGTTATCTTTGAATAACGCCGCCATCATCGCTTCGTGGATACGTCCATTGCTGGCGACTATGTAACGTTGTCCCAAAACATAAGGCTTGCCCTGCAGGTCGGTAACCAGACCACCGGCTTCTCGTATTATGACGATACCCGCCGCTACGTCCCATGGTTTGAGTTTGACCTCCCAAAATCCATCTATACGGCCTGCGGCTACGTAGCAAAGGTCCAGCGCAGCCGCTCCGGGACGTCGCACGGTCAGACCCTGTGAGAGCGCGCGTTCGAAATAGGTCAGGTTTTCGGGATCCTTGTTCACGTCATAAGGAAAGCCCGTGGCCAGCAGGCTGCCGGTCAGGGTGTCTGTTTCGCTAACGCGGAGAGGGCGGCCGTTGAGGAAGGCCCCCTTGTCCCGTACTGCCCAAAATAGTTCGTCACGAGTGCTATCGAGTACGACGCCCAGTGCCAGTTCGCCGCGCACCTCCAGTGCAATAGACACGGCAAAGAATGGGAAGCGGTGAGCAAAGTTGACGGTGCCGTCGAGGGGGTCTACGATCCAGCGATGTTCCGATTCGCTATCCTGTCCGCCTTCCTCTCCCAGAAAAGCATGTTCCGGGTAGCGCCCCAGCAGGAATTCTTTAACGGCTGTTTCGGTATCGCGATCTGCCTGGGTAACGAGGTCCGTGGGTCCGGACTTGGTGTACACTGCGAACCCTTTTTCTTGATAGTAGAGGTGAATGCCGCGTGCCAGGCGAGCCGCGGCGATGGCGCTGGCAAGTAGTTCGTCCATGTACATACCTTACCGCCGGGCCCTTAGAAATCTTTCTCGCCCGGTTAGATCTTGCAGGACTTTTACCTCCTTAAAGCCATAATTGCGGGCCTCAGCCGCCAGGCTATGCACGTTTTCGGGGCTCAGCTCGATCAGCAGCCAGCCTCCGGGTTTGAGCGCGCTCCACGCCTCGCCTAGAAGCGGCAGCGCTACTTTAAGACCATCGGGACCTGCGTAGAGAGCCAGGTCTGCTTCCCAGGCCAGCTCAGGAGGTGCCGATTCGCGATAGTTCTCGTTCAAGTACGGTGGATTGCTTACTATCAGGTCCAGTTCTCGCAGCCCGGCGGTGAGCGAGGAGTGCAGGAATTCTACCTTTAGGCCTGTTAGATGCGCATTTTTCGCGGCCAGATTGAGGGCCCGCGAATCTATGTCGCTGGCGAATACCCTGATAGCGGGCCGTTTATATTTGAGGGCTAGAGCGATGACGCCGCTACCCGTTCCTGCATCCAGGACCCTGGCGGTGGAAACCACGGGCAAGAGTTCCAGGGCAAGCTCGACCAGGCGCTCTGTTTCGGGCCTGGGGACGAGCACGCCGGGCGCAGTCTTGATGTCAAGCCCCATAAAATTGACCGACCCAATGATCAGTTGCAGGGGTTCGCGGCTTGCACGTCGTTCAAGGACATCTGATAGATGTGCTTCTTCAGCCGGTTTCAGTTCGTTGCTTCTACCCAGCCAGAACGCCGCACCCCGTTCGCCGGTTATGTATTCTAATAATTGTATGGACTCAAAATATGCAATGGCAGAGGGAAAACCCGCCTCTTCAAGGCGGGCGCGCGCGTAGTCGATTGCTTCCGCCCGGGTCATTCCTGGGCGTTAGACTCCCCTTCATCGGAGGTCGCTGGGTCGTGTCCTGGTTCCTGGGAACGTGGCAGAACGACTACGTGGCGATCCGCTCCCTGGCCCACCGAATGGGTGGTGACATGGGGATGATCTTTCAAGGTCATGTGTATTATGCGCCTTTCGGCGGGGCGCATGGGTGGAAGCTCCAGAGGCTCGCCCGTTGCCGTCACGACGTCGGCCGCTTCGAGGGCGCGCTGCCTGGCTCGCTCCTCCTGCCGTTTGCGATAGCCCGCTGCGTCGAGATTGACGCGATAGTTGGGGCCAAAATGCTTGGAAACCACGGCGTTGGTAATCATTTCCAGGGCCTTCAAGGTTTTTCCCTCCCGCCCGATGATGCGCCCTCCATCGCCACCGAGGATTTCCACGTGGATACGCTCATCCTCCTGGCGAATGTCGAGTGAATAACTGGGGTCAAGGTATAGCAAAAGGCCTACGAGGAAGTGCTCCACTACGGCTACGGGATCTTGGGGCGTCGCTGCGGCGTCATCCGTCCCCTTTTCCTCAAGCATCGGGGCAGGGGGGGGCTCTTCTTCATGGATTCCCAGTCCGTTAAGCAGGTCGTCAAGGTTTTTCTTTTCGTCCATGGTTCAGCTCCCGGCAGCCGGATTGATACCCAGCTGTTTGTTGATCATCCACTGCTGCACCAACCCAATCAGCGTAGAGAAAACCCAGTAAAGGGTAACCCCGGCGGGGAACTTGAGAACCAGGAAAATAAAGATTAAATTCATCATGATGCCCTGGCGCATCGCGTCTTTGTTTCCGTGTGACATCAGCAGTGTTTGCCCCAACATAACAAGTACATATAGTGCGGGCAGGATGTAAAAAGGATCTGGTAGTGAAAGGTCAGGGATCCAAAGGAAGCCCTGGTCGAACTCATAATTGGCGATCACCCGCCACATCATAAATAGTATCGGCATCTGGATGAACATCGGCAGACAACCGGCCGCGGGGTTTATTTTATGCTCCCGGTATAGATTCATTAATGCTTCGTTTTTCTTTTCCGGATCGTCCTTGAACTTCTTATTGACTTCATCCACCAGCGGTTTGATCTTGTTCATCTCCGCCATCGATTTGAACTGCTGGTGCATCAGCGGCCAGAGAAGCAGACGCACGAAGACGGTAAGCAAAAGTATTGCCAGCCCCCAGTTGCCGGTATAGCGATACGCCACCTCCATTACATAGAGCAAACCCAGTGACAACTGCCCCCAGATATTCGGTTTGAAAAGGCCAGGCAGCTCGTAGAACCCCTCGACGTAAAGGCGCACCAGCTCATTGAGTCCACCGTATACGGTAAGGACAGTTGATCCCGCGGGTACCGAGACCTGTACCGTAGCCCCGCTCCCTCCCAGATCGAGCTTGGCGTCGAAGGGCTCTTCCCCCCGCAATACGAAAGCATATCCTTTGTTCGGCTTGGTCTGAATGGCGGCGTACACTGCCTTCCCCGAACCTGTGGGAACTGGATCGCTGCTGCCTGCAAGCAGCAGTTTGGATATCGGTTTGTCGGTGCGGTTTATGCCCGACCATAGCAAGGTTGTGGGCTCGTCAAGGTCCAGCTCCAACCTTAGAGAGTAAAGACGCGGATCGATGCGATAGCGTAATGTTGCTCCTGGAGCCCGGTATTCCGCCACCAGTACTTTGTCCTCCCGGAAAAAACGGGCGGACTCAGCGGTAAAGCTACCGTAGCCGCTTTCGTTTTGGCTTGTGCCGCTCGTGAAGCCTACCAGGGTACCGGGGAGGGGTAGACCTGCTTTTACCAGGTTTGGTGCCTTGGAATAGTTCCCCTTGAAGTTCTGGCCCTTTATTTGTTTTACATACCATCCTGCGATCTGCCCCTGGTCATTGAAAGCAATGTCGGCAAGGTTGGTTATGGCAACATGTTCGGGACGGCCGTCGGCGTTAACGTCGATCGACTGCCATTCGGCGTTGAGGGCGAAAGCGGGGTAGAGCAGCAGAAAAAAAAGAAATAGCAGTCGCTTCATAATTCCTCCGGATTGTTACTAACCCTTTTGATCGTAAGAACCGGCTTCGGCGGCACCGGGTCGTAGCCTCCCGGGTGAAGCGGATGGCACCGTAAAATGCGCCGCACGGCAAGGTAGCTCCCGTAGAATACGCCGTGGATTTCCAGGGATTCTACGGCGTAGTGCGAGCAGGTGGGGTGGAACCTGCAAGTTCTAGGCTTGAACGGAGATACCCAGCGCTGATAGAAGCGGATGAGACCGATGAGGAGCCGTGACATCACGTTTGATTCTACATGTTCAAGGGCGTGCCCGCGTTTCTCGGGGTGTACGCTGGCGGAGCAGACCACTTTTGTCCAGCGCGCGCATCAGGTCACGTGCGAGTTCGTGAAAGTTCGCGTCGGCTGCCTCGGGGCGGGCGAGCACCATTAGATCGGCCGCAGGTAGGTGCATGCGTCTCAGTATTTCCCGCAGACGGCGGCGCACGCGGTTACGCACCACGGCATTGCCCACCTTGCGGGATACGACGATACCCACCCGCAGCTTTCCGTGACGGGTGGGTAGCCAGCGAATTGCCAAAAAGCGACCCCGACCGGTGCGGCCGCGGCGCAGTCGGCGGAATGCTGCGTCGCCCTTAAGCGAGGTTATACGCTGAGCCGTTTGCGGCCTTTGCGGCGCCTGCGGGCCAGAACCTTGCGGCCGCCCGGCGTGGCCATGCGGGCGCGGAACCCGTGGGTTTTGGCGCGTTTGCGACGGTTGGGTTGCCAGGTGCGCTTCATGGAAGTCCTCCTCTTTCCGTATCACAACGAATCCCCCTGCGGGGCCGCAACAGCATACCACAAGCAGGGGCCCCGGGGAAGCGCTCAATTACGCTTCCGGAGAGCAGGGGTCCTCGTATCGACTGGCCACTTCCCCGCCCCCGCCCAAACACATCTGAGACGCCCGGTCAATAAAAACAGGGGGGACCGACTCTAGAAGGGAGGTCCCCCAGGTGCAACTTACTACAGTCGGCAAAGAGGTACGGAGAGCACGGCAAGACAGGCAGAGAGGCTATGCCAAGCAGGAGCAAAAAGGACCCTGCAGCCTCAGAACGCCTAAGAAGGCTCAAGGAGGAAGGGCTTAAAGGCTTAGCCCAAGCCCAAACGCCCCAAACGTCTACGACGCAAGGTGCACTGGCCCCCCGAGCTCCTCATTCAAATCGAGCAACTAAGGAAGCAAAACCCCACCCGGGGAAGATGGCCCGTCTGGCTGGCCTTGAGGAAAGAGGGGGATAGCTCGGTTGATCACCCTGCAACCAGCTCGGCAGGCAGTTCCGCAAGCGAACGCCCGGCAAACGAATGCACGGTAAGCGAGCGTACAACAACAGGCAGCATCCTCCACTACCTGGAGAAGCAAGGGAGGGTGGAGGGCGTAGCTTCCTTCCTGGCCCGCAGTCGTAGGGACGGAACAGGAAAGGCCAGACGTAGAACCCGCAGACCCTACGCCAGGAGGAAACCTAAGAGCTACGTTGTCTCCTTACCTGGCGACCTCGTCCAGGTAGACACCCTGACCGTCACCTTGGGACCTGGAGAAGTAGTCAGGCACTTCTCGGCGGTAGACCTCTACTCTCGCTTCTCCTTAGCTGAAGTACACACCAGGGCTACAGCAAACCTTGCAGCCGGCTTCTTAGCCCAACTCATCACCCAGGCCCCCTTTCCCATCAGGGCCATACAGGTAGACGGAGGTAGTGAGTTCATGGCCGAGTTTGAGGAGGCTTGCCAAATGCACAACATCAAGCTCTTCGTCCTGCCGCCTAAGAGCCCTAAACTCAACGGCCACGTCGAACGAATGCAGCGAACCTTCAGAGACGAGTTCTACACCCGTCCCTTACCTGCCCGAATAGCCGGCATTCAGACAGAACTAAACGAATACCTCGACTACTACAACCGCAGAAGGCCTCATAGGGCCCTGAACGGTCTGGCTCCCCTGGAGTACCTGGCTATGATGCAAGAGGAGTCGGTTCCCCAGGGTGGGGAGTCTCAGATGTATTGGCCGATTACATTCCCTTGACAGCATCAGGCGGGCTCGATACCATGGTACCTGCGCGTTGCGCGCCGGGATGGCGGAATTGGTAGACGCGCATGATTCAGGGTCATGTGCCCGCGAGGGCGTGGGGGTTCAAGTCCCCCTCCCGGCACCACAGAAGGGCCCCGCTGCGACGGGGCTCTTTTCGTTGGACAGTCTGGAGGGACGGGTTAGAATGCGGGCCATGAAGCGCGTGTTATCGGGCATTCAACCTACCGGCGCCATACATATCGGCAACTACCTGGGTGCCATCAAGCAGTGGGTGGAGATAGGCGAGCAATTGGGAAAGGACGCTCTCTTCTGCATCGTCGACTACCATGCTCTCACCAACCCCGATGCTTACGATCCGAAGCTTTTACCCCAACGCACCTTTGAGGCCGCCCTTGCTAATATGGCGGCGGGGTTGGATCCCGAAAGAATTACCCTGTTCGTGCAGTCGCATGTACCCGAACATACCGAGCTTTCATGGATTTTCACGACCCAGACTCCGGTGGGCGACCTCACGCGCATGACTCAGTACAAGGATAAGTCGGCCAAGCTGAAGTCGGTTCCAGCCGGGTTGTTGATGTATCCGGTGCTGCAGGCGGCGGACATATTGATTTACAAGGCGGACACCGTGCCGGTGGGCGAGGACCAGCTTCAGCACCTGGAGCTTACCCGTGAGATTGCACGCCGTTTCAACAACAATTTTGGAGAAACCTTTCCCGAACCCAAGGCGCTGCTCAATCCCAAAGCGCCCCGTGTGCCAGGGATTGACGGGGCGGCCAAAATGAGCAAATCGGTGGGCAATACCATCGAGTTGCTCGAGGATCCTAAGTCTATCTGGGAGAAGTTGCGGACCGCCCCCACGGACCCGGCGCGGGTGCGCCGTAATGATCCGGGTGACCCGGAGCGCTGCCTTGTTTTCAAGTACCACACTTACTTTTCTCCGCCAGAAGTACAGCAGGCCGTGGCCGAGGGTTGCCGCACCGCCGGGATCGGATGCGTGGATTGCAAGAAGCTGCTTTTCGATCAAATGATGAAAGAGCTGGAACCTATACAGGCTCGTGCTACTGAGTTGCGGAAAAATCCCGATCGTGTTGAGGCTGCACTGCGAGCCGGAGCGGAACGCGCCCGGGAGCTGGCGCGGCAGACGATGCAAGAGGTACGCGAAAAGATTGGACTCTACAAGCCCTACTAGACATGGCCATTCACCTTGCCTTCCAGGACTTTTCCGGTTCGCCGGAGGAGTTGCAGCGGGCGCTGCGTAGCGGGCGCATTCAAGCTCGTGACTTGCCATTGCTAGATTTGATCGACCAGGCTCTCGAGCAGGTGGCGGGGTTGGATCTGCCCGAGCGCGGCGCCTTGTTGCCGGTACTGGCCGAGCTGCTCGAGCGCAAGCTGCGGGCTTTGCTCAAACTGGACCGCTACGAGGAAGAGGACTCCGAGGAGGAGGGTGAGGCGATAGTAGGCTTGCTGGTCGAGCTCGACGAGGTCGTGCGCTTCCTGATGGACCGGGCGCAAGCGCGCAGCTATGTCTTGCCCGTTCCCGCAGCCAGCCTGCCCCGAGATTCGCGTATCGCTTCTATTTCGGTGGCCGTGCTCTACCGGAACGCGCGCCGATTTTTGCGGCCCGCCTCGCTGATTCCCGAGGCCGAACGTTTCGGTGTCGCGGAGGCTTGGGAATGGTTGCGGCGCAGACTCGAAAAGATAGGGCGTGCCTGGTTTTCGCAGCTAGGGATCAAAACCTGGGCGGATCGCACGGTGACTTTCGCGGCGCTTCTTGAGGCCGTGCGTCGTGGCGGGGTTCGCCTGAAGCAGGAGCGCCAGTTTTCCGACCTCCTGATCGAGCTGCGGGGCGAAAGCGAGGAGCGTTCGGCCTGAAGGGGCGCCGCGCGTTGTAGATATTGCAGACAGGCGAATCGGGGATTTCCCAGCACCGTTGTGGCGGGTGTTAGCCGCGACGCAGACTGCGGTTGATCAGCAGGAAGCGATCGACGATCAGGGGATCGAGGTGGATACCGGCCAGCCTACGCAGCTCATCGCTTGCTTCGCGGCGGCTCCAGCCCTTTTTGTAAGGGCGTTCGTGGGAAAGGGCGTCGAATATATCCACCACAGCAAAGACCCGGGCTTCCAGGGGGATACCGGTACCCGAGAGGCCTTGCGGATAGCCGCTGCCGTCCCAGCGCTCGTGATGAAAGCGCACGATGTTGCGGGTTGCTTCCGGCAGGAAAGGTATCGCCTCGAGCATTTGGTGGCCTATCTCGGTGTGTTCCCGCATGAGTTCCCATTCTTCTTCACTGAGAGGTCCTTCTTTGAGCAATATGCGGTCGGGTATCGCCAGCTTGCCGATATCGTGCAGGTATGCCCCCCAGCGAACCGCGGCCAGGTCCTCACCGCGGAATCCCAGCGATCGCGCCAGCCTGGTCGATAGCGCTGCCACGCGCTCGGTGTGACCCTTGGTTTCGTAATCCCTCCGTTCTAGCGCCACACCAAAGGCCCGGAACATGGCTTCGCGCGCTTCCCGCAGCGACTTCAGGTGCTCGATGCGTTCGAACGACCGCTCGATGCGCCGGGCGGTGAGCTGGATGAGGTAGCGCGCCTCCGCGGACGGGGCCACCGGGTGTCCGAATGTCAATACGGCGATCCCCCCGTAGGGCCTGCCCTTGATCCATAAGGGCTCGACCAGCACGCTCCGGGTTCCGATCTCGATGAATGGTTTTAACGCGCGGGGGTACTCGCGATAATCGTGAACCGCACCACCCTGGCGTTTTTGTATGGCGCTGCCCACCAGCCCGTCACCCAGGCTCACCCCAAGTTCCTCGTAGATGCGGGGAAAGCCTGATGGATAGTCGCCGACCAGCACGTCCGGGATGAGCTTGCCGCGGTCATCGAGAATATAGGAAACCCCGGCCTCGAAGGGGGTGAGTTCCAGGATGGTGCGCAGGGCGCGTTGGGCTATCTCGCTGGGGCTGTCGAGAACCTCTATTTCGGTGGAGAGGACTATGAGCTTGCGATAGGACTCGGCTCTGCGGGTGGCTTCGGCCAGTGCCTGAATGCGCTCGGTGGCCATTCCCATGGCTTCGGCGGTAGCTTCAAAAAAGGCGAGCTCCCCTTCGTTAAAGGGTTGCCCGGGACGGCTGCTGGCGCTGAGAGCGCCCACCACTTTTCCCGATCCGTCTATCAGGGGCGCTGCCATAAGCGCCACCGTTCCTTCCGGCTTTTCGCCGAAGTGGTAGACGCGGGGGTCTTTCCTGATATCCGGAATGTGGACAATGCGGTGCTCCTCTACCGCGATCCATACAGCGCCCTTGCCGCGCGGTATACGAGTTCCGGCGGTTAGGTCGGGTGTGGTGGAGGCGACCACCCGCAGGGCGTCTCTGTCGTCCTCGAGAAGGAACACCGTAACGTGGCTCGAGTCGATATAGCGGCGCAGTGCTTCCAGGGTGTCCAGGTAGAGCTGACCCTGACTCCGGGCGCGCCTGGCTATGCGGTTGATTTCTACTATACGTTCAAGCATCGCCAGACGGGTTCGCAGGCGCTGCTCGCGGCGTTCGGTTTCGAGAAAGCCGAGGATTTCCTCTACGAATATCCTGCCGGCTTCAATCGACTCGGCGGTAAACGCGTCTTCTCGTTTCAGGCTATCGAGATTGAAGGTGCCGTATATTTCCCCGTCACGGACGATAGGAATCATCAGATTGGCCAGGATGGAATGCTCCGGTTCTATGGCGGCAAATTCGGTGTCGCTATTGATGGCTTGAACGGTGCGCTGGGTGATGATGCGCGGGGTCCCCTGGCGCAGCGCGGCCTCTCCCTGCCCGTACCAGCGCAGCTCGGTTTCGAACGATACGGAAAAGCCCAGTAGTTTCGGAATGTGCCCTTCTTGGGCCACACATACGAAGCGGTCGCCCTGCAGGATCCAAAGGCTGCCCGCGTCTGCACCCGGTACCGATTCCAGCGCCGAAGTTAGCACTGCGGCGTAAAAATCAGCGGGTTCGCGGTCGAGGGCTTCCTTGACTCGCTCCAGCGAGCGGAAAACCTGCATCATCCGCTGTTCGTAATCGACGTCGCGGAATATGCCGGCATAATATGGCGGCTGCAGTGGAAACAGGACGCTGCGAACGGTGTTGGCTTCCCCCTGCATGGTTACCGGAAGCTGCAGCCGCCAGCGCTTGCCGCTGCGCAACCTGGCTACCGAGGCTCTGCGGTAATCGGGATCGGTATATACGAGCTCGCCCGGCACGGGTTTGGCGAAGGTCGGGTGGTATGAGGTGCGCCGTTCAAATGCGGGGTTGGCTAATACGAGCTCGAAGTCGTCCTCAAGCAGGCGTACGATCACAAACGCTTCTTCGGCGTCGTTGAGGGCGTTGATCATGGGTTGGAACGGTAGCAGTTCGGGGGGAAGCTCCATAACCTGGATATCAGGCTACCACAAGGGCAGGGTAGCTGTCGGCGCGGTTTAGGATGGGGATTGGAGGTTCAAATGAGTCAGGACGTGTATATCGTTTCCCGGGCGCGTACGCCGATAGGACGTTTCGGCGGCGCGTTCAAGAACACCTCGCCAACGGAACTGGGAGCCCATGCCATGAAGGCTGCCCTGGCGCGCGGCGGCGTATCCGCCGAGGCTCTGGATCTGTACATTTTTGGCAACGTATTGCGTGCCGGTCACGGCCAGTTGATCCCGCGCCAGGCGGCGCTCAAGGCCGGTATTCCCGACGACGTAGACGGCTACGCGATCGATATGGTTTGCTCGTCGGGAATGATGGCAGTGATGAATGCCGCTATGACGATCCGCGCGCGTGAGGCCGACCTGGTGCTGGCCGGCGGGATGGAGTCGATGTCGCAGGCGGCTTTTTCCCTTTCCGCGCGGGCCCGGTGGGGATATAAGTTCCTGCTCGGCAACCCCGAGGAGGTCAAGGACCTGCTCCTTTACGACGGGCTCACCGATCCGGTGACCGGCGAGGCCATGGGCGAGGAGACCGAGCGCCTCATCGCCGAGCACGGGATCACCCGCGGTGAGCTCGACGAGGTGGCCTACCAGTCGCACAAGCGCGCGGCCGAGGCCACCGAGGCAGGAATTTTCAAGGACGAGATCGCGCCCTACGAACTCAAGACCCGCAAGGGCACCTTAAACCTCGAGGCCGATGAGGGAATCCGCCCCGAAACAACCATCGAGTCACTGGCTGCGTTACGCCCGGCCTTTTTGAAGGATGGCGTTCTCACGGCGGGCAACTCCAGCCAGATTTCCGACGGCGCCGCCGCACTACTGGTCGCCAGCGCCGCGGCCGTGGAAAAGCACGGGTTGAAACCCATTGCCCGGATACTTGGGGGAAGCTGGGCCGCCGGCCCCACCTGGCGCTTCCCCGAGGCGCCGGTCCCGGCGGTGAAGAAACTGCTGGACAAGCTAGGCATGAGCCTGGACGACTTCGACCTGATCGAGAACAACGAGGCTTTCGCGGTCAACAGCGTCCTTTTCTACCGCATGCTTGGGTTGTCGTACGAGAAGATGAACGTTTTGGGCGGCGCGATAGCCCTGGGTCATCCTATTGGAGCCAGCGGAGCGCGCATAATCGGTACCCTAATCACCGCTTTGCAGAAGCGCGGCGGGCAGCGCGGACTGGCTGCGCTCTGTCATGGTACCGGCGGCGCCACCGCCGTGGCCCTGGAACTGGTATAGCGGGATCGTACAATAGTGTCTAAGGGGGCCCTGTGCAGGGCCCCTGTTCAACTCAGCCGCCGTAACTCCAGGGGGTATCGCGCATACAAAGTGGCTCTTCTCCGGTCTCGGGTACGTCGTGGGTGCCTGCGCCCGTGACCCGGGCGATCCAGACCGCGTGGTCGCCACCCGGATGCCAGGTTTCGGTTTCGAGGAAGAAATACCAGGGCAGCGGCTCCAGCACCGGTAGGCCGCCCTCGAGCCGGAAGGGCAGGCCGTTGAGCCGGCGGTCCTCCACCCGGGTGGCCTTGAAGAATGCCGCGGCCAGGTCCTGCTGGCTCTTCGCCAGCGGGTGGACCGCGGCGCGGTTGCTCTGCTGCAGTATTTCGTAGAGGCCCGAGTCCTTGCGCACCCCCACCGCGAAGAGGGGAGGTTCGATTGAGACCTGAGTCACGAAGGTTACCAGCGCGGCGCTGTAACGCTCGTCCTGGCGGGTCGTCATCACGTAGACGCCGTTGAGCACCTTTCGTAGCACTTGCTTGCGAATTTTCGGGTCGAGATCCGCCATAGCCACGAGTCTACCGCTCCGTTCCGGGAGCTATTGTGTCATCGAACACCAGCACTTCGCGCAGCACCGTCACCAGCTGGTAGTCACCGTTTGCGGAGAGAAACTGTTCGACGGCATCCAGGACGCTGTTTACCCAGACGGGGTCGTTGCCTATTACGCTGAAACCCACCTCTTCCCATCCGTGATCGTCCAGGCCGGATATGCGTGCTGCAGAAACGGGAAAGCGCGCTTTTATCCTCTCCATTACCGGGCGGATGACTGCGCGTTTTTGTTTGAGGCTCTTCACCCACGGGGTTTCGAGTCTGGCGGTGAAGATACCGACGTAGGCCTTCATGGCGCTTGCAGCTTACCCCGTTCGTACAGACGCCTGCCATGAATCCATACCGATGCAACCGCGTCTTCGCGGGCGAGGGAAAACACTGCTCCGAGCGAGTGTTCCGCGCCCTCTGATCGGGACAGAACGGCGTCGAGCACCGTTCCGGGCAAGGGATCGATCCATACGAGATCGGCGCTTCGGCCGACTTCCAGACCTCCAGCGACATCCTCAAGATTCAACGCAGCCGCACCCGCGCGGGTAACCAGCCACAAGAGCGCCGCCGCGGACAGGTTCACGCCGCCCTCGCGCACCCGCTGGGTCTTGTAAGCGTCCATCGCCTCACCCAGCAGCGAAAAGCGCGTCCCGGCCCCCACGTCGCTGCCCAAGGCGAAGCGCGCGCCGGCGGCGAGGTGGGCCCGCATGGGGAAGAGGCCCGAGCCCAAAAAGGCGTTGGAGCTGGGACAGTGGGCCACCCGGGACCCCGTTTCGGCCAGGCGGGCTAGCTCGCGCGGGCGGGGGTGGACATTATGGGCGAATACCGAGCGCGAGCCTAGCAGGCCGTGGCGTTCGTAGGTGTCCAGGTAGTCGCGGGTGTCGGGGAAGAGGTGGGCGACAGCCGCTATCTCCCGGCGGTTTTCGTTCAGATGGGTTTGAAAGAAAAGTTCGGGAAACTCTTTCATTAAAGAGCCGTTTATCTCGAGCAGGGCATCGCTTGCGGCCAGCGAAAAGCGGGGGGCGAGGGCGTAGCGGATGTCATTTTTGCCGTGGAAGCGTTCGATCAGCGAAAGATTTTCTACGTATGCCCGTTCCGGCGTGGTGTGTAGTTCGGGGCGCAGATTGCGGTCGCCCGTGGCCAGGCCGCTTATCAGCGGGTAGTTGCGTGTTTCCGCTTCCGTGAAGAGCGCTGCTTGGGCTGGTGCATAATGGCTGCCAAAAACCAGCGCGCGGGTGGTACCGTTGCGGATCAGGAGGTTCAGAAAGCGGCGCGCCTCGCCGACGGCGTAGGCTACCTCGGCAAGGCGGGTTTCCGACGGCAGGGTGACCTGCTCGAGCCAGTCAAGCAGGTCGAGCCCCAGGGCCCCGATTACGCTGGTTTGCGGGTAGTGAACGTGAACGTCTATCAGGCCCGGCAGCAACAACCCGCTGCGCAGCTCCTCGACGGTCGCGCTCGGGTGACGGGTGCGGACGTCGGTGAAAGGGCCGAGATCTGCTATCTTCCCGCGTTTAATGTAAACCGCACCGTCGTTCCAGCTTTCCAGCCGGGCTTCATCGAGGCTGGAACCGGTGGCTTGAACGAGGCGGGCGCGTAATATCACGTTTCAAACTTATGAACGCGGGGCCGGCGCTGACCGGTCGCCGGCCCCGGTTTCAGCGAGCGTTACTGTCGTACCAGTTTGCGGAGCACCGTTTGCAGGATGCCGCCGCCGGTGTAGTAGTCCACGTCCACCTCGCTGTCGAGGCGGGCGAGCGCCTTGAACTCGATCACCTGGCCGTCGTCCTTGGTAGCGCGGACGGTCAGGATCTTGTGGGGCTCCAGGCCCTCTTCGAGGCCGAGGATGTCGTAGACCTCGTAGCCGGTCAGGCCCAGGCTGTCGGCGTTCTGGCCGTCAGTGAACTCGAGCGGCAGCACGCCCATACCCACCAGGTTGGAGCGGTGGATGCGCTCGAAGCTCTCGGCGATGACCGCCTTGACGCCCAGAAGCGCCGGGCCCTTGGCCGCCCAGTCGCGGCTCGAGCCGGTACCGTACTCCTTGCCGCCGATGACGATCAGCGGGGTGCCTTCTTGCTTGTACTTCATGGCCGCGTCGAAGACGAACATCTGTTCGCCTTCGGGCAGCTTGACGGTGTAGCCGCCCTCGACGCCGTCGAGCATCAGGTTCTTGATGCGGATGTTGGCGAAGGTGCCGCGCATCATTACCTCATGGTTGCCGCGGCGGGAGCCATATGAGTTGAAGTCTTTTGGCTCGACGCCGCGTTCGATCAGGTAGCGGCCGGCGGGTGAGTCCACCGGGATCGCGCCGGCGGGGGAGATGTGGTCGGTGGTCACGCTGTCTCCCAGCTTGAGCAGCACCCGGGCGCCCTTGATGTCGCGCGGCGGTTCGGGCTCGAGCGGCATGTCCTTAAAGAAGGGCGGCTCCTGGATGTAGGTTGAGTCCGGATCCCAGTCGTACAGCTTGCCGCTGGGCGCGGGCAGATTCTGCCAGCGCTCGTCACCTTCGAATACCCCCGCATACTCTTTTTCGAAGAGCTCGGGATCCAGGGTTTTGCGAATGGTTTCCTGGATCTCCTCCTGGCTGGGCCAGATGTCTTTCAAATAAACCGGTTTACCGTTGGGGTCGTAGCTGAGCGGTTCCCGGTCGAGATCGATATCCATCTGACCGGCTAGTGCGTACGCTACCACCAGCATCGGGCTGGCCAGATAGTTTGCCTTGACCAGCGGATTGACGCGCCCCTCGAAGTTTCGATTGCCAGAGAGGACGCTGGCTACCACCAGATCGCCCTTTTCGATGGCCTCGGCTATGTCTGCCGGTAACGGTCCGGAGTTGCCGATGCAGGTGGCGCAGCCATAGCCAACGACGTGGAAGCGTAATGCTTCCAGGAAGGGCATCAGGCCGGCCTTTTCCAGGTAGTCGGTCACCACCCGGCTACCCGGGGCCAGGCTCGTCTTGACCCAGGGCTCGACGTTCAAGCCCGCCTCTACCGCCTTCTTGGCCAGCAGGCCGGCGCCGATGAGCACCGAGGGGTTGGATGTGTTGGTACAGCTGGTTATCGAGGCGATTACCACCGAGCCGTGCTTGAGTTCGAAGTCTTCGTGCTCCCGTTCAACCAGCACCTTGTTGTCCAGCTCTTCTTTGGAGAGGCCCAGCCCCATCTTCGTGGAGGGTTTGACCAAATCCTCCTGAAACTGCTCCTTCATTCTGTTCAGGGGTATGCGGTCCTGAGGGCGCTTGGGGCCGGCCAGGCTGGGTTCGACGGTGCCCATGTCGAGCTCGACGTACTCAGAGAAATCGGGTTCGATGTCGCCGTCACGGAAGAGGCCGACGGCGCGGGTGTATTTCTCGGCCAGGTCCACCAGTTCTTCGGGGCGCCCGGTGAGGCGCAGGTAGGCTAGGGTTTCCCTGTCCACCGGGAAGAAGCCCATGGTGGCGCCGTACTCGGGGGCCATGTTGGCAATGGTGGCGCGGTCGGCGAGGCTGAGCTTGCTGACGCCGGGCCCGTAGAACTCTACGAACTTGCCCACCACGCCGTGCTGACGGAGCTTCTGGACGATCGTCAGCACCAGGTCGGTGGCGGTGGCGCCCTCGGGCAGCTCGCCGGTCAGCTTGAAGCCGACCACCTTGGGCGCCAGCATGTAGTAGGGCTGACCCAG
This sequence comes from Thermaceae bacterium, assembly GCA_027067955.1. Taxonomy (GTDB): domain Bacteria; phylum Deinococcota; class Deinococci; order Deinococcales; family Marinithermaceae; genus Oceanithermus. The sequence continues at coordinate 16,007 of JAMOUW010000030.1, forward strand.
CATGACCGCTTCGGCCTCGATGCCGCCGACGCCCCAACCTAGTACGCCCAGGCCGTTGATCATCACCGTGTGGCTGTCGGTACCTACCAGGGTGTCGGGGAAGGCGTAGGTTTCGCCGTCAGCCTGCTGTCGCATTACCACCTGTCCCAGGTACTCGAGGTTGACCTGGTGAATAATGCCCCGACCTGGCGGCACTACGTGGAAGCCATCGAGCGAGGTCTGCCCCCATTTGAGCAAGGTGTAGCGTTCGGTATTGCGTTCATATTCCTTGTCTACGTTTGCGGATAGGGCGTAGTGGGTGCCGAAGAAATCTATTTGCACCGAGTGGTCGATTATCAGGTCGGAGCGGACGTGGGGGTTTATTTCCGCGGGATCCTTTCCAAAACGCGCCATGGCGCTGCGCATCGCCGCCAGGTCCACGACCGCGGGAACGCCGGTGAAGTCTTGCAGCACCACCCGCGCCAGCTTGAGCGGCACGGTGATCTCGCCCGGCTCCGGCTTCCAGGCGGCCAGGTTCTTTACATCTTCTTCGCTTACACCGTAGGTTCCGGCGTTTCTGAGCACGCTTTCAAGCAGTATCTTGATCGAAAAGGGAAGCCTGCTTATCTTGCCCAACCCTTGATTTTCCAGCTCGCCGAAATCGAAGTAACGCACCTTGCCGGCAGCTGTGTCCAGTGTTTTCTGGGTTTCGAACAGGTCTTTATATGCCATATGCACTCCTTTCCCGCGCAAAATGCGCGGTTGCCGAAGATCATTCGTTTGTGGGGTGGTGTTGTGCCGAACCGGGTGCGCCCCGCTCGGTAACTTTTACTATAGCATGCCCGCCAAAAAGCCCTCTTCGCGCACGATACGAATCAGGTCCATGACCGTCAAGCGGTGGGGGTCGTATTCAACCGCGACCTGCCCCAACTGCTGCACCTCGGTTTTGAGAACGCCCTTCTGGCGCGCTAGCGCCGTGACCACTTTTTCCATTTGGTCGACGCTCTCCACCCCTTGTATACCAAGCATGATACGATTCATCATAGGCTCATTCTACGCGAACGATCAACTCAGCACGTTCCCCTTTTCACCGGAAGCGCCGCGTTGACCGAGGACGCGCGCGTACATAATGCGTCCACTATCTCGAATCTCGTTTTCCTCCAGGGCTTTCTCCAGCTCGGATGACAACCCCGGTTCAACCAGTATGGCGACTTCATAAGCGCCAGCATCATATGCTGATTTTACCAGCGCACGCAATAGCCCGGTATATGTTTCCGCGTCACTTGCGGCTATACGCGTAGCCAGCACCGTTGCCCGGTCGCCCTGCCATACGGCCTGGGCGAGTATGAATCCTTTTAACGCCTCACCGCTGTCGGCTACGAAGCTATGGCCGCTGCGGGTGTAGAAGCGCAATGCCGGCAGGGTGGTACGGTAGAAGTCTTCGGGATGTTTGGGGAAAATACGCCGCTCGAGTTCGTGCAGCTCGTCATAGTCGGTTTCTTCAAAGAAGCGGTATTGCATGGCTTTAGCCTACCGCTTTCCTTTGGGGACGCGGGGCCTGCAATACCAGCAGAGCGGCGGCAAGCAGCGCCAGCCAGGGTGCGACCGACTTTTGCGAAGTGAGGGGTTGCAGGTTGTCTTTGTCTGATCGCGGCAGACGGGTTTCGCCGTAGTTCAGGAGACTGACCGCGCGACCCTGATAGAATCCGGGCTCGAGCCGTCCCCGCCAGCCGAGGGGTTCGAAGCTGACTATCTGGGGTGCCAGCCAGTTGTAGAGGAGCACTATCAGTGCCGGAATGTCGCGCATACTGGAAGCTGGTGGCAGGTAAAGCTCGTTGCCGCGTGCAAAGATAACGCCGTCCCCGTTATCGTGCCGGGCCAGTATCGACCACTCCTTTCCGGGGGGAGGTGGAGGGGCGGGCAGGCTATAACCGACGAGTTCGACGCTCCGGGTTAGAGGGTGCAGTGGTTCAAAGTCAAAGACCGGTCGGGGCGGTCCTCCAGCGGCGGCGAAGTATACAATTGGCCGGCCAGCGGGTGGTTCGGGAGGGGTGCCGGTGCGAATTTCGAATGGGGCATTGCCGGTGTCGACGCGCGCGTTCAGGGCGGAGAGAGCGCGCACGAGCACCGGATCGGCGCTAGCGAGCCGAACACGTGGAGAGCCATAGGCCAGATACGCCGTTTGGTCCAGGTCCATCCGGTCACCGGGGGCAAGGGCGGCCGTGCGCCGTGTCGCCGCGGTGGAAAAGGAAACGGTTGCGAACCTGCCCGAGGCAATATTCAGCGTGAAGCTGTCCTCCCCGCTGGTCAGCAGGCCCCTCCAGGGCCTCGATCCCGCATTGAAAACAGCCGCAAAGCGCGGCGAAAGGGCCGTAATTCCAACGTTTTCTTCTGTCCCGGCAACGCTCAGAAAGGCTGCGTGTAACTCAGGCGCAGGGGCCGTGTCGCCAATTACAACAACGGGCGCCCCGGGCAGCAAAGTCCTTGCTGCTGCGACCGCTGCTCTCAGATCGGCGTGCCGGTCGCCGGCGATCATATCGCCGAGCCTCTCGCGCAATGCGCGCCCGGTGGCGGGGCCGCTGGCCGTGGGGCTGATGCCCGCGCGTACGAGCAATCCGGTGCGCACGCCCAGCAGCATTTCTGCTGCGCGTTTGCGGGCGCGGCCGAAGCGGGTATGCTTGTCGCCCGCGGTCATCGAGGCGCTGGCGTCCAGGACTATGGCAAGGCGTTTCGGGCGGGCTGCGTTCATGCGAGGATCGGCAAAGGCAAACGCGATCAGGAGTCCGGACAGCAGCAACATAGCCAGGCGGAGGTCGGCGAAGCGGCTCCTCCGTGCAACCGGGGTTTTGCTGCGCAAGAGCCACAGGGCGGCCATGCGCTTTACTGGAAGCTTTCGGCTCGTATAGGTCCAGTAGATCCAGGCCAGCGCCGGTAACAGCAGGAGCAGCGCATAGGGTCGTGCAAAATCTACCAAGTGACCTCCGTAAAGCCGAAGCTTATCAAATCATTACCCTGAACCTGCTGGTAGGAAATTCCCGGGCCCAGTCGTTGGGCAACAAACTTCAGGAATTGCGCGTATTTTTGTGTTAGCTCGTAGGTAGCCGCCTGCGCTTCGGGGTCGGACACCGTCTGCAGCATCATGAAGGGCAGCATGTCCGCGAGTTGCTCAAGGGACTTGCGATTGTCCGTGAAGCTTGCCGAGCTGTACCTGTCGGCCAGATGGTTTTGGGCGAGCTTCCTGAAACCGGGTTCCCCGGCCAGTGAGGAATCGTTTGCGAGCAGATCCAGGGCGCGCTTGGAGGTGGCAAGATAAAGTCGGTCGCTACCGGTGACCAGGAATAAATCGCCAACCATTCCGATGTTTAGTTTTTTCGCCGGCATGCCGTTCACTTCCAGCGCCTCGACGGAAAAGCCGCCGCTGCCTTCAGGGGTTGAGAAGCCGGCGAGCATTTGCATCCAGGTCAGAAGCGTTACCTCGGCTGTGAGGGTATCCCGGGTTTCCAAAATCACGAGCAGGTTGCCCAAGGGGTTTTGCAGGGCTTCCTGGGGGTTGTTGGTCCCGGCGTCGATGAGCGCGAGGTGGTTTCCGAAGGCGGAGAGATCAAGTTGGAGATCGTCCATGCCGAATGCCCGCGCAAGGCCCGTAGCGTAATCGCCAAAAGCCGCCAGGTCGAAAGTAAAGCTGCTAACCCCCACGCCGACGGGGAGATCGCCCAGCGGCCAGGCATGATCAGAAGGAAGGAGAATGCGCGCCAGCTCCGGATCCTGATCGGGGAGGATGGGAACGCGCGAGCGGGTGGAAACGCCCTCTTCCTGGATGTCCAGAGCCCAGGAAACTCCCCCTATGGTTTTTATTGCCTGCACTGCCTCCGGAGGTAGCTCGAGCCCGGAGTTTTCGAGCAGGGGCCAAAGGTATTGGGCATCGATCCAGAAGGCCAGGTCTCCTTCTACCGGCGGCTTCATTCCCCGGTCGCCGGAAAGGAAGCGGTCGACCGCCCCTTCAGTGCCGAAAAGCAAGATTTCGCCGTTGTGACCTACTACCAGGGGGTTGTCGCCATCTTCTGCGGCGCGATCCAATTTCCAGCCATGGCTGGCCTCCGGGTTTTCCATGGCGTTGTCGAGCAGTGCAATGAATTCATCGACGTGTCCGGCCGCAGGTCGCGCGAGTGCGAAAACGTCACCATTTGGATATATAACAAAAATACCCTCCCGACCTACGAGATCCAGGCTGAAGATCTCTCCCATGAGTTCGACGTCTTCATCGGTCAGTTCATTGTCTTCGGCAAGCATGTCCTGCAGTGCTTCTGCGATTCCCAGCCGGTTCCATTCCGTTTGAAAATCAATGAAAAAAGGCTTCTTTATCGCCAGGTTTCGGGTGTACAGGCCTGCAGCGGCCCCAGGGGGGGTTAATGAAGGCAGGCTCTGCGCCAACGCTAAAGAGCTGATTGCCAGGCCAAGCAGAAAAAGAAAAAGTCTCTTAAACAACATACGTTTAGCTTAACCCCAAGCAAAATTAGAAAACGTACCGTAGGTGTGCCCGTGCTATAAGTACAAAGGATTTACTCCCTCGTTGCCGGTCCGGTAGAGTTCTGCCCCCAGATGCGCGAGGGTTCGCCCAGAAGGAGGCGCGTTCCAGAGCAGGCAATGGTCAGCCAGGGCGACGTCTTGTTGTTTGCGGGTGCCGGACAGCTCGGTAATTTGCGCACCGACGTGATAATCGGCGACATAAAGCTGCCTGTTGCGGGCTTCCCATACGATGCGCACGCGCCCGCGGGCGCGTGTCGCCGCGGCGGCCATGGAAGACGCGCCCACCACCGGTATTCCAAGCCCCCGTGCCAGGCCAAGCGCGAACGCAAGCCCGATTCGCAAACCAGTATAAGATCCGGGTCCTTCGCCGACGACGACCAGCTCCAACGCGGAGCGCGAAAGATTAATGTCCGAAAGAAAAGTGGTCAGGTCATCAGGCAGCGTTTCTGCGTGGCGTCGCCCGCGGTGAAGGGCGCGCTCGTGCTCAAGGGTGCCGAGTACCAGATAGGGCGTGGCGGTGTCTATGGCCAGGACGTTCACCGGCTCCAAGTTTAATACCGGCGGCGCTAGACTGGAAAAGAGGAGGCCCGAAATGACTTTCCGCAGGTTCGTGGCTACGCTCTCGGAGGTCGAAAGGGCGAGTTCGCGGCTGGTAATGGTGCGGATGCTGGCCGACGCCTTTCGCGAACTCCCGCCAGCGGAGGTGCCGCTGGCGGTGCTGCTCTTGCAGGGGCGGGTGGCCCCGGAGTTCGAAGGGGTTGAGTTCGGCGTGGCCGAGAAGGAGGCGGCCAAGGCCCTGGCGCTGGCGCTGGGCAGGGACGAAGCGGAGGTCGTTCGGGCCGTCAAGGAGAAAGGCGATATCGGTGCTTACGCCCGCGAGGTGCTGCCCGAACATGACGGTGGCCTGACCGTGCAACAGGTCTACGACGAACTGCGGGCCATTGCCGAGGATTCGGGCAGGGGTTCCCAGCAGCGCAAGCGCGAGCGGCTGGCGCGCCTGATTGCCGCCAGCAGTCCGGAGGAGGCGGCGGTGATATTGCGCATCGTTACCGGCCGCCTGCGCCTGGGTGCAGGTGATGCAACCGTGCTGGAGGCCCTGGCGCTGGCTTTTCTCGGTGACCGGAACAAGAAACCGCTGTTGGAGCGGGCATACAACCTGACCTCGGACCTGGCTTACGTAGCCCGGCTGACCCTGAAGGGCGAGGATGCGCTTCGGGCGGTGAAGCTCGAGGTGGGCAAGCCGGTGCGGATGATGCTAGCCGAGCGGCTGCCTGACCCCGAGCGGATCATGGATAAGCTGGGTCCCCACTTCGCCGAACACAAGTACGATGGTGAGCGGATCCAGGTGCACTTCGACGGCCGGCGCTTCTGGGTCTACTCGCGCAGGCTGGAGAACATCACCCACCAGTATCCGGATTTGCTAGAGGCATTGCGAGAGGTACAGCAGGATTCCTTCATCATCGAGGCCGAAGCGGTGGTGGTCGATCCGGTGACCGGCGAGATGCGCCCATTCCAGAACGTGCTAAATCGCAAGGTCAAACATTTGACAAGAGAGCTGGTGGAAAAGTACCCGGTCAAGGGTTTTGTTTTCGAGATCCTCTACCACGCCGGTGAAGCGCTGATCGACCGGCCCTACACCGAGCGCCGCCAAGTGCTGGAACGGTGGTTCCGTCCTCATGAGCGACTTGCACTCGCAGCCAAGCGCTACGTAGAGAAGGCTAGCGAGCTGCGGCAGTTCTTCGACGAGTCTATCGAGGCCGGCTGCGAAGGGCTGGTTTGCAAGAAGCCCGACGGCGAGTACGAGGCCGGCAAACGCGGCTTCAAGTGGGTCAAGTACAAGCGCGGTATCGCCGGAAAGCTGTCCGACACCCTCGACCTGGTGGTCGTCGGTGCCTGGCTGGGTCGCGGCAGGCGGGCGGGCGGCTACGGCTCGCTGCTAGCGGCGGTTTACAATCCTGATGAGGACCGTTTCGAGACGCTGACCAAGGTGGGTTCGGGGTTCAGCGACGAGGACCTGAACGAGGTGCTGCCCCGCCGGCTCGAGCCTTACCGGCGCAGGGAGCGCCATCCGCGCGCCTGGTCGTTGCTCGAGCCCGACGTCTGGTTCGAACCTGTTCAGGTCATCGAGGTAGAGGCCCAGGAGATCACCCTCAGCCCCAACCACACCTGCGCTTTTGGGGTGGTTCAGGAGGGTCGCGGCCTGGCGCTGCGCTTTCCCCGCTTCGTGCGCTACCGCGATGACAAGAGCCCCGAAGAGGCGACTACCACCAGTGAGGTAGTGGAGATGTACCGGAACCAGTGGGCTCAAGGCAGTACGTAGTACGTGGTATCGGGTGTGTGGTTAAGCAAGGCTCGCGGCCCGTGGGAAAACGGTGCGTGGTGCCCGGTACGCAGCGGCAAAACAATCCTGTGGATTGTAGTTCGTGACTGACTCGTCATCAGCAACCCAATTCCGGCTTACCGTTCGGGCATGGACCCCGGGTCTCACCCGCTACGCGGGTTCGCCCGGGGAAGCGGACAAAAGCAGGAGGTAGGGGGTGGGGTGTGGGAGGTGGGTTTTTGAAAAACGACGCAAAACAAGCCGAGGGCGGCTTGGTAGGTGATAAAAACAGTGCTTCCTGCGTCCCGCTCCCTGCGTCTCACATCCAGCATTTCGTGTCCCCGGCCAAGCGGGTCACTTTGACCCGCGCGAGCCGGGGCCCACGCCGCGCCCAAACTCCACGGTTGCGTTTGCGGCTCCGTCACCAATCATGTTTGCCAACTGAAGGCTGGTTTGCAGCAACCTAATCTCGGCTTCTCACCCGGCATGGACCCCGGATCTCCCTCGGCCTTCAGCCTCGGTCGTCCGGGGATACGTTGTTGTTTGGGGAAAAGAAAAGTGATTCGTGTCCCCGACCAAGGGCACGAAGTGCCCGCGAGGCCGGGCCTGCCCCGGACCTAATCCGGAGCCCATGTCGCGCCAGGACGCCACGGTTCGGTCGCCGCAAAACAATGCTCCCTCCCCTGGGGAGGGCCGGGGAGAGGGTTTTGGCGCTGCAAGACCTAGATGTCGGGCTTTGGATTCGCAGTCTGTTTACGCACCCATATATTCCTATCCTGCTAAACAGCCCCTCTCCGGCCCGCGACAACCCTTCCCCCGAGGGGAGGCTAAAAAACGCCAAAGCTTCGTCCCCCAGCCAAAACCGGGGGTCCGGGCCGGTCACCAGGCCGTGCCCGCTTCCTGCAACTTTAAAACTTTCTTCCTCCTCCGGGGGAAGCATGCTACTGGCCGGTACCAGCTTGTTTTTGGTATCGAGCGGCCATCTTCTCCTTCCATCCAGGGGTTGCTGGTGTTGCAACTCTAAAACGCACGCTTGGAATCTGCAGTTTGCTGTACGCGTGCTTGCCGCAACCCGATCTTGGCGTTTCGCTTGGTATGGGCCCAGGGATTAAGCCTCGGCCGGGTTCCTGAATTTTTGTAACTTTCGGCCACCTCGCCCGGGGTACGTTTCCCTGTGCCCCCGGCCGGGGTTTACTATTCGTGCCAGTTTCGGCAGATGGATGCATTTTTGTGCAGCAAAGGAGGTGGAGCAGTTTATGAGCAGGTATTCTGCGGGCATGAGCTTTGCGCAAACCTTCGACCGCTTTCTGGCCTTGACGCGGGAGCTGTGGTCTTCGCAGCCGGGTTGGATTTTGGCACTGTCCGCCCTATCGGGATTGCTGTATCTGTTGCCTCAGCCCGCAGTCGCTCCGCTGGGTTTCGTCCATGTCCTCGCTCTGGCGACACTGTCCGTCTTTTGGGTCAAGGTGGCGGCCCGCGAAGGCCGCCTCGACGCTGCCGCCTTTGAGGGCAAAGTGCCGGATTGGCTAGCGTACCTTGGTGTGGCCCTCGGGGTGTTTGTGGTTTTCATGGCGCTTGCAGTTCTTTTCTTTTTGCCTGTGTTCTTGTTACCTTTCCTCATTGCGGTCACTGTCTTTTTGTGGTTGGGGCTGGCCTTATTGCTGGTTTTTTATGAACCAGTCGTCTACGTCGAAGCAGAGGGGTTTGTAGAGGCAATGATGCAAACCTGGACGCTGGTACGCCGCTTCGAACAGCGCCCGGCGTTGCTTGAGGCGCGGTTTTGGTATCCGGTTTTACTGGGTTTGGCCGCCGTCTTGCCGCAGATATTCCTTCCGGAGCGTGGGTTTTCGGGAGCAGCTGGCAACTTCCTTTTGGCGCTGGTGCAAATCCCCTGGTTCGCTGCCCAACTCGTGGTGCTTTATGAAAACATCTGGAGAGGGGCCCGGGAATTGCGCTAGGAACGTGTAACTCGTGGCACATACCGCAATTCGCTTTTGTGATAAAATCAAAAACATGGAACAAATTGGTGGGGCTTTAAAGCGCGTGCTGCGGTATGCCCGAGCGTTTGTGGCCCACTCGGTCTTCTCCTTGGTTGTTGCTGCGATCTTTGTCGCGCTTTCGCGCGCGCTCAACGCCTACGTGCTCTGGAATCTGTTTGGAGCAGACGGCCCCTTCGGCACCGGGACGCCGCGACCATATGCATCTCCACTGGGCTGGCTGGGTATGGTTTTTGGCTGGCTGGCCCTTGCCTGGCTTACATATCTGATATTGGGATGGTTGCAGTATGATCTGCACGGCTTCAAGCCCGACTTTCTGTCTGCGGTTGGCGCGGCGCTGGGTTCGGGGTTGCCTTATTTTGTAATCAATCTGCTGGCGACTCTTGTTTTCATAACCAGGCCCGTGCCGGTAAGATCCGAGGTTTACGGCTGGGCGGAGCTCATCACCCTGCTAGTACTGGCGGTGTTGCTACCGGCCATGATGTACGCCGCCATTCACGCCGCGGGGTTCAGGACCGCTCTTTCCTTACTTCTGGCTGCACTTACAAGGCCGGGATATGGACGTTTGCTGATACGGCCTGGTTTTTTGACGGCGTTCGCAATACTTGCCTTCTGGTTGGTTGCGGCACCCCGGCTGGGTGGTCCAGGGCTTTATATCAACATCGGACAGCCGATGCAGCCACAGTTCCGTCACCTTCTCATGGGAGAAGCCTTGCGTGGCTTCCTGACGACGCTGATAGGTCTGCCGCTGGTGGCGGCGGTGTTGCGTACGGTTTACGACGTCATTTGGGGTTTGCCTGCTAACGCCACTCCAGCACCCGCTGACGCCTGAGCGCAGGAATGATCGCTTCGCCTACGCGCAAGCGAGCGTAGCCGCCGCGGGAGTTCGCGGCGGTGCCCAGAAACGCAACGTGTTCCATTAGCGCCTGCCGGTAGGCGGCTATTTCGATGTTGGAAACGCGTTTCTTTTCGCCGCTTTCGACGTCATGCCATTCGGCGGCTTCGCCTGGTGGCGCCAGTTCTTCGGGGGCTAGAATCTGGATCAGCAGCGGTTGCTTGTGGCTCAATCGCTGCAGGAATCCGGGCCAGTCGCCTTCGTCGAGGGCATCGCTGATCAAGATCAACTGACCGCGGGCGCGACCGAGGTCGGGCAGCGCCGCCAGCGGGCCGCGGGGGTCGGGTTTTAGCAGCCGGGCTGCGGCGGTGGTTTTGAGGCGTTTCAGCGGGCCGGTTGAAAGAGCGAAGGTTTCGTCGGGCAGAGCCGCCGCCAGCAGTATCCGGGCTGTCGCATGCGCGTAGGCCAGTTTGCCGTGGAGCTGCATGCTGGGAGAGCCGTCGAGCCAGAGGGTAAAGCGGGCGCGTTCTTCGCCCTGCCAGACGCGGGTATAGAGGCGGCCGCTGCGGGCGTAGGCTTTCCAGTCGACGAAGCGCGGGTCGTCGCCGGGGGTGTAGCCTCTGAGCTCCAGAAAATCGAGACTCTCGCCGGTGCGCCGGCTGCTACGGCCTCCGGGAAAACGCTTGCGTACGGTGGTGCGAATGCGAAAGCGGAACATGCTCACGCAGGGAGGGCTTTGGAGAGCAATTCTTCAAGCACGGCAGCCGTGTGCACCCCATCGAAGAGTGCTTCTTCGGTAAGGAATAGCCGGTGAATAAGGGCGGGGCGGGCCGCGGTGCGCAGGTCGTCCCACTCCACGTACTCCCTTCCCGCCAGCACCGCGAATCCGCGGGCAAGCGCTAGCCAAGCCTTGGCGCCGCGAGGGCTGATGCCAAAGCGGAGGAGGGGGTTTTCCGCTGCGAGCTGAGCCAGGTTGATTACTGCTTCGAGCGCACTCGAGGCCACCCGCACGGCTTGTACTCTGTCTTTGAGCTCTGCAAAATTCTGGGCCTCGGCGACCGGTTCGGGCATTTGAGGAGTTTCGCTCAGTATGCGCATCCACGCCTCTCGTTTGGGTGCAGCAATCTCCACTTTTGCCATGAAGCGGTCTATCTGTGCCTCGGGTAGTGGGTAAGTCCCTTCTATCTCGATAGGGTTTTGAGTAGCGATTACCAGAAAAGGGCTGGGTAACTCGTGGCGTATTCCATAGGCGGTGACCGCTCTCTCCTCCATGGCCTCAAGCAGGGCCGACTGGGTTTTGGGGGTCGCCCTGTTTATTTCATCTGCCAGCACCACCTGGCCAAAGAGCGGACCGGGGCGAAACTCGAAACGCTCGTCCTGCCAGACTTCGGTCCCGGTCACGTCTGCGGGCAGCAGGTCAGGCGTGAACTGAATGCGGCGGTAGCTCAGGCCGCTGGCGGCGGCAAAGCCGCGTGCGAGAAGGGTTTTGCCGAGACCCGGCAGGCCTTCGAGAAGTACGTGGCCCCCGCTGGTCACCGCCGCGAGAAGCGTGTTTACCACGTCTTCCTGGCCGAACAGGAGATCTCCAAGGGCGTCGCGCACCTGTAGTATCGCCATGCTCCGTTATACCCGAACGGCCTACGCCTGCGGGGTAAGCTGGAAGGCGGTGTTTGGAGGTGGACGTGCCGTTCTTGCCTTATCAGACAGGTTGGATTGAGGTTATCGCGGGGCCTATGTTTTCGGGTAAATCGGAAGAGCTTATCAGGCGCGTCAAGCGGGTGATGATAGCCGGTCAGCGGGTGCGCGTTTTTAAGCCGCGGCTAGATGACCGCTATCACAAGACAGATGTCGTCAGCCACGACGGACAGCGGGTTGAGGCCGAGTCGGTGGCCGACAGCGCCGAGTTGCTCGAGCTCGCGCAAGCGAATGGTCCTCTGCAAATAGTCGCGGTGGACGAGGCGCAGTTCTTTGATGGTGGCCTGCCAGATGTGCTGGAATCTCTGGCCGATAGTGGAATTCGCGTCATCGTTGCAGGTCTGGATTTGGACTTTCGGGGTGAGCCGTTCGGCCCCATGCCGGAACTCCTCGCCCGGGCCGAGTTCGTGGAGAAGCTGAGCGCCGTGTGCGTTCGCTGCGGGCATTCGGCAACACGCACGCAGCGCTTGATAAACGGCGAGCCGGCCCGTCGAAACGATCCGGTCATCCTCGTGGGTGCAAAAGATGCCTATGAGCCTCGCTGCCGGGGTTGCCACGTATTGCGTGACTAGCCGGTTTCTACGGGCACGGAACGCCCCCTGGCCTTGGGAATCTTGATTTCCAGCACCCCCTGTTTCAGGCTTGCTTCGGCACCGCCTTCTACGATGGGTTCGGGGAGCGTAAACACCTTGTGGAAATAGCCATGCGGACGGGAGCGTGATACATAGTGTGCATTCTCGGGAGCGTGCCGCACCCCTGCTATTGTTAGGGTGCGGCCTTCCTCCTGCAGTTCGATGTCATCGGGTTTTACGCCGGGTACGTCGACAACTATCCTGAAGGATGCACCTTCGTCCAGTATGTCAAGGGGTGGATCCCAATCGAAAAGATCATCGGCGTTGAGTTGCGACCTCAGCGCTGCTATGCGGCGTTCGAGTTCCAGGAGTTTTTCCAGATAGGTCCAGCGATCGCTGCGTTCCAGTTCCATGGACGCCTCCACCCATAAGTCTAACGCCGTTAGGATGATCTCGTGCACCCAGATATCCCGGTCATTACCGGCCCCAGCGCCAGCGGCAAGTCAAGCCTGGCTTTGCGATTGGCCGATGAGTTTGGCGTGGAAATAGTAAGCGCCGATGCAACCATGGTCTACCGCGGGCTCGACATCGGCACCGACAAGCCGAGCGCCGCCGAGCTGGCCGCCGTTCCCCATCACCTGGTGGACGTTGTGGATCCCGACGACTCTTACGACGTGGTTCGCTGGGTTACGGAGGCCGAGCGGGTGATCGCCGGGGTGCTCGAGCGCGGCCGGATACCGCTGGTAGTCGGGGGGACGATCTATTACCTGCGCGGCTTATGCGAGGGTCTGCCTACTACCCCACCGCCCGACGAGGCGGTGCAACAGCAGATCTGGGCCGAACTGGAAAGCAGGGGAGAAGAGGAACTTCTTACTGAGCTGACGGCAGTCAGCCCGGCCGACGCCGCGCGGGTGGCGGGCAATCCCCGGCGGCTGGTGCGGGCGCTGGAGGTACTCAGGCGTACTGGCAGGCCGCCGGTAGAGTTTTCCAGGACCCGGCCCCGTTATCGCTGTGCCAAACTCGTGCTTTGGCCCGACCGGGCGGCGCTCAAGGAGAAAGTCTGGCGGCGGGCCCGCTGGCAGTTCGAGCATGGTCTCGTTGATGAGGTGCGCGCCCTGCTCGAGCGCTACCGCCGTATGCCCACGGCGCTCCAGTCCATCGGTTACAAGGAGGTCGTACGCTACTTGCGGGGCGAGTGGAGCTACGAAGAAGCCCTGGACGCGGATCGCCGTGCAGTCTGGAAATTGATCAAGCGCCAGTACACCTGGTTGCGCCGCGAACCGGGGAACGTTTCTTATCTCATGCGGGCGGGCGAATCTGCCTGCGAAGGTGCGTCCTTTTGGTTGCGGCGCTGTTGCCGGTCTTCTTGACGCTAGCACCGCAGCGGCCGTATGCTGGCTCAAAACCCAAGTATGGGAAGGAGGGAACCGGTGGACAAGGACCGCATTGAAGCCATACTCAAGGAAACGCGCAGCTTCGAACCCCCCGAGGCTTTTCGACTGACCGCCCGGATAAAGAGCGAAGAAGAGTACGAGGCGGAATACCTTCGCAGCGCCTCTGATCCCGAGGCATACTGGGCTGGTATCGCCAGTGAGCTGGAATGGTTCGAGACCTGGGACAAAGTCCTGGAGTGGAATCCGCCCCACGCCAGGTGGTTCATTGGCGGCAAAACCAACGTCAGTTACAACGCCCTCGACCGCCACCTAAAAACCTGGCGGCGCAACAAGGCCGCCATCATCTGGGAGGGTGAGCCGGGCGACGTCCGCACCCTGACCTACCAGCAGCTACACCGCGAGGTCAGCCGTTTCGCCAATGTTCTTAAGCGCCTGGGTGTCAAAAAGGGCGACCGCGTTACCCTCTACATGCCGATGATTCCCGAAGCGGCGGTAGCCATGCTGGCCTGCGCCCGCATAGGAGCGGTGCACTCGGTCGTATTCGGCGGTTTTTCGGCCAGCGCCCTAGCCGAACGCATCAAAGACGCCGGCAGCGAGGTGCTTATTACCGCCGACGGCGGCTGGCGCCGGGGGCAGATAGTGCCGCTCAAAGAAGCCGCCGATGAGGCGGTTGGTGAAACCGGCATCGTCAAGCACGTGGTGGTGGTTCGCCGCACCGGTCAGGAAGTAAGCATGGAGCCGGGCCGCGACCACTGGTATCACGAACTGGTCGAAGGTGTCGATGACGAAGCCCCGGCCGAGCCTATGGACTCCGAAGACCCGCTCTTCGTTCTCTACACGTCGGGTTCCACCGGCAAGCCTAAAGGGGTTCTGCATACCACCGGCGGCTACATGACCTACACCTTCCACACCTCGCGGATGGTTTTCGACCTGAAAGATGACGATACCTACTGGTGCACCGCCGACGTCGGCTGGATCACCGGTCACTCTTACATAGTCTACGGGCCGTTAATAAACGGGGCGACGATCGTCATGTACGAAGGAGCCCCGAACTACCCAGAGCCCGACCGCTTCTGGGAGATTGTCGACAAGCACCAGGTTTCGATCATCTACACCGCCCCGACCGCTATCCGCGCCTTCATGAAGTGGGGTGAGCAGTGGCCGATGAAGCACCGGCTCGACTCACTGCGGCTTTTGGGAACGGTCGGCGAACCCATAAACCCCGAGGCCTGGTTGTGGTACTACCGGGTGATTGGCAAGGAGCGCTGCCCGATCGTCGATACCTGGTGGCAGACCGAAACCGGCGGCATAATGATCACCACCCTGCCCGGGGCCCACCGGATGAAGCCGGGTTTTGCCGGAAAGCCTTTCTTCGGCATCGCCCCGGAGATCGTCGACGGCGAGGGAAACCCGATTGAAGAACCCGATCAGGGCGGTTACCTGGTAATTACCAAGCCCTGGCCCAGCATGCTGCGAACCGTCTGGGGCGACCCGGAACGCTTCGTCAACCAGTACTGGAGCCAGTACCCGGGCAAATACTTTACCGGTGACGGTGCGCGGCGTGACGCCGACGGCTACTACCTGATTCTGGGCCGCGTCGACGACGTAATCAACATCAGCGGCCACCGTCTGGGAACTATGGAAGTAGAAAGCGCCCTGGTCAGCCATCCGGCGGTGGCCGAGGCGGCGGTGGTGGCGCGGCCCGACCCCATCAAGGGTGAGGCGATAGTCGCCTTCGTGACGCCTGTGGGTGAGGTGGAACCCTCCGAGTCGCTGGCCGAACAGCTAAAAGAGCACGTTGTCAAGGCCATCGGCGCCATTGCCCGGCCGGCGGAGATTCGCTTTGCCGCGGCACTGCCCAAGACCCGTTCAGGCAAGATCATGCGCCGCCTGCTGCGCCAGATCGCCGCTGGCCAGGAGGAGATTTCCGGCGATACCTCAACGCTTGAGGATCGCAGCGTGGTAGAGCAACTCAAAAAAGGAAGGTAATCGCAGGGAAGGCGGCGGGTGCCGTAAGGTGCACCCGCCGCCTTTACCTTGCCAGCCGTAGATGATAAGATTTATCACGTATGGAAGATGCCGGCCTGGAGCGGTTGATGTCGCTGCGGGGTTTGCGCCGCACCCCGCAGAGGGTGGCCGTTTGGAACGCGCTGGCCGAGAGCCCCGGGCAGACCATTCGCGAACTGGCTGCCCGGCTGCAAGGGTCGGGAATAGGGCAGGCTACGGTCTACCGGGCGGTGCGCGCCCTGGAAGACGCGGGTTTGCTATTACGGTATGCGGCACCGCGGGGGGAGCTGCGCTACGCGGCGGTACTGGGCCATGCCCATCTGTTGGTGTGCGAGGAATGCGGCTCGGTGCGTTCGCTGGAGCAGTGCGGTCTCGCGGCTTACGAAGACGAGGTGGCCCGGACCACGGACTACCGCATAAGCGGGCACACCCTCGTTGTGTATGGCGTTTGCCCGGCCTGTCAGGAGGCATTATGAATGCAGCTGAAAGCACCGCGCGGATAGCAGTCGAGGTGAAAGAGCTTACGGTCCGTTTTGGGGATCACTTAGCCCTCGAAAACGTCAGCCTCAGCGTTCCGCACGGTGCATTCGTGGCTATAGTCGGTCCGAATGGTGCCGGGAAATCGACGCTGCTGAAGGTGTTGCTGGGGCTCGTTACCCCGACAGCTGGCGAAGTGCGGGTATTCGGGAGCCCCCCGAACCGGGTTGATCCGCAAAAGGTTGGATACGTTCCGCAATTCAAGACGCTGGACCGTACTTTTCCCGCCCTGGCTGAAGAGCTGGTGGTAAGCGGTTTGAGAAGGTCCTGGCCGGTGCGCATTGCGAAAGAGGAGTATGAAGCAGCGCGTAGGGTTCTCGAGCGCGTTGGTGCAGGTCATTTGCTGGGCCGTACGGTAAGCCGTTTCAGCGGCGGGGAGCTGCAGCGGGTATATCTGGCGCGGGCCTTCGTGCGACGCCCGGATCTGGTAATGCTGGACGAGCCGGCGACCGGCATAGACATGCTGGGAGAAGCCGACATGTACCGCTTGCTTGAGGACTATCAGAAGGAAACCGGGGCAACGTTGTTGATGATTACGCACGACTGGGAGGCAGCTTATCATCACGCGACGCATGTGGTAGTTCTCAACAGGCGCCTCGTTGGTTTTGGACCGCCGGAGCGAGCTCTTTCAGAGCGCTGTCTGCGTGAAGCCTTTGGCCACGTGGGCCATGCTCATGGTATTTCGTTGTCCTTTGGGGGTGGCGACCGTGCTTGAAATCTGGAGCCTGCCCTTTATGCAGCGCGCTTTGCTTGCGGGTCTGGCAATGGCTTTACTGGCCGGCTATTACGGTCCTTTTGTCGTGCAGCGCGGGCTTAGCTTTCTGGGTTCGGGTCTGGCCCATGCAGCGTTTGGCGGGGTGGCCTTGGGGCTATTGCTGGGAGTCGAACCGCTGTGGGTTGCCTTTCCCTTTACCGCAGGTGTGGCGCTGGGTATTACCTGGGTACAGGGGCGCACCCATATCCGCGGTGATACGGCCGTAGGTATCTTTTTTGCTTTTTCAATGGCGCTCGGCATCCTCTTCCTTTCGCTGAAGCGCGAATATACCGCGGAAGCCTTTACTTACCTTTTTGGCTCCATACTGGCGGTCAGCCCCGCTGATCTATGGGCGAGCTCGGTGCTACTTGCGCTGACTGCTCTTACGCTTCCGCTCTGGGGGCGCTGGGCATATGCCACCTTTGATCGTGAGCTGGCTGCTGCCGATCGGGTACCGGTGATTCTTGATGATTATTTGCTGGCGGTGCTGGTGGCCCTGGTGGTTGTGGTTGCCATCAAGCTCGTGGGTCTGCTCCTGGTGGCGGCTTTTCTGGTGATCCCGGCGGCGGCGGCCCGCCAGTGGTCGCGCACTTTTTCGGGCATGGTTGTCGGGGCCGTGATAGTGGGAGGCTTGAGTGTGGTGGCCGGCCTAATGGCTTCATATAGCTATAATTTGCCAAGCGGGGCGGCGGTGGTATTGCTTCAGGCACTCATTTTTACTGTTTCCGCCCTTTTTATGAGGCGAATATAAACCCAGTATTTACAGTAGGAATACAGGGGATTAAACTATACCCATGTGGGTATCCACGAAGGCTCAATACGGCCTGCGTGCGCTAGTTGAGATAGGCATGCGCGGTCCTGACCCGGTTCCCCTCAAGGAAGTGGCCGAGGCGCAGGGCATCAGCCAGCATTATCTGGAACAAATAGCAGCGGCGCTCCGGCGTGCCGGCTTCATCCGCAGCATCAGGGGCGCGCGCGGCGGGTATCGCCTTGCCAGGCGGCCCGAGGAGATAAACGCTCTCGAAGTGGTCGAAACAATGGAAGGCTCGCTTTCCCCGGTGGGCTGCCTGGAGGATCCAGGCAGCTGTGAGCATGAAGGACACTGCTCCACCGAGCTCTTATGGAAGCGGGTGGACCTGGCCATTCGCGAGGTTCTCGGTAGCACCAATCTGCAGCATCTCATAGACGAGAGGCGCTTGATAGAGGCTAAGCAGCAAATGCGGGCTTCAGGTTAACGATACCGGTATCATTACCTTAAAAGGAGATTCCTCAAGCGCACCCCCTTATGGCGGCGGTAGAAAACCGCTAATATGGAACTAAGCCTGCACACGTGGGAGACGGGTGGGCTGAGTATTGGTATAGGAGGGGGAAGATGCGCTGGGTATACGCCTTCACGGAGACCGAGGGGTTAGACAGAACGCTGTTGGGCGGCAAGGGGATGGCGCTTGCAGAGATGTCGCGGTTGGGTTTTCCGGTGCCGCCAGGCTTTACCCTTACCACCGAAGCCTGCCGCGCGACGCTGGAGAGGGGAAGTTTTCCTGAAGGTTTGTGGGACGAGGTTCGCTCCCAGATGGCGCGGCTCGAGGAGGCTACCGGCAGGCGCTTCGGTAACGGAAGAGAGATGCCGCTGCTGGTTTCGGTGCGGTCCGGGGCTCCCGTGAGTATGCCGGGGATGATGGACACCATACTCAATCTTGGGCTTACGCGCGCTGGAGTGAAGGCGCTTGCCGAAACCACGGCCAATCCGCGCTTCGCCTGGGACAGTTACCGTCGGCTGGTGCAGATGTATGGTGAAGTGGTTCTGGGACTCGCCGCTGAGGATTTCGAGCGACTTCTCGATCGCGCAAAGGCGCTGGCCGGCGCCGAGCGGGACATAGACCTTTCAGCGGCGGACCTCGAGCGCCTCGTCGCCGAATACCTGGCCTTGATTGAACAACAGGGACGTTCGTTTCCAGACGACCCCTGGTTGCAACTCGAGGGCGCCGTAGGGGCGGTGTTTTCCAGCTGGAACAATCCCCGTGCCCGCACCTACCGCCGCCTGTACGAAATTCCCGACGATCTGGGAACGGCCGTGAACGTCCAGGTGATGGTCTTCGGCAACCTTGGAGACGACTCCGGCACAGGGGTGGGCTTTTCGCGCAATCCTGCCACCGGTGAAAAGGGGCTGTACGGCGAGTACCTGAAGAACGCCCAGGGGGAAGACGTTGTGGCCGGTGTGCGCACGCCCCAACCGCTGGAGCGATTACGTGAAACCGATCCCGAGCTTTATTCGGAAGTAGCGGACGTGGCCCGCCGGTTGGAGGGCCACTTTCGCGATATGCAGGATTTTGAGTTCACCGTGGAGCGCGGGCGGTTTTACTTATTGCAGACCCGCACCGGCAAACGTACGCCCGAAGCAGCGGTGCGCATAGCGGTCGAGATGGCCGAGGAAGGGGCGATTTCCCGGGAAGAGGCTTTGCTGCGGGTTGACGCAAACACCCTGCCCAGCTTGCTGCGCGCCCGTATTGATCCGGACCGCGCACCGGCGGCGGTGGCCGAGGGATTGCCGGCTTCGCCTGGCGCTGCCGTAGGGCATGCGGTGCTGGATGCCAAAACTGCAGAAAGCTGGGCGGGCAGGGGTTTGCCCGTGATCCTCGTGCGTCCCGAAACCACACCGGAAGATATCTCGGGAATGTATATCGCGCGCGGTATCCTTACCGCACGCGGGGGCATGACCAGCCATGCAGCCGTTGTTGCCCGGGGTATGGGGGTACCGGCGGTCGTAGGGGTTGCTGCGCTTTCGCTCAATCTGGAGGAACGCAGTTTCCGAATGGGGGAGGATGAGTTCAAAGAAGGTGACATGATAAGTATTGACGGTACTACCGGCAAGGTATTTGCCGGAGAGGTTGCGCTCAGCGAGGGGGGAAGCGGCGAATATTTGCAAGAACTGCTCAATTGGGCCGAGCCGCACCGGCGCTTGGGGGTGCGCGCTAATGCAGATACCCCCGCCGACGCCAGGCGCGCTCGCGAGCTGGGTGCCGAAGGGATAGGGTTAGTGCGTACGGAGCACATGTTTTTCGATCCCGAACGCCTGCCCTGGGTCAGGGCGCTCATCTTGTCGGAAACCGAAAAAGAAGAGCGGGAGGCTCTGGACAAACTGTTTACATTCCAAAGAGCAGACTTCATCGGTTTGTTGAGGGAGATGGACGGCCTGCCGGTTACCGTACGCCTGCTCGATCCCCCTTTGCATGAATTCTTGCCGCCGCTGGTAGAGCTCGAGCGCAAGGAGGCAGCCGGAGAGCTGGCACCGGGAGAGGCGAAACTGCTGGCGCAGGTGCGGCAGTTGCATGAAATCAACCCCATGCTTGGTTTCCGCGGGGTGCGGCTGCTGTTGGTCCGCCCCGAAATTCTACGCATGCAGGTAGAGGCATTGCTCAGTGCCACCCGGGCCCTGCAAGAAGAAGGGAAGGATCCCCGCCCGGAACTAATGATCCCGTTGGTTTCTACCGCTGAGGAGGTGGAGCAGACGCTCGCGGTGGTTCGGTCAGTATTCGATGATTTTGGGATCAGTCTCCCGGTTGGCACAATGATCGAAACCCCCCGTGCGGCGCTGACGGCGGAGAGGATTTCCCCTCTCGTTGACTTTTTTAGCTTCGGCACCAATGATCTTACCCAGCTCACGTTTGGCATCAGCCGCGACGACGCCGGTCATTTCCTGCCCCACTATTTGGATGCCAGGATTTTTGGTCACGATCCAACCGAGAAACTGGACCGGGAAGCTGTCGGGCGTTTGCTGGAAATTGCCGTAAATGAAGGGCGCGCGGCGAATCAGGGGTTGAAGCTCGGTATATGCGGCGAGCACGGTGGCGAGGCGCAGTCGGTGCACCTTGCCCAGCGGTTGGGTCTGGACTACGTTTCGGCCTCCCCCTTCAGGGTCCTGACCTCGCGTCTAGCAGCAGCCCAGGCGGTACTGAGGTCGTGATCCGGTCGGTCTGCTAACTTGCAGCGGCTCCGGAAGTCTGTCCGGGGCCGCTGCAACCAGAAGCCGCTCAATTCTATTGCTGCCTGGATTCTTCTTCGGCCCGTAACAATCTTCGCAGTATCTTCCCCACCGCCGTCTTCGGCAGCTCCTCCCTGAACTCCCACAACTTGGGCACCTTGTAAGCGGCCAGCCGCTCCCTGGCAAAGGCCTTCAGCTCGTCTTCGCCTACCTCACCTTCGTACCCCTCTTTGAGCACCAAAAAGGCCTTGACCGTCTCGCCCCGGTAGGCGTCGGGCACCCCCACGACCGCCGCTTCTTTGACCGCCGGATGCTGATATAAAACCTCTTCCACCTCGCGCGGGTAGATGTTGTACCCGCCGGCGATAATCATGTCTTTCTTGCGGTCAACGATGTAGAAGTACCCCTCCTCGTCCATCCTGGCTACGTCGCCGGTAAACAGCCAGCCGTCCTTCAACGTCTGCGCCGTTTCCTCGGGTCGGTTCCAGTAGCCGAGCATGACGTTGGGGCCCTTGAGTACCAGCTCGCCCACCTCACCGGGGGGCAGCTCTTTGCCTTCGGGATCGGCGGCGTAGGCGTCGACCGAAGGGAAGGGGAGGCCGATGGAGCCCACCTTGCGTTTGCCGTATAGGGGGTTGCAGTGGGTTACCGGTGCGGCTTCGGTCAGGCCGTAGCCCTCGACCAGCTTGGCCCCGGTTAGCTCTTCGAACTTGTTGGCCACTTCCACCGGCAGCGGGGCGGCTCCCGAAAGGCAGACCTTGACCGAGCGGATGTTGCGCTTTTCGATGCCGGGGAAGGTGTTGAAGGCCACGTACATCGTTGGCACGCCGGGAAAGTGGGTTACCTGGTGCTTTTCTATCGCCGTTACCACCTCGGCAATGTCGAAGCGGGGCAGCAGAACCATCTTCATGCCGCGCATGACCGAGTAGTTCATGCTGACCGTCATGCCGTAGACGTGGAAAAAGGGAATAACGCTCAGCATGACGCCGTTCTTCCAGACCTGCCCCGGCTCCCAGGCGTCGATCTGGTAGACGTTGCTGATCAGGTTGCGGTGGCTGAGCATTGCCCCCTTGGAAACGCCGGTGGTGCCGCCGGTGTACTGCAAGAGCGCCAGGTCGTCGGCGGCTATTTGCGGAACGTTCGGTTCCGGCGCGGTTTTGGTTATCTTGCGCCAGTCGTGCCGGTTTTCCTGCTGCGGCAGGTTGACCCAGGTGCCTTCTTTTTTGGCCTTGAGAGGGAAGAGCCAGTTCTTGGGGAAGGGCAGGTAGTCTTGAATGCCGGTGGTGATGACGTTTTTGACCGGTACTTCGCCGGCAATCTCGGTGTAGCGGGGCCAGAGGAGGTCGAGGATCACCAGCGTCTCCGCCCCCGAGTCGCGCAGCTGGTGTGAGAGTTCGCGCGGGGTGTAGAGGGGGTTGGTGTTGACCGCCACCGCGCCCGCCAGCAGCGTGCCATAGAAGGCGATGACGAACTGGGGGGTGTTGGGCAGCATGATCGAAACCCGGTCGCCCGGCTTGACGCCCAGGTCTTGCAGCGCCCGGGCGAAGCTGCGGGTCTGTTGCCAAAGCTGGCCGAAGCTCATCTTGTAGCCAAGAAAGTCTATCGCCGGTTTGTCGGGCGACTCTTCGGCGGTGCGCCGCATTAGCTCGAACAGCGGAACCTCGGGGTACTCCACTTCGCGGGGCACCCCTTCGTCGTAAAAGGCGTACCAAGGTCTTTCCATGTTGACCCCCCTCGTTGTTGAACTCAGTATACCCGGGGCGGGTAGGTTGCTTGGTGAACGCTATTCTTCCCGCAGGCGCCGCCTGAGTATCTTCCCCACCGCCGTCTTCGGCAGCTCCTTACGGAACTCCCACAGCTTGGGCACCTTGTAAGCGGCCAGCCGCTTCCTGGCAAAGGCCTTCAACTCTTCCTCGTCTATCTCGTCTTCATATCCTTCCTTGAGCACCAAAAAGGCCTTGACCGTCTCGCCCCGGTAGGCGTCGGGCACTCCCACGACCGCCGCCTCTTTGACCGCCGGGTGCTGATAAAGCACCTCTTCCACCTCGCGCGGGTAGATGTTGTACCCGCCAGCGATGATCATGTCTTTCTTGCGGTCGACGATGTAGAAGTACCCCTCTTCGTCCATTCGCGCCACGTCGCCGGTAAACAGCCAGCCGTCTTTCAACGTCTGTGCCGTTTCCTCGGGCCGGTTCCAGTAGCCGAGCATGACGTTGGGGCCCTTGACCGCGAGCTCGCCGGCTTCTCCTGTGGGGAGGGGGCGGCCTTCGTCGTCCACTATCTTTGCGTCTACGCTCGGTAGCGGTAGGCCGATGGAGCCAATTTTGCGCTGGCTGTAGATGGGATTGGCGTGGGTGACTGGGGCCGACTCGGTCAGGCCGTAGCCTTCGACCAGGCGGGCGCCGGTGATCTTCTCAAATGTTTCGGCCACCTCGACCGGCAGCGGGGCCGAGCCGGAGATGCAGGCGCGGATGGAGGTCAGGTCGTATTTCTTGGTGGCCGGGTCGGTGTTGATGGCGACGTACATCGTGGGCACGCCGGGGAAGAGGGTTGGCTTGCTGCGGGCGATGGTTTCTAGCACCTCGCGGGTGTTCCAGCGGGGGAGGAGCACCAGTTTGCCGCCGCCGGTCATGGCCAGGTTCATGGCGACGGTCATGCCATAGACGTGGAAGAAGGGGATGACGCCCAGGATTACCTCTTCGCCCTCGCGGAAGTCGGGGATCCAGGCCTGGACCTGGAGAGCGTTGACGGTCAAGTTTTTATGGCTGAGCATCGCCCCTTTGGGGCGGCCGGTGGTGCCGCCGGTGTACTGCAAGAGCGCTAGCTGGTTTAGCTCGAGCCGGGGCCAGTTTTGCTCGCCCTTGCCGCCGGCCAGAAACTTCTTCCAGGCGAGCCCGCCCAGGGTCTTGGGCCAGCTGCCCTCCTTTTTGGCCTTGAGAGGGAAGAGCCAGTTCTTGGGGAAGGGGAGGTAGTCCTGGATGCCGGTTCGCACGGCCAGTTTGAGGTTGTGTTCACCGGCTATCTCGGCGTAGCGGGGCCAGAGGAGGTCGAGGATTACCAGGGCGTCGGCCCCGGAGTCGGCCAGCTGGTAGGAGAGCTCGCCGGGGGTGTACATCGGGTTGACGTTGACCACCGTCAGGCCGGCCAGCAGCGAGCCGTAGAAGGCGATAACGAACTGGGGGCTGTTGGGCAGCATGATGGCGATCCGGTCGCCCGGTTGCAGGCCGTGGGCGCGGGTGGCGGCGGCGAAGCCGGTAACGGCGTTCCAGAGCTGGGAATAGGTCAGCTTTTGCCCAGGAACTCGAGCGCTACCTTATTGGGGTAACGTTTGGCCATTGCCTCGAGCAGTTGCGGCAGCGGGAGCACTCGCGCCGCGTCTATTTCGGCGGGTACCCCCTCGTCGTAATGCTCCAGCCAGGGCTTTTCTTTCATACACTCCTCCGCATGACTGATACAGTGAACCGAGTATAATATTGCATCAAGATCAATATAACGGTTTTCATGCGGTGACGGATAGGGCGTTAGACCCGAACCTGAAATGAATGGACCGGCGCGTAGAATGAAGATAGCCGACCACAAGGTTATCGGGACTGGACACGGCGTGTGGTGTCGGTATAAGTTTATACTCGGTATAAGGAGGCGAATATGCGAATCAAGAAAGTAGGCGTTGTCGGCGCAGGCACCATGGGCAGCGGCATTGCCGCCCTGCTGGCCTCGGTAGGCGTACCCGTGGTGCTGCTGGACATTCCCGGCAAAGACGACCCGCTGGAGTACGTCAAGCGGGGGCTCGAGCGCGCCAAGAAGACCAAACCGGCGGCCTTCATGCGTAAGGACCGCGCCGAGCTGATCACCATTGGCAACACCCGCGACGACCTGGAGCTTCTCAAGAACGTTGACTGGGTCATCGAAGCAATCATCGAAAAGCTCGAGCCCAAGCAGGAGCTCTACGCGCGCCTCGAAGAGATCCTCCCCGAGCACGCGATCGTGAGCTCGAACACCTCGGGCATTCCTATGAAGGCGCTGCTCGAGAGGCGCAGCGACCGCTTCAAGAAGCGCTTTTTGGGCACCCACTTCTTCAACCCGCCGCGTTACCTGCACCTGCTGGAGATCATCCCCACCCCCCACACCGACCCGGCGGTGCTCGAGACCATCGAGAACTTTGGCGACCGCATCCTTGGCAAGGGGCTGGTGCGCGCCAAGGACGTGCCCGGCTTCATCGCCAACCGCCTGGGCGTCTACGGGATGCTCAAGGCCGTGGCGCTGATGGAGAAGCACGACCTCACCATTGACGAGGTGGACGCGCTCACCGGCCCGCTGATCGGCCGGCCCAAGAGCGCCATCTTCCGCACCGCCGACCTGACCGGCCTGGACGTGCTCAAGATGGTCGCCGACGAGCTGGCCCACACCACCGGCGAGGACTTCTCGCTGCCCGACTGGGTCCTCAAGGTCATCGAGGGCGGCTGCCTGGGCGACAAGACCAAGTGCGGCTTCTACAAGAAAGAGGGCAAGGAGATCTACACCCTCGACTGGAAGACGCTCGAGTACCGGCCGCGCCAGAAGCCGAAGATCCCCGGCGTGGACGAGGCCAAGCAGCTCTCCCTGCCCAAGCGGATAGCCGCGGTGCTCGACCTGCCCGGCAAGTACGGCGCCTTCATGCGCGACCTCTTTGCTGTTAGCAGCCAGTACACCCTGGCCAAGACGCCTCTGGTCGCCTACGACATCGTCAGCGTGGACCGCGCCCTGGGGTGGGGCTTCGGCTGGCGGATGGGCCCCTTCGAGCAGATGGACGCCGTTGGCCTGGAGAAGACCGCCGAGCTAATCGAAGCCGCCGGGCTGGAAAAACCCGAGCTGCTGGCCAAGACCGAGGGCTCGTTCTACAAGAAGGAAGGCACCGAGCGCAAGATGCTGGCGCTCGAGGGCGGCTACGTACCGGTACCCGTGCGGCCCGGCGTGATCGAGATCCAGACGCTCAAGGACGCCGGCAAGGTGGTCAAGGAGTCCAAGGACGCCGGGCTCTACGACCTCGGCGACGGCGTGCTGCTGCTCGAGTTCCGCACCAAGATGGGCGCGCTGGGCGAGGGCGTCTTCAAGATGCTCGACTACGGCATGAAGTACATCGAGCAGAACGACCTGACCGGCCTGGTGGTCGGCCGCGAAGACGACCGCGCCTTCTCCGCCGGTGCCAACCTGGCGCTCATCCTGATGCTGGCCCAGGAAGGCGACTGGGACGAGCTGGAAATGGCCGTGCGGCTCTTCCAGAAGAGCACCATGCGCCTGCGCGAGGCTCCCTTCCCGGTGGTGGTGGCCCCCTTTGGCCTGACCCTGGGCGGCGGCTGCGAGATGACGCTGCACGCTGATCGGGTCCAGGCGGCGGCCGAGAGCTACATCGGCCTGGTCGAGGTGGGCGTGGGTCTGATCCCGGCTGGCGGCGGCACCAAGGAGCTGCTCTTCCGCTTTAGCGAGGACCTGGCCCCCTACGTTGGCGCCGAGGCCGACCCCTTTGCCGCGGTCAAGCGGGCCTTCGAGATCATCGCCATGGCCAGGACCTCGACCAGCGCCCTTGAGGCCTTCGAGATCGGCTACCTGCGCCGCGGCGACCGCATTTCGGTCAACAAGGACCGCCTGCTGGCCGACGCCAAGCAGCGGGTCCTCGACCTGGCGCCCGACTACGTCAGCCCGGTGCGCGGCAAGATTACCGCGCTCGGTAAGGAGGCGCTGGGCAACCTCAAGTACGCCGTCTGGAGCTTCCGCGAGGCCGGCCAGATTACCGACCACGAGGTCAAGATCGCCAGCGAGCTGGCCTACGTCCTCTCCGGCGGCGACGGCCCGCCGCGCCAGGTGAGCGAGTGGGACATTCTCGACCTCGAGCGCGAGGCCTTCCTCAAGCTGCTCGGTACCCGCAAGACCCAGGAGCGGATCGCCCACACCCTCAAGACGGGCAAGCCGCTGCGTAACTAAAGGAGGAGATGATGCGCGAAGCCGTAATCGTAAGCGCCGCCCGTACGCCGGTGGCCAAGGGTAAGAAGAACGGAGCGCTGGCCAGCGTCCACCCGGTGGAACTGAGCGCTCTGGTAATGAAGGAAACCGTCGGCCGCGTCGGCCTCGATCCGGCCAAGATCGACGACGTCCTCTGGGGTTGCGCCATGCCCGAGGCCTCGCAGGGGCTGAACATTGCCCGCCTCTCGCTCCTAAAGGCCGGTTTTCCGGTTGAGGTGCCGGGGGCGACGATCAACCGCTTCTGCTCCAGCGGCCTGCAGACGATCGCCATGGCCGCCCAGTCGATCATCAGCGGCATCAACGACGTGGTGCTGGCCGGCGGCATCGAGATGATGAGTCAGGTACCGATGTCGGGCTTCAACTACCGGCTCGAAGAAAGCCTGACCCCCGATACCTGGAGCCCCGAAACCTACTCCAGCTACATCGGCATGGGTTTTACCGCCGAGCGGGTAGCCGAGCGCTGGGGCGTCAGCCGCGAGGACCAAGACAAATGGGCGTTGCGCAGCCATCAGAAGGCGCACGCCGCCGAGAGCGCCGGCAAGTTCAAAGACGAAACGATCCCGGTGCCGGTCAAGAAGTTCAGCTGGCAGGGGCGCAAAAAGAAGGTTACAGAAGTAGTCTTCGACCGCGAAGAGCTGATCCGGCCGGATACCAACCTCGAGGCTCTGGCCAAGCTGCGGCCGGCCTTCAAACAGGGAGGCACCGTGACCGCCGGTAACGCCAGCCCCTACTCCGACGGCGCCGCCGGCGTGCTGGTAATGGAAAAATCGGTTGCCGAGGCGCTGGGCCTGCCCATTCTGGCCAGGTTCGTTACCTTCCAGGTGG
>JAMOUW010000031.1 GCA_027067955.1 Thermaceae bacterium
ATGGGAATATCGCGCACGCCGTCGCATATGGACCAGTCGAGGGTGCTGCTGGGCAGCGCCACGTAGAAGGGTACGCCGTTGTCGGCGGCGGCCAGGGCCTTGAGGTAGGTGCCGATCTTGTTGGCTACGTCGCCGCAGCGGGTGACCCGGTCGGCGCCGGTTATGACCATGTCCACCAGCCCGTGCTGCATCAGGTGGCCGCCGGTGTTGTCGGCTATTACCGTATGCGGCACCCCCTGCTGTACCAGCTCCCAGGCGGTCAGGCGGGCGCCCTGGTTACGGGGGCGGGTTTCGTCCACCCAGACGTGGATGGGGATGCCGCGTTTCTGCGCCTCGTACATGGGCGCGGTGGCGGTGCCGTAGTCCACGAAGGCGAGCCAGCCGGCGTTGCAGTGGGTGAGGATGTTAACGGTGTCGCCCTTCTTCCCGTAGATCTCCTCGATGATGCGCGCGCCGTGCTCGCCGATGCGGCGGCAAAATTCGGCGTCTTCGTCGGCGATCTCGGCGGCGGTATCGTGCGCCGCCTGCACGCCCTCGGCAGGGGTGGCGGCCCTTTCGGGGATCGTCGCCAGCTGGCGCTCCACCGCCCACTCCAGGTTGACCGCGGTGGGACGGGTTTTCTTGAGTTTTTCACCCGCTTCGCGCAGGTAGCCAAGGAAAGCCTCCATGGAAGACTGCGGGGCCTCGAGCGCCGCCAGGTACATTCCCCAGCCTGCAGCGGCGCCAATGAGTCCGGCGCCGCGCAGGTGCATTTCCTTGATGGCGCGGGCCATGGCGTCGGTGCTGGTCAGGTCTTCGATCACGAACCGGTGGGGGAGGGGTCTTTGGTCAATGATCTGCACCACCCGGTCGTCGCCGGGTTTGAGCCAGATCGTGCGGTAGTGCTCGCCGCCTACGTTCACCTTAGTTTTCCTTTCTGCCCGCAAAGAGGATGTTGAACACCAGCGCCGCGAGCAAGATGATGCCGGTGATCAGGGTTTTCATGTAGATGTCCACCGAAACCTGGTCGAGCCCGTTGCGCAGCACTCCCAGGATCAGGAGGCCCACGATCGTCTGGGGGATGCCGCCAACGCCGCCGAAGAGCGAGGTGCCGCCCAGCACCACCGCGCCGATGGCGTCGATGAGCATGCCGTCGAAGGCTGTGGGGGTGGCGCTGCCGAGGCGGCCGATGCCTACCACACCCGCGAGACCGGCGGTGAGGGCGCCGATTACCATAACCGCTGTTATTACGCCCCTGGTGTTTACACCGGCCAGCTCGGCGGCCTTGGGGTTGGCCCCGGTCATGTAGACATAGCGGCCGAAGCGGGTGTACTTGAGCACCAGGTGGCCGATCAGAAGCGTGAGCGCCGCGACAATGACCAGCCACTTGACGCCGAAGATGCGGCCGCTGCCCAGGGTCTCCGAGAGCGGCGGCAGGTCGAAGAGGATACGCCCGCGGGTCAGGTAGAGACTGAGGCCCGAGGCGATGAGCGACATGGCCAGGGTGACCATGAACGAAGGGATGCCGAGGCGGGCGGTGCCGACGCCGTTGATCCAGCCCAGCGCGCCCGCGGCCAGCAGCGCCGCGACGATGGGCCAGGGCTGGGGCAGGTGGGCGGCGGTGTAGTAGGCCGCCACCACCCCGGCGAAGGTAGCCATGTAGGAGACCGAGAGGTCAATCTGGGCGGTGAGCAGCACGAAAGTTATACCCGTGCCCATTATGGCGAGCAGCGCCACCTGGTTGAGGATGTTGCCGGCGTTTTCCAGCGAGAGGAAGCTGTCGGAGTAGACCGAGAAGAAGAGAACCAGCGCCAGCAGCGTCCATACCGGAGCGAACTCGCGGCTCCTGGCCAGGAAGGCGCGCCAGCGGCCGGGGGTTTTGGGGGAGTCGTGGGGTTCGTTTGCCATGGCGTTACCTCGCTTCGGCCAGCTCGCCGGCGGCGGCGTGCAGCAGCTGTTCCTTGGTCACGGTCTCGCCGGCGAATTCGCGAACGATGCGGCCCTTGGCCATAACCAGGATGCGCTCGCTTGCCGCCAGCAGGGTTTCCGGTTCGGAGGAGATCAGCAGCACGCCCACGCCGTTCTGGCTCAGTTCGCGCAGGATCTTCATCACCTCTTCCTTGGCGCCCACGTCCATACCGCGCGTGGGCTCGCTGACCACGAAGACCTTCGGGGGTTCCACCAGCCAGCGGGCGATGGCGACCTTCTGCTGATTGCCGCCGCTAAGGAAGGCGACCTCCTTTTCGGGGTCGGGCGGGCGCACCCCCACCCGCTCGATCACCGCGCGGGCGGCCTGGATCTCCCGCGGCGTCCGGGGTACGAACCCCGAGATGCGGGCGAGCCAGGGCAGGGAAACGTTCTGGTAAATTGGTTTTTCCAAAAAAAGCCCGGTGCGCCGGGACGGGGGCACGTAGGCGACGCCGCGGTCGATGGCGCGGCGCGGTGCTGCGGGTAGCGGGCGTCCCTCTAGCAGGATCCTGCCGGATGCGGGTCTGACCAGGCCGTAGATTGCCTCGCCCAGTTCGAAGTGGCCCGAGCCGATCAGTCCGTAGAGGCCCAGTATTTCCCCGCTCCGCAACGAAAAAGAAACGTCTTCGAACACGCGGGGCCGGGTCAGGTTTTCCACGCTGAGCACCGCCGTTTCCCGGTTTTTAGAGGCGGCGCCGGGGAGTTTTGATTCCTCGAAAAAGGCGGCCTCCTTGCCCAGCATGAGCCGTACGAGTTCTTGTTTGTTGCTGGCCGCGGCGTCGAGCGTGGCCACCTTGCCGCCGTCGCGCAGTACGGTGACGCGATCAGCAACCCAGGTCACCTCTTCCAGGAAGTGGGATATGTAGACGATCGCCTTGCCCGCCCGCGCCAGATTGCGGGTGAGCTCGAGCAGGCGGCGGGTTTCCATGGGGCTGAGGGCGCTGGTGGGTTCGTCCATGATGATCAGCTCGGCGCCCGAGGTAAGGGCGCGGGCTATCTCGGCCAGCTGGTGCACGCCCAGGGGATAGCGTTCGAGGTTGTCGCGCACGTTGATGTGATCAAAGCCCAGCTCCGCCAGGATTTTTGCTGCCTCGCGGAACATGCGCGGCCAGTCCACCACTCCGCCGCGCAGGGGCTGGCGGCCCAGGAAGATGTTCTCGGCGACCGTGAGCTCGGGCATGACGCTGAGCTCCTGGTGAATCATGGCGATACCGAGTCCCAGGGCGTGGCGCGGATTCTTGAGCCGCACGTTCTTCCCCCGCCAGAGCATCTTTCCCTCGTACTCGGGAATCACGCCGGCGAGTATTTTCATCATGGTCGACTTGCCCGCGCCGTTTTCGCCCACCAGCGCGTGCACTTCGCCTTTGCGCACGTCGAAGTCGATACCCGAAAGGGCCTGGATGCCGCCGAAGCGTTTGGCGACGTTTTGGAGCTCGATCAGGGGGGTGGTCGTTTCCATGTCGGGGAGGCACCCCCGGCCCCGCGGGGCCGGGGGTGGGGAGGATCAGGCCAGGTAGTGTTTTTCCTGCCAGAGCAGACCGGGGCCGGCGCCGATGCCGTAGCCCTTAAGCAGCCAGGGCTTGTCGGTCTTTTCTTTGCTGGGAGGCAGGATGGCGGGACCGTCGGCGAGTACGAACTCGGGGATGTCCTTGCCGGGTTTCTCCTTGCGCACGGCGGCGTAGTATCCGGCCACCAGCGCACCCCAGTGGATGCGGGCCGAGGAGTTGCGAGCGGTAGCGTGCAGCTTGCCATCGAGCACCGCCTGCACCGCGGGGGGCATGCCGTCGATGCCGCCGAGGACGATCTCGTTCTCGCGGCCGGCGCTCTTGATCACGTGGTAGGCGGCCAGTGCCATGTCGTCGTTGTGGAAGAAGGCGGCGTCGATCTTCTTGTAGCGGTTGAGCAGGTTTTCCCACAGCTGCGCCACCTTGGCCACGTCCCAGTCAGCGGGCGACTCGTCGATGACCTCTATGCCGGGGTAACGTTTGATGACGTTATAGAAGCCCTGCGCGCGCCCCTGGGCGCCGGTGTGGCCCAGCGAGCCCTGGGTCATGACGACCTTGCCCTTGCCGCCGATGGCGTCAACCAGCGCCTGGGTTACCTGCTCGGCCATCCAGACGTTGTCCGGGGCGATGAAGGTGTGCTGCTTGATCTTGCCCCAGGGGGCGAGCATGGTGTCCATAGCGATGACCGGGATTCCTTTGTTGATCATCTTCTGCACCGGTTCCACCAGCGAGCCGATCGAGAGCGACTGGATGGCGACGAAGTCCCAGTCCTTGGCGGCCATGGCGTCCACGGCGGCGCGCTGCTTGGCGACGTCGAGCTGGCCGTCGTACCAGTGGATTTCCACTCCCAGCCATTCGCCCCACTGCTCGACGGTGTCCTTGCCCTGGGCGCACCAGGTCGCTTGCAGGCCGGCGTTGGAGAAAGCGGCTTTGAGGGGGCGGTTCTTGCCGTCGGCGGCGCGGACGGTTTGCAGGAACGCGGGGCCGGCCATGATGCCCATGGAAGCCAGGGCGCTTTGGATCATGAATTTACGGCGGCTAAGGTCTGGTTTACCCATTTTCAACACTCCTTTTTAGCTGCACTTGCGGGGTGCGGTAGATACATTGTGATTTCGAGCCGATGAGTCCGGTACGGATTGGTTGCCTTTCCACCTCCTTTCCCGTTCACAGGGTCTTTCGCGAGAGCGCTTCCCAGATGCGCCGTTCGTCGGCGTCGGCGGTGTCGAGGCGTCGCATGCTGAGGGCGACGTAGATGGTTTCGACGATGGCTATCTGGGCGATGCGCGAGGAAGCGGCCTCGGGGCGCAGCTCGTGGTAACTGGAGTAGAGGGTTACGTCCGCCTGCTGGGTGATGGGTGACGAGAGCGAGCCGGTTATGGCCACGGTGGCGGCGCCCTGCCTCTTGGCTTCTTCCAGGGTGAGAACGGGGTCGATGGAGGCGCCAGTTTGCGAGATACCGATGGCCACGTCGCCGGGACCAAGCAGGGCGGCGTGCATGAGCTGCAGGTAGGAGTCGGTCTGCACCCAGACGGGCAGACCCAGGCGGAAGAGGCGGTTGTAGAAGGCCTGGGCCAGGGGAGCGGAGGTGCCCACGCCGATGATCAGGGTGCGTTCGGCGCCATCGATCAGCTCGACGGTGCGCTCTATCCCGGCGATGTCCAGGCTTTGCAGGGTTTCCAGCAACGCCCGGTTGGCCGCGGCGAATACCTTTTGCGCGATCTCCCGGGGGCCGTCCTGGGGATCTACGGTTTCGTTGATGAACTGAACCGGGGTAGCCAGATCCTGGGTAAGCGCCACCTTGAAGTCAAGGTAGCCCCGGTAGCCGATGGCGCGGCAGAAGCGCAGCACCGAGGGGTCGCTCACCCCGACCTGCTGAGCTAGCTTGGCCAGCGGCATGTGAATCACCTGCTCCGGATGCTCGCGTACGAAATCGGCCACGCGCCGTTCGGAGGGCGACAGCTTGTCATAAAAACTGTTGATGCGTGATAGGACTCTGGCGTTGGTTCCCATTTTGTAGTCCCACTACCTCTATATTGTAGTGATTGTACCCCGGTTCCGGGCAGCTGTCAACGCCAGGTATTAGGATTTCTGCATGGAGCCCCGCCTGCGTTTTCCGGCCAGCCGCGAGGCTTACTTTCTGGAAAGGGTCAACAGGTTCGTGGTGCGGGCCGCTACTGCGGAAGGGGAGCTGCGGCTGCACCTGCCCAACACCGGCAGGCTCGAGTGGCTGCAGCCCGGCGCACTGCTGCGCTACCTGCCGCGAACGGGCGGGCGCACCCGGGGCCGGGTGTTGCTGGCCCGGGAGGGGAAGGTATGGGCGCTGCTCGACTCCTCGTACGCCGAAGCCGCCCTCCCCGCCCTGGTTGCCGGCTGGGGCTGGCGCTACCTTTCGGCCCAGCCCCGGGTGGCGGGGAGCAGGCTGGATGCGCTGGTGCGGGATGCGGAAGGTGGTGAGCGCTTGCTGGAGATGAAGTCGGCCACGCGCGTCGCCGGTGGAACGGCCTGCTTTCCCGATGCTCCTTCGCTGCGGGCGCGCAAGCACCTGGAGATTCTGACCGCTCGCGGCGGGGTGTTGCTGTTTGCAGTTCTGCGGGCCGACGCCCGGCGTTTTTCGCCTTGTGCGGTGGACCCGGAGTTTGGGGCGGCTCTTTGCCGGGCACTCGAGGCCGGTTTGCGGGTGCGGGCGGTGCGCGCCCGGGTGCAGCCCGCGGAGTTCGTATGGGACGGGGAACTACCCCTATACTGTGGAGCGTGACGTACGCGAGGAGACCGGCACCGTGATTCCCGAAGGCACCCGTTACCACCTGCCCCCGGAGGCGGCGGCGCGGCTGGATTTGCAGGAGCGTTGGCGGGCCCTGTTCGCATCCTGGGGTTACGATCCGGTCGAGCTGCCGGTGCTCGAGGTCTACGACCCGGAGCACCCGCTGGCCGCGCGCGCCTTCAAGATGGTGGACAAGAGTGGCCGGGTGCTGGCCCTCAGGGCCGAGTTCACCACCGCCGTCATTCGTATGGTCGCCAGCGAGGGGTTGGGGGAGGAGCTGCACCGCTTTCAGTACGCCGGTCGCCTCTGGTTGCGCGACAGCGAGATAGGTCCGGGCCGCCTGCGCGAGTTCGCCCAGATGGGCGTGGAGGCAGTTGGAGCGTCCGGTCCGCGCCTCGACGCCGAGCTCCTGGAGCTGGCCTGGGAGGCGCTCAAGACTGCCGACCTGCCGGACGCCCGCCTGGAGGTGGGGTTGCCGGCGCTGGTGGCTGACCTGCTGGCGGCGACGGAGCTGGCCGCCGGACCGAGGTCCTCGCTGCACGCCGCCATCGAACGCAAGAACATTCCTGAGCTGGCGGAGCTGCTGGCGGACTACGGGGTGAGAGGTGGTCTGCGGCGGGCAGTGCTGGCCCTGCCCGATCTCTACGGTGGTATCGAGGTGCTGGCGGCGGCCCGCAGGCTGGAGCTGGGTCCGGCCGCCCGCGACGACCTGGACTGGCTCGAAGAGGTGCTGGCGCTGTTGCCACCGGGGCTCGAGGTTCTCCTGGATCTGGGCATGGCGCGCGCTTACGACTACTATTCCGGCATCCACTTCCGCGCTTATACGCCCGATTTCGGGCTGCCGCTGCTGGGGGGTGGTCGCTACGACGGGGCTGGAACCCGCTATGCCGCCGGTTTTGCGCTGGGGTTGGAGCGAATCCTGGAGGCGCGCGGCGTGCCCCGGGAGCTGGCGGCACCCCAGGTGCTGGCGCTGGACCCCGGTACCGCCCGCAGATTGCGGGCCACCGGGGTGCGGGTTGAGCTAGCCTGGACCGACGACCTGGAAGAGCTGCGTGACTACGCGCGCCGCCGCGGTATCGCCCGGATCTCCGGCCCCGAGGGGGAGGTCAGCCCGTGAACCGCGCCGGCTTCGAGCTGACGGTGGCGCTGCCTAAAGGGCGGATGATGGCCGATTCGTACGCGGCCTTCTCCCGCGCCGGGATCGAGCTCCCGCGGGCGCGGGGCGAGCGCGATCTCTGGCATTCCGGGGGCGGTCTGGCGGTGCTCGAGCTGCGCGGCGCGGACGTGCCCACCTACGTCGACCTCGGTATTGCCGACCTGGGGGTAGTTGGCCGCGACATACTGCTCGAGGCCGGCCGCGACCTCTACGAACCGGTAGACCTGGGCTTCGGCGCCTGCCGGTTATCGCTCATCCGGCTTCCCGAGGCCGTTACCCCGGTTCGCCGTATCGCCAGCAAGTACCCGCGTTTCACCCAGTCCTGGCTGCGTTCGCGGGGAATGGTGGCCGACGTGGTCAAACTGCATGGCAACGTGGAACTGGCGGTGCTCGCGGGGCTCGCCGACGCGGTGGTGGACGTGGTGCAAACCGGCGCCACGCTGAGAGCGGCGGGGCTGGTCGAAGTCGAGGTGCTGGCGCGCTCGAGCGCCCGGCTGGTGGTAAACAAGAGCGCCCTCAAGCTGAAGCGGGATGTCATCCGTCCCCTGATAGATAACCTGCGCGCTCTGGCGACCTAATGCATCCGCTCGCGGCGGTCGCGCAGGCCGCCCGAGGCCAGCGCCGCGATCACCTCGTCGACGGTGGCCAGGTCGGTGAGCACCACCCTGATCCCGGCGGCTTCCATGGCCCGAACCGCCCCCACGCCCATGCCCCCGGCCACCAGCAACTGGCAGTCGCCGATCTGGGCGGCCATGGCGGCATGGCGGGCGGCCGCCTGCGGGCCGGTTCCGCGCACCGGGCCGGGCCCGTACTGCTGATGGTGGTGATGCTCATGTCCGCCGGTATGCGGCGTCTGGCGGGGGCGCAGTTCGCGCCCGGTCTCCTTGCCGTTTGCAATGCCGACGACCACGTAGTAGGCGGCGCGGCCGAAGTGCTGGGAAACGGTGTGACCGTCATCGCTGACTATGGCTAGCTTCACGGGTAACCTCCCTTGATTCCGGCACAAAAGGCATGATAACGCGGCCTGCGGCTATCAGCAGGAAAGGCAGTGCCCGGCATCCGGCGATTCCAATTGGGGCCCGTCCCGAAGTGCGCGCCGCAGCAAATTTTGGCGCCGGGGTTGCCTGGCGTTCGTGTCCTTCTGGCGCTCCCCCCCGGGGTTCAGCGCCCGCGCCGCAGCGCCCGCCAGGTGTCGGGGTGGAAGAGCAGCAGTACCGGGATCAGCTCGATGCGGCCCGCCCACATCTGAAAAATGCCCACCAGCTTGGCCAGCGGGTGCAGGTCGGCGAACGAGCCCATCGGCCCCACCGCGCCCAGTCCGGGGCCGACGTTGCCAATGAAGGCCGCGGAGGAGGTGAATGCGACCACCAGATCTCCTTCGGTGAACACTATCACCATCGTTCCCAGCACGAATACGAAAAGATAGAGCATTACGAAGGCCGAGACCGAGCGCAGCACGTCCTCGCCCACGGCCTTGGTGCCCAGGCGCAGGGGCAGCACCGCGTTCGGGTGGAGGGTGCGTTTGAGTTCGCGCAGCACGTGGTTGGTCATGACCAGCCAGCGCACCGACTTGACCCCGCCGGCGGCCGAACCGGCGCTGCCGCTGATGAACATGATGAAGATCAGGATGGCCTGCGCCGGAATGACCCACTTGGTGTAGTCGACCGAGGCGTAACCGGTGCTGGTAAGCAGGGAGGCCACCTGAAAGAACGCGTGCCTGAGGGCGGGCTCGAGCCCGTAGTCGTGCAGGTAGACGTGGTAGACCGCCAGCAATAGCGAACCGGCGACGAACGCCCCCGTATACACCCGGAACTCCGGGTCGTGCCAGGGCGGGCGCGACGACTTTCTGAAGAACGCGCTGGCGATGAGCAGGAAGTTGGCGCCGGCGAAGAACATGAACACGACCGCCACCCACTGGCTGGCCGCCGGATATCCGGCGAAACTGAGGGGGTTGGGCGAGAAACCTCCCGCGGGCATCGTGGTGAGGGCGTTGGCGAACGCATCGTAGTAGCTCATACCCGCGAGGCGGTATCCGAGGACGGCCATGCTGGTGAGCAGCAGGTAGATGTTCAGCACCATCTCCGCGGTGTTGCGCAACCTGGGGGTCAGCTTTTCCTTCTGCACCCCGGTGGATTCGGCGAAGAAGAGCTGGCGGCCGGCTACGGCGAAGTGGGGCAGGACCGCCACGAAGAGCACTATGATGCCGACGCCGCCAAACCACTGGGAAAGCCCGCGCCAGAGGAAGAGGCTGTGGTTGAAGAGGCCGAAGTCGGGGAGGATCGTGGCTCCGGTGGTGGTGAAGCCGCTCATGGACTCGAAGTAGGCGTCGAGCAGACCCACGTGACCGCTCACCCAGTAGGGGAGGGCTCCCAGGAGCGGAACCAGCAGCCAGATCACCGCGACGATGAAGAGCCCTTCGGCGCGTTTGGGCTCTGCTTTGGGGGTTCCGGTCACGCGCAGGAACTGGCCCGCGGCGAGGCCCACGCCGGCTCCCAGGAGGAAGCCGCGCACGTCCTCCCCCCAGAGAAGCGCTAGCAATACGAAGACCAGCATTACCAGGCCCACCGCGCGCAGCGCGGTACCTAGGGAGTAGCGAACGAAGCCACCCATGACTAGCCCGTTTTGAACAGCTCGGCCACGTGGGCCACTTCCTCGCGGGAGGCCATGAGGATTAGTTCGTCGCCGGCCTTGAGTCGCAGCTCCTGCGTGGCCAGCACCACGCGCCAGCCGCGCATTGCCGCCACCATGGTGGTGTGTGGCGGGAGCCGCAGTTCCTCGACCCGCGTACCGTCCAGCTCCGGGGGCACCCGCACCTCGATTACCTCGACGCTGTCCTCGATCAGGGCCAGGCGCTCCACCCCTTCGGGGTTGAGGTGGGCCAGTACCTCACGCACCGCCGCCTGCCGCGGGGTGAGGGGGATGTCCACGCCCACGCGCTCGAAGAGGGTGCGCGTTTCACTGCGGCTCACCCGCGTGACCACCTTTTCCACGCCCAGCTGCTTGGCCAGCAGTGATACCAGCAGGTTTTTTTCGTCGTTGTCGGTGACGGCGATCATGGCGTCCACGTCTTCTATGCCTTCCTGCTCCAGCAGCGAGAGATCGGTGCCGTCCCCCTGGATGACCAGCACCCCCGACAGTTCCTCCGAGAGGAATTCGCAGCGCTCGGGGTCCTGTTCGATGAGCACCACCTCGACCCGCATTTCCCGCAGCTCCTTGGCGATCATGTAGCCGACCGTACCTCCGCCCACGATGAAGACACGGCGCACCTGTTCGCGCCCGGCGAAACGGGCGTGCAGGACCGGGAAGGCTTCGGGGGTGGTGACGAACACCAGGTGGTCGCCGGGCTCGAGCACCAGATCGCGGTAGTCTTCGTCGCGCGGGGTTATGAACTGCCCTTCGCGCAGCACCCCCAGCAGCTTGACCCCGCGGGGCCAGTCGAGATCGTCCACGAGGCGGTGGGCGTAGCTGGACTCCGCATCGATCATGTATTCGATCAGGCGCAGCCGCCCGCCCGCCAGGAGTTCGGTGTCTATGGCCTTGGGAATGAGCACCACCTCGAGCACTTCCTTGGCCAGCGCTCGTTGCGGCCAGAAGACGCGGTCTATGCGCGTACCCAGTATTTCCATGGTGCGCGGGTCGGCCAGCACCTCGACGTAGTAGGCCTTGCCCAGGAAAGTCAGCGACTGTTTGGCCCCCAGGCCCTTGGCCAGCATGGCGGCGATCAGGTTGACCTCGTCCGAATTGGTGGTGGCGATGAAGGCGTCGGCCCGGTCCACGCCCGCCTCGCGCAGCGCCTCCGGGTCGGTGGCGTTGCCTACCAGCACGCGCACGTCCAGGGCCCCCATGCGTTCCACCAGGCCGGGGTTGTGGTCGATTACGACCACGTCGTGGCTTTCGTGCAGCGACTGCGCAATCAGGGTGCCGATGTCGCCGCCGCCGGCGATTACGATATACATACAGTTTCCTTCATATCACGCTCCCGGCCGCTACGCCGGTAACGACCTCACCTTGCAGGTCGTAGGCGTCCGCGGCGGTTATTTTCACCGGCACGATCTCGCCCACCCGCACCGTGCCGTCGCTGGCGACCCGCACCGTGCCGTCGATACCGGGGCTGTCGGCGTAGCTGCGCCCTACGAAGACGCCCGGTTCGTCCGCCGGCTCGTCGAGAATCACGTCCAGGACGCGGCCCACCTTGGCCCGGTTCTTCTCCAGTGAAAGGCGCTGGGCCAGCTCCATGACCCGGGCCTGCCGCTCCTGCTTGACCTCTTCCGGCACCGCTCCCGGCAGCTCGTTCGCTGCCGCGCCGGCCACGGGCGAGTAGGTGAAGACGCCCACGCGCTCGAGCCGGGTTTCCTCCAGGAACTCCAGCAGGAGCGCGAAGTCATCCTCGGTCTCACCGGGGAAGCCGACGATGAAGCTCGATCGGATCGCCAGCTCGGGCACGACCGCGCGCCACTCGCGGATCGTCTTCAGGTGACTCTCGGCGCCGCCCGGACGCCGCATCGCCCGCAGCACCCGCGGGCTCGCGTGCTGCAGCGGCACGTCCAGGTAGGGGAGCAGCCGACCCTCGGCCATCAGGGGCAGCAGCTCGCGCACGTGGGGATAGGGGTAGACATAGTGGAGGCGCACCCAGGGGGCCAGTCCGCCCAGCTCGCGCACCAGGTCGGTGAGGCGGGCGCGCACGCGCTTCTCTCCCCAGACGCTTTCGCGGTGGCCCAGGTCGGCTCCGTAGGCGCTGGTGTCCTGGGCTATGACCAGGAGCTCGCGGGTGCCGCCCGCGGCCAGGCGCGCGGCCTCGGCCAGCACGTCGGCGGCGTCGCGGCTCACCAGACCGCCGCGCAGCTGCGGGATGATGCAGAAACTGCACTTGTGGTCGCAGCCCTCGGCGATCTTCAGGTAGGCGTAGTGGCGCGGGGTCAGCTTGACCTGCGGCGGCACCAGGTCCAGAAAGGGGTCGCGCTCCGGCGGGGCCACCTGCGCCACCGCCGCCAGCACCCGCTCGGTTTCGGCGGGGCCGCTCACGTCGATCACCTGCGGGTACCTCTCGTGGATCACCTCGGGCCGCGCGCCCAGGCAGCCGGTGACGACCACCTTGCCATTGGCCCCCAGCGCCTCGCCGATGGCCGCCAGGCTTTCCTCGACGGCCGGATTTATGAAGCCGCAGGTGTTGACCACTACCACGTCCGCGGTGTCGTAGTCCGCGGCGAAGTCGTAACCCGCGGCTTTCAGGCGCGAGAGTATCTGCTCCGAGTCCACCAGGGCCTTGGGGCAACCCAGACTGACGAAACCGATCTTAGCGGCCATATGCCTCCAACCGCACCAGTATACGCACTAAGGCGCCGGTGCGTCGAAGCGGCGCTCCACCACCAGCCCTTCGCCGCCCAGGGGACCCTGTTCCTTTCCGGCCACCAGCGCCCGCACCCCCGCGGCGTTGCCGGTGCGCACTATTACGGGGAGCGGGAACTCCATCTGGCTGCCCACTTTGGGGATGCCTTCATAAAGTTTTTCTCCCGCGGGGGTGGTCACCCGCACCCAGGCGCGCTCGCTGAACTGCAGCACCAGGGTGGGCGGGCCGGCGGGTTCCGGTTCCTCGGCGGCGGGCAGGCGTCGCAGCGTGATCTTGATATGACGGGATTCCCCCGGCGCAAGCGTAATTGGAGCTTCGTAGGTAACGTAGCCTTTGGCTTCGGCGCGCAGGGTGCGCCTGCCGGCTGAGAAGCGCCCCTGCACCGGGGCTTCGCCAAGGAGGAAACCGTCCAGCCAGACCGTGGCCCCGGGCGGTTCGGTGGTCACCGAAAGCTCGGCTTCGCGCGAAAGCGGCTGCGGCTCCTGCACTTCCAGATCCACCGCGGCCTGCTCGGGGACG
This sequence comes from Thermaceae bacterium, assembly GCA_027067955.1. Taxonomy (GTDB): domain Bacteria; phylum Deinococcota; class Deinococci; order Deinococcales; family Marinithermaceae; genus Oceanithermus. The sequence continues at coordinate 13,236 of JAMOUW010000031.1, forward strand.
GGCGCGGGTCGCAGCCAGAGCGCCCAGACCGCGCCTGCGAGAACCAGGATCAGCGCGAGCGCCCCGACCCAGAGCCGCATTTTGCTTTGCGGGTGCCCGGGGACGATTACGTTTTCGGGAACCGGGTCCGGCTGGTCGGGGTAGAGTGCCAGCAGGGGGGCGGCGTCCAGACCCAGAGCTTCGGCATAGCGGCGCAGGTGGCCTTTGGCGAGCACCGCTTCGGGCAGGTCTTCGAAGCGGCACTCCTCAAGCGCCTGCAGGTAATCGCTCTTGATGCTCAGGGTGCGCGACCACTCGCGGAGCGGACGCCCGCTCCTTTCGCGGGCTTCGCGCAACCTCCCACCTAGCTCACACATGCTCCCACCATCTTACAGCTCCGGAGCCGTTCGTTTGCAGGGACGTGCAGCCAGGATTTGCTCCCGGCATCGTTAACCCCGCTAGTCTCCGGCCATGGCGCGGGCGATGCGCGCCGCCAGCCGTGCGTTCTCTTCTAGCAAGAGCAGGTTGACACTGTCCGTGCGGCCTTCGGAGAGCTCGCTGAGGCGGCGCAGCAGGTAGGGGGTCAGGTCTTTCCCGCCTATCCCGGCGGCGCGGGCTTCGTCGTTGGCCCGGTCCACCCATTCTCTTACCTGCCGGTACGGCAGTCCTTCGCTCACGGGATTAAAGACCAGGGTGGCCGCCGCGAGCCCCAGCTCGCGCGCGGAGCGCCAGACGGCGGCGACCGCGTCCGCGCTCCAGGCGGCCGCTGGCAGCCGGTAAGGCGAGTCGGGCGAGTGGAAGGCGGGGAGAAAGCTGGTCTGGTAGCCCACCACGCCCACGCCGTAGCTTTCGAGGCGCTCGAGCGTCGCCTGCAGGTCGAGAATGCTCTTGGGTCCCGCGGAAACTACCACGATGGGAGTTCGCGAAAGCGCGGCCAGATCCCCCGATTCGTCGTAGGGGGCGGGATGGACGCCGCCGATGCCGCCGGTTGCGAAAACACTGATACCGGCGCGGTAGGCCAGGTGCGCGGTGGCCGCCACCGTGGTTCCCGCCCAGTGTTTTCCGGCGACCAGCGCAGCAAGGTTCCAAAGACTTGCCTTTTCGACGTTCTCGCGGGTGGCGAGCGTTTCCAGCTCTTCTTCCGTGAGACCCACCGATACTTCACCCGCGAGGATTCCGATCGTCGCGGGGACGGCCCCTTCTTCGCGCACGGCGTTCTCCAGATTGCGGGCTGTCTCCAGGTTGGTGGGTGCGGGCAGGCCGTGGGTGATTACGGTGGACTCCAGGGCCACCAGGGGACGGCCCGCGTCGAGGGCCGCTTGGACGTCGGGAGCGTAACGCACGCAGCCAGTTTACCCCGACCGGGATAAAATGCCTGCATGTCAGTTCCGATAGTGGCAGTATTTGGTTCTTCGCGCAGCGAGCCCGGTTCCGCTGCATGGGCGCAGGCGGAATCGTGGGGTCGCGCCGTGGCCGCCGCCGGCTTCGCGGTGGCTACGGGCGGTTATGGCGGCAGTATGGAGGCGGTGAGCCGGGGGGCTAAGGCCGCCGGGGGTTTAGTGCTGGGGGTTACCGCGCCGGACCTGTTCAAGTCGCGCAGCGGGGCCAACGCCCACGTGGACCTGGAGCTTCCCGCTCCGACCCTCACCGGCCGCATAGAGCGCATGCTGGAGTTTTCCCGGGCGGTGCTGGCGCTCCCGGGTGGCCTGGGCACGCTTACCGAGATCATGGTTTCCTGGAATCTGGCCTACATCCAGCGTCTGCAAGGAGGCACACCGCTGCCGCTTGCGGTGGACGAAGCCTGGATGGAGCTGCTGCGACCACACCTGGAAATGGGCGCACGCGAGCTAGAGTTGCTTACCCCGCTTGCTTCGCCGGCGGATCTGCGTGCGTTCCTCGAGGATTTGCGCTAGCTATTCCAGCGGCCATATTTCGCGCGGGGGCGGACCGTGCTTCCAGGCTTCGATCAGCTTCTCCAGCGCCTTCGCCCGGTGTGAGTAGCGCGCCTTTTCCTCGGGGGTCATTTCGGCGAAGGTCTTTCCCAGGTCGGGCAGGTAGAAGAGCGGATCGTAGCCGAAGCCGCCGGTGCCGCGCGGGGCCTCCAGAATCACACCCTCGACCTCGCCGCGGTAGGTTTCCACGTGTCCGTCAGGGTGGGCCAGCGCCAGCACGGCCACGAAGCGGGCGGTGCGTTTGCTGAGAGGGGTTCCACGCAGGCGCTCGAGCAGATAAACGTTGCGGTCGCGGTCGTTGGTGCGACCGCCGTAACGCGCCGAGTAGATGCCCGGTTCCCCCCCCAGAGCGTCCACCACCAGGCCGGAATCGTCGGCCAGTGCTGAGAGGCGCGTTTTCTGCGCCACCGTGGCGGCTTTCATGAAGGCGTTGTCCTCGAATGTGGTGCCCGTTTCCTCGGGCAGTTCAAATCCAAAGTCGAATAGCGGGCGCGGTTCCCAGCCGATAACCTTTAGAGGTTCGGCAAGTTCACGGTACTTGCCCGGGTTCAATGTGGCAATTACGACCTGCATCATTACTACGATACCCCTTCCGCCAGCTGCTTGTGAACATCTGCGACAAGCTCGGGAATCTGCCGTATGCCCTCGTCCACCATGCGGTCGTAAATCGACCGCGGCACCGGACGCCCCTCGCCGCCGCCGTGGATCTCGATGAGGTCTCCTTCGGCGGTGCCCACGACGGTCAGATCGGCGTGTACCCGGTCGTCCTCGCGGGCGTCGAGATCCACCAGTAGCTCGTTTCCGCCGGGCCAGCCCAGGCTTATCGCTGCAAACTCGGTGAGCGGCCAGTCGTCCAGCTTGCCTGCGTGTACGAGCGCGTCGAAAGCCTGAACCAGCGCAGCGTACCCCCCTAGAATAGCAGCAACCCGGGTCCCGCCGTCGGCCTGAATCACGTCGGCATCCACTACTATCGTTCGGTTGGGAAGGAGCTCCAGATCAATCGCGGCCCTGAAGGCGCGCCCCAGAAAGCGCTGCACCTCCTGGGTGCGCCCGCCCAGCTTGAAGCGCTCGCGCTGGGTGCGGCTTTCGGTGCTGCGCGGGAGCAGGTTGTACTCGGCCATCAACCAGCCGCTGCGTTTTCCCTGCATGTGCCGGGGTACGCCCGGGGTAAGGCTCACGGCGACGAGCACGCGGGTGCGTCCCAGCTCGATGAGCGCCGATCCCTCGGCGTAGTCGAGATAGCGAGGTGTGATCCTCAGGGGGCGGCGCTCGTTGGGGCCGCGGCCGTCGCTTCGGTTCATAACGTTCCCAATTCTATTTTACGCACCTCGCCGGTGCCTACGCCCAGACGGGCGGCCAGGGCGCGGTAGGATTCGGGATCACCGGTAACGTAGTGGACCACCCGCCCCGTCCCCGGTCCCCGGGGCAGGCTGCGGGCGACCGTGCGCGCGGTGGGTGCGGCCGAGTCTATCAGCCGCAGGTCAGGGCGCAGCCGTGCCAGCAGCGGTTTCAGATAGGGGTAGTGGGTGCAGCCGAGAATGAGCGCCTCCAGGTCGTTCGGGGCGTCCTCCAGATAGTGGCTGGCCACCAGGCTGGCGGCTTCGTCCTGCCAGAGCCCCTCCTCTACTATCGGCACGAAGAGCGGGGTTGCCAGCGACCAGACCCGCCGCCCCCGTTTTTCCAGGCGTTCCTGATATGCGCCGCTGGAAATCGTTGCCCGGGTGCCGATGACGCCCACGCGAGCGTAGGCCTGCGCTTCCTCTACGGCAGGGGTAATGACGTCGAACACGGGCACGCCGAGCCGGGAAAGGTCGCCCAGGGCAAGGCTGGAGGCGGTGTTGCAGGCCACCACCAGCGCCACCGCGCCCTGGCGCAGCAGGAAACCGCTGATCTCCCAGGCGAAGCGACGTACCAGCTCCGGGGGCTTTGAGCCGTAGGGAACCCGCGCGGTGTCGCCAAAATAGAGGAAGTCGCGCCCGGGTAGTTCCCGGCGCAGGGCTTCGAGAACGGTGAGGCCGCCGACGCCCGAATCGAAGACGCCTATGGGTTGTTTAAGCGGAGCAGACTCTTCCTGGTTCATGTTCGCGGGCCCCTTGAAACCGGGAGGGATCGCCTGAAAGGGACTTAGACGTTGAAGAGGATATGCATTACGTCACCGTCCTGCACGACGTAGTCCTTGCCCTCGGTGCGCACCCAGCCCTTTTCCTTGGCCGCGGCCCAGCCGCCGGCCCGGGCCAGCCTGAGCCAGTCGATAACCTCGGCGCGGATGAAGCCGCGTTCCATGTCGGTGTGGATTTCTCCCGCAGCTTGCGGGGCCTTAGTGCCGCGGCGCACGGTCCAGGCCCGTACTTCCTTCTCGCTGGCGGTAAGGAACGTTATCAGGTCGAGCGCGCGATATCCCGCCAGCACCAGGCGGTCGAGGCCCGACTGCTCGAGCCCCAGCTCGGTCAGGTACTCGCGCGCTTCTTCGTCCGAAAGTTCGGCCAGCTCGGCCTCGATCTTGGCCGAGATGACCACCAGCTCGGCCCCCTCGCGTGCGGCCAGCTCGCGCAGCCGCTGGACGTGTTCGTTGCCCGCCGGCAGGTCTTCCTCGCCGACGTTGGCCACGTAGACCACCGGTTTGGCGGTAATGAGGCCGTATTCCCTGAAAACGCGTTTCAACAGTTTGCTGTGCTCTTCACCGCCACCGGTGAAGGTGCGGGCGGGTTCGCCCGCCTCCAGGTGGGCCACCAGCGGCCGCAAGAGCTCCACCAGCGCCGCGTCTTCCTTGCTGACGCGGGCGCTGCGTTCCAGTTTTTCCAGACGGCGCTCGAGCGTTCCCAAATCGGACAGCGCCAGTTCGGTGTTGATTATCTCGGCGTCGCGGAGCGGGTCAACGGAGCCGTCAACGTGAACGACGTTCGGGTCTTCGAAGCAACGCACCACGTGGGCCACCGCGGCTACCTCGCGAATATTACCCAGAAACTGGTTGCCGAGGCCCTCTCCCTTGTGGGCGCCCTTTACCAGTCCGGCGATGTCCACGAACTCGACATAGGTGGGCACCACCGGCGGCCGCCGCTCCCCCTTGGTGAAGATGTCCGCCAGCTTTTCCAGCCGCTCGTCGGGAACGGTGACCACGCCTACGTTCTTGTCGATGGTGGCGAAGGGGTAGTTGGCCGCGAGCGCGCCCGCCCTGGTGATTGCGTTGAAGAGGGTGGATTTGCCCACATTGGGCAGCCCGACGATGCCGATGGAAAGGTTCGCCATACAAAGGGCCAGTATACAGCGTTTTCGTGCGGTATCCAAGCAAAAGTAGCTGGCCGGCGGCGACGGCGTGGCTGCGGCTCGTATGGCCGGTGTTCCGTTGCTCGCGGCGGAACAGACTACGGCAAAGCCGCGGATTTTGGCTGGTACGGTCCCGACCGAGCAGAGGGGCCCGCGTCCGCCGGCGCGGGAGCCGCGCGAGAAGAACGAAACGTGGGCGAGGCCGCTTACCTTTGCATTCGGGCTGCGTCCTGCCACAAGGCGTATCGGGCGTGCATCAAGCGTGCGGAGCGTGCCGGTGCGCGATCAGGATATGTTGCGACGGGCGCAAACATCCAACCGTCCGTGCCATGTGGCACGGACGGTTGACACTCGGAGGTGCAGCGAGATTAGAGGCCTTTGGTGTTCTCTGGAGGATCTTTAGGAGTCCTTTCCTTGATTATGAACTGGCCGCAACCTTCGAATTCTACCGTAACGGAATGCGCTACTTCCTCGTCGCCGTTAGAAACGGTCCAGCTGTACTTAACAGTACCTTTGTCGGCTTTAGGAGCGGGTGAGCAGGTCGTGTTGAGGTGGAGATTGACCTCGGAATCGACCTTCTCCTGCAGCTTGTCGCCGTGGTACTGCTCGGCGGTGGCGGTTTCCTTGATCCAGCCGGCGTCGAAGGGGTCTTCGTTGTCGTCCTGGTCGGGGGTGTAGCTGCCCGCGTGGGCGTACTTGATGGTGTGGCTCTCACCCGTGGTCTTGGAGCTTCCGGGGGTGGGAGTCGAGCTGCCCCAGCTCCAGGAGCTGGAGTGCTCGTAGTCGTAGCCGCTGTCGGAGCGGGTCCAGGTGCGGTTGAACTTGTGGTTAACGGTGAAGATGCCTTTGCCGATGGTGTAGGTAATGTCGCCTTCCGCGTGATATCCGCTGTAGGGGTCGTTGTCGTTGGCATCCTTCATTACCAGGGTGCCGGTACGCTCAACGGCGGCGAACTTACCGAATCCAACGGTGCACTTGATCTCGTAGGTGGCGTCTACTGCGATACCGTCATCATCGGCGTCGGTGGCGTCGCCGCTGACGGTGGATTCCGAGCAATCCCACTCGGAAACCGGAGAATTGAGAATCAAATGGAAGTCGCGCTCACTGGGCACGAACCCGAACGGCAGACCAACTTTTTCGCTCAACGATAGATCGTACTCGGCGCGCTCACCGCTCGTGAGCACCAGATCTTCGTTCACGTCGAGCGCTTCAACGGCGGTCGCCTGGTTGCTGGCATTGCCGCCTCCGTTGTCCTTCTTGGTGGTGGTGCTACACGCCGCCAGGAGCAGCACAAGTAGCGCAAAAATACTCAGTTTCTTCATCATTTCTTCCCTCCTTCGGAGCCGCGGCCAGCTCCTAGCATCAGGCTAACGTGTACATGGTTAAGTAGTGGTTAAATAGGGTATGGCGGAAGGATACGTTTACCGGAAGGTTCTACTCGATCGCATCATACTAGCGATGCGACAGAGCCCGGTAGTGCTTTGGGGTCCCCCGGGTTTCGGCAAAACCCTGGTCCTCAGAGAAATTGCCCGGGAGCGCGATATCCCTTACCGGGAACAGGAGGGCGATGAGCCGGGAGTCTACGACCTGTTGCGGCCGCCGGAGAGATGGCGTCCCGGACAGGTGGTGGCCTTGCGGCGCAGGCCCGCGGGGGCGCACGAGTTCGTTCTCTTCGGACCCCAGGCGCTGGCGTTCGAGATAGAGGAGGCGCGGGAGATGGCGCGCCGCCTGAAAGCGGGGCGGGACTGGAGAAAGGTTTGGGAGCGCCTGGGGGGCTGGCCGGTGCTGGTCAGGCAGGCTTTCGAGCACGGCGCTTCCTACCCCCACGAAGAACCCCTGCGTTCATGGATGGAAGCGTTGCTCGTCCGCCTGGCGCCCAAGGAGCGTGAAGTCTTGGGACTCTTGCGTTTCGAGCCCAGCGAGCTGGCCGCCTGGCGCGCGCTCGATTCCGCGGCGCTCACGGCTCTGCTGGAGCGGGGTTTCGTGCGTCCGCACGAGGGCAGGTTGCGTTTGCTGCCAGCGCTGGCCAATTACCTGGCAGAAACGGAGCCGCTGCCCCCGTTCGCCGTGGCTGAACGTTTATTGAACGCCGAGGAGACGCTGGGCGACCCGGAGGCGGCGCTAGAGGGATACCTGCGCTACGGCGCGCCCCGGGCTTCAGACGTATTCGTGCGCGCGGCGGCGCTGTGGAACCGTGAAGGAAGGGCGGAGAAGACGGTTAGTTACTGGAACCGCCTGCAGGTCATAGACGCACAGCCCGAGGCCTACCTGGCGGTGGCGGAGGCGGAGTACCTGGGCGGGCGTTTGCAGCGATCGCTGGGATTGTACGAGCACGTGGCCGCACGGCACTCGGACCGCAAGAAGCGGGCCGAGGCGCTGCTGGGCTTGGGGACGGTGCGGGTGCGGCTGGGGCGCTATGAGGAAGCGGTGGAGGCCTTCCGCGAGGCAGCCAAGCACGCCACCCCGGAGCAGCAATGCCGCGCCGAGGCTTCTCTGGGCGGCGCCCTCGTTCGCATCGGCCGCTATGCGGAGGCGGCGCGGGTGCTGGAGCATGCGCGCACCAGCGCCGCGGGGGTCGATCCCCGGGTGGAGGCGCGCGCCCAGCACAATCTGGGTATCGCCTACCACCATATGGGTCTGCTTCCCGAGGCAATCACCGCCTATACGTCGTCTTTGCAGATACGCGGCGAAGACGAGCCGCTGGCTCGGGCGAACACTCTGCTTTCCCTGGGGGAAGCGCTGCGTCTTACCGGAAGGTGGGAGGAGGCGGAGCGCACCCTTAAGGAGGCGCGTAGGGTTGCGGAAGCCAGCGGTGAATACAGGTCTTTGGGTTATAGCTATCTCAACACCGGCGATCTTTACGTGGAGGCGGGCTGGCTGGAGGAAGCGGGGGAGTCTTACCGCCTTGCCCAGGACCTCCTGGTGCCCAGCGAGGACCTCTACGGCATCGGATTGGTCGAGCTGGGGATGGGGCGCATGTACGCTCGCATGGGGCGTTTGCGCGAAGCTGAGTGGCGTTTTCGGAAGGCGCTGGAAAACCTTAAAGACGGGGGGAGTCCGGCTGAGCACGCCAGCGTGTGGATCGAGCAGTCGCGCTTGCTCGGGGACGAAGAGGCGGCGCGCCTGCTGGAGCGTGCCGAGAGCGCGGCGAAGGAGATGGGGGCGCGTCGCGTCGCCCTGCAGGCCCGGCTCGAGCGCCTGGCGCGCATAGCACCCGAATTTTCCGCGCAGGAGGTTGAAGAGGTCTCCGTAGAGGTGGTAAAGCTGGAAGCGCTTCCCTTGCTGCTTTCCCCGCACCTGGTGCCCATATGGCTGGCTGCTGGTGCCGCCGCAGAGGGAGGTGCGCTGGTGTACGAGCGCCTGGTTTGGGGCTGGGGAGCGGTGCGGGTGCATTCGCTGGGTGCGGTCCGCATAATGCGTGAGAGTCCGGTGGAGTTTTTTACCAGCAAAGAGCCGTGGGTGCTTTTCGCGTTGTGGCTCCGCGGTCCCTCGGATCCCGAAAAGCTGGCGGAGTGGCTTTTCCCGGACGCCAGAAATCCTCGCAAGCGCGTGCAGATAGCGGTGCACCACGTGCGCGAGGCCCTGGGTGAACCCTGGATCAGGCGGCGCGAGGGAGCCTACGTGGCCGACCCATTGCCGGGAACCTGGTGGGACCTGGCGGTGTTGCGCGCGGCGCTGGCCGGGTACGAAAAAGTACCAGATTGGGCGGCGGAAGCGCGCGAAAAAGCGCTCAAACAGTTAAACGGCGGCCCGTTGCTGCCGGGAACGCCGTTCAAAGAGGAGCGCGAACAGGTGCAGCGCGAGCTCAGTCGAAAACCAGCGCCATCTGACTGAGCACGGGGTCGATGTCGAAGCCGGCGGCCTGCAGGTGGTCGAGCAGGGCGCCCAGGAGGAAAAGATAACCGGCGGTGGTGGTCACCTTGCCCACCGCGTAAGCGGTTTCGTGGCCGGGTTTTGCGTAGCGCTTCACCTCTTCCAGGTAAGCCGGATGAGCCGCCACGAGCTGCGGGGCGCGCCCCAGCTCGCCCAGGAACACCGGTCCGTTCGCTCCCAGGAAGATTGCGTCCAGGCGGGGCCAGACTTCTTCGAACCACAGCTCCATTTGCAGATCACGGGCGGCGCGGGCAAGCCCCTTGCCACCGGGGACTACCAGCAGGTTGAGCTCGGGGCGTGCGGGCAAGGAGTACCTGGCGGTCCATACGGTGCCGGCCGCGCCTTCCAGCGAGTGACGGCTCTTGGCGAGGGTGAAGGCTTCCAGTTCCGCGCCGGACTCACGCAGTATTCGAGCCGCGTCCAGCACCGGAGCAGCCTCGGCTTCCAGGAACCCCATCGTAAGCAGCACCCCGATGCGCATGGTTCCATCTTCGCACAACCGGGCCGCGCAACGGTGGGGAATTGAGCGCGGGACGGTTCTGGAGCCGGGGCGGCGCGCCGCCCCGGCCCGGGGGTTCAGGACATGAAGAAGAAGCGGTCCGCGCCAAACGCGGGAACCAGGTCGTCGAGCCAGGTGGCGGTTTCCGAGTAGCGGGCGAAGAAGGGGCGCCCTACCCAGGCGGGATCGCGCGCCTGCAGGAACTCCAGCACGAATACCTTTTCCCCTGCTACTGTGGCGCTGCCGACCACGCGCACCTTGCCCGGGAACGCCGACATGCTGGGTCCGCGCACGGTGCGCGCCAGCCCCGATACCTGGCGGTAGGCCCGGGCGAAGATATCGTGTGCGCGCGCCAGCGGAACTTCGAAATATTTCTTGGGCCCGGTGTCGCGCTCGACGAACATGTAATAAGGGATCAGGCCGAGGCTTACTTCCTGCCGCCATTTTTCGGCCCAGATGGACGCGTCATCGTTGACATGGCGTATCAGGGGTGCCTGGGTGCGCACCACCGCTCCGGTGGAAAGCAGGTTCTTGATCGCTTCCTGTACGGTGTCCGTTTCCAGCTCGCGCGGATGGCTGAAGTGAGCCATGAAGGCCAGTTGCTTGCCCGCATCGACCACGCTTTCGAAGAGGCGAAGGAGTTCGTCGGCGTCGGCGTCGCTGGTGAAGCGGAGCGGCCAGTAGGCGAGCGATTTGCTGCCTATGCGGAGCGAGCGCAGGGTTTCCACCTCCAGCAGCGGTTTCAGATAGCGCTCCAGCAGGCTCGTTTTCATGACCATGGGGTCGCCGCCGGTTATGAGAACGTCGGTCACCTCGGGATGGGCGCGCAGGTAGTTCACCAGATCGTCCACGCGGCTGGATTCGAACCTGAGTTCGCGATCACCCACGAACTGGGCCCAGCGGAAGCAGTAGGTGCAGAATGCGTGACACGTTTGCCCGCCGGCGGGAAAGAAGAGCACGGTTTCGGCGTATTTGTGTTGCAGGCCGGGGAGCTTCCTGCCGTTCAGTTCGGGAACGTTGTGGGTAAGCTGTCCCGCCGGATGGGGGTTCATGGCGCGGCGGACCCGCCATACCTCTTCGGTGAGGGCGCGGCGGTCGCCGGAGGCGAGGGCGGCTTCGATGCGCGCGAAGGCTTTCGGGTCGAGCATCTCCCGTTGCGGGAAGACGAGCTGGAATATGGGGTCTTCCGGAACCCGGTCCCAGTCGATCAGCTCATCGAGTATGTAGGGGTTGGTGCGGAAGGGCAGCACCTGGGCCGCTACCTCGAGCTCGCGGCGCAGGTCTTCGGGGAGTCGCATGTAAGCGGGATGCTGGCGAATGTTTTTTAGGGTTATCGGTTCGTAACGTCCGTACGCGTCCACGGGCGTGGCGTACATGTACGACCTCCTTTCGTGTTTGGGTCGACGCGGGTGCCCGCGCGGCGGCGCGGGATGGAACCCGGGTTGGCGTTTCCCGGTTCATTATAACATGCGACCTGAAATTGCTATGTATACGTGTTCTGGACGGGGCTCAGGGCAGGCGGGCACGGGCGGCGCGGTATTCTTTCACCAGGCGCGCCACCAGTTCGCCCGCCGGGGGAATGTCGCGGATCGCGGCGACGCCGTGTCCGGCGCTCCATACGTCCTGCCAGGCCTTGCCCCCGCCGTTGCGGAAGCGCTCGAGCGAGGACGCCAGGAAGTTTGCCGGCACCCCGGTTACCTCGGGGGTGTAGATCACGTCCTGGGGTTCGGATTCCACCAGGGCGCGTTTGTAGTCGTCTGCGGCTCCGGATTCCCGGGTGGCTATGAAGCGGGTGCCAAAGTAGCCGCCGTCTCCCAGCGCCAGGGCGGCTAGCAGATGAGCTCCGCCAGACAGCCCTCCGGCTACCAGTACCGGCAATCCCGTTTCCTCGCGCAGCCAGGGGGCGAGCACGAAGGGGCTGACGGTGCCCGCGTGTCCGCCCGCGCCCGCCGCCACCGCCACCAAAGCATCGGCCCCGGCGCGGGCGGCCTTTTTGGCGTGGCGCAGGCCGGTCACGTCGCACCACACCTTACCGCCGTAGCCGTGCACGGTTTCGATTACCGGTGTGGGGTCTCCCAGGCTGGTCACGACCAGGGGAACCCGGTGTTCGACAGTTGCCGCCAGATCGTCTTGCAGCCGGGGGTTGTCCTTGAGAATCAGGTTTACCCCAAACGCCAGATCTGCGGGCCAGTTTCTCAGGAAGGAGCGGTAGCCAGCTATGTCGCGGAAGTTCAGGGTGGGTATCACTCCTATCGCCCCCGCACGGGCCACGGCCTCGAGCAGCGGGCGGTTGGAAACCAGGAACATGGGCGCGACGACTATGGGGTAGCGAATCCCCAGCATGCGGGTGACCGCGGTTTCGATTCGGTCCATGTTCGAAGTGTACCGGTTCGGGAAAGCCGTCAGTTGGCTACGCTGCTGCGGTAGTCGCCGTAGGGCATGAGCCGGCGCGCGTCGTAGTAAAAGACCAGCGCGTCACCGTCTTCGTCGACGAGCAGACAGCGCAGGGTAAGCGGTTCGCGAAAATATGGCGACCCCGAATCGGCGGTTTGGTCGAAGACGGGCTGCTCGAGCACCTCCACCACGACCATGGGCTCGCCATAATCGGGCATCTTGCGGTTGCGCAGCCCAGGCTTCCAGGTGACCAGGTCCCCCTTCTGGAAGCGGTGTTCCCTCATGTAGTCGCCGGCGAGCTGGCTGAGACGGTTGAGGTCGCTCATGGCGTAGCAATTATACCCCCTGCGGATACGCACGGTCCGGAGACGCGTTTCTGAAGGGAGAAGAACCCGCCGCATGCGCCGGACATTCCCTTAATATTTGCGGCCTGGTTCCTTCCGGCGCGTGATTTGGAGGTAGGGCTATAACTTGTGGAAGTTCGTTTGGCGCTATGCCGCGCCGGTGCTACAGTGAGTGTCGTATGGCGAAGCCGATAGTAGTCACCGACAACACCTTCGATCAGGAAATCAAAGACGGTCTGGCCATCGTGGATTTCTGGGCCGAGTGGTGCGGACCCTGCAAGATGATAGCGCCGATCCTCGAAGAGCTGGCCGAAGAGTACGACGGCAAGCTTAAGGTTCTCAAACTCGACGTGGACGAAAACCCCAAGACGGCGATGCGCTACCGGGTAATGAGCATTCCCACCGTCATTCTCTATAAAAACGGGGAGCCGGTGGAAGTCATAGTCGGCGCTCAGCCCAAGCGCAACTTCGTGGCCCGTATCAAGAAGCACCTGCCCGAAGCCTGAGATGGACCTTCCCGTTGCCCTCGACGCCATGGGCGGGGATTTCGCGCCCCGCGAGACCGTGGCCGGTGCGCTGCTGGCCCGGAAAGCGGGCGTGGCGGTGGTGCTGGTGGGCGACGAAGCGCGCCTGCGCGAAGAACTGGCGGCCCAGGGGGGCGAGCTGCCGGTGGTGCATGCGGCCGACGTGATCGGGATGCACGACCAGGCTACCGAGGTGCGCCGGCGGCGCCAGGCATCGATAAACGTCGCCATGCGCCTGGTCAAGGAGGGCGAGGCGGGGGCGGCGGTGAGTATGGGGCACTCGGGTGCAACCATGGCCGCGGCGCTCTTCACCCTGGGGCGGGTGCCGGGTATTGAACGCCCGGCGATCCTGGCCGAGATTCCTTCCCGGGCACCGTCGGGGCGGGTGCACCTAATAGACGCCGGGGCTAATGCCGACGTGCGCCCGCAGCACCTGGTACAGTTCGCAAACATGGGGGCGGCCTACGCGAAGCGTATGAGCGGTGTGCAGCGGGCGCGGGTGGGTTTGCTTTCCATTGGTGAGGAGCCGGGCAAGGGCAATCAGCTGGTGCTGGAAACCCACCCCTTGCTGGCGGATTCGGAGCTCGATTTCGTGGGCAACGTCGAGGGGAGGGACGTGCTGGCCGATGCGGCCGACGTGGTGGTCACGGATGGTTTTACCGGCAACGTAGTGCTCAAGCTGGCCGAAGGCGAGGCCAGAATTCTGTTTGGTTGGATAAAAGAAGCGCTGTCCGGGAGCTTGAAGGCGAAGTTGGGGGCGCTTCTGGTAAAGGACGCGCTCAGGGAGCTGGCCGCGCGCATGGACCCGGCGGAGTACGGAGCCATGCCCCTGCTGGGGGTGCGCGGCCCCGCCTTCATAGGCCATGGCGCCTCCGATCGCCGCGCCGTCATGAACGCGCTTTTGCGGGCGCGGCGCATGGCTGCCAGCGGGTTGGTGGAAGCTTTGGGCGCGGCTCCCCGGCCATAGAATGATCGTATGGACACCCTAGACTTCCTGCGTTTGCAGGACGCTCCCCTGTGGATTCGTTACCTGGTGAGTTTTCTGGCCCTCGTGCTGGCCTACTACGTAGGACGGGCGGGGGCGCGGCTATTTACCTGGTTCGCCCGTTTAACCGACGACACCCGGGACGACCCTTTCTGGCGGGTGCTGTCCCTGGGCTGGTGGGTGGTGGTGGCTACCTCGCTGCTGGCCTTCACGGTCTACCTGCACGACATGAAGCTCGAGCCGCTGCACACCTGGGGCGCTCTCCTGGTGAGGTGGCTGGGTTCGCGCGGGCTGAGCGTGCTGTTCGTACTTGCAGGCACCTATGCCGCCTGGCGCATGGTAGGCGTGCTGGCGTCGCATATAAAAATAGGCGACGGCGGCGATTTCGAACGCCACCGGGTCCGGCGGCGCACGCTGCTGGCGGTGCTGGAGTCCACCTCCAAGGGGGTGGTGCTCACAATCGGGGTGCTCATGGTGCTCGCTAACCTGGGAGTGAACGTGAGCGCTCTCATAGCCGGTGCGGGAATAGCCGGATTGGCCATATCCTTTGCCTCTCAGAACCTGGTGCGCGACGTCATCAACGGGTTCTTCATCATTCTGGAGGACCAGTACGGCGTGGGGGACGTTATTCGCGTGGGCGAGCTGGCCGGAGGCGTGGAACGGATGAACCTGCGGCTCACGGTGCTGCGCGATCTGGAGGGCAAGGTGCACTTCCTGCCTAACGGCCAGATCAACCGGGTAACCGTGATGAGCCGGGACTGGGCGCGCGCGGTGGTGGACGTGGGGGTGGCCTACGGAGAAGACATAGACCGGGTGCTCGAGGTGGTCGGCGACGAGGCCCAGAAGTTTTTTCAGGACGATGAGTGGCGGGACAAGTTCACCGAACCGCCGCAGCTTTTGGGGGTGAACGAGCTGGCGGACAGCGCGGTGGTGGTGCGGGTGATGTTCAATGTCAAGCCCAAGGAGCAGTGGGGCGTGGCTCGGGAGTTCAACCGCCGCATCAAGAACCGCCTCGACGCCGAGGGTATCGAGATCCCCTTCCCGCAGCGCACCGTCTGGCTGAAACAGGAAGCGGAAGCGTGAGACGTTACGCGCCGTTGCTGGCGTTCCTGCTTGTTGCTCTGGCGTGGGCGGGGCCGGAGGCGGTGCGGCTACAACTTCCGGGTGGATGGATAGAGGGTAGGGTTCGCGGTGACGTGTTCGAGTTCAAAGGGATCACCTACGCCCGGGCCGGGCGCTGGCGCCCCCCGCAGCCGGTGGATTCCTGGCCGGGCGTCCTGCGGGCCTTTTCCAGCGGGCCCATCTGCCCCCAGCGCGGCTCCATTACCGTGCGCCTGGGACGGATGCTCGGTTCCTACGTACCCGCGCAGGACGAAGACTGCCTGAACCTCAACGTCTGGACGCCCGCGGCCGCCCCCCCGCCCGGAGGCTGGCCGGTTATGGTTTTCGTTCACGGGGGCAGCTACACCGGCGGCAGCGGGTCGGAGCCGATATACGACGGTGCCGCGCTGGCCCGCCGCGGCGTGGTGGTGGTGACCCTCAACTACCGGTTGGGGGCCTTTGGCTTTCTGGCGCTTCCTGCCTTGGTCGCGGAGGATCCCCGCGGCGGCAACGGCAACTACGGGTTGCTCGACCAGATTGCAGCCTTCTCCTGGGTGCGCCGCCAGATCGCGGGTTTCGGCGGCGACCCCGCCAACGTGACCGCCTTCGGCGAGTCGGCGGGGGCGATGTCGCTTTGTACGCTGCTGGCGAGCCCGCTGGCGCGCGGGGCTTTCGACCGGGCGGTGCTGGAATCCGGGGGTTGTAATTTCGTTTACACGTTGCAGGAGGCCTACGCGCACTCCCGCGACTTCGCGCGCGAGGTGGGGTGCTCTTTGGACGACCTGAAATGCTGGCGCGCTTTGCCCCGCGAACGCCTGGTGGCGCTGGCGACGCCGGAGACCGACTTCGAAAAGGTCCTGTTCAAACCGGTTCTGGATGGCTACGTGCTTACCGAGGCGCCCGAGAGCGCCCTGGCCGCGGGCCGGGCGTCACGAGTGCCGCTATTCGTGGGGGTTACTGCGGGCGAGTACCGGCTCGACGTCACCGCGGCGCACATGCGCGACAAGTCTTCCTGGCCTGGACTGGAGAAGCTGATTCGCAGCAAGGAGGGAGGGCGGGCTGATC
The DNA here is from genome assembly GCA_027067955.1 of Thermaceae bacterium. Classification (GTDB taxonomy): domain Bacteria; phylum Deinococcota; class Deinococci; order Deinococcales; family Marinithermaceae; genus Oceanithermus. The sequence goes on from JAMOUW010000031.1 coordinate 29,216, forward strand.
GGGTCATCGCGCACTACCGGTCCCGTTTCGAGAGTGCTCTGGACGCCTACTTTGCCTACATGGGCGAACGCATCATAACCTGTCCCACCCTCCGGGCCGGCCGCCTGGCCGCGCGCTACGCCCCGGTATACGGTTACCGCTTTGAGTACGCCAGCCCGCTTTGGAGCGGGTTGGGCAGCATGCACGGGATTGAGCTTCCCTTTGTTTTTGACACTCGCACCGTCTGGCCGTTTTGGGCCATGTTCGCAACCCTGGAGGAACAGCAGCGCAGCGCACCCCTGGCGCGGGTGGTGCAGCAGACCTGGACGTCGTTTGCCCGTGACGGCGTTCCCCGGGCCGGTTGGGCGCCGGCGCCGGCGCTGGGAAGCGGCTGGTTGTTGGGCCTCGATCTGCGCTGGGGATGGCGCCCGGACGGTTGGAACGATATCTGCAAGCTTTGGGGCGCGGATGAACCAATTACAGACCCTTGACGGACCAAAGACCACCCGTTTCCGGGTGTTGGAGTAAGCTGGGAGCATGCCGGTGCTCGAGCTGAACGCGGACGATCAGTACCTGGTCGCGAGCGGCGATACCCCGCTGTTTGAGATCTACGAGTCCTTGCCTCCAGGGCTCCAACCCCCCTTCCCGCCGCTGGAGCTTCCCGGCGGCGTCGGCGGGCTGGTGGAGAGGGGCGGTTTTGGACAGACGTTCTTCTTCCCCGCCGACGTGTTGGGGCTGACCTTCGAGACCCCCTCGGGGCGTCGCATCGAGGCGGGGGGGCGGGTGGTGAAGAACGTGCAGGGTTACGACCTGGTGCGCCCCTTCGTGGGCAGCTTCGGCCTGCTGGGGCGGGCGCTGGAGGTGGTACTGCGTCTGCGACCTGCGCGCGCGGCGGCGCTCTGGCGGCTCGAGGGGGAGCCGGAACTGCGACCCCGCTTTGTCTGGTGGGAAGGGGAACGCCGCCTGGCTTACCACTGGGGTCATCCGCGGGAGCTCGAGCGCGCGGGATTTGCCCCCGAGCTGGAGCAGGAAGGGGGGATCGATTATCGCGGGCTCTTCCCCCGGGGCATGGGTGTCGGCCCCGCGGGTCCGCTGCGAGACGACCGCTTCACGTGGGTCGATGGCGGCGCACCTCCGGCGGCGGACGAAACTTTCATGTGGCTCGCGCGTGCCCTGGATGGAGGAACGGCGTGAATTCGGTAAGCGGCCGGGTGCTCCTGCCGGCGGGCTGGTTGGAAGGGCGGCTCGAGCTGGAAGACGACAAGGTGGTGCGCTTCTTCCCCGAGCGCGCCCCGGGGCGCTACGTGGTGCCGGGTTTCATAGACCTGCACGTACACGGCGGCGCCGGCGGCGACGCCATGGCGGGTGAGGAGGGGGCGCGCCGTGCGGCCCGGCTCCACGCCCGGCATGGCACCACGCGGATGCTGCTGGCTACGGTCACGGCGCCGGAATCGGACCTGGTGCAGGCGCTGGAAGGTATTCACGCGCTCATGGAGAAGCCCGGTGCAGACGAGGCGCGGGTGATGGGCGTGCACCTGGAGGGGCCCTTCATAAGCCCCGAAAAACTGGGGGCGCAGCCTCCCTATGCGCGCGATCCCGACCGCGACGAGATGCTTCGTCTGATGGCGCGGGCTAGCATCCAGGTGGTCACCCTGGCGCCCGAGCTGGCGGGCGCGCGTCAGTTCATCAAGTTCCTGCGTTCTCGCGGGATACGCCCCCAGATAGGGCACAGCCTGGCCACCGCGGCGGAAACCGCGGCCGCGCTGGAGGCGGGGGCAAAGGGCTTCACCCACCTCTTCAACGCCATGAGCGGTTTGCATCACCGCCGCCCCGGGGTGGTGGGGGCGGCCTGCGCGCGGGGCACCTGGGCGGAGATAATCGCCGACGGCCTGCATGTGGATCCGGTGGCCGTACGCGCCGCAATGCGCGCTATACCCAATCTTTACGTTGTTACCGATGCAGTGGCGGCGGCGGGGATGCCGGAGGGCGAGTATCGTTTGGGAAGCTATACCGTGCGCAGAAAGGGGAACGGGGTGTTTCTCCAGGACGGCACCCTGGCGGGCAGCGCTCTCACCATGGACCGGGCGCTGCGCAATCTGGTGGACTGGGGGCTGGACCTGGCCGAAGCGGTGCGCCGTCTCAGCAGCTTGCCGGCGCGTTACATGGGCTGGGCCGATCTGGGGCAGATCCAGGCGGGAATGCAGGCCGATCTGGTCGTGCTCGACGGGGATTTGCAGGTCGAGGAGGTGCTCGTCGGTGGAAAACGCGTCTTCTCCCGTTCCTAGTCTCATGCGCGCCGAAGCGCTCGCGGCCCCGGATGCCGCCGAGCGCCTGCTAGCCGAGAATGCTGCCGAGGTGCGTTCGCTGGCGCGCTTTCTGCGCCGGCGTCCCCCGGCGTTCGTGCAGACGATCGCGCGCGGCAGCTCCGATCACGCCGCGCTCTTTGGCAAGTACCTCTTCGAGGTGCGCCTGGGTTGGGTGACCGCGAGCGCGGCCCCCTCGGTGGTCACGGTTTATGGCGCCAGCCCCTCGCTGCGCGGGGCGCTGGCGATTGCCCTGAGCCAGTCGGGCGCCAGCGAAGATCTGGTGGCCTCGCTGACCGCCGCCCGGCGTGCGGGGGCGCTGACCGTGGCGGTGGTGAACGTGGAGAACTCGCCGCTTGCGCGCGCCGCCGAGGTGGTCCTTCCGCTCCACGCCGGCGAGGAAAAAAGCGTGGCCGCCACCAAGAGCTACCTCACCATGCTGGTGGCGCTGGCCCAGCTTGCGGGGGCGGTGGAGGAGGCGGGCGACCTCAGGAAGGCCCTGCCCCTGCTGCCCGAGCGCATGGCCGCAGCCGTGGCGGCCGATTGGAGCGCGGGAATTGAGCTCTTTGCGGCCGCCGGCGACGCTTACGTCGTCGGCCGCGGCTACGCTTTTGCTGCGGCCCAGGAGGTAGCGCTCAAGCTCAAGGAGACCAGCGCCATGCACGCCGAGGCCTTTTCCGCCGCTGAGCTGCTGCACGGGCCGGTGGCGATCGTGGGGCCGGGGTACCCCATCCTGACGCTGGCCCCCTACGACCGGCCGTATCCGCAGGTGCTGAAGCTCATCGAGTCGCTGAGGTCCAAGGGGGCTGAACTGGCCGTGGCGGCGAGCGAACCCGAGGCGCTGGCGTTGGCAGATGCTCCCCTGCCGCTGCCCGGTCGCTTCCACCCGGTTCTCGACAGCGTGCTGACGGTTCAGGCCTTCTACCCCTTCGCCGATATGCTGGCCCGCACCCGCGGCTTCGACCCCGACCGGCCGCGCAACCTGCAAAAAGTCACCCGCACACGTTAGCGACCGGCGCCGGGGGTTTCCAGGAGGGTGGGTCCTGTACGGCCGCCGGCGCCGGAGCGGTTTCTCAAACCCCGCCCAAACCGGGTTCGCCGCGAATGCGGGCCTTGGGTATAACCTGGGTTTCCGAGTCCCGGCCGGATCTGGTTTCCGCGTCGGTTTCCTCCAGCGGCTCGCCCGCCAGCACCCGCAGGAACTGCTCGGCGTTCAGGGTTTCCACCTCGAGCAGTGCTGCGGCCACGCGTTCCAGTTCGGCTCTGCGATCGCGCAGCAGTTGCAGGATGCGCTGATACTGCGCATCGATGAGATCCTTGACGGCCTCGTCAATGCGCCGCGCGGTTTCCTCGGAGTAATGGCGCACTTCGTAGCCGCCCAGGAAGGTATCTTGGCGTTCCTGATAGGCCACCTGGCCGAAATCGGGGTGCATGCCCCACTCGGTTATCATGCGCCGGGCCAGTTCGGTGGCCTGGCGGAAATCGTTTTCTGCTCCCGTGGTCACGTCCTCAAAGACCAGCTCTTCGGCCGCCCGTCCCGCCAGCGCTACCGCTATCTGATCCAGCAGGCGTTTGCGCGTCCAGTGCAGCACGTCCTCGCGGTCGGGCATCATGAAGCCCAGCGCCCGCCCCCGCGGCATGATGGTTATCTTGTGCACGCCGTCGGCATGTTCCAGGTAATGCGCCGCCAGCGCGTGACCCCCTTCGTGATAGGCGGTGATGCGCTTGTCGAATTCGGTAAGAACCATGCTTTTTTTGGCCGGGCCCATCATCACCCTGTCGGCGGCCTCCTCCATATCCTTCATGGTGATCTTGCGCCGCCGTTCGCGCGCCGCAAGCAGAGCCGCTTCGTTGAGCAGGTTCTCCAGATCGGCACCCACAAAACCAGGTGTGCGCCGGGCCACCACACCCAGGTCCACGTCATCGGCCAGGGGTTTGCCGCTGGCGTGTATGCGCAGGATCTGCTCGCGCCCGCGCACGTCGGGGGCGTCGATCGCCACCTGGCGGTCGAAGCGTCCGGGCCGCATCAAGGCGGGGTCAAGCACGTCGGGGCGGTTGGTGGCGGCCATCACGATTACGCTGGTTTCCTTGTCGAAGCCGTCCATCTCTACCAGCAGCTGGTTCAACGTTTGTTCGCGTTCGTCGTTGCCCCCGCCCATGCCGTTGCCGCGCTTGCGGCCGACGGCGTCTATCTCGTCGATAAAGATAATGCAAGGCGCGTTTTTCTTGGCGGTTTCGAAGAGGTCGCGCACCCGCGCCGCCCCTACGCCCACGAACATCTCGACGAAGTCCGAGCCGCTGGCGGTTATGAAGGGTACGCGCGCCTCGCCGGCGACGGCGCGGGCTATATGGGTCTTGCCCGATCCCGGCGGGCCGACCAGTAGGACACCGCGAGGTATGCGGGCGCCCATGCGGTGAAAGCGTTCGGGTGATTTGAGGAACTCGACTATCTCCTCCAGCTCTTCCTTGGCCTCTTCCGCGCCCGCCACGTCCTTGAAGGTTGTCTTGGGCGCTTCGGCCAGCACCCGGGCGCGGCTCTTGGTGAAGTTAAAAGCCCCCGAGCCGTCGCCGCCGCGATTGGCGCGCGAAAAATACCAGAACGCCAGCAGTATCAGGCCTATGACCATGGCGGGGAGCAGGAATCCGGATAGCGGGCTGGCTGCATGCGGCGGCTGCGCGCGCACCTCGATACCGCGCGCAATCCAATCTTCGACCTCGGAGGCGCTGGGGGGCGCGGGCAGATAAGTGGTGAAATGGCTGCCGTCATCCAGTACGCCGCGCACGCGGTTGTCCTCGACCACGAGCTCGCGAACCTTCCCCGACCGTACTTCGTTCATGAAAGTCGAAAGTTTGAGGTCGGCCGTGGGCGTGGCGGGGCTGGTCAGGGCAATGTTTATCGCCCAAACCGCCCCGATGATGACCAGTAGTATGACCCAAATATTCAGCGAAGGCGTCTTCATCATCGCTCCATACCAGCCTACACCGTTTGCTTATGAGGAGAGCCAGTCCGGTAACACTCTAGATATGATAATGGTACGCTCAAGTCCATTGACACTCACATGTCGTAGTGATATACTCCGTGTGGAGTTAAGAAAGGAGCGTGAGCTATGGCAAAAGCCGTGGGAATAGACCTGGGAACCACCAACAGCGTGATCGCGACGATGGAAGGCGGGCAGCCCGTCGTCCTGGAAAATGCCGAAGGAGAGCGTACCACCCCCTCAGTAGTGGCCTTCAAGGATGGCGAAACCCTGGTCGGGCGGCTCGCCAAGCGGCAGGCCGTGCTTAACCCTGAAGGAACCATCTTCGAGGTCAAGCGTTTCATCGGCCGCCGCTGGGAGGAGGTGCAGGAAGAGGCGAACCGCGTACCCTACCGGGTCGAAAAGGGTCCGGACGGGGGTGTGCGTATTCGTGTAGGCGACAAGCTGTACACTCCCGAGGAGATCAGCGCCTTCATCCTGCGCAAGCTGGTGGATGACGCCAGCAAAAAGCTGGGTCAGCAGGTCAAGAAGGCCGTTATCACCGTTCCCGCCTATTTCAACAACAGCCAGCGCGAGGCGACTGCCAACGCCGGTAAGATCGCCGGGCTCGAAGTGCTCCGTATCATCAACGAGCCCACCGCCGCCGCCCTGGCCTACGGCCTCGACAAGAAGGGCAGTGAAACGGTGCTGGTCTTCGACCTCGGTGGTGGCACCTTCGACGTCACCATTCTGGAGGTCGGGGAAGGCGTCTTTGAGGTCAAGTCAACCGCCGGTGACACCCACCTGGGCGGTTCCGACATGGACCACAAGATCGTCGACTGGCTGGCCGAGGAATTCAAGAAGGAGCACGGCGTCGACCTCAAGGCCGACCGCCAGGCGTTGCAGCGCCTGATCGAGGCGGCCGAAAAGGCTAAGATCGAGCTCTCCAGCACCCCGGAGACGACCATCAGCCTGCCCTTCATCGCCATCGATCCCACCAGCAAGACCCCGCTGCACCTGGAGAAGAAGCTCACCCGGGCCAAGTTTGAAGAGCTGATTCAGGACCTCCTCAAGCGCGTTCGCGGCCCGGTGGAGCAGGCGCTCAAGGATGCTGGCCTGAGTGCGAACCGGCTGGATGAGGTGATTCTCGTCGGCGGCGCCACCCGCGTGCCGGCCGTCCAGCGGATCGTCAAGGAGATGCTGGGCAAGGAGCCCAACAAGCAGGTCAACCCCGACGAGGCGGTGGCCCAGGGCGCGGCAATCCAGGCGGGCGTGCTCACCGGCGAGGTGGAAGACGTGGTGCTGCTCGACGTCACCCCGCTCAGCCTGGGTGTGGAGACTAAGGGCGGCGTGATGACCGTTCTCATCCCGCGCAACACCACCATTCCCACCCGCAAGTGCGAAACCTTTACCACTGCCGAGCACAACCAGACCGCGGTCGAGGTGCACGTGTTGCAGGGCGAGCGGCCGATGGCTTCCGCCAACAAGTCGCTCGGGCGCTTCAAGCTCGAGGGAATACCGCCCATGCCCGCCGGCGTGCCGCAGATCGACGTCTGCTTCGACATCGACGCCAACGGCATCCTGCACGTGACCGCCAAGGAGAAGACTACCGGCAAGGAGGCCTCGATCCGGATCGAGAACACCACCACGCTCTCCGAGGAAGAGATCGAACGGATGGTGAAGGAGGCCGAGGCCCACGCCGAGGAAGACAAGAAGCGCAAGGCCCACATCGAATTGAAGAACAACCTCGACACCGCCCGCATTCAGGCCGAGCGTCTGCTGGAGGAGAAGCCGGTCGAGGGCGAGCCCAAGAGCCGGTTGCAGGCGGCCATAGAGAAGGCCAAGGAGCTGGTCGAGAAGGACGGCAGCGACGACGAGCTCAAGGCCGCCACGGAGGAGCTGCTGACCGCTCTGCAGGCCTATGAGCAGGCAGCAGGGGGTCCGCAGCAGCCCGCTGGGGATCAGCCGGCTGGCGACCAGGGCGACGACGTGATTGACGCCGACTTCAAGCCCGCGGAGTGATTTTCCAGGCGCCGGCCGGGACCGGGCGTCCCGGCCGGCGCGCCGCTGGAGGGTGACCATGGACAAGGACAGGAAGCCCGAGACCGCCGAAGACGTGGAGGCCCGCCTGGAGGCCGAAGAGCGCGAGGTGGCTCTGGAGGCCGACAGGGTGGCCGTAGAGCTGGAGCGGGCCGAAGGCGAGCTGGCGCAGGCGAGGAAAGAGATAGAAACATTGAAAGACAAATACATGCGCCTTCTGGCCGACTTCGATAACTACCGCAAGCGGATGCAGGCAGAAGTAGAAGCCGCCCGCCGCGACGGCGAGGTCAGGGCCATTCGCGCCATCCTGCCGGTGCTCGACGATCTGGAGCGGGCGCTGGAGCATGCTGGCGCCGACCCCGGGGCCGTAGCCGAGGGCGTCCGCGCGGTTCACCAGGGTTTTGAACGCATTCTCAGCGGCCTGGGGGTGGAGCCGGTACCCGGCGCGGGAGAGCCCTTCGACCCCAGCTTCCACGAGGCCGTAGGCGTGGTCGAGGGCGAGGAAGACGAAAAGGTGGCCGAGGTCTACCAGAAAGGCTACCGCTACGGCGAGCAACTCATCCGCCCGGCGCGGGTGGCAGTGACGAAAAAGAAGGAGGTGGGAGGTGGGAAGTAGGGGGTAGGTGTTTTTCCACACCCCACATCCCACGCCCCACACCCTAATAACCATGGAATACAAAGACTACTACGCCATACTCGGAGTACCGCGCACGGCCAGCGAGGACGAGATCAAACGGGCCTACCGCAAGCTGGCGCGCAAGTACCACCCCGACGTCAACAAGGACCCGGGGGCGGAGGAGAAGTTCAAGGAGATCGGCGAGGCCTACGCGGTCCTTTCGGACCCGGAAAAACGCAAGATCTACGATCAGTACGGCACCACCCAGGCTCCGCCTCCTCCCCCTCCCGGCGGCTGGCACGTCGAGGGGGACATGGGCGACTTCTCCGACTTCTTCCAGACCCTTTTTGGCGGCGGGCTGGGCGATCTGTTCGGTGCCGGCGGCGGTCGCGCCACCCGGGGCCCGCGGCGCGGACGTGACTATGAGGCCGAGATAGTCATGCCCCTGGAAGTGGCTTATCACGGTGGCGAGCAGACGATTCAGATAAATGGCGAGCGCCTTACCGTGACGATTCCCCGGGGCGTCCGGCCCGGCCAGAGGATCCGCCTGCCCGGTAAGGGCGGTCCCGGTCAGCCCCCCGGCGACCTCTACCTGACCGTGCGTCTGGCCAAAAGCCCCACCTTCCGTCTCGAGGGCGACGACGTCTTCACGACGGTAGACGTACCCGCGCCGGTGGCGGTGGTCGGCGGCAAGGTCAAGGTTCCAACGCTCGACGGCTTCGTCGAGCTGACCATTCCGCCGCGCACCCAGGCTGGCCGCCGGTTGCGTCTGCGCGGCCAGGGCTGGCCCAAGAAGGGTGGCGGCCGCGGCGATCAGTACGCTGAGGTGCGCGTGGTGATACCCGAGCGCCCGACGGCCGAGGAAGAGCGGCTCTATCGCGAGCTGGCTGAACTGCTCAAGAAACAGGGGGTGGTGACGTGAACGCCCTGATGCGTAGCGAACGCTATCCGGCCGGTTTGCTGCGGCGCGAAGGACTGGCGCTTTCGGTGCTCGAGGCCTACGTGGAGATCGGCTTCGTCGAGCCGCTGGAGATCGGGGGAGAGTGGTACTTCAGCCGCGAGCAGGTCGAGCGGCTCTATCGGGCTGAGCGGATCCGCCGCGAGCTGGGTGCCAACCTGATCGGGGCGGCGCTGGTGGTCGAGGTGCTCGAGCGTTACGGCGCCTGAAGCTTGCGGCCGCTAAGGACCGCCCCCGGCTGGGGGCGGTCCTTGTTTCTTCCGGTCGTCGAGCAGTCCGGCGAGAACCTTCATCGCCCCCAGCGCGCGTGGGAAGCCAAGGTAAAGGGCGCTGTGGATAATGGTTTCGCGCAGCTCGCGTTCGCTGGCGCCGTTTGCGAGGGCGCCGCGCAGGTGAGTCTTGAGCTCGTCGGGGTTTCCCAGGGCGATCAGTGCGGTTACGGCCAGCAGCTCCCGGGTCTTGAGATCGAGCCCCGGCCGCGCCATTACCTCCTCGTAGGCAAAGGTCTGGATGTAGCGGGAGAGGTCGGGGTCTATGGCGTCGAGCAGGCGGGAGATCTTGTCGGCGTTCTCCCCCCAGATCTTCTTGCGTACGCTCATGTCGCCTCCAGAACCCGGCGCAGGTCGCGCGCGGGATCGGCGGGATCGACCAGCAGGGGGCGGATGCCCAGCGCTTCCGCCCCCCGGGCGTCGGCTTCGGGGTCATCTCCGACGTGGAGCGTGTTGCGCGGCTCCGACCCGGCGCGCGCCAGCGCGGCGGCGAATATCCGCGCGTCGGGTTTGGCGGCTCCCACCAGGGCAGATACCACGATGTCGTCGAAGTATCCCGCCAGCCCCACCACCTCGAGTACCTCGGGAAGCAGGCCGTCCCAGTTCGAGACCACCACCAGCTTCTTGCCGCGGTCCTTCAGTCCGGCCAGAACCTCGCGGGCGTGCGGTGCCAGGGGCCAGGTATCGGGGTCGTCCCAGGCGGCAACCAGCCGTGCGGCCACCCGCCCGGCGTCTTTCACGCCCAGCCCTTCGAGGATTATGCGGTCGGTGTTCCGCCACAGCTCCAGGGCCTCCTCCAGCGAGCGCGCCTTCAGGTGGTGCCGGTTGTAGTAGGCGAAGGCGGCCGGGGCGGCTGCAGGGAGGCGGCTCCAGTCGGCCGTCACCCCCCAGCGGTTCAGGATGGGCCTGAGCCAGTGGAGAGGGTTGGCCAGGATGAGCGTCCCCCCGACGTCGAAAAATACCGTATCGACCACGCGCTCATCGTACAGGATGGCGGCGGCGGGCGCTAAAAAAGCGCCTTGACATCGCTACCCTGCTTATTTATGATGAATTCCGCTGCTCCGGCCGCGGCCGGCGGTAAAACCAGTCTGGCCCCGTGGTGTAGTTGGTTAACACACCCGCCTGTCACGTGGGAGATCGCGGGTTCGAGTCCCGTCGGGGCCGCCAGAGGTGCCGAGGTAGCTCAGTTGGTAGAGCATGCGACTGAAAATCGCAGTGTCGGCGGTTCAATTCCGCCCCTCGGCACCAAGCTTTTTCACCGGACGCCGGGGAGTCACGAACAAATGCGTAATCAAAAGCCGGCGCCCGGGGAATTGTCCCCCCGGCGCGCGTTCCGCTCCGGTGAGAGCCGGTGCAGGGGCCGGAGGGAAACGAATAGACTGTAACCCATGGGCCTGTTCGACGCCGTGGGCGCCCTTTTTACCCTCACCGCCCTCTTCGCTTACGTCAACTACCAGTACCTCAAGCTACCCACCCCGATAGGGGTGATGCTGGCGGGGCTGGTTTTTTCGCTGGCGCTGGTCGTGGTCGGCGGGCCCGCTGAGGACTGGGCGCGGATGCTGCTTACGGCGATGCCGCTCGAGCAGGTGCTGATGCAGGGGATGCTGGCCTTCCTTTTGTTTGCCGGGGCCCTGCACGTAAACCTGAGCGATCTCGGCAGGCGCTGGCCCTCCATCCTGATACTGGCCACCCTGGGGGTGCTGATCAGCACCTTCATTGTCGGTACCGGCATCTACTATCTGGCGGGGTGGCTGGGCGTGGAGCTGCCTTATGTATACGCGCTGCTTTTTGGAGCGCTCATCTCACCTACAGACCCGATAGCCGTGCTCGGTCTCCTCAAAAAGGCCGGGGTGCCTAAGGACCTGGAGGTGCTGATAACCGGGGAGTCGCTTTTCAATGACGGCGTAGGGGTGGTGGTTTTCGCGGTAATCCTCAGTCTGGCCGGGGGCCACGGCGCCCACGCCTCCGCCGGGTTGACGGGGGTGGCCCTCTTTTTCGCCCGGGAGGCGCTGGGCGGCCTGGTGCTGGGCCTGGTGCTGGGCCTGATCGCTTTTTATCTGCTGCGCCGCACCGACGATTACTCCGTGGAAGTGCTTATCACCCTGGCCCTGGTTACCGGCGGTTACGCCCTGGCCGCCAACTTGCACACATCGGGACCCCTGGCCATGGTGGTGGCGGGGCTGCTGATAGGCAATCACGGCCGCGCCCTGGCCATGAGCGAGCGCACCCGCGAGCATCTCGACACTTTCTGGGAGATGACCGACGAAATCCTCAATGCGCTGCTATTCGTGCTCATCGGTCTGGAAATCTTGCTTATTCGGTACACGCCCGGTTATCTGGAGCTGGTGGCGCTGGCGGTACCGCTTGTGCTCATCGCCCGTTTCGTCAGCGTGGGGCTGCCCATAGGGGCGCTGCGTCTGGTACGCCACTTCGCCGAATACACCGTTCGTTTGATGACCTGGGGCGGTCTGCGCGGCGGTATATCGGTGGCGCTGGCCCTCAGTCTGCCGGCGGGTCCCGAACGCGATGCAATTCTGGCGCTGACGTATGGCGTCGTAGTTTTTAGCGTCCTGGTGCAGGGTCTGACCATCGGTAGAGTGGCCCGGATGACCACCCGCCGCTAACCGCGCCAGATGCTCCCCCTCACAACGGTGGCCAGCGGCCGCGCGTAGGCGGCCGCCGTCGCCAGGGGGTCGCCCCCGAGAGCAACCAGGTCCGCTACGAATCCGGGCGCTATTCTTCCCAGCTCGGCTTCCCTTCCCAGCGCCCGGGCGGCAAACGTGGTCGCCGCCCGCAGCACGTCGCCAGGTTCCATGCCCAGGCTGGCGAGCAGCTCCAGTTCGCGGGCCAGATTGGGATGGGTGTTTAGCGGCGTTCCGGCGTCGGTGCCGGCGGCGACGGCCACGCCAGCGCGGTAGGCCGCCAGGGTGTTTGCGCGATGACGTTCGGCTACGGGCCGGGTCTTTTCCACCATAAACGCCGGGACCCGGCCCTCCCCCCGGAGTATGCCGTCGGGGGCAGCCAGCGTGGGCACGAACACGGTTCCCCGGTGCTTCATCAGCTCTAAGACCTCCTCGTCCCAGGCGTCGAAGGCTCCGTGCTCGATGGTGCGCACTCCGGCGCGCACGGCATTCTTGATTCCCGCCAGACCCTGAGCGTGGGCTGCGCTCACCGCCCCGCGTTTCTCCGCCTCGCGCACCCCGGCGCGCATCTCCTCCTCGTCGAACATTTCCGCCCCCGCCCTGACGCCGGGCGTCATTACCCCACCGGTAGCCATGAATTTTACGGCCGCGGACCCCTGTTTGAGGACCGCGCGGGTGGCCCGGCGCACGCCCTCCGGGCCGTCGGCCTCGAGCCCGAACTTCCAGCCGTGGCCCCCCGTGGGGGTGATTACCGGACCGGCGGCAATTACGCGCGGGCCTTCCAGGTGGCCCGCCGCTACTGCCTGTGCCAGGCCGACGACACTGCCCGCGCGCGATCCCAGGTCGCGTACCGCGGTAATACCGGCTCGCAGATACCGCTTAAGATAGCCGGCGGCGCGGCCCAGCAGCAAGGCGTCCCCCATTTGCTCCAGCTCGGCCACGGGGTTCAGCCCTCCGGACATGGTCAGGTGTACGTGGGCGTCGATCAACCCAGGTACGACGATACCCGGTAGCGGCGTGACCGCCGCGCTGCGCGGCGCCCTGCGGTCAAGCCCGGCAATGTGCCCGTCCTCTACGCTCAGGTAGCCCTCGAAGGGCTCGAGCTCGACGGGATCGAGAAAGGTGCCTTTGTAAACCTTCATGTGCCTATCGTAGCGGGTAAGGACGGGCGGCGGGCCCGCGCGCGGTGCGGTTTACTGGGGGTGTGGGAAGTGGGGTGATACCGTCTTCCCCCGTCAACCCCTCAGGCCACCAGGGCCTCCCGCCCCTGCTCCTTGTAGTAGGCCTTCAGCCTGCCCATGAGCTGTCGTAGGATCTTGTGGGCTACGGCTAGCAATGC
>JAMOUW010000032.1 GCA_027067955.1 Thermaceae bacterium
GCCCATCGCCCAGATCGGCGCCGGGTTCGGCTCCGTTATCGCAAGCCTCCTTCGCCTCAGCGACGGCGAACGCCGCATGCTGGTCATGTCGGGCGCAGCAGGCGGAATAGGCGCCATCTTCCACGCCCCCTTGGGCGGCGCCCTCTTCGTAACCGAGGTTCTCTATCGCAAGCTCGATTATGAAACCGACGTGCTTGTTCCCGCAATCATCTCTGCTGTAACGGCATATTCCATCGTGGGGTATTTTTACGGCTTCGGGTCTCTGTTCATCACCCCCAGCGATTACTTCTCTCACCCTCAAATACTGCCCCTGTACGCGCTGCTCTCGCTGATAAGCGCCGCCGGAGCCTGGCTTTTCATAAAAATGTTTTACGGTGTTTCCGAATGGTTCAGCGGCTGGAAATGCGCGCAAATAGTCAAGCCTGCGGTGGGCGGCCTGGCCGTGGGTCTTTTGGGCGTTGCGTTGCCCTACGTCCTGGACGGCGGCTATGGCTGGCTGCAAATGATATTCATGAACCGGTTTTCCTGGGGTATTTTGCTGCTCATTGCCGTGGGTAAGATGGTGGCCACTTCGTTTTCTATCGGTTCAGGCGGTTCGGGCGGCGTATTCGGCCCCGGGGTAATCATCGGCGCGGCGCTTGGGGGTGCAGTTGGCCAGGTGTTTGCACAGCTCTTCCCTGCCCTGGGGGTGCAGCCCGTGCATTTTGCCCTGGTAGGAATGGCCGCCTTTTTCGCGGCCGCGGCCAAGACGCCGCTATCTTCGATCGTGATGGTCACCGAAATGACCGGTTCCTACGGGCTGCTGGTTCCACTGATGCTGTCCAGCTTTCTCGCCTATCTGGTGCTCAAACCCGGTGACACCCTTTACCGCTCCCAGGTTCCCGAACGGATAGACAGCCCCGTACACGCCCATGAATACATGAGGGCGGCGCTCGTAAACCTGAAAGAACGCGGGCTCCCCATTCCCAAAGACGTACCCCTGCCCGACGTAGCGCGCCTCCTGGAAACCGGCCAGCCGGTGGTACTGGACCCCGAAGGCGAGGAAGTTATGTTTACGTTCGCCCTGGGTGAAAACCACGCCTGGGCGGGACGGCGGATATTCGAGCTGGATCTCCCCCCCGACGTGCTGGTGATCTCGGTCATGCGCGAAGAAGCTGACAAGGTGGTGGTTCCGCGCGGGCATACCCGGCTCGAGCCCGGTGACCGGCTCATCCTGGTTGGCCCCGCATACGCCTCCCAGGAACTCATGGAACGCCTGGATCAGGAAGCGGGATCGCCCAGGCAGGGGGGTGCCGGAACAGCCACCAGTCCCAATCGCTCGGACATGTAGACCCCTATCTTACGGGCCTGGGGGTGCACCCAAAGCTCCGCCCCGGTTAAATGCAGCATCACCAGCAGGGTTATCAGGTGCTCCGCAAGGTCGTCTTCACCCAGCTTTTCCGCACTCGCGCTGCGGCCAAAACCGGGCAGATCTGCGGCCAGATAGCGCCGCCCTCCGGGGAGCGGGCAACCACGCCATTCAGCGGCATCATGGCCGACCAGCACCGTATCGGGACCGCTGCCCCAGCGGTCATACACTATGTTGGTACCGTAAACATTAAGATAAGGCATTTCAGTGAGGCGCTTCCGGGTCGAAACGCAGCGGCGGCGGAGCTTCGTCTTCTTCTTCCGGCTGCCACTCTGCAGGGCCTTCTAGGAATTCTCTATAACGCTCGATAAAACCGCGGCTGATACTTACCGCCTCGCGGGGGTTCTCCCAGAAACTAAGGTGCCCTGCACCGTCGAGGGTAACCAAAATCCCCTTGAGATCGGGCACCCACTCGGTCACCTCATGAGCGTAGCGCATGGGCGCAAAAACGTCTTCTGCGCCTACCACGCTCATCAGCGGCAGGTCCTGCAGGGTGCGCAGCCATCTGCGTTCGTCCCTCAGCTCCAGCAGTGCCCCGGTCCAAACGCGCAACCCTTCTGGCTCGAGTCCCTGCCGCCAGGCGGATATCAGCTCCTCACCGCGCTCGATCATCAAGCTTCCAAAGAGAAGCGGCCGCGCCACCTCCACGAACCCCTCGACACCACCCCGCTCCAGAGCCCACGCCAGCGCCTGCACCCGCGCCTTTAGCGCGGAGTCGGCCCGTGCATAGGGCGAGAACCAGGTTATGCTACGTGCGTTCGTTTCCGTAGCAAGCCTAACCGCCGCCAGCCCGGCCTCAAAGGACGCCACCAGATGGGCACCTTCAGGCAGGCTTCGACCCCAGGTTGCCAGCTGTGCTTGTGGATCGGGTATACGCTCCAGCTCCAGGTGTTCATAATTCTTCAAATGTTCAGCAAGCACCCGGAAACCACCCGGGGGGCTCAGGTATCCAGGCAGGTAAGCGATCGTTTCCACCCCCGTATATTGGCATAGAATGTCCTGATGGCCGAA
>JAMOUW010000033.1 GCA_027067955.1 Thermaceae bacterium
GCCGTTCCCGAGGAGAAAAAGCCCGAGGCTAGGGCCACCACCTCCCGGGTGCTGGAAGGAATCGAGCCAAAGCCCCGGGTCACGCTCCGGACGAACCACCCGGAGACGCCCTTCTTTGAAGACGACCTCGAGGCCCTCCCCAAAACCCGCCTCTCCGCCCTGGTGCTCCCCAAGATCGAGGCCCCGGGCGAGCTCGAGCGGGCGGAGCGCGCGGGGCTTCCCCTCGTCGCCATGATCGAAAGCGCCCTCGCGGTGCGCTCCCTCGCCGCGATCGCCCGCGCCCGGCCCGAGCGCTTCATCTTCGGCGCCCTGGATTACTTAAAGGACATCGGCGCCCGCCATACCAAAGAGGCACTCCTTTTTGCCCGCAGCCTGCTCGTAAACGAAAGCCGCGCCGCCGAGATCGAGCCCCCGATCGCCGGGGTCTGGCCCTACCTCGAGGACGAGGCGGGACTCTTCGAGGAAGCCCGCCACGAGCGCGAACTCGGCTTCGCCGGCAAGACCCTGCTTCACCCCAAACAGATTCCCCCGGTGAAAAAGGCCTTCGCCCCCAGCGAGGCCGAGATCGAGGAGGCCCGGGCCATTCTCGCCGCCTGGGAGCGCGCCCGAGCCGAGGGCCGGGCGGTGGCCAAACTCCCGGACGGCCGCTTTCTCGACCCGCCGGTGGTGGTCTGGGCCGAGCGGATCCTTAAAGAAACCGATTAGCCCCTCCCAACTTCTCTAAAGCCACCATCCTCGCCGCTTTCCGCCCATCAAAGTTTAAATCTGCGCTCCCGGGCCCCCCTAGAAAAGCGACCCCACCAGTCCGAAATATGACCAAAGGTTTTCGTCAAGCGGGTATATCATTACCTGCAAAGCAGGTTTTCATCCAAGTTCCATGGGGGGTACGATGCATAAATACCTCTTGCTCATCAACCTGGGGCCGGTGCAGGGTTTCATCGCCACCGCCCGCCGCACGCGCGACCTCTACGCGGGCAGCCGGCTGCTTTCGGAGGCGGCCCACGCGGTGGCTGAGATCTTGGAGCGAAACGGGGTCGCGCTCATCTTCCCGTCCACGCAAGAAAAGAACCTCAAAACGCTCGCTGAGGCCGGCATACCCAACGTCATAATGGGCACGGTCGAGGGGAAAGATCCCGCACAGCTGGCCATGGAGGCACAAAACGCTGCTCAGGACTACTTTCAAGATACGTTGAAGGCGGTTTTTAAGCGGGCGGCTGGGCTTTTGCAAAACGAAGAGGCGGCCAGAAAGCAGGTGGCGGACCTACTCGAGTTTTACTGGATCGCCGTCCCCTACGAAGGGGAAGAGGACTACGCCCAGGCCCGGCAGACCGCGACGCGCTTCATGGCGGCGCGGAAAAACACGCGGGACTTCGCTCCCGTCAACTGGGCCGGGCCGGTGCAAAAGAGCTCCCTCGACGGAGCGCTTGAAAGCGTTACTGACCTCCGCTGGAAATACAAAAAGCTTAGCGATATCCCCGGCGAAGTCCAAAAAAACCACGAAAAGGCCAAGCTCAAAAAGGGTATCCGCCCGGGCGAGGAGCTCTCGGGGGTAGACCTTCTCAAACGCCTCTACCCAGCCGAGAACTTCGCCAGCACGTCTCACATGGCAGCCCTGCCCTTCCTTATGGGCCTCACCTCGGACGAGCTAACGGAGCTAAAGCAAACCCTAGACGAAATCGCAAAACTTGTGGAAACCGAGGATGTAGAGCAATGGAACATCAAGCCCATCTTCGATCGCATCGGTAAGCGGGACCCCCGCCTCCTTTTCCCCGGTCGCCTTACAGAACTCATCTCCGATGAGGGGGACCGCCAACAAGCGGAGAAAAAACTTGCGGAGCTTTACCAAAAGCTCAAAAAAGAACCCTACCCTTACTACGCCATCCTGCACGCCGACGGCGACCGCATGGGCAAGGCCATTAGCGCCCAAAAAACGGTAGATGGGCATCGGCAGCTTTCCACGAAGCTCACCGAGTTCGCCACCCAAGTGAAGCGCATCGTGCAAAACCACGCGGGCTCCTTGGTTTACTCAGGTGGGGACGACGTGCTCGCCCTTCTGCCCTTACATGAAGCCTTGGATTGCGCCCGCGAGTTAGCAGATTGCTTTAAAGAGTCCCTTGAAGGCTTCGAAGGCAAGGGTGGCAAATCACCAACCCTCTCGGTCGGCCTCGCCGTGGTGCACCACCTCTTCGACCTCGGCGAAGCCTTGAATCTTGCTCGTAAAGCAGAAAAGGCAGCTAAAGAAAAGCGCAACTCCCTAGCCGTCATCGTAGCCCCACGCTCCGGTGTCGAGCTACTGGTCAAAGGGCAGTGGGACGAAGAAGGCCCGCTAGACAAGCGGCTTGAGACCTACGCGCGTTGGCTTCACGAAGGCATTATCCCCACAGGTT
>JAMOUW010000034.1 GCA_027067955.1 Thermaceae bacterium
CGGAGTCCTCGAAACGAACCTCGGCCGAAAGCCGCTTAGGGTCAATTACTAAAAGCAAAAGGCCCCGCTCCCCGCGAAAAAGCGCGTTCGCCACCGCCTCGAGCTGGTGGGAAAGCGAGCAGTGCACAAACCCCTCCCGCTCCAGGCTCGCCGGGGCGTAAAACCCCACCTCCCGCGCCCGCTCCCAGTCCTCGCGGCGGGCAATGTGATAGAGGTGCATAAGGCCACCTTACTTTGGCCGTAAAGTGGAACCAAACATGCGAGATCGGAGCCTCGCCCGGGCCGAGCGCCTTTTGGAAATGAGGGAGCTCTTGCGCGCTCGCGCCTGGTCCATCAAAGAACTCGCCGAGCACTTTGGCACCTCGCGCCGGACCATCGAGCGCGACCTCCAGGCGCTTGCAAAAATCGGCGACACGCCCATCCGCGTCGCGCGCGGCCGCTACCGCTTGCACGCCACCTCAAGCCCCTTAAACCCCGTGGAAGCGCTGGCCGTGCACGCCGCCACCCGGCTTCTCTACCACCAAACCCCGGCTCCCAACCGCTACTACGTCCGCGCCTTAGACAAGCTCGCCGCCATGCTCCCCGAACCCGCCCGAACGTTGACCCAGGAAAGCATTCGCCCGCTGCGCCAAGCCGGCGACGACCGTCCCTTAGAGCTGGTCGCTCAGGCCTGGTTCAACCAAAACTACCTGGCGTTTGACTACCAAGCGGCGGGCAGCAAAAACTGGCACAAAAACGAACTCGCGGTCTATTTCGTGGAGGTCAATCGGCAAAACCTTTCCCTTTATGCCATTGGCTACGAGCGCAGCTACCACCGCGCGATTCGCACCTTCAAGCTGACCCGGATGCGAAACCCGCGCCTACTGAACGACACCTACGAAATTCCGAGCGATTTCTCGCCGCAAGCGTTTTTAAAGCACGCCTGGGGACTGGTGGGCGGGGACCGAAGCGTGCGGGTTCGCCTCAAGTTCAGCCCGGAAGCAGCCCCTCGCGTCCTCGAGCAGGACTTCCCGGGCCTCGAGGTCGAACAAACCCTCCCCGACGGCTCGCTGGTGGCTGGCCTCGAGGTGGGCGTGGATCACGATGGCTTCCCCACCGAAATCCTGCCCTGGGTACAAAGCTGGGGACCCAGAGTCGAGGTGCTAGAACCCGAAAACTTGAGAAGACGCTGGCGAGAAGAAGCCCTCGCGCTGGCCAGAAAAATCACGACGCTAGATGTCGCAACCGAGGAGGAGCATTAAGGAGATGGATCCTCTGATTTTCTGGGCCAAAAGCGGGGATAAGGACCACCCCGAAGGGCATCCGCTGCTTGCTCACATGCTGGACGCGGCCGCCGCCGCGTTTAAGATCCTCGAGCGGGAACCGGAAAGCACGCTAGCGGCGTACGCCAAAGATTACGACTTGAACGATCTTAAAGATGCGCAAAAACTCGCGGCCTTCTTCGTCGGGCTCCACGACCTGGGCAAGGCCAGCGCCATTTTCCAAGTTCAGTGGCCCGAGGGCTGGCAAAAGGTCAACGCCCACGGCCTCGACGCCAAACCCTCCTGCTTGCCGGAGCGCGGCAGCAAGCATTGGGTCGCGCACGGCGTTATGAGCGTGATCCTCACGGAATCCTTGCTGCCCAAACTGGGCTTCCCATTCGCGTTTTCCTCGGCGGTGGCCGAGCTGCTCGGAGCCCACCACGGCTTTCTTGCCACGCCTGAAGAGCGCCAAAACGGCACTTACGTACTTGATTGCGAAACCGGCCCTTGGGAAGAAGCTCGGGAAACGTTGCTCAATGAATACTTCAAAACCCTAAAAGTCCCTTTTCCCAACACAAAAAAACTTCAACCCGCTGGCCAGCTTCGCCTCATGGGGCTTGCGAGCTTTGCCGATTGGCTGGCCTCGAGCCCCGAGCACTTCCCCTACGGCCGCCCATTAGACGACATCGAGCACTACTTCCAAAACGCCCTCGCCTTAGCCGAAAAAGCCTTAGACAAGATTCAGTGGCTTCCCAGAACGCCCTTGGTTCAAAAGCCCCCAAGGTTCGAAGAAGCGTTTTTCGATAAGCCCACCCCGGTCCAGCGGGCCGTCGTAAAAGCCTTAGAAAACGCCGAAGGCCCTCAAGTGCTCGTGCTCGAGGCCCCCATGGGCGGCGGCAAGACCGAGGCCGCTTTCTATGCGCACTTAAAGCTTCAGGCCCAAAACCACCACCGGGGGCTCTACGTCGCCATGCCCACCACGGCGACCGGCAACGCCATGTTAGAGCGGGTTAAGCGCGATCTTTTACAAAAATTTGGCGACCGCCCCATCGACCTGCAACTTGTCCACGGCGCGAGCTTTTTGAACACGAGCTACTTAAAACTTAAAAACGTCGGCGACCCGGGCGAAAACGGC
>JAMOUW010000035.1 GCA_027067955.1 Thermaceae bacterium
TGCGCACCTTCGTCATCGCCAGCGGCCGGGTCCACGTCCAGGCCGGCGCCGGCGTGGTGGCCGACAGCGACCCCGAGCGCGAGTATCAGGAGTGCGTGAATAAGGCGAAGGCGTTGATGAGGGCGGTTGAGTTAGCAGAGAAGGGGTTGTGAAGATGGAAGGACTAATAAGCCTGTGGCTTGTAGCTCGTAGCTTGTGGAAAAACCATTCAATCAATCCCACAGGCTACCGGCCACTGGCTACGGGCCTTGCTCGCCTGTGGCTTGTAGCTCGTAGCTTGTGGAAAAACCATTCAATCAATCCCACAGGCTACCGGCTATGGGACGCCCATGGAGGTGTTTGAATGCCTGAGAGTGTTGAAAACCTCCGCATTTGGCAAGAAGGTATGCGGCTGGCCAAAGACATTTATCGGGCCTCCAATTCCTGGCCCAAAGAAGAAGTTTATGGTTTAACCGCTCAGGTGCGCCGGGCTGCTGTTTCCATTCCCGCCAACCTGGCCGAAGGCGTCGGCCGCGGTACGGCCGCCGAGCTTTCGCGGTATTCGCGGATTGCACTAGGCAGCGCGTATGAATTGTCTACGCTACTCAGACTCGCGCACGACTTTGGCTACATCGACCGTGCGGTTTTTGAAAAACTAAACTTGCACGTTTCGTCGCTCACCAAGCAGATTTCCGCCTTCATCTCCTACCAGGAGGGCCGCAAATGAAGAGCAAAAAACCACAGGCCACAGGCCACAGGCCACAGGCTGGAGGGACACCCCCCACACCCCACACCCCACATCCCACCCTCCACGTACTGATCATCGACAACTACGACTCCTTCACCTACAACCTGGCCGACTATCTGGGCCAGTTGGGGGCGCGGCTGACCGTCTGGCGCAACGACAGGTTCCAGCTCGAGGACGTCGCCAGGCTGGCTCCCGACGCCGTGGTCATCTCGCCGGGGCCGGGCACGCCGGAAGAGGCGGGGCTTTCGATCCCGCTCATCAAGGAGTACGCCCCGCGCCTGCCCATTCTCGGCGTCTGCCTGGGCCACCAGGCCATCGGCGCCGCCTTTGGCGCCAGGGTAGTTCCGGCGGTCAAGCTGATGCACGGCAAGACCAGCCCCATCGAGCACTCGCGCCAGAGCATCTTCATGGGCCTGCCCAGCCCCTTTACCGCCACCCGCTACCACTCGCTGGTAATCGATGACCTGCCGGGCAAGCTGGAAGTGCTGGCCTGGACGCCCGAAGAGGGCCAGCAGACCATTCAGGCGGTGCGCCACGTCCGCTTTCCGACGGTCGGCGTTCAGTTTCACCCCGAAAGCATTCTGACCGAGCTGGGCCTGCAACTGCTGGTCAACTGGCTGGGCGAGGTCGAGCTGTTCTGGAAGACCAATCTGCGAGAGGAAAAAAAATGAAGGAGTTCTACAAACTGCTAGACGGCAAACCCCTTACCCTTAACGAAGCCAGGGCGCTGATGGGCCGGATGATGGCCGGCGAGCTGAGCCAGGTGCAGACGGCGGCGGCGCTGGCGGCCCTCAAGGTGCGCGGCGAGACCCCGGAAGAGATCGCCGGCTTCGCCAGCGCCATGCGCGCAGCCGCCACGCCGGTCAACGTTAGCGGCGAGCTGGTGGACGTGGTGGGAACCGGCGGCGACGGCGTGGGCACCTTCAACATCTCGACCACCGTCGCCTTCGTGCTAGCGGCGGCCGGCCTCAAGGTGGCCAAGCACGGCAACCGGGCGGCCAGCTCCAAAAGTGGCTCGGCCGACCTGCTCGAGGCCCTGGGGGTCAACATCGAACTAGCGCCGGAGCAGGTGGCCCGGGTAATCGAAGAGGTGGGCATTGGCTTTTTGTTCGCTCGCACCCACCACCCGGCCATGCGCCACGTCGCCCCGGTGCGGGCCGAACTCAAGACCCGGACCGTCTTCAACGTGCTGGGGCCGCTAACCAACCCGGCGCGGGCGCAGTACTTCTTGCTGGGCGTCTACTCTCCGGACTTGCTCGAGCCGATGGCCTTTGCCCTGGGCGAGCTGGGGGTCAAGGGGGCCTGGGTGGTCCACTCGCGCGGCACCGACGAGCTAACGCTGGGCGAGAACCAGGTGGTGGAGCTAAAAAACGGCCGCACGCGCCGCTTCACCTTCCGCGCCGCCGACTACGGCCTGGAAGAAGCGCCGCTGGCAGCGCTGGCCGGGGGCGCGCCGGCAGAAAACGCCGCCCTTACCCGTCGCATCCTTAGCGGCGAAGAACAGGGCCCCAAGCGCGACGTCGTCGCCCTCAACGCCGCCGCCGGCCTGGTGGCCGCCGGTAAAGCGGAAGACCTGCAGGCCGGGCTGGCCGAGGCGGGGCGAATACTCGTCGCCGGCCGGGCGGCGGAAGTGCTGGAACGTCTGATCAGGGCAACCCGCAGCTACTAACTGGCCGCCCGGAGAACCGGGCGGCACGGACTTTCGGGGGTAAGGCGTCAGTCGTTCGGTGCGCAGACCGTCTTGCCCTTCACCGTAATGCAGACCTGCGTGGCCGACCAGCTAACGCTGGCGGCTGCGGCCTTGCCATCGCAGCCGGTACCGGAGTAGTAAGCCTTGCCGGCGTCGATCTTTTCGGCGGTGAAGTGCACCCCGGAGAGCCGGGCGTCCAGCGTCCAGCCGTTCGCGCAGTCAGGGCCGTTGCCGCTGAAACGACCTTCTGCGCTCAACGTGCCATTGTCCCAGGGGTGCTTCATATCGTCGGGGGTCCAGGTGCCCGAAAGGTCGTAGTTGAAGGTGTAGACCTTTCTATCGAGCGTAACGACCCAGCTGCCCGCGTAGTCGAATTTGTAGGCGTCCCCCTTTCTTACGAGATCGTGGCGGGTGATCGTCCAGGTCGAGTTGACCGAGCCGGCGGCGGTGGCGGTAGCGCCCCACTTGATTACACCCTTCACCCTGACCCCGGCCTGGGGATCGTTGCTATCTGGGTCTTGCACGTTGACCTTCTGGTATTCCCAGTAACCCTTTGCCGATTCGCTACCGCTATAGCTCCAGGTACACCTGCCGTCATAGGTGGCGTTCACGGGGATGCCGTCACGGTCGGGGTCGCTTGCGTTTCCCGTTACGGTTACCGGGCTGCAATCCCAGGTTACCGTATCCAGCGGCGCGACGCCGACCGTGAAGGGTGCAAGCCCCAGCACGGGTACCGGCACCAGGGTGATGAGCGGCCGCTCGAGCCGGTAAAGCTGGCTGCTTGCGGCACTCAACGCTGCGGCGAGATCCTGGGGATTCGCCACCGGCGTTTGCCCGTTTCCGTCGTTCCCGCCGCCCGCAGGGGCCTGCCCTCCGCAGGCGACCAGCAGGAGCAACGCAAAAGCCCCAACCATAACCCGCTTTCCTCTCATGTCTTCACCTCCACAGCCGGTGCGACGTTGAGAAGGTGCAGTTTCGGGGAGCGCTGCTACGTTTTTGCGGGGGATATTCTATAGCTTGGTGCATACGGTAACAATCGAATTTGCACATTTTGCACGGCCGGATGCAGCCCGCCCGCGCGAGGATTCTCGCTTCTTTGTAGTTGCGCTGGTATCCCCCGCCAGCGGCTCGCGTTCGTTGCGTCCTGCGCGGGCGGAAAAATCCCGAGTCTGGATATTGCCCTTCTTGCCCCGGGTTGCCGGCTCCCTGGCAGACCGGGTGGGGGCTTTGGCGGCGATAGCCAGGCGGTCCCGGGTCCGCGCAGGACCGGCCGGGAGGGGTCAGGGCGCGACGTACTCTTCCACGTCACCGGCAATGCGCAGGTCGAGACCGCGTACCTGGAAGGGCTTCTTGTTCAATCCGGCACTGCTCAGTTCGCCTATGGTCTTGTTGCTGCAAAGAGCTTCTGCGGTGAGTTTGACCCTGTCCCCGCTTGCGGGCGTCACCCCGGCGAAACCCTGCACCCCGGTAAGATCGGGCAGCCGGTAACCGGTGCTCCCGTTCAACAGGCCGGTGGTGACCAGAGCGCTGAAGAGTTTGTCGTGCCCCCAGTTCGCCTGCAGGTGAAAGCCGACCAGATCGCCGCAGCCATAGCTGAGGTTCGAAAATCCCGGCGGGTAGTTATGGGTCATGGTGGCGTCGAAGACCTCCGGCAGGTCCGCCTGGAAGTTGAGCGCCTTGCCGTCTCCTACAATCAGCCGGGCCAGGCTCTTGTAAGGTGCCTTGGATTTCTCCCGGGCGATAACGCTGGCAAGGTCGTAGCTGGCGAAGTTGAGGGACTTGTAACTGCCGCCCCCGCCGGTGAAGGCCTTCATTGGCACTACCGTGCCGCGGGGCGTAATCGCGGCCACCATGGCCAGGTTCAACGTCCACCCGCTGGGAATGCTGCCGCTGTAGTCGGCCAGGGAGCCGCCCGCGAGCAGGTTGTTCTTGTGGCTCGAGCTCATCGTCATTGTATAAGTGGCGCCGTCACTTACGTTCTTGGTGACCATCATGGCCGCTATCGGTTCCTTGCTGCTGTCGGCGGCAACGAGAACCAGGTCCTGCTCGCCGGTAAGCGCGTTGCTTACGCTGATGGTACCGCTTTTGGCGTCTTTCGCACTGATACCGTTCAGATAGAAGAAACCAACCGAGACGGCCCCGCTAACCGCCTGAACATCGAAGTTGACGCTGAAGCCAGCGCTACCTTTCGTTTCGCAGTTCAGTACCGGACGCAAGGTTTCATCGGGCGTGACCGCAATCATGTGCACCGCGTCCCCGCAGCGGACCGCCACCTCGTAGGCCCCGAACGTCAAGAAGGAAAACTGTTCCGGATCATCGGCAGGTTGCCAGTTCCCTCCTATCAAACGGTAGGCGGCGGCATCGGCGCCGCTGGCGGTTACGGTAACCTGCCCGCCCACCGGCCTGTTGCATGACGCCAGCAAAAGGACGGCGGCAAAAACGGCCATTATCGGCAAACCAGTGTTTTTCACTGCCATCACCCCTTCATGTCCGGCTACGGCCGGTGTGTGCGTTGGGTTTTGGCTCGGCCGAAGCGCGCAGCCGGCAGTACCGGCGCGCAAACCCTTGGACACACCCAACCAGCACTCATGGCCCTACCTGTATCTGTGGCGGAGTCAATCAGGCGCGCAGGAAGCGAACTCTGCGATGCTGGTTTTACGCAAGGTGATTTTACCACCTGCTGCACACCGATCGAGTTCCTGGTGCACCAAACAGCCGGAAGCTGGTGCGTAGACTAAATACATGCGGTTTTTCGCGTGGTTTCTCTGGATGGCCCTGCCGGTGCTGGCCCAGACCCATGTTTTTCACACCCCCATCCCCATGGACCGGGTTCAGGGGGTCTTTGCCATGCAAGGGGCCGGTTCGATAGACTTTGGCCTCAATCCCGTCGGGCGGATGGGCGGCTTCCTGGATCTCTGGGAATTCCGCGGCCGGGTTGCTATGAGCGCGGCGACCGTCGGGGGCTCCAACCCTGCGGTGGGAATATGTTATACCGGCGTCGGCGACTACCTGGGCTGGACTTACCGCAGCGAAACTACCTACCGCCTGCGCTACGGCGCTGGGGGCGGCGTGCAGATATGCTATTTTCGTGATCACCTGGGAGCTGACTACAACCGCGTGCAACCTCTGTTTGAGGGTCTGGCGTCCTTGCAATACCGCGTTTTCCCGAACGTGGTGGGTGACATCACCCTGAGCGCGGGGTGGCCCGAGGGGTTTAGCGCCGCCGTCGCCTTTGGCTTCGGGTTCTGATACGTTTCCATAATGCAAAACTTCGGATAACTAAAGATTTGCGTTCCTGAGTGCTTTGGTTTTTCGGCGCAAAACGCCACAGATGATATACTAGTGTTAGGAGGGCTCGACCCGCATTGCCACGAAACAGAGGAGGAAGATGAGCAAATACGACGCCTCGAGCATCAAGGTGCTCAAGGGGCTGGAGGGTGTGCGCCACCGTCCGGCGATGTACATCGCCGGCACTGGCAGCGACGGCTACCACCAGCTCCTCACCGAGATCCTGGACAACTCCGTTGACGAAGCCCTGGCCGGCTACGCCAGCACCATCAAGGTGACCCTGCACAAAGACGGTTCCGCCAGCGTCGAGGACGACGGCCGCGGCGTTCCGGTGGACGTCATGGCCGAAGAAGGCAAGCCCGCGGTAGAGGTCATCTACACCGAGCTACACGCCGGCGGCAAGTTCGAAGAGGGGGCCTACAAGGTTTCCGGCGGCCTCCACGGTGTCGGCGCCAGCGTGGTAAACGCCCTGACCGACTGGATGGTCGTTGAGATCTGGCGCGGCGGCAAGCACTACCGCATCGAGTTTTCCCGCGGCGTGATCAGGAAGCCGCTCGAAGTGGTCGGCAAGGCCCCCAAAGGAAAAACCGGCACCAGGGTCCATTTCATGCCCGACGCTAGCATCTTCGAAGAGGGACTGGAATTTGACTACCGCCGGGTGCGCCGCCGGGTGCGCGAGGTCAGCTACCTGGCAGGCGGCCTGCGCATAGAACTTGCCGACGAGCGCAGCGGCAAGCGGGAAGTCTTCCACGACAAGGGCGGGGTGGCCAGCTTCGCGCGCGCTCTGGCCGAGGGTGAAGAGCTGCTCTATGACAAGCCCGGCCGCCTCAGCGGTCAGGTAGACGACGTGGAAGTAGACGTCGGTTTTATCCACACCAAGGGCTACACCACCCAGTTGCTCAGTTACGCCAACATGATTCCCACCCGCGACGGTGGCGTGCATCTTTCTGGTTTTCGCGGCGCCTACACCCGCGCCATGAACCAGTACGCCAAGAAGGCGGGGTTGCAAAAGAACGGCCAACCCAAGCCCTCGGGTGACGACCTGCTGGAGGGGTTGTTCGCGGTAATCTCGGTCAAGATTCCACAGCCGCAGTTCGAAGGCCAGACCAAGGGCAAGCTCCTCAACCCCGAAGCCGAGCGTGCGGTCAGCAGCGTCGTTTACGAGAAGTTAATGGACTTTCTCGAGTCCAACCCCCGCATCGCCAAGACCATCTACGGCAAGGCCCAGCGTGCCGCCCAGGCGCGCGAAGCGGCCCGCAAGGCGCGCGAGCTGGTGCGGCGGCAGAATCCGCTCGAGTCCGACGACCTGCCCGGCAAGCTGGCCGACTGTCAGACTGAAGACCCGGAAGAAGCCGAACTCTTTATAGTCGAGGGGGATTCGGCCGGCGGCTCGGCCAAGCAGGGGCGCGACCGCCGCTTCCAGGCCATCCTGCCGCTTCGGGGCAAGATCCTAAACGTCGAGAAGGCTAACCTGCAAAAGGCGCTCAAGAATAACGAGGTGCGGGCCATGATCGCCGCCATCGGCGCCGGCATCCAGGGCACCGGCGACGAAACCCACTTCGACATCGAAAGTGTGCGCTACCACAAGATCATCCTCATGACCGATGCCGACGTGGATGGCTCGCACATTCGCACGCTGCTGCTCACCTTCTTCTATCGCTTCATGCGCCCGATCATTGACCGCGGCTACCTCTACATCGCCCAGCCGCCGCTCTACAAGCTCAAGGTGGGGCGCAAGAGCGAGTACATCTTCGACGACGAGGCGCTCAAGGCCGCGCTGAGGAAGGTGGGCGACAGGAAGTACGAGATCCAGCGCTTCAAGGGCTTGGGCGAGATGAACCCCGAGCAGCTGTGGGAGACCACGATGAACCCGGAAACCCGGGTCCTGAAGCAGGTGACCGTAGAAGACGCCCTTTACGCCAGCGAGATTTTCGAAGACCTGATGGGCGCCGACGTGCAACCGCGGCGCGAATTCATCGAGGAAAACGCCAGGTTCGCCGAGCTGGATGTGTGAGCAGTGCGTGGTATGTGGTAACTACATCGCTTGTGGCCCGTGGCTTGTGGCTTGTAGTTAGCCAGTCAGAGGCGACTTAATCGCGGCTTTTTGTATGGCATGGATCCCTGCTTTTTGCAGGGTAGACGGCTCCCGGGTCTCGGCAACCGGTACGTGGTACGTGATGTGCAGAGGCGGGCCGGTGTGCCCGCCTGCCTGGTTGATGCGTTCTCGGTTGCTGTGTTGTAAGGGCGGGCCCGCCTGAGGAGTGCGCAGCCCGCGGCGCACTGCGATGTGAGCGGGTAGGAGGGCCTGTGACATGCATAGCTCGTGGCTTGCGGCCCCCGTCAGCTGTAATGGAAAGCGGGGAAGGGGGATGCAAGAGATGGGGTTTCGCGAAAGTGCTGCTGAGCGAGTTTACGACTAGCCTGGTTATTTAAGGAGTTATCCCCGCATTCCGCTTCCCGGCGAAGCCGACCGGCGGACCCCGTGCCGCACCAAAATCCATGGTTCGGTTGTCACGCAATCAGCCCCCTCCCGGGGAAGGGTCGGGAAGGGGTTGTAGGCACTGCCAGGGCCAAAAGCCGGTTGCTTGCAAGCACTCGCCAGGAAGAAATCCGCAGGTACCCCGCGGCCCGTGACAGGCTGGTTCTGGCATGCAAGAAAGCGGACGGGTGGGTAAATGGGCGGCGTTGTAAACGCGAGGTCGCCTTCATTGCTCCCTCCGCACGTCCTGCATTCGAATATCCCGCGCCCCGGCCGGGGCGTTTTGCGCCAGTGAGCCGGGCCTGCCCCCGAGGCTCGCGTTGCTCAACCACAGCCTTGGTTGCTGTGCAGTACAAGACCCTCCCCCGGAAGAGGGCCGCGCCCGTTTGCGCTTATGGCGGCCTTAGGGGGGCGTTAATTATCCGGCTGGTATGAGTCGTTAAACCAGCACCTTGTTTGATGCGATAGCATAGTGATATCATACATATATCAGGAGGTGCACATGCGACAGGTAAAGGAAAAAAACGCTTTCAAAATAAATGGTTTTGCAATGCTGCTGGTAGGGCTGGTCTTGATAGCGGTCGGTATTTGGGAAATCTGGGTTTTTCTCAGCTCGCTCCTTTCCGGCGCTTCATGGGGCGCGCTCACCTGGGGCGTAGCGGCTTTGCTGGCGGCTCTGGCGCTCGTTCCCGGATTCTTCACCGTTCAGCCCAATCAGGCCCGGGTTCTGGTCTTCTTCGGCAAATACAGCGGCAGCGTGCGCGAAGACGGTTTTTGGTGGACCAACCCTTTAACCACCCGCCGTAACGTCAGCCTGCGCGTCCGCAACTTCAACTCAGAGGTGCTTAAGGTCAACGACAAACTGGGCAACCCTATTGAGATAGCGGCGGTGGTGGTCTGGCAGGTGGTGGATACCGCCAAGGCCGTTTTCGACGTGGACGACTACGAGGAGTTCGTGCGCGTGCAGGTGGAAA
>JAMOUW010000036.1 GCA_027067955.1 Thermaceae bacterium
CACTACGTTGGCAACATCAAAGGGCGGTTGCTGATAGTCCAGGGGGCGCTCGACCCCAACGTCACCCCCGAGAACGTGACCGCGGTGCGGCGGGCGCTCGAGGCCGCCGGTGTTCCTTACGAGCTGTTAGTCTTCGAAGACGAAGGCCACGGAATCCGCAAGAAAGAAAACCGCCGCAAGCTCTACCGCCGCCTGGCCGACTTTTTCGAAACCGCCTTCGCGGAGCCCTAGCGCGAAGCCGCCTGCCCCCCTACGGTTTCCAGCCGTAGGGGGTCAGTTCAATGCGACCGTCCGAATGCACCGTAAAGCGCAGGAACTTGGAGAGCGTCACCGTGGCCGGGTAGGGCTTCGCGTGTTTTTTGGCGTCGGCCAGAGCCAGGTCCAGGGTGTTATGCAGATCGAGGAGCACCAGGTCCATCTTCCATCCCTGCAACCCCGCCGGCAGCCCGGGCCGCGAAAAGCAGCCGGGGTGCACCTCGGCGCAGAGCGGCAGCAGCCGCAAGCCCTTCTCGGTGCGCACCACCTCGAAAGCGCCCATCTTGACCCGCAGGCCGATCCTCAGCGAGCGACGCCAGCTTTCCACCGCCGCCTCCCAGTAGGCGCGAGCTTCTTTGGTGCGTGGGGCTACGGTGTAGCGCCAGGCGCCAGGGGTGCTGACTGAGCGCGAAACCGTCTGAGTCAGGCGAAAGAAGTCGTGCGTGGCAACCTGCTCCGCCGCGGCCCAACCCGCCCAGGTCAGAAACGCCGCCAGAACGAGCACGGGGTAGCGCATGTTTTGATTGTACCCGTTCCGGCTCCGCCTCGTTTCAATTTACTGCCGCGCCGCCGAAAACCGCTTACTTCCCCGGGACCATGGGAGAAAAGGTTGGCACCAGCCTTTTGAAAACGGCGCGAATTTCGGCAGGGTCCCTCTTGCGAGCAGCATCGAAAAGCTCCTCTATGAGGGCCAGGCGCTCTTCGAGTCCGCTGGCGTTCCCTTTGGCTACAAAAATGTGGGAGTGTTTTGACGCCTCGGTTCCCTCCTCCGCGGTTAGCAGCTCCTCGAACAATTTTTCTCCGGGGCGGATGCCGGTATAAATGATTTCTATGTCTGCTCCGGGCTCCAGCCCTGAAAGGCGTATCAGATCGCGGACCAAGTCAGCTATTCTTACCGGTTCACCCATGTCGAGAACGTAGACTGCTCCGTTGTTCCCCAGCCCGCCCGCCTGCAGCACTAGCTGCGCAGCTTCAGGGATGGTCATGAAGTAGCGAGTCATATCCTGATGAGTCACGGTAACGGGCCCGCCCTTGGCGATCTGCTCCTTGAACAGGGGAATCACACTGCCCCGACTGCCCAGCACGTTGCCGAAACGCACCGAAACGAACGCCTGCCCCGGCTTGGCCCGCTGGGCGGCCCACTGCACCAGGTATTCGGCCACGCGCTTGGAAGCCCCCATGACCGAGGTGGGGTTGACGGCCTTGTCGGTGGAGATGTTCACGAAGCGTTCAACGCCGTACTCGAGCGCGAGCTCCACAACATTCTTGGTCCCCCCGACGTTATTGAAGATCGCTTCGTCGGGGTTGGCCTCCATCATGGGCACGTGCTTGTGAGCGGCGGCGTGGAAGACCACCTCGGGGGCATAGGTGGTGAAGACGTGCTGCATCTTCTCGCGGTCGCGCACGTCCGCGACGATGGTGCGCCAGTCCATCTCGGGCCAGGTGCGCTCGATCTCCCGCTCGATCTGGTAGAGACTGTTCTCCCCTCGGCCCAGCAGCAGGATACGGCGGGGGCGGAAACGCGCAACCTGCCGGACGATCTCGGAGCCGATCGAGCCCCCCGCACCGGTAACCAGCACCACCCGCCCTTCGAGGTAGTCGGTGATCTCCGAGGTGTCGAGCTGCACCGGATCGCGCCGCAGTAGGTCTTCGACGTCTACGTTGCGGATCTGAGAGATGGCCACCTTGCCCGAGAGGATCTCGTAGATCCCGGGCACGATGCGGTGGCGCAGCCCCACCTGCCGGGCGAGCTCCACGACCCGGCGCACGACCTTGCCCGGGGCCGAGGGAATGGCGATGAGCACCTCATCCGCATGGGTGCTGGCGGCCACCTGAGGCAGGCTGGAAATAGGCCCCAAGACCGGAATACCCATGATCTTCTGGTGTTGTTTGGCCGGGTCGTCATCCAAGAATCCCACCGGTAGTAGGCCCGCCTCCGGGTGCCGCAGCATTTCACGCGCCAGCATGGTGCCGGCCTCGCCTGCGCCTACGATCAACACC
>JAMOUW010000037.1 GCA_027067955.1 Thermaceae bacterium
GATACCGTACGGCCAAGGTCACGGGGCGGGTGGCCGCCTATCACCCTAGCGGGCGTATCTACTTAGGAATGGCCCTTGGGGGTTTCGGCTGTGTCCCTTATGGAAGATACATGGGGGTTGTTGGCGCGGGCGAGGCCAAACGCTCATCTTTCGAATCGTGACCAACCTACATCCAGCACTTGGCGAACGGCTTTTGTCTGCCGCCTCACGACCACTTTCCTTTTTGGCCCCAGTCCGGTAGCAGTGGCCCGTCGCGCTGCGAAAGTAACCCCACCGCATCCGGCTAGGTGGCAACGTTGCGGATCCGGCCGTGACTACCCGGCTTCGACGTCCGGCAGCACCTTGCCCGGGTTGAGCACCCCTTCGGGGTCGAGGGCGGCCTTGATGCGGCGCATCCAGCCGAGCGCCGGGCCGTGTTCACGCGCCATGTACTTGCGTTTGCGCAGCCCCACGCCGTGCTCGCCGGTAGCCGTGCCCCCCAGCTCGAGCGCCCGCTCCACAAGCCGGGCGCTAAAGGCCTCGGCCCGGGCGTACTCGTCGCCGGGACGGGCGGCCACGATGGTGTGGAAGTTGCCGTCGCCCACGTGGCCCAGGATATTGCCCTCAAGTTCCAGCTCGTCCATCAGCTCCTGGGCGTAGCGCACCATCCCCGGCATCTCGGAAAGCGGCACCGCGGTGTCGGTGATCATGTAGTGCCGCCCGGGGAAGGTGTGTACCAGCGCCCAGTATGCCTGGTGGCGCGCTTCCCACTGGGCGGTGCGCTCCTCGGGCGTCCGGGCGGCGTCGAAGCCGGTGGCCCCGGCCTCGCGCAAGAGCTCCTCGGCGAAGGCGCTCTCGGCCCGGACCGCCTCGGGGGTCGAGGAGTGGAACTCCACCAGCAGCATCGGCCGCTCGGGGTAGCTGCGGCCCAGGTGGCGGTTCACCGCGGCGATGGCGCGTTCGTCCACCAGCTCCAGCCGCGCCACCGGCAGCCCCGCGCCCATGAGCGCGAATGCCCCCTCGGCCGCGGCCCCCACGTCCTCGAAGTAGACGCGCACGGTGTGCACCTCGGCGGGCAGGGGGGAGAGGCGGAGCCACAGCTTGGTGATGATCGCGAGTGTGCCCTCGCTGCCGATGAGCAGGTCCTTGAGGTCATAGCCGCTCGAGCTCTTCTGCACCGGCCGGCCGAAGCGCACCACCTCGCCGTCCGCCATCACCGCCTCCAGCGCCAGCACGTTCCGCCGCATCCCGCCGTAGCGCACCGTAGTGGTGCCCGAGGCGTTGGTGGCCGCCATGCCGCCTAGCGAGGCGTCGGCCCCCGGGTCCACCGGAAAGAAGAGCCCCTCGCGGCGCAGCCGCTCGTTCAGCTGCTTGCGCGTGACCCCGGCCTCGACCACGGCCAGAAAGTCGCCCGGGCGCACCTCCAGGATCCGGTTCATGCGGCTGAGGTCGAGGCTAATAGCGGGTTTTACCGGTATCAGCGCCCCTTCGATGCTCGTACCTGCGCCAAAGGGGATGACCGCATAGCCGTGCTCGCGGGCGATGCGCAGGGTCTGGCTCGCGTCTGCAGGGGTTTCGGCGTAGACCACCGCTTCGGGCAGGGCGCTTTCGGGGTAGCCTTCGTCGCGCCCGTGAGCCTCGAGGTCGGCGGTACTGGTGGACGTTTTGGTGCTTCCTAGAGTGTCGATGAGACGCTTCACCATATGTCCCCCAGCATACGCCTAAACTTAAAGTATGGAAAAACGGGTCTGGGTGGGCTGCTCCGGATACTTTTACTGGGCGTGGCGAGGTTCGTTTTATCCCGGCGAGCTTCCGCCTGCGCGCTGGTTCGAGTTCTACGCCCGGAGATTCGACACCGTCGAGATGAACAGCACCTTCTACCGCTTCCCCACCGAAGCCACTATCGAGCGCTGGTTAAAAAAAGCGCCGCAGGGTTTCCGCTTTTCGGTCAAAGCGCCCCGGCGCATCACCCACATCGAGCACCTGGGGGAGCCAGCGAGCGTCTCCAAGCTATATGCGGTGCTGCGCACGCTGGAAGACCACCTGGGGGCGGTGCTTTTCCAGCTCCCACCCAGTATGCACTACAGCCCTGAGAACCTGGAGCGCGTGCTTGCGCCGCTCGACCCCGGGTTCGATAACGCTCTCGAGTTCCGTCATCCCAGCTGGTGGCGCAGCGAGGTCTACCAGGCGCTGGACGCTGCGGGGGCGGCTTTCGTCAGTGTGAGCGGGCCGGGGCTGCCGGAAGACTACGTGGAGACCGCCGGGAGGGCCTATCTGCGCTTCCACGGCGGCGGTCCCAGGCGGCGGCGTTCATACGGCGACGAAGAGCTCAGTTTTTGGGCCGGGCGTGTACGCGCTGGAGCGGCGGGCACGGTTTATGCCTATTTCAACAACGACGCCGGGGCGGCGGCGCCCGCGAACGCCCTCACTTTCCGCAGACTGCTGGAGGGGGTGTGAGTTCCGTTATTTACGAGCACTCCGCTGGCGGCGTGCTGCTTGCGGATGATTGCCGGGTGTTGCTGATTCGTACCGTAAACCTCCGGGGCGAGCCCGTCTGGACATTGCCCAAGGGTCTCGTGGAGCCCGGTGAAAGGCCGGAGGATACGGCGCTGCGGGAAGTGCGCGAGGAAACGGGCTATGAGGCCGAGATAATCCGCCCCCTGCGTGCCAGCACCTACTGGTTCGTACGCGAAGGGCGCAAGGTAAAAAAGCGGGTGGACTGGTTTTTGATGCGTCCCCGGAGGCGGGCGGGCGGGCACGACCGAGAGGTGCAGGCCGTTGCGTGGTTGCCGCTCCCCGAAGCCTTGGAGCGCCTGAGCTATCGCGGGGACCGCGCTCTGATCGAGGAATTGTTGGAGGAATCTCCATGCAAAGAGTCGTAACCGAAAAGCTGGGTCTCAAAGAATTAATTGCCATCGGCGTGGGCGGGATGATCGGAGGCGGCATCTTCTCGGTTCTGGGTATCGCCGTTAGCCTGGCCGGCCATGCCGCGCCGCTTTCGTTCGTGATCGACATGCTTATCGCGCTGACCGCCGGTTACCACTACGTGCGCCTGGCGCTCACCTTCCGCGATGACGGGGCTAGTTACACCTATCTGCTCCGGGCCTGGCCCGACCGGCCCTGGATCGCCGGTATCGAGGGCTGGGTGGTGATAGTTGGTTACGTGGGTACGCTCGCACTCTACGCTTATACCTTCGGAGCCTACGGCGCCGATCTGCTGGGCACCCCGGGTGCGGTGGCGGTGCGCATTTGGCTTTCGCTTGGCGTACTGCTTTTCTTCATGTTCGTAAATCTCGAAGGGGTGCGCAGTGCCGGCGTGACCGAAGATCTGATAGTCTACTCCAAAATCATCATCCTGGGCCTGTTTGCCGTCATCGGCCTGTTTCGCGTGGATCCGGGCCGTTTCGTGCCGCTCTTCGACCGGGGGGCGGGAGGGCTCTTTTTGGGCGCGGCCATCATCTTCGTGGCCTACGAGGGGTTCCAGCTCATCACCAACGCCGTCGTCGAGACCGAAGACCCCGACCGCAACATACCCCTGGGCATCTACGGTTCTATTCTGATCACCGGGATAATCTACCTGGCGCTCGCGGTGGTGGCGGTGGGAACGATGAGCCCGGACCAGATAATGGAGGCCAGGGAGTACGCGCTCGCGGAGGTAGCGCGGCCGCTGCTGGGTAACGCCGGTCGCGTTCTCGTTGCCCTGGCGGCGCTTTTGGCCACCAGCTCGGCCATCAACTCCACCCTCTTCGGCGCCAGCCGCATGATGGCCGAGATGGGTTCCGAGGGCATGATGCCGGCCGAGTTCAACATGCGCGACCGCAAGAACGTGCCCTGGGTGGCTGTGCTGGCGCTCACCGTGCTTGCCGGCGCTTTCACCCTGCTGGGTTCGCTGAGCGTGATCGCCGAGTTTTCCAGCCTGACCTTCCTGCTCGTTTCCATAGGGGTTTCGCTGGCCAATCTGAAGCTGCGGGAGCGTACCGGGGCCAGCCTGGGGGTAGCGCTTACGGGTCTGCTGCTCATGCTGGTGACGGTACTGGCGATAGTCGCTTACCTCGCCGTGCACAACCCCGGGGAGTTGGGCGTCATCCTGGCGCTTTATCTGGCTATCGGGATGCTGGCCGCAGCCTATAACCGGCGTTACGCGGGTTCCTGAACCAGCAGGAAGCGTTTGCGGGCGCTTGGCGTCCTTGCGGTGGGCGGGGGACTAGACTATGAATATGCGCCACGGTGAACTTCCTTTTACCGGCCCGGCTACCTTCCTCAAGGCCCCTCATCGTCCGCTTGACCGGGACTGGCAGGCTGACGTAGCTTTTTTGGGCCTGCCGTACGACTTCGGGGTGGGGTACCGCCCCGGGGCGCGCTTCGCGCCCGCCGCGCTTCGCGAAACTTCCGGGCGGTACGCCCCGGGCCCGCGGGGATACTACGATCCTGAATCGGAGTCCTACCGTTTCGCCGGAGTGCAGGTTGTCGATGCGGGCGACGTGGACCCGGCGCAGCTGGAATACCACGAAACCTTTCGCCGCATCACCGAGGCGGCGCGGGAGTTGCGGCGGCGTGCGAAGCTCCCGGTGTTCGTGGGCGGCGACCACACAGTAAGCTACCCGGTGCTCCGCGCCTACGACGATTTGGGTGAGTTCCACGTGGTGCAGTTCGACGCCCACCTTGACTACACCAACGTTCGCAACGCCACCCGCTACGCCAACTCCTCGCCTTTCCGCCGCGCCGTCGAGGAGGTGGCGGGGCTCGGGCGGATCACCGTGGTGGGGCTCAGGGGGTTGCGGGCCGACCCCGAGGCCTTCGGGGCGGCGCGGGAGCGCGGGCACACGCTCGTTTTTGCGCGGGAGGTGCAGGCCGACCTGAAAGGGGTGCTGGAGCGTTTGCCGCGCGGCAAGAAGGTTTATCTCAGCTTCGACATAGACGCCCTCGACCCGTCCCTCGCCCCTGGCACCGGCAGTCCCGAGGTCGAGGGGCTTGGTTACGGCGAGGCTATCCGCCTCTTAGAGCACGTTTTTGCCCACAATGAACTCGTGGGTTTCGACCTGACCGAACTCGCCCCCAACCTCGACCCTTCGGGTCTTACGGCGCTCGTGGGGGCGCGGTTGCTGGCCGAGGTTGCGGCGCTATGGTGGGCTTTCCGCTAGCGCGGGTTTTCCGGCCACGTATACTGCGTGCACCGGGGTTTCGCCCCAGCGGTAAAGCGGCTCGAGGGCGTGGGGGGAATCCACCACCACGAAGTCGGCGGCGCTTCCGGGCTCGAGCCGCCCCAGCTGCGGACGCGCCAGTGCGCGGGCGGCGTGGGCGGTCCCCGCTTGCAGGGCTTCCTCGAGGGTGAGGCGACCGAGCGCCACGGCTAGCTGCAGCGCCAGCCAGAGGTTGTAAAAGGGGCTCGAGCCCGGGTTGTGGTCGCTGGCGACGGCGACCGTTACCCCGGCATCCCACATGGCGCGGGCGCCGGGAAAGGGTTGCCGCAGCAGCAGGGCGGCTCCCGGAAGCAGGGTGCCCACGGTGCCGTGCTTCGCGAGCGCGGCCCAATCGGGGGGCGTAGCCCTTTCCAGGTGGTCGGCCGAAAGCCCGCCCAGCTCGGCTACCAGGCGTGCTGCGCCGGTATGCGTTAGCTGCTCGGCGTGCGCCTTGATGTCCAGGCCGTGTTCGAGCGCTGCTTGCCAAAGCCGTTCGGCTTCGGCCAGGGTAAAGGCCTCCCGGTCCACGAAGACGTCCAGGGCGTTGGCTAGGCCCGTGCGCGCCACCTCGGGTATTAGCTCGCGAACCCACATTTCCACGTAGGAGTCGCGATTCCAGCCGGAGGGGACCACGTGGGCGAGCAGTGTGGGCGCAAAACGCTGCGGTTCCGCTTCGGTTAGCCGGCGGACTACGCGCAGCATCTTGAGCTCGTGCTCCGGCTCGAGCCCGTAGCCGGACTTCACCTCGAGCGTCGTCACCCCGGTTTTCAAGAAGCTGCGGGCGCGTTTTCGAGCCAGGGCCAGAAGCTCGTCTTCGTTTGCGGCCCGGGTGGCGCGGGTGGTGGCGTGGATGCCGCCGCCCGCGGCCAGGATTTCCGCGTAGCTCGCCCCCCGCGCTCTTTGCGCGTATTCTTCCAGCCGGTCGCCGGCCCAGACCAGGTGGGTGTGGCTGTCCACGAGGCCGGGCACGACCCCGCGTCCGCCCAGGTCGTATTTGGAGCGGCTGCGGTAAGGTTCGGGCAGTGCGTCCTCGCGGCCCACCCAGGCCACCCTACCCTCTTGGACCGCGAGCGCCGCGTTCTCAAAGCGTTTGAACGGGGTTCGCAGCTCGCTGATGCCGGTAAAGACCCGCACGGCCTTACCCCGTTTGTCCCGGCAGGTCGAGCCCGCGATCGCGCGCCACCTGGCGGGCCTTTTCGTAGCCGGCGTCGGCGTGCCGCATCACCCCCGTACCGGGGTCGTTGAGCAGGACCCGTTCCAACCGCTCCGCGGCCTCGGGGCTTCCGTCGGCCACGGTAACCTGGCCCGCGTGCAGGGCGTAGCCCATGCCCACGCCTCCGCCGTGATGAAAGCTCACCCAGCCGGCCCCGCTCACGGCGTTGAGGGCGAAGTTGAGCAAGGCCCAGTCGGCGATTGCGTCCGAACCGTCCTTCATGGCTTCGGTTTCCCGGTAGGGGCTCGCCACCGAGCCGGCGTCGAGGTGGTCCCGTCCGATTACGATGGGGGCCTCGAGCAGGCCGCTTCGGACCATCTCGTTGAAGCGCAGTCCGGCGCGATCTCGTTCACCGTAGCCCAGCCAGCAGATACGCGCAGGCAAACCCTGGAACTTGAACTTCTTGGTTCCATGCTCGATCCAGCGGCGCAACCCTTCGTCTTCGGGAAAGAGCTCGAGCATGGCCCGGTCGGTCTTGTAAATGTCTTCGGGCTTGCCCGAAAGCGCCACCCAACGGAAGGGTCCGCGCCCCTCGGCGAACTGATCGCGGATGAACGCGGGAACGAAGCCCGGGTAACTAAAGGCGTCGGCGAAGCCACCCTCCCGGGCGAAGGCCCGTAGATTGTTGCCGTAGTCAAAGGCCACGGCTCCGGCGCGCTGCATGTCCACAATGGCGCGGCAGTGCTCGGCCATTGCCGCAAGAACGCGCTCGCGGTAACCTTTGGGGTCTTTGCGGCGCAGGATGTCGGGATCTTCGTCCGAGGCCAGAGGGGGGATATAGCCGTACATGGGATCGTGCGCCGAGGTCTGATCGGTTACGAGATCGGGAACGAAACCGCGCCGAACCATCTCGGGCAGCACTACCGCGGCGTTGCCCAAAAGCCCGATTGAAAGCGCTTCCCCGCGCTGTTTGGCCTCCTCACCCAGTTTGAGCGCCCTGTCCAGGTCGTCGGTCCAGGTGTCCAGGTAGGCGGTCTCGATTCTGCGCTGGATGCGGCGCGGGTCTACCTCCACCACGATGGCCACGCCGCCGTTGAGGGTTACCGCCAGTGGCTGGGCGCCGCCCATGCCGCCAAGGCCGGCGGTCACCGTGAGGGTGTTTTTGAGCGAACCGCCGAAGTGTTTTCGCGCTGCGGCCAGGAAGGTTTCGTAGGTTCCCTGGAGGATGCCCTGGGTGCCGATGTAGATCCAGGAGCCAGCGGTCATCTGGCCGTACATGATGAGACCCTGCCGCTCAAGTTCGTCGAAGACCTCCCAGTTGGCCCAGCGGGGCACCAGGTTGGAGTTTGCCAGGATGACTCGCGGAGCCTGTGGAAACGTGCGAAAGACCCCTACCGGTTTTCCCGACTGCACCAGGAGGGTCTCGTCATTCTCGAGGCGGTCGAGCACCTCGATTATCTTCCAAAAATCTGCCCAGCTGCGGGCTGCGCGGCCACGACCTCCATAAACTATGAGCTCTTCGGGGCGTTCGGCCACTTCGGGGTCCAGATTGTTCATCAGCATGCGCTTGGCTGCTTCCTGAATCCAGCCCTTGGCGGTTTTCTGCGGTCCGCGCGGGGCGCGTACGGGTTTGTAGTCTTGCATGTTGCCGGCCTCCTTTCCAGTTCAATCTGGTTTTACCCTAATCCGGGCACGGTTGTGCAGAGGCGCGGGGCCGGCGTTGACCAATCCGGCAGGCCGGCTATCCCAAAACGGGAAGTTCCTGCTTGGTTTCGAGCAGTCCCGGGGCGGGGTCTCCGCGCTCTCGCACGCGCACCGGCACGCTGTCCAGATTGAAGTCGGCGGGCTCGAAGCCGCCCGCTTCCACCTCGTCCCACCCGAGCGGCGTGCTCACCGGCGCGCCCGGTTTGGCGCGCAGGCTGTAGGGGGCCACGGTGTTGCGGCCGTAGCCGTTCTGGGCGTAATCCACGTGGACCCCCTCGCCCCGGTGGGTGGCGCCGCGGGGCAGCTTGATTAAACCCGCCGATTTTCCGGCCATCCGGGCGGCAAAGGCCTTGGCCCAGGCCCGCACCTCGGCGTGGGTGTAGCGGCCGGGCTCGAGCGGCACCAGCAGGTGCAGCCCCCGTCCGCCGCTCGTCTTGGGCCAGCCTTGTAAACCCAAAGAAGCCAGTTCTTCCTTTACCGCTAGCGCCGCTTGCAGCACCGTTGCGAACGAAGTTTCCTCGCCTGGGTCCAGGTCGAGCACCAGCCAGCTGGGGTGGGCGAGGTCGCGGGCGGTGCTGGCCCAGACGTGGAACTCCACCGCCGCCTGGTTGGCCAGCCAGATCAGGTGGGCTTCGTTCTCCACCAGCACCAGCGGCACCTGCCCCGCCCTGGTCTTGGGGTTGTAGAGCACGTAGGGCATCCAGTCGGGCGCGTGGCCCGGCAGCTTGCGCCGGTAGTAGCAGCCGGCGGCGATGCCGTCGGGGCACATCACCAG
>JAMOUW010000038.1 GCA_027067955.1 Thermaceae bacterium
CGTAGTAGATGTTTACTAGATACGGCTGGAGTCTCTGCCAGGTAAGGCGGCTGGGGCGGTCGAGATGGGCTTGCAGACGGCGAAAAGCGTCGCCGTAAGGGACTACCACAGGGACAGTGTCGCTTTCGATCAAACGGTATTTTTCGGCTACCTTCGGGAAGTTCAATTCCTCTCGGAGGTCTTGAATCTTCTTTTTATCAGTATCAACAATGTTAAATAGGCGCTCGAAGTATTCGCGGAAAATGTCCGGATGGTGCAGGGCTTCTGGGCCGCGGCGTCGCAGGAGCACCTGGGCCTCGCCCAGCGCGCTGCGGTAGGCGCCCGGAGGCGTGGCCCCTTCGGCAGGGTCAAAGATTACGACTTTGCCGTACTCGCGCCGCCCTTCGCGGTTGCAGCGTCCGGCGGCCTGGACGATGCGGTCGAGCGGTCCGATGGCGCGCCACACTTCGGGAAAATCGAGGTCTACGCCCGCCTCGACAACTTGCGTGCTGACGAGCTTCACGGGCTCGTCGTTGGCCAGGCGGCGCCGCACCTCTGCCAGGATCTCTCGCCGGTGCGCGCCGCAGAGCAGGGTGGAGAGATGGAAGACACCGGGTTCGCCTGCTAGCTCGTCGAGGAGCGCCAAAGCGTCTTTGCGGGTGTTGAGTACGACCATTACCTGGCGGGCCGCCTTGATTTCGCTCGCTACGGCTGACCAGGATAGAGGGTCATTTTTGTGTTCGTACTGCACGCGGCGAAGCGCTGTGAAGTGTTGCTCGTAGCCCGGGACAATCTCAGTGACTTTAACGCTCTTGAATTCGGGAACGTGTTCCGAGAGCTCGAACGCTGGCTGGGTGGCCGTGGAAAAGACCACCGTAGCGCCATAGTGCTCCACCAGATGCCGCAAGGCGTCCATGGTGGGGCGGAGGAGCTCTGGGGGCAGGGTCTGCACCTCGTCGATCAAGATGACCGAGCGGGCCAGGTTGTGCAGCTTGCGCACTTTTGAGGGGCGGTTGGCAAAGAGGCTTTCGAAGAGCTGCACCGTGGTCGTAATGAT
The DNA here is from genome assembly GCA_027067955.1 of Thermaceae bacterium. Classification (GTDB taxonomy): domain Bacteria; phylum Deinococcota; class Deinococci; order Deinococcales; family Marinithermaceae; genus Oceanithermus. The sequence continues at coordinate 1,037 of JAMOUW010000038.1, forward strand.
GAGCGGGTGGTCCCAGTTTTCCGTGGCCAGGCGCTGGCGCAGCTGTTGTGGGTCCAGGGCTTCGCTTTCCGGGGGCTCGAGGGCGGAGTGGTGCTCGAGCACAGCGTCGCCCCCGAGCGACTCGAAGATTCGCCGGTAGACGTCGGCCGTTTGGTCAATGATGGAGGTGTAGGGGATGGCCACAACAACCCGGCGTAAGCCATGGAGCTTAGCGTGTTTGAGGGCGAAGGTGAGGCCACTGCGGGTTTTGCCGCCGCCGGTGGGTACGGTTAGGCGGAAAAAGCCAGGCGGATGTTCGGCGGCGACTAGGCTGGCCTCGTAAACTTCGCGGCGCACCCGGTTTACCGCTGTATGGGGCGCTTGATTGATGAGTTTTTCCTGGTCTTCGCGAAGAAGCTGCCATAGGCTGCCGATGCTCGGGTAGCCCTTGCGCAGGGCGGCCGTGTCGGGGTCAAAGTGGGCTTCGGTGTCGAGCCGGTCGGCGTCGATGAGGGCGGAGAAAAGAAAACGCACGGCCATTTCGGTTTCGGTTTCCGTGCTTAGGGAAAGCATTTGAGCCTGCGGCAACTTGTGGGCTATCGTCTGCAGGTATTTGGCCACCTCTTTTAACCGCACAGGGTGCTTCTTTTCGTTGTCTTTCAGATTCAGAGCTGCCTTACCAGGCTCCTCTAGATGGCTGTGATGCCCCAGAATTGGAAGAGAGAGAAGTGGGCAGCCTTCTTCTTGTCGTAATCGCGCCAGCAACAATGCGCCCCAAACGGAATGGGGAACGCTTGGTGCTGGTTTGCCTTTCGCAACGCTTTTGAGGTATCGCTGAAAATCTGTGGTGGCCTTGCCGAGGTCGTGGAAGAGGCCCAGCCAGTATGCCAGCGCGCTTGCGACCTCGCCCTGAGGTTCGGCAAGTTCCGATGCCAGCCGCGCTACTGCCAAAAGATGATCTGTGAGGAGTTGGGGCTTGCCCGTCGCGCCCGCGCTGTGTGCCAGCGGTTTTATCCCACCACTCTTTATCATGTACTTATCATACTGCGGAGCGGTTCCTACGAAAGTTCATCTACCCCGAGCTGTCCATGTGAGCTGAGTTCTACAATGGACCCATGGCCAAGGTTGCCTCGTTCGACTTAGACCACACCAAAGTCCGGGCGCCGTACGTGCGCCTGGCCGACCTGAAGTACACCCCCGGCGGGGA
>JAMOUW010000039.1 GCA_027067955.1 Thermaceae bacterium
CTCTTCGTACGCGAGAAAAACCTGCTCGGTTTCTACGGCTTCGGCGCCGCCGCCCACCTGCTCGCCCAGGTGGCCCAGCACGAGGGCAAGCGCTTTTTCGCCTTCGTCCGCCCCGGGGACGAGGAGGCCCGCGAGTTCGCCCTCTCCCTGGGCGCCGCGTGGGCCGGGCACTCAAACGAGGCCCCACCAGAGCCGATGGAGGGGGCAATCATCTTCGCTCCCGTGGGCGCGCTGATCCCCGAAGCGCTCAAACACTTGGAGCCGGGCGGCACCTTAGTGCTCGGCGGCATCTACATGAGCCCGGTGCCCGAGATGCCCTACGAGCTCCTCTGGCACGAGCACACGATCCGCTCGGTGGCGAACCTCACCCGCGAGGACGCCCGGCTTTTCCTCGAGGTCGCCCCCAAGGTGCCGGTGACCCCCGAAGTCCAGGTCTTCCCCTTAGAAGCCGCCAACGACGCCCTCGACGCCCTCCGCACCGGCCAGCTCCGGGGCTCGGCGGTGCTGGTGCCCTAAAGTTTAGAAAAAACAAAGCGCGCGACGGATCCGACCTCTTCGCTTGCCAGTATGCTCACCAATAGCGGCGCTCGTCTTGGAACTCTGGGCCAGGGTTTCAAGGCCAAGCAAACCGCCGCACATAAGCCCCCTGGACCTTTTGAACTCCGAAATATCACAGGCATCCTGGGGTTCTCGTATTACCATTTGGAAAACGCGAGGTGAACCGCATGGGAAGGCCACACCTGTTGCTTATTACCATAGGCCCCGTCCAGGGCTTTATCGCCACCGCCCGACGAACGCGCGACCTTTACGCGGGAAGCCGGCTGCTCTCGGAAGCAGCGGGAGAGATCACCCAACTTTTGCTCAACGAGGGAGTAGACCTCATCTTTCCCGCGGTTAAAACCAAAAAAGAGCTCGACAGCCTACGCGAAGCAGGAATTCCCAACATCATCATGGGCCTAGTCCCCGACGCGGAGCCCCAGCGGATACGGGAACTTGCCGAGAAAGCCCGCGAGGAGGCTACCAGCTTCCTGCAAGAAACCGCCGAAGAAATTTTTGATCGAACCCGAACCCGCAGCGTTCTTAAAAACCGCGATGCTGCCTTTCAACAAGTGAAGGATCGACTTGAGTTCTACTGGACTGCCGCCCCCGTGCAAGATGACTACGCAGCCACCCGCGACCGGGTCAACCGCTTGATGGCCGCTCGGAAAAACACCCGCGATTTCTCCCCAGCAACCTGGAGCGGACCGGTTCCGAAAAGCTCGTTAAGCGGAGATCTTGAAAGCGTCACATACGGCGCCAGCTCCGCCGATAAGCACAAAGCTGGCCTTCGCGAAGGCGAAGAACTTTCTGGCGTTGATCTTCTAAAACGCCGATTCCTATCCAAAGACAACAAACGCCAAATCACCTTCGCTAGTACGACCCATATGGCATTGCTCCCTTTTCTGCAAGGATTAAGTAAAGCAGAATTAAACGAACTCTTAAATGTTATTGATGGATTGCAAAAACGGCTCGACGCCAACTACGACGGTTGGCCCCCTGACCACCTTGTCAATACTTATGAATTTCTCAAAACGATTGATCCTCGGATCTTCTTCCCAAGCCGACACCCGGAACTCGCTTCCGAAGCCAACCTCAGCGACGAAGACGTCTGGAAATCCACCCAGGAAAAGCTGATTGCGCACTATAAAAAGTTGAAGCGCGAGCCCTACCCCTACTACGCCATCCTCTTGGCCGATGGCGACCACATGGGGAAAATAATCGACCAGCTAAAAACCGCCGGGGAACATAAAGCGATTTCATCACGATTAACCGAGTTTTCCCAAAAAGTCAAAAAAATCGTGGAAAAGGAGCACCAAGGCTCGCTTATCTATTCCGGCGGCGACGACGTGCTGGCGCTCTTGCCGTTACATACAGCCTTGCAATGCGCCCAAAAACTCAGCGACACCTTCAAAGAAAGGCTGAACACCGAGAACAGGCATTCCCCAACGCTTTCCGTGGGCCTCGCGGTAGTTCACCACCTCTTCGACCTCGGGGAAGCGCTTAACCTTGCGCGCAAAGCGGAAAAGGAAGCCAAGAAAACTCGAAATGCTCTCGCCGTGATTTTCTCCCCTCGGTCCGGAGCGGAAACCACAGCCAGCGGCGAGTGGTGCGAGAATCCACCGATCAACCAGCGAATCGAGGACTTGGCCCGCTGGCAAAACCAAGGGGCGATTCCCCATGGGTTTGCTTATGAACTTAGAGAAATCAGTGAAATCCTGAGTGATATCCCAAACGGCGAAAAACTACTCACGGCCGAGGCCATTCGCATCCTCAAGCGAAAAGCCACATCCCCGTCTGAAGATCAATCCGAGGATCGGGTTGCCCAAACACTAGATGCTTGGATCAATGAGCGGGGCGCCGACCGCCTCAGCCGCGAGTTGATCGTGGCGCGCCCCTTTGCTCAAGCCCTCGAATTAGCTACGTCTCGCGAAAAGGAGGATGCCCGATGACCTTGCTGATTCAGCCCCGCGACCCGCTGATTGTCCGCGACGGTCGTCCCTTCTCCGCCTTCCCTGGCGCAAAAGCGCGCGGATACCGCTTCCCACCCCCACAGACGATCGCCGGCGCCGTCCGCGGAAGGATCGGCAGCTACTGCGGCTACGAAAGCGACGAGGCCTGGCGGAATCTGCAAAGTACGGTAGCCATTCGCGGCCCTTTGCTCTATGACCTCAAGGCCCAGAAGCCCCTTTTCCCTGCCCCTCTCGACGCCCTCCTCTTGGCCCGCAAAGAAGAGGTGGGACCCTGCGAAGGCAGGAATCCAAAGGTGGAGTACCGGCTTTACCGCCTCGTCCCCGGGGAAATCGAGCACGAGGCGCTTACCGACCTCCCGGAGCCACTAACCAAACCGGTGATGGCCCCGGAAGACACCCCAAAAGACAAACCCGCGTCCATGCCCGCGTTTTGGCACAAGGATGCATACTTCAAATGGCTCTTGGGCAGGCCCGAAAAGCACGAGGCCGTCGAAGCTCCTGAGGAGCTCGGTATCCACGGACCACAAAACGAATACCGCACGCATGTCAAAATAACCCCCGAAACCCAGACCGCCGAAGAATCCATGCTCTTTGAAACCAGTGGCTTAGAGTTTCTTTATTCAAAAGGGTCCACGGCGCAGAACCAGCTGTCCCAGGTACGCGAGCTCGCGCTTTGGGTTCACGTAGAAGGCACCCCGCCAGAAGATTGCCCGAGCGCTTTCCAGGAAGCGCTCCAAGGCGTTTTCCCCCTGGGCGGCGAACGCCGCCTTGCGCTCTGGCAAAGGGACGCCCAAACACCCACTTGGTTTTACGAACCTCCGAAAGGGTTGCTAAACGCCATAAAAGAAACGCGCCGGGCCCGTCTCCTTTTGCTCACCCCCGCCGACTTCAATGTCCATGGCAACTCCACACCCTTCCTCCCCCTGGGCGGCCACTTTGGAGGCGCCAAGGTCATCGCAGCCGCGGTGGGCCGGCCGCTCACCGTTTCCGGCTGGGATCTCCTCGATGGCAAACCCAAGCCAAGCCGGCGGCTCGCCCCGGCGGGCTCGGTCTACTTCGTAGACCTCGCCGAGGTCAACGACATCGATGCTTGGGTCATGGACCACTGGATGAAGATGCTTGCCGAGCAACCCGACCAGAGCCGGCGCGATGGCTATGGGCTGGTCGTCGCGGGAGTTTGGAGGCCGTAATGCGGAAAATCAAGCTTTCGGAAGATCTTGCCGCCCAGAACCCCGAGCTTTGGAAGCTCAAAGACGCGTACCTTTCTGACCGCCGCGAGTACCGATTAATCACCCCGCTTTTCGGTGGTGGGGCCTACCCACGCTACGCCGACGAGATCACGGTCATTCGTCCTTCCGAGATCAAAGGGCAGCTCCGCTTTTGGTGGCGAGCGGTGCGCGGCTGGAAAGCCAACGGGGACCTGCAGAAATTACTTAAAACGGAGGAAGAAATCTGGGGTGGCGTCACAGAAGTCTCAAACGCGTCGAAAGTAGTCCTGGAAATTGAAGTCCTCGACCAAGGAAAAGACGAAACACCCTATATTGAAGTCCCCGACAAAAAAGATCCCCGCAAAAAGCGCTTCCGCAACCGCTCCGAAATCGCACCCGCCTACGTCGCCTTTCCCTTGCAACCCACGAAAGATGATCGCACCCTTTATCCTGTCCGGCTTGACGTCCGGTTCGCCCTCACCCTCACCTACTCCGAAAGCATTCAAGAAGATGTCGAGGCCGCACTTTGGGCCTGGGAGACCTTCGGCGGCCTCGGAGCGCGCACCCGCCGGGGCTTTGGCGCGGTGGTGACCGAAGAAAACCTAAAACACCCCCTGAATAAGTTAGACCAGATCCGCAAAAAGCTAGAAGCCTACATAAAAGGCGGGAACTGGCCCCAACACGTTCCGCACCTTACGCCGGAAAGTACTCTTTATTTATTCCCAGGTTCCTGGCAAAAATTGGTGGGAAAGTACCAAGATTTTCGCCAGTGGCGCGATGGACCCAGAGGTCGCAGCAAATGGCCCGAGCCCGACGCCATCAGGGAATTTACTAAACCCCATAGCTACGGTCACAAGCCCAGGCACCCCGTTAAAAAGTTTCCCCGAGGCCAATTCGGACTTCCAATCATCTTTCATTTCAAAGGCGAGGAGGATCCTGCCGACGCCACTTTAAAGGGGGAAAGCCTCGAGCGCCACGCCAGTCCACTGGGATTCAAACCCTTAGGGGCAGGGAAAAGCGGACCCGTCCTGATTTACGTATTGGAGGGTAGTCGATTCCTTCCTGAACCTTACACACTGCACACCGACCGTGGGCCTTTTAACGTAGACGTCACCCTCACGCCCGACGAAGCCCGACAGATCGAGCCCCTCGAGGCCGCAGGCGGCGAACCCGACCCGATCAAAGCCTTCATCAAATGGCTAAAAACAGGAGGTAAGCGATGAACAAGGCACTGGCAGAGGTTTACTTCATCCACGCCCTGAGCCCGCTTCACCCGGGCGTGGGGCAAGGCGTAGGCAGCGTCGACCTTCCCGTCGCCCGGGAAAAAGCAACGGGCATTCCCTACCTGCCGGGCAGCTCGATCAAAGGCGTCCTGCGAGACGCCGCCGGTAGCCAATGGCCCGAGTCCAAGATCAAGGCCATTTTCGGTCCCGACACCAACCACGCGAGCGAACACGCGGGGGCGGCTTATTTTAGCGACGCCAAACTCCTTTTGCTTCCAGTCCGGAGCTACGCCGGGGTTTTCGCCTACGCCACCAGCCCCTACTTGCTCCAGCGCTTCCATCGCGAGGCGACGATGGCCGGGCTCAAGCCCCATCCCCTCCCCGAGGATCCCGGCGACCAAGAAGCCCTTGTCAGCGAGGGCGGGAAGGTCGCAGAAGGAGACCGGGTATATCTCGAAGACCTCGACTTCAAGGCCCAAACCAACCCAGTGGTGTTTAACTGGGAAACCTGGCTAACCGATCACACCGCGGGCCTGGACCTGCCCCTTGAAGGCCGGCTCCTAATCCTGAGCGATGACGCCATGGGCTTTTTGCTGGAAACCGCCTTGGAGGTGGTCACCCGCATTCGCATCGACGAAAACACCAAGACCGTCGCCAAGGGCGCCCTTTGGTTTGAGGAAAACCTACCGGCGGAAAGCCTGCTTTACGGCCTTTTAAGCGTGGCGCCCAAAGCCTTCGGCGGCGAACCGATTGAGGGACAAGCGATTCTCACTGAACTTAAAGACCTCACGCAAACCACCCTCCAGTTCGGCGGCAACGCCACCGTGGGCCGGGGTCTTGCGCGCATGGTCTTCGCCGGAGGTAAGGCATGACGCGGGAACAAAAACGGGCGCAGCTCACCTACGAAGTGGTCAAGGATTACCAAGAAGCAAAAAAAGAAAAAGAAAGCGAGGTCAAGAGCTACGGCAGCATGGCGCACCGATTCCCCGCCTTGCTCCGCAGCGCCGGCCTGGTCCAGGCGCTCGCCTTCGTTGACGCGCGCGGCAAGGAGCCGCACCGCGCCTTCATCCAGGATCTCGCGAGCGTCATGCTCAAATTGGAGGGCAAAAACTCCTCCCTCAAGGGCGAAGATGCCTTCAAAAAGCTCTTCGAAGACGCCCAGAGCGCCGAGCTCGCCCGCTACATGAACCTCACCCGCGAGGCCTTGGCTGTGGCCGACTGGTTTAAGCGCTTTGCCCAGAGCGTGCTCAAGGTAGAGCCCGGAGACGAATCATGAAAAGCCGCAGGCATGCGCTTCAATCCCTGAAACCAAACCCAAAACGCCTCACTCACCCAGGACTCTGGCTCGACAGATACATCGCAGAAATCCCCAAGCCCTCCAAGGAAAGACACGACCAGAACGAGCACGGAACCCCGAAAGACCGTTTGATCCGCGAAGTGCTCACGCTGAGCGAAGCGCTCAAGTCACACAACGAGTACGAAAACTACTACCGCCGCTACCTTCAGGCCCTTGAGAGTTGGCCGGCACCGGTCTTAACCGCCTTAGGCGAGACCCAAAGCCGCCTGGTGGTGGGCCTTGGATCCAGTGCCGTATTGGAAAACTCCATCACCCTGCACCGCACCTACGGGGTGCCCTATATTCCTGGCTCCGCCTTAAAAGGGCTTGCCAGCAGCTACGCGGCCGAATACCTTGCCGACGAACGTTGGCAGCGCTCCTTTAAAGACGGCGAAACCTCGCGCGGCCTACTGCAAAAGCTAATTTTTGGAGACACCAGGGAAAGCGGGTTGGTGATTTTCTTCGATGCCCTGCCCCTGCCTAACGAATGGGAGCTCAATCGCGACATCACCACCGTTCACCATCCCGGGTATTACCGCGGCGAGGGCCAACCCCCTGCGGATTGGGATAGCCCCACCCCCATCCCGTATCTCACCGCCAAGGGCACCTTCCACTTCGCATTGGGCATTTCTCCCGTCGCAGAAGAGTCTCAAGAAAACGCCCAAGCGCTTATTGAAATCGCCGCCGAGCTCCTCAGGCGTGCTCTGCAAAACGCTGGGGTCGGGGCAAAGACCAGCGTGGGCTACGGGCGAGTTTCTCTAAAAACTTTTTCCCCACTTGAGCCCCCACCCCCACAGCGCAGTGAAGCGCTTGAACGTGCCTTACAACTGGCCGGCTTCCTGCAGTGGAACCGCGACCTTCCCCAAAGGCTCGTGCAAATCGCCCAGATTTGGGAGAACCTTTCGCCCGAAGAGCAAAAGGAGCTTGAAGCGTTCTTAAAAGAGGAAAAGGGCAAGCTGCTCAGCCAATACCCCCATCTCAAGAATGCGAGAAAACAATTTCCCGTGCTTAGCGCCCTTCTGGAAACGCTCGGGTACTAAGCCATGCCGACCGCCATCGTCGTGCATTTAAAAACCCCTAGGCGTCCCTCTCCCATCCACCTTCGGGGTTGGCTTTACCGCGTCCTCACACCCCACTTTCCCGATCTTCACCGCGGCCAAGGACCCCGCCCTTTTTCCCTAGCCACCGGCATGGCCTCTTCCGAAACGTCCTGGGCTCGGCTGTCCTTCTTACAAGACGACCTTGCCGCGGCCGCCCTCGAAGTGCTTTGGTCAAAGTTCGGGAGCACCCTACCTTTAGGAAGAAATGAATTGCCCATAATCGCGATTTACGAACGCGGCCACCCTCTAACCGGTCAAAAGTCTTGGCAAGACCTCCTCGAAAGCACCCCATCCGTAGACATAACCCTAGATTTTCAAACGCCCACGCTCTTCAAGAAAGGCGCCATTCACTATCCCGCACCTGTCCCGGAGCTCATCGTGAGCTCCCTGGCTCGTCACTGGAGCTCCTATGCTCCCAAACCTCTTACGGGTGAGCTCAAAGATGCGCTTTTAAAAAAAATCACCCTCCGCTTCCTAAATACCCGAACGATCACAAGCCATAGCCATACGTTGATCCCGGGGTTTGTAGGCCGCACAACTTTACACTTGCCCAAGGCCACCGAAAAAGAATCCTGCTGGCTCGCTCGCCTAGGAGAACTGGCGTTTTTTTCTGGGGTGGGCGCAAAGACCACAATCGGCTTTGGCCTCACCCGAAGGGTGGCAGAAGATGACGAGAAAGCGAGGCCTCATCCAAACCGTAGGCAAAACCGAAAGACCCATCATAAAAAGTCTTGAAACCTACCACCCCGAAGTGGCGGTCTTCATCGTCAGCGAAGCGTCCTTGCCTTACGCAGAAAAAGCGCTCGCCGCTGCGCCCCCCCGCAAATATAAAATCCTTCAACTCGACGATCCCGAAGACATGACCGAGATGTACGTGAAAGGTCGCCACGCATATCGCCTCTTGCGAGAAGAAGGGGTGGAAGAGTTTTACGCCGACCCCACCGGCGGCACCAAGGTTATGGCCGCAGGGCTGGTCTTGGCGCTTGCTGGACTCAAGTTCACCTTCATCTACGTGGGCGGTCAAAAGCGTGACGATGCCGGGCGCGTGATCACCGGCTACGAAGAAGTCCGTACCATGGTCGATCCCACCGAACGCTTCCACGTCTTCGAACAGCGCGCCTTCATGCAAGCCTGGGACGCCTGGCGGATGCAGTCGGCCGCGCAAACCCTAAGGGAGATCTTGAAAGACCGCGAGGAGATGGGCGAAAACGAGCGCCG
>JAMOUW010000040.1 GCA_027067955.1 Thermaceae bacterium
GTGTCCCCGGCCAAGCGGGTCACTTTGACCCGCGCGAGACCGGGCCTGCCCCGGACTTGATCCGGGGGCCCATGCCGCGCCATTACTCCACGGTTGAGTTTGCGACTCCGGCACCAGCCTTCTATCAACCTCATTACTTTATTGACGGCAATGAAATCTCGGCTTACCTGCCAGCATGGACCCCGGGTCTTCTCACCCGCTTCGAGGGTTCGCCCGGGGAAACGCAAACTATACGGCAACCCCCCGAGGTATTAAAAAACGCTAGAGCTTCGTCTCTCCGTCAGGGCCGCGGTCCGGGCCGCTCCCCCAGGTCGCGGCCGGTTTCTAGGGTCCAAAAACTACTTTTCTCTTCAGGGAATGGTTGTAGAGGAGATTGTGCGAGCTGTAAGGTCCGAATGCGCGCAAAAGGAGTCCTGGTGCGGCGTTCTGTGGCTAATGCCGTGCAGTGCTGTTTGTTAGAGCAAGAACTATTGAAAGCAGAAATGACATAAAGCGACTAAAGGTACTAGACAAATAGATTACACGGGTATAAAATATCCCAAAGTTTCTTTGCAATGCAGTCGCCATACCGTCGTGGCGTTGGCAATTGAACATCTGCCCGGGAGGGAACGCTTTGTTGAGCGAAAGGTGGTGGTTTGCCTGGACGCAGTAATGGCTCGACGGCAGTGAAGTTGCGGGGTGTAGTTGCTAGACGGGGGAGGCTGATGAAAAAGGTCGAGATGGAACGGCTGCTGATGAGGCAGGACCAGCTAAAGGTCATCGCCGAACGGGCCGAGTATTTGAAGGCCAAATACGGGGAGCAGGGAACCACCGGGGGTACGGAGGCCGCGAAGGTGGCGGTGGTCAGGCAGCTTGCCCACGAGCTGCCCCAGACTCCCGAAGAAATAGCGGCCAACGACCACGATGTGGTGGCGCGTAGCGAGCTTCTGCCGGATCTGACGCAGTTCATTCCCGATTACCGGGAACACGATCCCCATGTTCTTCTACGGACCCTCAGCAAGAAGTTCCGGACCAAGCCTGCGCCTTCGGAGCTGTTGTTGCTGGAAAACTTGATCAACAAGATAACCTCGACGGGGCAGGTGGACAAGAGCGACGAAAAGCTGATAGAAGAGGCGATCCAGGTGCTCATGTATGCGGATGAGCCAAATGAGAAGGAGCAGAAGCTTCTCAAGAAAAGGAAGGGGGGGTAGTCCATGAGCATCTGGACCAGGCTTTACCAGCACACTAACTACCGCGGCCGCTCGTCGTTCGCGAATCTGCATTACACCACGCCGGTAACGACCTATCTCCGTATATCGAAGTCCTGGCTGGACAGCGCGCACATTCACGACAGGATCTCTTCGCTTCGAATCGGCTGCAGCAACTGGGAGCGCGGCGGCAGGGTCATTCTCTTCCAGCATTCTAAGTACCGCGGGCGTTACGCCAAATTCGACGCCGACCCGGGTTCTATAGTGAGCGTTCCGAATCTGGCGGCGGAAAACTTCAACGACATAACCTCGTCCGTGCTGATCGTGCGCAGGTACCGCCGCGAGATGGGTCCGCTGGCGCTGGGAAGAATGGGCAGTCCGGATCTCAGGACCCAGATCCGAAATCAGGTATCCGACATTTCGCGCATCAGCATGAGGGGGTCGCCGATAATTACGTGGGACCTGTGGCCGTCATTTTCGCCCTCCCGCAAGTACGTGTATATAAGGGTTCCCATCCGTGTCGACGTGCCCCACTGGTTTGACTACGATGCTGAACTGCGTTTCTGGATATATCTGTACGTCGATGGCGATAAACATGTGCGGGGTTTCGTTAACTGGTACGGCGCCTGGGTGGAGGGCGGCATCCTGACCGGGAAGATCCTGGACCGCTTGATGAACGAAATCCCCGACCACCTGGGAGAGATGAACAGGAGCATTAACGACGCTTTGAGCATGCTGGCGGCTTTCGATTTCGTAGGTCTGTATTACCTGCCGGGGACGGCCGGTCATACGGGTAACGTAGACGATGACGTATCATTGGTTTTGGTCAAGGAATGGTGATTGTCCGGCGGACCCGGATTGCCGGGTATGTTTTCTGGTCGCGTAAGGCCCGTACGGCCTGGACGGCATATTAGCTGCCAGACGCAAGGACGCGGTGCCGCTCCGCGGAGCGGCACCGCGTCCTTGGAGTTCCGGTGTGAGCCTGAAATATCGGGAGCCGGACCGGTTCCTTGCGTGGAAGACGATGCTTATTTACCGGCGCCGCGCTCGTGAATTTCGCGCCGGGTGGCCCCGCGATAGACGGCCTCGAAGGCGAGCGCCAGGATGAAGGCCGCGAGAGTGGCCCAGAAAGCGCTGCGGCTCTGATTCCACTGGTAGGCCTGCAGTACCAGGAATACCACCGCCACCGCCACGAAGGAGAGGAGCACGAACCAGGGGTTGCCGTCGGCCTGACCGCGCCGGAGCAGGCGGTAATGGGAGGCGATTACGAACAAATAGATCATAATCATTACCGAGCTGGTAATTCCGGCGATCCCGGAGAGGTCGAAGGCGAGGGCGAACACCAGCCCCAGCAAGGCCGTGGCGTAGAGGCCTTCGGGGGCGCTGAACCAGGTCTTGCGCTCGAAGATTTTGGGGAGCTGTCCCTGGCGGGCCAGCGCGTAGGCGATGTTGGCGCCGCCGTAGAGGGTGGCGTTGAGGGCCGAGCTAATGGAGAACAGAGCTCCCAGCGAAACGAGTACGTAACCGAAGGAGCCCAGGAAGGGCTTTGCGGCCTCGGCCAGCGCGTACTCCTCGGCTTTTAACAGCTCGGGCAGGGCAAGATTGCCAACCGCCACCAGGGCCACTGAAACGTAGACGATACTGACTATCAGGATGCTCAGGTAGATGGCTCTGGGGACATTGACCTCGGGATTTTCCAGGTTTTCGGAGGCGTTGGTGACGAGACCGAAACCCATGTAGGAAAGAAAGAAAATCGCCGCGCCGTAGAGGGTGCCGCGCAGGTGGGCCGGATCGAAGCGAGGGGTTACCCAGTCGGGGTTTATGGTCCAGATTCCCAGCACCACGAAGGCGCCCAGTACCGAGAGCTTGACCAGGACTATCCAGAACTCGGCCCGACCGACCGCCTTAGAGCCAAAGAAGTTGAGAGCGGTGAACGCGGCCACCACGGCGGCTTCCGCCAGCGCGTGAACGGGGCCGGTTTGCGGCAGGTGCAGGAGGGGCAGGAGATAACCGGCGAAGCCCCGGGCGAAAAGGGCGATGGAAACCACGAAGCTGAACCAGAATAGAATTGCCAGGGCGCCGGTAATCAGCGAGTCGCCAACGCCGCGAACGATGAACTCTATAGGGCCTGCGTTGGAGACGTAGCGCTTGCCCAGGTGGGCGTAGGAGTAGGCCACGAAGAGGGCCAGCAGGCCGCTGAGGACGAAGACCAGCGGCAGATTGGGCCCGGCGATCTTGGCTCCCAGACCCAGCATGGTGAAAATGCTGGCGCCGATCATCGTGCCCACGGCCATGGCCACGGCCTCCCAGAGGCCCATGATGCCGTTTCGAGCCGGTTCCATATCCGCATTCTAGGCGCGCGGTGCCGGGCCGCCGGTCCCGATAAAAAAAAGACCCGCCCTGGCGGGCGGGCCGGCGATCTGGTGGAGGCGGCGGGACTCGAACCCGCGTCCGAGAGCCTATCCGGTGGGCGTCTACGAGCGTAGTCCGCGTTTTTGTTCTCGACCCCGCCTTGGCCCGCGGACGGGCGGGCGGGATCCAGCTCCGTAGATCTTCGCCTCGGGTTACGGAGCCTTACCCTCGGCTAGCCGGCTTTAGTGACGTCCGCTGCCCGAGCCACCGGCCGGGCTTGACAGGGACGTGGCGGGGTTAAGCCGCCAGAGCGTAGTTATCGTTGCCAGTTATTGGCGTTGCCGGTGTTTTACGAGGCCTCCGGCACCTCGGCTCGCAGCCTCACCTTCAAGGGCCCCCGTCGAATCCAGGATCGCCCCCTTGATACGAGCAACGAACCTACGCAATGTAATTATACCACATTCATGGCTTTCCCGCACGATTTTACCGGGTCTAAAATGGCAGGATGGACACCGCTCTGGACGGCCTGCACCCTGTTCCGGTACCGATACCTTACCCGATGAAATACGTCAACCTGGTGCTGATAGAGGGGGACGGGATGGTGCTGGTGGACAGCGCCCTGGATCTCCCGGACGCCCGCCGCGCCATCGAGCGCGCGCTGGCTGCGCGCGGCGCACGGCCGGGCGACCTGGACGCGGTCGTGCTCACCCACCACCACCCCGACCACTACGGTCTGGCGGGCTGGTTTGAACAGCAGGGGGTGCCGGTGTATATGCTCGATGTCGCCATAGAGCGCGATCACGTTTGGTGGAGTTGCTTCGAGCCCTGGCTCGAGCGGTCCGCGGCGCACTTCCGCAAGCACGGCATGCCCGGGGCGTTCGTCGCTGATCTGCGGAAGGTCATGGAGGAAACGCGCAGCCGCATCCGCCCTCCCCGCAACCCCCGGGCGCTCGTGGACGGCCAGCAGCTCGAGCTCGCCGGGCAGCGCTTCAGCGTCCACTGGACGCCGGGGCACGCTGACGGCCATTTGGTGCTGCTGCGTGACGACGGGGTGCTGATAGCGGGGGACGCGATTTTGGACCGCATCACCCCCAATGTGGGCAAGTGGGTGGGCAGCCGCCCCGATCCCCTGGGCGACTTCCTGCATTCGTTGAAGAAAATCCGCGGTATGGAGCCCCGCGCGGCGCTGGTGGGACACTACGGACCGGTGATCGAAGACGTGGCCGGAAGGTCGCGAGAAATAGAGCGGCATCACGAGGAGCGCCTGCGTTTGCTGCTGGAAAAGCTGGAGTCCGGCGCGCGCAGCGCCTGGGAGCTTTCGCTGGAGCTATTTCCCCAGCCGGGATTGAGCGCTTCCCAGCGCCGCTTCGCCTGGGCGGAGACGCTGGCCCACCTGGTCTATCTGGAGTTGCGGGGGCGGGTGCGATCCTCCGGTGAGGATCCCTTGCGTTTTGAATTGGTAGGGTGAACCCATGGACCCTTTCTTTGCCGGTCTGCTGATGCTGCTTAGTTTCATGCTTGCTTTGCGAGGCTGGCTGGCCGCCAGGCGCTGGGCTGCGGCGTTCCTGGTTATTCCGGCGCTCTACCTGTTCGTTTCGCACTCCCCCTGGGCGTCGGGCGTGTACCTGCTGGTACTCTTTGCCGGCTGGTGGTACCTGAAGCGGTTCGAACCACCCCCTTCTTCCGGCGCGAATTAAGTAAGATGGACGCAGGATGAACCTGAACGCGCCGCGTATTCTGGTGCTCAACGCCGGCTACGAGCCGCTGGGGCTCACCACGATTCGGCGCGGTGTCGTTTTGGTGCAAAACGAAACCGCAGACGCGGTCACCCTCAGCCAGCACTTTTTGCGCACCCCCAGCCGCCGGGTGCCCGTGCCTTCGGTCATCCGCCTGCGCCGCATGATTCGCCGCCCGCTGGGGCGGCTTTCGCTTAATCGCCGCAACGTGCTCCGGCGCGACCTCTTTACCTGCCAGTACTGCGGACTGAAAAGCTCGAGCCTGACCGTTGACCACGTGGTGCCGAAAAGCCGCGGCGGCCGCGACAGCTGGGAAAACCTGGTGGCCGCCTGCCATTCCTGCAACACCCGTAAGGGGGACCGCACCCCCGAGGAAGCGGGAATGCCGCTGCGCCGGCGACCCGCCGCCCCCGGTTACCTGGCGTGGATAACCTTCGAGCTGCGGGAGGTTCCCGAGGAGTGGCTGCCCTTTTTGCCCGTCAGGGGCGGGAGCCGGATCTACGCCGACTGAGCGCGGGCTCGAGTGCAGCCAGAACCACCGCCAGCACCACCAGTGCCGCCCCCAGGTATCCCGTCGCCGAAAACCGCTCGCCCCACCAAATGAACGCCAGCAGCGAGGCCAGCACGGGTTCCAGTGTGGCCACCAGCGCCGCGCGGGTCGCGGGCAGGCGCCTCAGGCCCAGACTGTAGAGCCAGTAAGCGAAATAGGTGGAGATGAGCGCGAGGACGCCCAGAGAGAGCCAGGAGACCGCGTCCTTGGCGGTGAAGCGTACCCAGGGGAGGAGCCCCAGCGCCCCCACTGGAAGCGCGACCGCGAACAGCGCGGTAGGGGCGAAGCGGTGGAACTGGAGCTTGCCGTATATGTAGTAGATGGCGTAAGTAAGCCCCGAGGCCAGCCCCCAGGCCACGCCCGCAGGCGAAACCCGGAAACCCCCCTGCGGCCAGGCCAGCAGCAGCACCCCCATCAGGGTGAGCAGAACGAGCCCCACTTGAAAGGTTCCCGCGGGCTGGCGCAGAACCAGCAGGCTGCCCAGCACCACCCAGGCCGGGGCCGTATAGAGCAGCACCGAGGCAAGCGCCGCGCCCCCGTGGAGCACCGCCAGCTGATAGCTGAGATAGAAGAGCGCCACCCCCACGAGGCCGAACAGCGCCGCGCCGCCGAGCTCGCTCCTGCGGGGAATATTCTGGCGCAGCGCCAGAGCGTGCCCGGCGAAAAGCGCACCCCCGATCAGCGCCCGCCAAAACGCCACCTCCACCGGGGCCAGCCCCCTTTCCAGCACGACGCGGGATACGGGGCCGATGAGGGCCCAGCTGGCTGCGGCTAGCACCATGTATACGTATCCCATTCCCTCCATTCTGCACCGTAGCCGTCCAGCGGGTGCGGTTTAAGGGCTTCCGCCCGCCCCGTTCGCACTAGGCTGAAGGGGTGCGGGACTGGTTGCGGAAGGAGTGGCTGCTGGCGGCCGCGTTCTGCGGGCTTTTGCTGAGTTCCCTGGCGCGCGGCGGCCTGCCCCGCTATACCCCTGCCGATCTGGAAATGCTGCTGGTGCTGTATGCCTTGCTGCTGCTCGCAAAGGGGCTCGAGCTCCACGGTGCGGTGCGGATGCTGGCAGAGCGGCTCGAACGCGGCCGCTATCCGGGTTTGCGGCTGGTGGGGTTTACCTTTTTCCTTTCCATGCTGGTGACCAATGACGTCGCACTGCTCGCGGTGCTGCCCGTGAGCTTGCGGCTACACGGCGCGGAGCTGGAAATGCTGGCTGTGCTCGAGGTGCTGGCGGCCAACGCGGGTTCTGCGCTCAGTCCTGTTGGCAACCCCCAGAACCTCTTCCTGTACTGGTTCTATGGCGTTCCCTTTGCCCGCTTCGTGGCCGCGATAGCGCCGTTTTCGCTTTTCTTCCTGCCTCTTCTCGCCGTGCTGGCCTGGCTCTGGGATTGCAGGCACCCGGTGCGTCCGGTTGGGGGGGCGAGCGCGCCGGATAAGGGCGTTGCGGTTTACCTGGTGTTGCTCGTCCTGTTCGTGCCGGTGGTATTGCGCTGGGCGCCGGCGGGTCTGGCCCTGCTGATTCCCCTGGTCGTGGCCCTGATGGACCGGGCGGCCTTGCGGGTGGATTACGCCCTGCTTGCTACGTTTGCAGTCTTTTTCGGGCTTACCGACAATCTGCGTGAACTGCTGGCGGCCGCGCTAGATCACCCGCATCACGTTTTCCTCACCGCGGCGGCGCTCAGCCAGGTCATCAGCAACGTTCCCGCGGCGCTCCTGCTTGCCGACTTCACGTCGAACTGGCGGGCGCTCCTCTGGGGGGTGAGTGTGGGCGGATTCGGCACCCTGCTGGCCTCCCTGGCCAATCTGATCGGCTACCGGCTGGTGCGCGCGGCGCTGCCGGATCGCGCTGCGGCGTTCTTGCTGCGCTACCATCTGCTCGGTTTTGCTTTCCTGCTTCTGGGCGCCGGAATCTACCTGCTTGCGGGTCCCGGCTAGGCCAGCCCCTCCCACTCGTCGAGAAAGCGCTGTACGAAGGCTTCCATGAAGGCGTGGCGCTCGCGCGCCAGCGCGCGAGCCGCGGGGGTATGCATCCTGTCCGCCAGCAGGAATAGTTTTTCATAGAAATGCATCAGCGAGCTGGATCGCGACCGTCGGTACGATTCGAAGCTGTCGTGCATTATGGGGGTTTCTCCGGGGTCGTATATCGGCCTTCCCCGGGAACCCCCGTAGGCGAAGGCGCGAGCGACGCCTATGGCGCCGATGGCGTCGAGGCGATCGGCGTCCTGCACCACACGGCCTTCGAGGCAGGGGGTTTCGTCTGCTACCTGTGCGCCCCGGAAGCTGATCCGGCGGGCGATGTCCGTTACCCGCCGGGCGGTAGGACCGTCCACACCCGCCTCTTCCAGCCATGCTGCCAGCGTTCCCGGCGGCCGCCCCAGTTTGTGATCCTCTACGTCGTGGGCCAGCGCCGCCAGCTCGCAGATATACATCTCGGCGCCTTCGGTCTCGGCGATGCGCCGCGCCAGCCGCCACACCCGCCAGATGTGCCACCAGTCGTGACCGCTGCCTTCGCCGCTGCAGGAGGCCTGCACCCTGCGCCCGAAGGCTTCTATCCGGGGGTCGTCGTGTACGAAGGGCATGGGTTGAGTATACGGGTAAAGCGTAATATATATACGTGGCTAAGTTGACGATTCCCGAACTCAAGTCCCGCAAAGGCCGGGGATCGCTGGTAATGCTCACGGCCTACGACTATCCCACGGCCAGACTGGCGGCCGAAGCGGGCGTGGACGTGCTGCTGGTCGGCGATTCGCTGGGAATGGTGGTGCTGGGGTACGAAACCACCGTACCGGTTACGCTCGAAGAAATGCTGCACCACACAAAGGCGGCGCGCCGGGGGGCGCCGGAGCTGCACCTGGTTGCCGACCTGCCTTTTATGGCCGACGCCACGCCGGAGCGGGCGCTTGCGGCCGCCGAACGCCTGGTCAAGGAAGGCGGGGCCGACTCGGTGAAGCTGGAGGGGGCCAAGCTGGACGTGGTGCGCGCGCTCGCAGGCGCCGGCGTGCCGGTGCTGGGTCACGTTGGTCTGACCCCGCAGACCGCCAGCAGCCTGGGTGGTTATAAGGTTCAGGGCAACAGCCCCGCCGCCGCAAAAAAGATGCTCGAAGATGCGCTCGCCCTGGAAAACGCAGGCGTTTGGGGCGTGGTGCTGGAGATGGTTCCCATGCCGCTGGCGGGGTTGGTGACAGAGCAGCTAGGGGTGCCGACCATCGGCATCGGGGCGGGGGCCGCCACCGACGGCCAGGTGCTGGTTTTTCACGATCTGATAGGTGTTTTCGAGCGTTTCAAGCCCAGGTTCGTGCGCCGCTACCTCGAAGGGGGTCCATTAATTCGCGAAGCGATTGCCGCTTACGCCGCCGACGTCCGCTCCGGGGCCTTCCCCCAGAGCGAGCACGGTTACGAGATGGACTCCTCCGCGCTGGAGGGTCTTTACGGAAAAGAAAACTGATTTTGCCGTAGCGGTAATAGGCCCGGGTGCGCTGGGCCGGGTATTTGCCGGGCGGTTGAACGAGGTAGTACCCACCGCCCTGGTGGCGCGCAGCCGCGAACGGGCCGCGCAGCTTGCCCCGGGTTATCCGTTGCTGCCGCCATCGGGCCGCGCCGTCAGAGCCAGGCCGGCCGTATTCGGGCCCGAAGATGCGCCTCCCGTTCGCTGGGCGATAGTTCTGGTCAAGGGCCCCGATACCGAAGGGGCGGCGCGGGTGGCGGGGAGGATAGCCAGTAAAGGGGTGCTCAGCCTGCAAAATGGCTGGGTGCGCGAGCGCCTGCGGGCCGCCGCGGGCGCGGCCGTTCCCGTAGACCAGGGGGCCACCACCGCTGCCGCCAAACGCGAAGAGGAGCGCACCATCTGGGTGGCGCCGGGGGAAACCTGGGTACCGCCCGAATTCGCGTCGCTGGCGGAATGGTTGCGCGCGGCGGGCATACCGGCCACGGCGACGGAGCAGGTGGCGGCGAGGCGCATGGAGAAGCTGGCCGTCAACCTGGTGATCAACCCGCTCACGGCGGTGCTGGACGTGGCCAACGGGGCGCTCCTGGAGCCCGAGCTGTGGGAGGTGGTGCGCGACCTGGTCATGGAAATGCACCCGGTTCTGGCCGGGCGCGGGCTCGAGCCGGGTGCGGGCGGGCTGCTGGAGCAGATTCGCCGGGTGCTGATAGCGACCGCGCCCAACACCAGCAGCATGCGTGCAGATTTGCTGGCGGGCCGCCCCACCGAGCTCGAAGAGATCACCGGTGTACTGCTGGCGTGGGCCCGAGCGGAAGGGCGTTCGCTTCCCCGCCACGAGGCGCTCTACCGGATGGTGCGGGCGCTAGAGCAGGTTCACCGAGGCGAGTCTTTCGAGGAGTGAGCCCGAGGAAGTACCCCTGCCGAGATCCAGTGAAGTAACCACCACCCGGCCCGCGGGCACGACGCGTTCGCTCCCGTTGTCGCGTTTGCGATAGGACCAAAGGGCGTGCACTGCGTGATGACAGCCCTCCACCCGGCCCAGATAAATCATCACGTGGCCGGGCATGCAAAGCAGGGCGGGGCCTTGTTCGAGTCCGGCCAGTTTTCTGGCCCGGGACTCGTGGGGCTCGCCCGGGGCAAATTGCAGGAACGGCCTGGTGGCGCGGCACTGGGCGGCAGCGTCTCGAGGAAGCCGGTAGCCGAAGACCCTGAAGACGTCCTGTACGAAACGGGAGCAGTCGAGTGCGGGGGCTTCGAGATTGAGCCCGCCCCAGCCGTAGGGGACGCCCAGAGGGGCCAGGGCCCGGGCGAAGAAAAACCTGGCGTTGAGGGGAGGGTACGCCGGGGCCAGTTCGGCAGGATCCGCTAGCCGCGCCCTGGTCCAGGTGAGAAGGCCGCGTTCGTCGCGGGCTGGATAGGGGAGCAGGCGATCACGCAACCCGGGAAGCCGGCTTCCCATTTGGAGCGGGGTGGCGCCGCAGCTGGTGTCCAGTTCCGCCCGCGGGGAAAGCAGCACCGGCCCGGGCCGGGCGAGCAGCCGCGCTGTCTCTCCGGGGGCGTCGGTGCGGGCCACATCGCTCCCTTTCACCCAGCCGCGATAGTCGGGCGCCTGCACGAACCGCCAGGTTCCGTCCGCGCTTTCGTGCAATAGCGCGAGCGGCGTCAGCGGCTCGAGCGCCGTGTGCTGCAGGCGGTCGAAGCCGTTCTCGTCGTTCTGTTTGTGGCCGCGCAGAGTGGTGGGCAGGGCGCGCAGGTTAGTGCGGCGCAAGGTTACCCCAAAGCGGTTCTCCGTGAACGGCCGCAGCTTTTCCAGGTTGAGTTTCGCGAGAAGGCGGGAGCGTCGCCGCGCGTCTACCGGCCGGCTGCCCAGAACCGCCCACCAGGATTCCGGCGTCAGCGCCGCGGTTATCCAGTCGCCGAGCGTATCCGCGTCAACCGGGCCCAGCGCGAATGGTTCCCACACCGCTTCCGAGCGCCGGGCGAGCCGGGGATTGGCGAGCTTAGGATCCTCGCCGCCGAACCCTGCCCTCCAGTTGCCGGACCAGAATCCGGGGTCGTCCAGAGGGGCCGATTCATGCGGCGAGATGACGTGTGACACCGGTCCATTTTACTTGGGAGCTCTCACTGCTTCCCGCTATGATGATCGGGTGAAGGTGGAGGAGGCCTACGTTTTCGAGGTTTCGGGCGAACGCCTGGACCTGGCGCTGGCCCGGGCCATGGGGGTGAGCCGGGTCAAGGCCCAGAGCTGGATTCGCGGCGGATACGTGCGTGTGGGTGGCGAGGTGGTAACCAAGGCGGCGCGCCGCCTGACGGGTGAGCGGGTGGAGGTGAACGTGCCTCCCGAAGCTCCCGCCGGTGTGGAGGCCGAAGACCTGGCCGTAGACATTCTTTACGAAGACGGCGACATGGTGGTGGTCAATAAACCGGCGGGCATGATAACCCACCCCGCTCCCGGGGTGACTAGCGGCACCCTGGTGAACGCTTTGCTGGGTCGCTGGGTGGAGCCCGGCGGCGGGGCGGTGCGGCCGGGGATAGTACACCGGCTCGACAAGGAGACTTCGGGGGTGATAGTGGTCGCGCGTCACGAGGCGGCGCTCAGGCGGCTTGCCGAAGCCTTCAAACAGCGCTTCGTCTTCAAGCGCTATCTTGCGCTCACCGAAGGGGTTCCCGCCAATACCACCGTGATCGCGCCCATTGGCCGCCATCCGGTGCACCGCTTCAAGATGCATACCGGCGGCATAAAGGCCCGCTATGCGGAAACCGACTTCGAGGTCGTGGCCGAGACCGGAGGCCGGGCGCTCGTGGAAGCCCGTCCGCACACCGGGCGCACGCATCAGATCCGCGTACACCTGAAACACCTGCACACCCCCATCTGGTCGGATCCGCTCTACGGCAGGCCGTCGCCGCACATAGAGCGCCTGGCGCTGCATGCTTACGAGTTGCGCGTCCCCCACCCCAAGAGCGGCAAGATAATGAGCTTCACCGCTCCCGTGCCCGCCGACATGACCCGGGCCTGGGAGGCTGCAGGCGGTGTCTGGCCCGATGGCCTTCAACGTGCGGGTGACAGCCGGTAGACCGAGCCGCCGTGGTCGACGACGTATAGCTCCCCGGCGGCGTCTTCGCCGAAGCTAACGACGTGCATCTTGGTTTTGAGCAGCAACCGGCTCTGCCAGCGGCCGCCCTGCCAGCGGGCCACCCAGATATTGCCGCTGCAATAGTCCCCGTACAGGTACGCCCCCGAAAGGCCGCTGAGCCTCTTCCCGCGGTAGACGTAACCGCCGGTCACCGAACATCCCTGACTGTGGCTGTATTCTAAAATGGAGGGAATGTACTTTGCGCGCTGGCAGTTCTTGGGTGGCTTGAAGCAGTGGTTTCCCTCGAGTATGTTCCAGCCGAAGTTCCAGCCGCCGCCGCTGCCCATGGGGGCGGGGACGTAGTCGATTTCTTCCCAGCGTTTCTGACCCGTATCGCCTATGAAGAGGTCGCCGGTGACGCGGTCGAAGCTGAAGCGCCAGGGGTTGCGGAAGCCCAGGGCCCAGATCTCGGGACGGTAGCGGGGGTTAGCCAGGAACGGGTTGTCACCGGGGATTGCATAAGGATTGCCATGGTCCACATCGATACGCAGCATCTTGCCAAGGAAAGTGCGCGGATTCTGGGCATTCTTCTTGGGGTCGCCGACGCCGCCGCCGCCGTCGCCGATACCGATATAGAGATACCCGTCGGGCCCGAAGGCGATGTGGCCTCCGTTGTTCTTGGCTGCGGGCTGCTTGATGGTGAGCAGGACCCGGTAGGGTTGTCCGCTGCGGTACTCCTCGATTACGTTGTGCCCGCGCCGGTCGATATAGCTAATGAAGAAGCGGCGGTTACGGGCGTAGTCGGGGTGAAAGGCCAGGCTCAGCAGCCCCCGTTCGCCACAGCAATTGACTTTGTGCTGGACATCGAGCCAGACGGTCTTTTTTCCTCCCGCCAGCATCATTATGCGTCCGATTTGCTCGAGCACCAGCAAGGACCCGCCCGGAGCCTGGGTAATGAAGATGGGCTTGTCAAACCCGCCCACCACGAGTTTGAGCTCAACTCCCTGTGCCCATGCAAGCGCGAGCAACAGCAATCCACCGCTCAAAATCCGTTTCATGGTGCCCCCTATGTCATGCAGCATAACAGGACATCCGCAGGTTGCCAGCCGTGTGATAATGGAGGGGGTGATATCTGTGGCGTGGGACACGTGGGAAAGCCGTTTGCAAGAGGCGCGCGACATAGTGAGACGGGAGCTGGGGGTCGAACCCGGGCTGACGCTCGAGGCCCCTTACGGCGAGGTGGAGATCCGCCTGCCCGGCGGCCGCAGACGCCTGCGCGGCAATCTGCGTTCGGGATTGTGGCGGCTGGTCGAGGATGAAGTGGCGCTTTCGGAGGAGATGCCTCTGGAAGGGCTCCTCGCGCGGATAAAAGTGCGGACCCATGGCTGAGCCGCTGCGCCTTGACGTGGCCCTGGTGGAGCAGGGTTTGGTGGAGAGCCGCACCAAGGCCCAGGAGCTAATACAGGCCGGGCTGGTGGAGGTGGACGGCGTGGTGGTGACGAAGCCCAGTCAGGCGGTAGACCCGGAAGCCTGGCTCGAGATAACGGGTTCCGTTCCCTACGTGGGCCGCGCCGCCAACAAGCTGCTGGGCGCGCTGGCGGCGTTCCACGTGAAGATTTCCGGCCTGGTCTGGGCGGACGTGGGTGCGAGCACCGGCGGGTTCACCCAGGTGCTGCTCGAGCGCGGAGCCCGTAAGATATACGCCCTGGACGTGGGGCACGGCCAGCTGCACCCGCAGTTGCGGGGCAGTCCGCGGGTGGTGGTCATGGAGCGGGTGAACGCCCGTTACCTGCAGGCGTTGCCCGAACCCGTCGACGGGGTGGTGATGGACGTTTCCTTTATTTCCAGCACCCTGATACTGCCAAACCTGCACCGCTGGTTGAAACCGGGAGGGCCGGCGCTGGTGCTGGTGAAGCCCCAGTTCGAGGTCGGTCCCGGTCACGCCGGGGTGGTGCGCGATCCGGCGCTGCACCGGCGCGC
Source organism: Thermaceae bacterium (assembly GCA_027067955.1). Taxonomy (GTDB): domain Bacteria; phylum Deinococcota; class Deinococci; order Deinococcales; family Marinithermaceae; genus Oceanithermus. The sequence goes on from JAMOUW010000040.1 coordinate 14,316, forward strand.
GCTGGACCGGGTGCGCCGCGCCGCCAAAGGGGCGGGTTTCACGGAAGAGGGCATGATGGAGAGCCCCCTGCCCGGCAAGGAAGGCAACCGGGAGTTCTGGCTCCATCTAAAAAAGAAGCCCGTACCCGCCAGCTAGCGGTACGGGAATCGGCCAGCATGCCGCCGCTTCGCCAGCTGGCGAAGCGGCGGCATGCTGCAGGTTTTGTCTTAATGGCGACGCCGGCTGGTTCAGACCGGTCTGATTCGTGCGGCGCTGCCGGCCGGGGTGTTCAAGACCGCGGCTGGTTGGTATAACGGGGGCGTCGGGTGACTTCGCGCTCTGCATGGTGCTGACTTTTTCCTATACAACACGGGCAAGGGTGGATTCCATTGAGCCAATCATTGAACGAAAATCCGCAGACAGTGTACCTCGTCGAGGTGGAGGGCTCCGGGGGGGCGGGTACGGAGCGCCTCGCCCGCGAGCTGGCCGCGCGCGCCGTGAGGCGCGCGCGTTTGTTCTATTTGCAGGGGCTGTCACGGGACCAGGTGGAGGGACTGGCCGGCGAGTTGCTGGCCGATGCGGTCGGCGAGCGCTGGCTGGTCGGCCCCGCCGACCAGCCCCCGGAGCTGGAGGCGGGCTGGACCTACGTGGACGTGGCCCTGCACCCCGGCGTCACCGACGCCGAGGCGGAAACGCTGCTGGCGCTGCTGGCGGCCCGCGGTCTTACAGGGGTACGGGCGGCTACGGGAAGGCGCTACTACGTGCAGGGGCCGGGTCCCGAAGAGCTGGCGGCGCGCGCGGCGCGGGTGCTGGCGAATCCGGTGATAGAGCACTGGAGCGCGGGTGCGCCCGCTATTCCGGGTTTCGTGGAGGCCGCACCGGCGCGGCTGGAAGCGCGAGCGATTCCCTTGCAGGGAATGGATGCGGCGCAGCTTGCCGGATTGTCGCGGTCGCGACGGCTTGCCCTGGATGCGCAGGAAATGAAGGCTATCCAGGCCTACTTCGCTCGCGAAGGCCGGGTGCCGACGGACGTGGAGCTGGAAACCCTGGCCCAGAGCTGGAGCGAGCACTGCGCCCACAAGACTTTCCGTTCGCCCATCGTATACAGCGGGCCGCGGGCGGGTGAGCGTGACGGAGTAATTACCGAGCGCATAGAAGGGTTACTCAAGACCTATATAAAAGGGGTTACCGACCGGCTCGGCTGCCCCTGGGTGCGTTCCGCCATCGAAGACAACGCCGGAATAGTGGCCTTCGCCGAAGGTTACGACCTGGCGTTCAAGGTAGAGACCCATAACCACCCTTCCGCGCTCGAGCCCTTTGGCGGCGCCGGCACCGGTGTGGGCGGGGTGATCCGCGACGTGCTGGGGGTGAGTGCGCGGCCCGTTGCCGTCACCGACGTTCTTTGCTTCGGGCCGCCGGACCTGCCGCAAGGCGAGCTGCCCGCGGGTTCGCTGCACCCCCGCCGGGTTTACGAGGGCGTGACCCGCGGCATCGAGGACTACGGCAACAAGATGGGCGTGCCCACGGTAAACGGTGCGGTCTATTACCACGATGACTACACCGCGAACCCCCTGGTCTACGCGGGTTGCCTGGGTATTCTGCCCTCCGGGAGCCACCCCCGCGAGCCGCGCGCCGGCGATTGGGTGGTGCTCGCGGGCGGACGTACCGGCCGCGACGGCATCGGCGGGGCCACCTTCTCGAGCATGGCCATGGATCATGCTACCCACGAGGTGGCCGGGGCGAGCGTGCAGATCGGTGATCCCATCCAGGAGAAGAAGGTGGCCGACCTGGTGCTGGCAGCGCGCGCCGAAGGGCTTTACCACGCCATTACCGATTGCGGCGCCGGCGGTCTCTCCTCGGCGGTGGGCGAGATGGGGGCGGCGCTGGGGGTGCGGGTGGAGCTCGAGCGGGTGCCTCTCAAGTACCCGGGGCTGGAACCCTGGGAGATCTGGCTCAGCGAGGCTCAGGAGCGCATGGTCATGGCCGTGCCCCCCGACCGCTGGGAGCGCCTGGCGGAACTGGCCCGCCTTTATCAGGTGGAGGTGGTGCGTATCGGCCGCTTCGAGGCGAGCGGCCGCCTGGTGGTCGCGGCGGGCGGGCGGGTGGTGGCCGACCTGGCCATGGACTTCGTCCACGGCGGCTGGCCCCGGCGCGAACGGCGCGCCGAATGGCGGCCGCCGCGGCTGGCCCGGTCCCGCTTCGAGCCCGGCCCCGAGCTGCTGCCAGAGTTGCTGGCCCATCCAAATTTGCGCAGCCGGGAGGAGCTGGTGCGGCGCTATGACCACCTGGTCCAGGGCGGGACCGCGCGCGGGCCGCTGGCAGGCGCCGCCGATCACGGCCCCGGAGATGCGGCGGTGCTGGTCCCCCAGGAGCTTCAGGGCGAAGACCCCCCGGCGGCCGCGCTGGCTGTGGGGCTCGCGACCGGGCTCTACGAGGTGGACCCCTATCTGATGGCCTTCATGGCTCTCGATGAGGCGGTGCGCAATCTGGTCGCGGTGGGCGCCGACCCCGACCGCATCGCGGTGCTGGACAATTTTTCCTGGGGGGACCCGAACCGCCCCGACCGCCTGGGAAGTCTGGTGCGCGCAGCTCAAGGGCTCCGCGACGCGGCGTTGCGCTACGGAACCCCTTTCATCTCCGGCAAGGACAGCCTCAACAACGAATACCAGGGCGCCGGCGGGGTGCGCCACGCCATCCCCGGAACCCTGGTGGTTTCCGGACTGGGGCGGCTCGCGCGCGTATCCCGGGCGCAGAGCCTCGATCTCAAGGCGGCCGGCGACCCGGTCTGGTTGCTGGGGTTTACGGGGCGTGCCCTCGCTGGCAGTCATGCGGGGAAGCTGGCGGGCATGCCGGTGACGGCCGGGGGGTTGCCGGTGTTTTCCGAGCGCGCCCCGGACTGGCTGCGCGCCCTGCACCGGGCGGTAACGGCGGGCTGGGTGCGCGCCGTGCACGACCTCAGCGAGGGGGGGCTGGCGCTGGCCGCCGCCGAGATGGCTATCGCCGGGCGGTTGGGGCTGGATCTGGATCCGGCGCGCGCACCGGTAACCGAGCCGCTCAGCGAGGCCGAGTTGCTCTTTTCAGAGTCGCCCTCGCGTTTTCTTGTTGAGGTGGACCCGGACCACGAAGCGGAATTCGCCGCCCTTTTCGAGGGACTGCCAGTTGCGCGGGTGGGCCGGGTGACCCCCGAGCCGCTGCTGCGCCTCGGAGGCTGGAGCTGGCCGCTCGAGCGGCTGGAGCGGGCCTGGCGTGGCCAGACCGCGCCCGATCCGCGCCCTCCAAAGCCCGCCGCGAACGGCTATGCCGTGCCCGCGGTGCGCAGGTCCCGGCCGCGGGCGGCGGTGCTCTTCGCTCCCGGGACGAACCGTGACGGCGACGCCGGGATTGCGCTAGAGCGGGCCGGAGCGCGGCCCGAGCTGGTGCCCCTCGCGGACCTCGGGCGCCGGGGGCTTGCAGATTACGACCTGCTGCTGCTCCCGGGCGGTTTTTCTTACGGTGACGACCTGGGTGCCGGGAAGGTGTGGGCGCTCGAGCTGGCCGGTCGTTTCGGCGAGGAGATGGACGCCTTTATCACGGCGGGGAAGCCGGTGTTGGGTATATGCAACGGTTTCCAGGCGCTGGTCAAGGCAGGTTTCCTGCCGGGGTGGCAGGGGCCGCCCCGGGTTACGCTGGCCCCCAACGCCAGCGGCCGCTTCGAAACCCGCTGGGTATGGCTCGAGCCGGCGGCGGACGCCGCCTGCCCCTTCGTGGCGGGGCTCTCTGAGCCGCTTTACGTGCCCGTGGCCCACGGCGAGGGCAGGCTGGCCGTGCAGGACGCGGAGGTGCTCGCGCGGCTGGAGGCTGCGGGGCAGGTGGCGCTGCGCTACGCGCTCCCGGGCGGCGGTGAGCCCGGCTATCCCGCCAACCCCAACGGCTCGGCGGGCCACGTCGCGGGGCTTTGCAACCCCGCGGGAAACGTTTTGGGGTTGATGCCCCATCCCGAAGATCATGTTTTCCCCTGGCAGCACCCCCGGGCGGCCAGGGGCGAACGCGGCTACCACGGACTCGCGCTCTTCCGGCTTCTGGTGGAGCACGCGTGAGGGAGGAAAGCATGTTCAGTGAAGACGAGTGGAACGAGGCCTGGAAGCAGCCGTTGCTGGAGGTTCGCCTGGAGGGTTTGGGGCCGCGGGAGGCGGGCAAGGTGCGCGACATGTACCGGGTCGGCGACCTGCGGGTGCTGGTGGCCAGCGACCGCATCTCGGCCTTCGACCGGGTGCTCGGTGCGGTGCCCTTCCGCGGGCAGGTGCTCAACCAGCTTTCGGCCTGGTGGTTCGAAGAAACCCGGGGTCTGGTGGCGAACCATGTGGTCAGCGTTCCCGACCCGAACGTGACGATCGCACGTGAGGCCGAGCCCCTGCCGGTCGAGGTGATCGTGCGCGGTTACATCACCGGCAGCACCACCACCTCGCTGTGGTATCTCTACGAACGTGGTGAACGCGCTCCCTACGGGGTGCCGCTACCTGACAGGCTCGCTAAGAACGACCCGCTGCCCGAGCCGATCGTCACCCCCACCACCAAGGCGGGGCCCGGCGAGCACGACGAGCGCCTCACCGCCGCCGAGGTCGCGGATCGCGGCCTGGTCGAGCCCGCCCTTTGGGAGCAGGTGCAGCAGACGGCGCTGGCGCTCTTCACGCGCGGCCAGGAGGTGGCGCGCCGGGGCGGCCTTATCCTCGTGGACACCAAGTACGAGTTCGGGCTGATAGACGGGACCCTGGCGCTAATCGACGAGGTACACACCCCGGACTCGAGCCGCTACTGGGACCTGGCCGCCTACGAGCGCGGCGAGATAGTCCATTACGACAAGGAGCACCTGCGCCTGTGGTACGTGGCGCGCGGTTTTCGGGGCGCGGGCGAGCCGCCGCCGCTTGCACCAGAGCTGGCGCGCGAGCTTGCAGAGCTTTACGTGAGCGTCTTCGAGCGGCTCACCGGCGCCCGTTTCGAGCCCGGGGCGCAACCGGCGCAGGAGCGCATACAGCGCAACGTGGAGCGGGCGCTGGCCGAACTGGGGGTGGCTCGTGGCTGAGGGGCGTGTGATCGTCCTCATGGGTTCGGCTTCCGACGCCGAGCACGCCGGGAAGGCCACGGACTTGCTGGGGCGGCTGGACGTGCCCTGGTCGCTGCACGTGGCCTCGGCCCACAAGACCCCCGCGCGGTTGCTGGAAGTTCTTGCCGAACACGAGCGCGCGGGCGGTCCGCGCGTCTACCTGACGATCGCGGGCCGTTCCAACGCCTTGTCGGGCATGGTGGACGCCCAGGTGGCTGCGCCGGTGATCGCCTGCCCGCCGCTCAGCAGCGGCCCCTGGGCTTCCTACGACCTGGCCTCGTCGCTGCGCATGCCTTCCGGGGTGGCGCCGCTGGTGGTGCTCGATCCCGAAAACGCGGCGCTGGCAGCCGTGAAGATATTGGCGCTCGCAGACGAAAGGCTGGCGGCGGCGGTACGGGAATACCAGGCGGCCCAGCGGCGGAAGCTGGAGCGCGCCGACGCATCCCTGGGCGGGGGTCCGCTGACGTGAGGCTGGGCGGGATGCACGAGGAATGCGGCGTTGCCGGGGCGGTGACCCCCGGCCGCCAGGCGGCGCGCCCCGTCTTCTTCGGCCTCTTCGCCCTGCAGCACCGCGGTCAGGAAGCCGCCGGTATCGCCAGTTGCGACGGGCGCGCCGCTTACATCTACAAGGGGCTGGGGCGGGTGGCCCAGGTTTTCGACGAGGATAACCTGCGGCCGCTTCTGGGGGAACTGGCCATCGGACACAACCGCTACTCGACCACCGGGGCCACCCAGCTGCGTAACGCCCAGCCCCATCTGGCGGAAACGGCCCTGGGGCCGCTGGCGGTGGCCCATAACGGCAACCTCACCAACGCCCGGGCGTTGCGCCGCGAGCTGCTGGAAGCGGGCATCGGGTTCTCCAGCGGCAGCGACACCGAGGTGATTTTGCGCCTGCTTTCCCTGCCTGCCGCCGGTGAGGAGGGGGATCCCTGGATTGCGCGCATCCGCCGGTTGCTGGAGCGCGCCGAGGGCGCGTATGCTCTGGTGCTGCTTACCCGGGACGCCGTCTACGCGTTGCGCGACCCCTGGGGTTTCCGGCCCCTGGTGGTGGGCGAGCTCGAGGGCGGCGGCTGGGCGGTGGCTTCGGAGTCCAGCGCGCTGGCCACCATGGGTGCCCGCTTCGCCTTTACGGTGGAGCCCGGCAGTGCGGTGCGTATAGACCGCGCGGGCTACCGCGTTTACGAGCTGGCCGGGGGGCGGCGGCGGTCGCTGTGCGTTTTCGAGTACGTCTACTTCGCGCGCCCGGACACCGTGCTCGAGGGGCTGGAAGTGCATGCGGTGCGGCGCCGCCTGGGTGCGGAGCTGGCGCGCGAGGCTCCCGTGGAAGCCGACGTGGTGGTGGGCGTTCCCGACTCGGCCACGGCCCACGCGCTCGGTTACGCCGAGGCCGCGGGGCTGCCTTTTGCCGAGGGGCTGATAAAAAACCGCTACATAGGCCGCACCTTCATAGAACCCGACGACGAGTTGCGCAAGACCGGGGTGCGGCTCAAGTACACCCCGCTCGCGAGCGTGCTCGCGGGCAAGCGGGTGGTGCTGGTGGACGACTCGATCGTGCGCGGCAATACCGCCGGGCCGCTGTTGCGGCTGGTGCGCGAGGCGGGGGCGCGCGAGGTACACCTGCGGGTGGCCTCGCCACCGGTGCGCCACCCCTGCTTCATGGGGCTCGACATGGCCACCCACGACGAGCTAATAGCCCACCGGCTGGAGCTGGACGACATCCGTGCCCACATCGGCGCCGACAGCCTGGCATACCTGAGCCACGCCGGGATGCTGCGGGCGGTGGGGGCGGGTGCCGGGCTCTGCGACGCCTGTTTCAGCGGCGATTACCCGCTTGCGGTGGAACCGGCGGCCCCCGAAGGGGACGCCCTGGTAGGGGAGGGATGAAGATGGCCGAGGTGCTGGTGGTGGGAGGCGGCGGGCGTGAGCACGCGCTTGCCTGGGCGCTGGCCGGGAGCCCTGAGGTGACGCGGGTCTACGTGGCCCCCGGCAACGCCGGTACGGTCGGGCCCGCAGGGGACGGCCGCGCCGGGCTGGAGCGGGTGCCCCTGGCCGCGGACGACCTGGAGGGGCTGGCGGAGTTTGCCGCCGGGCGCGGGGTGGACCTGACCGTGGTCGGCCCCGAGGCCCCGCTCGCCGCCGGGCTGGCCGACGCGTTCGCGGCGCGGGGTCTGGCGGTTTTTGGACCGCGCCGTGAGGCGGCGCAGATAGAAGCCTCCAAGGCTTTCGCCAAGGCGCTGATGGACGAGGCGGGGGTGCCCACGGCGCGCTGGCGCTCCTTCGAGCGCGAGGAAGAGGCGCTCGCTTACCTGGAGGAGGTCCCCGCACCCTGGGTGGTCAAGGCCAGCGGGCTGGCCGCCGGCAAGGGGGTGCTGGTTAGCGACGATCGCGGCGAGGTCCGGGATTTTGTCAAGGGTCTGTTTGCGGGCCGTTTCGGGGTCGCGGGAAACAGGGTGATAGTAGAAGAATTCCTTTCCGGCCCCGAGCTCTCGGTCTTCGCAGTAGCCGCAGGCGAGCACTTCGTGCTGCTGCCCCCGGCGCGCGACTACAAGCGCATCTATGAAGGGGGGCGCGGTCCCAATACCGGGGGCATGGGAGCGCTCGCGCCGGTGGCGCTGGACCCCGGGCTGCTGGAGCGGGTGGGGCGCGAGGTGATCGCCCCCACACTGGCGGCACTGGCCGCCCGGGGCGCGCCCTACCTGGGGGTGCTCTACGCAGGTCTCAAGCTAACGTCGGAGGGACCGAAGGTGCTCGAGTTCAACGCCCGCTTCGGCGACCCCGAGACCCAGGCGGTGCTGCCGCTCTTGCAGAGCGACCTCTACCGCCTGCTCATGGACGCGGTGGAGGGGCGGCCCGACGCCGCGCCGCTGGAGACGGCGGGGGCGGCGCTGGCCGTGGTGCTGGCCGCGCCCGGCTACCCCGGGGAATATCCGCGCGGCCTCGTCATCGAGGGGCTCGAAGAGGCGGAGGCCCTGTCCGGAGTGCACGTCTTCCACGCCGGCACCGAGCGCGCGGACGGGCGCGTGGTCACCGCCGGTGGCCGGGTGCTGGCCGTCGTGGGCCGGGCGGACACGCCCGAACAGGCGCGCACGCGCGCTTACGCTGCGGTGCGGCGGGTGCGCTTCGAGGGGATGCACCACCGCCGCGACATTGGCACGGAGGTGGTGGGGTGAAGTACGAAGACGCGGGGGTGAACCTGAACGCCGCCGAGGAAACCACCCGGCGCATCAAGGAGGCGCTCGCCCCGGCGCGGCACCCCGGCGTGATCGCGGGGGTGGGGGCGTTTGCCGGCGCTTTCGACGCCGAGCGGCTGGCCGCGCTTGAGGGTCCGGTGCTGCTCGCTTCCACCGACGGTGTGGGTACCAAGACGCTCGTCGCCGCCCGGTCCGGGCGCTGGCGCGGTCTCGGCGCTGATCTGGTGAACCACGGCATCGACGACCTGCTCGCGGCGGGGGGGTGGCCGCTCTTCTTCCTCGACTACCTGGCCGCGGCCCGGCTCGAGCCCGCGGTCATCTCCGAGGTGGTGGCGGGACTGGCCGGGGCCGCAGCGGCCGCGAATCTGGCCGTCCTCGGCGGCGAGACCGCGGAGATGCCCGGCGTCTACCGCGAGGGGGCGCTGGACGTGGCGGGTACGATCGTCGGCTACGCCGAGCGGGCCCGCCTTCCTGATCCGGCCCGGGTGCGCCCGGGTGACGTACTGGTGGCCCTGCCCAGCTCGGGGCTGCATACCAATGGCTACTCGCTGGCGCGGCGAGCGCTCGCGGAGCTGGATTGGGAAGCGCCGCGCGAAGACCTGGGAGGGCGGAGCGTCGCGGATGCCCTGCTCGAGCCCCACAGGAGCTACCTGCCAGACTGGCGGCGGCTCGAGCGCGCGCGGCTCCTGCCCAAGACGGCCGCCCACATCACCGGCGGCGGCGTCTACGGCAACTTGCCGCGGGTGCTACCCGCGGGGCTGGGCGCGCGCCTGCTGCGCGGAAGCTGGTCTGAGCCGCCGATCTTCGATCTGATTCGCAGGACCGGCGGGGTGGCGGAGCGCGAGATGTTCCGGGTCTTCAACATGGGCCTGGGGATGCTGCTCGTCTACGATCCCGGCGCGGCGGAGGCGGCCCTAGAGGTGCTGGAGGTGAGCTGGCGTGCCGGCGAAGTGGTGCGCGGCGAAGGGGTCTTCGTGGAGGGCGTGGATGGCTGAGCTGGCGCGGCTGGTGGTGTTCGCCTCGGGCCGGGGCACGAACCTGCAGGCGGTCCTCGACGCCTGCGCCGCGGGCGAGCTGCCCGCGCGGGTGGTGCTGGTGGTCTCCGACAAGCCCAGCCCGGCGCTGGAAAGGGCGCGGAGGGCGCGCGTGGCCGCGCTCTACCTGCCGAAGCCGAAGAACGTTCGGCGCGCGGACTACGACGCCGAGCTCGCCCGCTACGTGGCCGCGGCCCGCCCCGATCTGGTGGTGCTCGCGGGCTGGATGCGCATCCTCACCCCGGCCTTCCTCGACCGCTTCCCCGGGCGGGTGATCAACCTGCATCCGGCGCTGCCGGGAGCCTTTCCCGGCACAGACGCCATCCGCCGCAGCTACCAGGCCTTCCGCCGGGGCGAGGTAGAAAGCGGCGGGGTGATGGTGCACCACGTCGTGCCCGAGGTCGACGCCGGTCCCGTCATTCTGGCCGAGCCGGTTCCCATCGAACCCGGGGACACGCTCGAGCGCTTCGAGGCGCGGGTGCACGAACTGGAACACCGGTTGCTGGTAGAGGCTATCCGGTGCCTTTTGGATTGAACGGGGAAATGTGAGCCCCGGCGCCCTTCGGTGCTGCCGGGGCGGTATGCTTGCCCCATGAAGCTTTTCCTGGTTACCAACGTACTCCACTCCGCCGCCGGACCCGTTGTTGAATCGGTCTATGTAATCGCGGCCGGGAGCGAGGACGAAGCCCTGGCCAAGGCGCGGCATAAGGCCGCGGTGGAGCTGCGCGAACAGCGAGTCCGCCCGCTGGTGTTCGATCACGAGGGCGCGGCGCTGGTGTGGATGGGCGCAGCCCGGAGCGGTGAGGCGCAACATCTTAGCGGCAGCACAAAAAAGGACAGCGGTATGCGCGACGGGCGCTAAAAACTGTGATCCTCGGGTGCTAGCGCGTGTAAAAGCGGATCCGGCAGCGGGTTTTCGGGGACCGGGACGTATGGGCCTCGTGAGCCAAAACCTGCCGGGTTACACTTATAAGGAATGCTATTTTTCATCGTTCGCTCACCCCGAGCCCAGGAAAGTGAACGATGGCAAAAGGAGGGGATACGTTGTCGAACCAGGCGGAGTACATCAACATTCTGATCTATATCGGCATCGCCGCCGGCATTGGCGTGGTCATGCTGGTGCTGGGTGCGTTGCTGGGCCCTAAGAAGCCCAGTCCCACCAAGCTGATGCCCTACGAGTCGGGCAACGACCCGGCCGGTGAAGTGCACCGATTACCGGTGCATTTTTATGTGGTGGCCATGCTTTTCATCATCTTCGACGTCGAGGTGGCATTCCTCTGGCCTTACGCCGTCAACGCGGGCAAACTTGGCCTGGCCGGATTCTGGGCGGTGACGGCGTTCACCCTGATCGTGCTCGCAGGTTTCATCTACGAGTGGAAGAAGGGGGTGATGAAGTGGGATTAAAAGGCATGTTTGAACGCGATGTGCAGGAGCTCGAGCGTGAGGGCATCCTCTTCACCACCCTCGAGAAGCTTGTGGCCTGGGGGCGCTCCAACTCGCTGTGGCCCGTGACTTTCGGCCTCGCGTGCTGCGCCATCGAGATGATGGCCTCCTCCGACGCCCGCAACGACCTTTCGCGTTTCGGTTCCGAGGTTTTCCGCGCCAGCCCGCGTCAGGCCGATGTGATGATCGTGGCCGGAAGGTTGTCCAAGAAGATGGCCCCGATCATGCGCCGCGTATACGACCAGATGGGCGACCCCAAGTGGGTCATAGCCATGGGCGCCTGCGCCGCCTCCGGGGGCATGTTCAACAACTACGCGATAGTGCAGTCGGTCGAGAGCGTGGTTCCGGTGGACGTTTACGTACCCGGCTGCCCGCCGCGGCCCGAGGCCCTCATCTATGCGGTGATGCAGTTGCAGAAGAAGATTCGCGGACAGGCCCGCGACGATACGGGGCGCAAGTTGCCGCCCATAGAAGCCTGGGTGAGGGGGTAGACGGTGCGACTGAATGACGCCAAAGCCTACGCCGAAGCTCACGGATACGCGCTGGAGGAGGCGCGGGGCCTGGTCTGGATCGACGTTCCCAAGGACGAGCTGAGCGGGTTCCTGGATGCGATGCAGGAGGCCGGTTTCAACTACCTGGCCAACGTTATCGGGATCGACTACAGTGACTATCCGGAAACCCGTCCCGAGCGCTTCGCGGTGCTCTACGAGCTGGTTTCCATCAAGGGCTGGAAGGATGGCGACGGATCCCGTTTCTTCGCGCGCGTCTGGGTAAGCGAACGCGACCCGGCGTTGCCCTCGGCCGTGCCCCAGTACGCCAGCGCCAACTTCTTCGAGCGTGAGATCTTCGACCTGCTCGGGATCCGCTTCGAGGGCCACCCCGATTTGCGCAAGATCCTGACGCCCGAAGACCTGGAGGGCCACCCCCTGCGCAAGGACTACCCGCTGGGGGAAACACCCACGCTGTTCAAGGACGGCCGCTACATCGACCCCGATTCCTTCCGCGCCGGACTGAAAGGCGGCGATGCGGGTCTTACCGGCCGCCGCGGCGGCGCCCGCCGTGGCTACGCCGAGGTTTATGAAGACGTGCGGCGCGCCCATGCCGCAGACGGGGAGGACTCATGAAGCCCAATATCGACGTTCCCCTTCCCGAAGAGCCGCGCGAGCTGCGCAGCGAACTGATGGTCCTGAACGTCGGCCCGCAGCACCCCTCCACCCACGGCGTGCTCCGCGTCGTGGTCACGCTGGCGGGCGAAGAGATCGTGGACCTGGTTCCCCACATCGGCTACCTGCATTCGGGTTTCGAGAAGACGATGGAGAACCGCACCTACAACCAGAACTTCACCTACACGCCGCGCATGGACTACGTGCACTCGTTCGCGCACGACCTGGCGTACGCGCTGGCGGTAGAGAAGCTGGTGGGGGCGCAGGTTCCCGAGCGCGCCGAAACGATCCGCATAATCCTCAACGAACTCAGCCGCATCGCCAGCCACCTGATATTCGTGGCCACCGGTCTGCTGGATTTGGGCGCGATGACGCCATTCTTCTACGCATTCCGCGAGCGCGAGGCCATTCTCGATCTGTTCGAGTGGGTCACCGGCCAGCGTTTCCACCACAACTATGTCCGCGTCGGCGGCCTCAAGGAAGACGTGCCCGAGGAGTTCGTACCCGAGCTGAAGAAGTTCCTCGCGGGCTTCCTGGCCAAGGTGGACGACTATCAGGGGATGTTCGACGGTTCGCCCATCTTCAACTCGCGCGCCCGTGACATAGGCGTTATCCCCCCTGAAGTGGCCATCAACCTGGGGCTCACCGGCGGCAGCCTGCGCGCTAGCGGCGTCAACTACGACGTGCGCAAGGCGCACCCTTACGGCGGCTATGACAAGTACGACTTCGACGTTCCCCTGGGCACACACGGCGACGTTTACGACCGCATGATCGTGCGTTTGGAGGAACTACGCCAGTCGCACCGGATCATCAGCCAGGCCGTCGAGCGGCTGGAGCCGGGGCCGATCCGCGACCCCAACCCGCACATTTCGCTGCCGCCGCGCCAGATGCTCGGCCGCAGCATGGAGGCCCTGATATTCCACTTCAAGCTGGTCACCGAGGGTTTCCACCCGCCGCTCGGCGAGGTTTATGTGCCTACGGAATCGGCCCGCGGCGAACTCTCCTACTACATCGTTTCCGACGGGGGCAGCATGCCTTACCGCGTCAAGATCCGCACCCCCGAGTTCGTAAACATCCAGTCGCTGGCCTACGCCAGCAAAGGACACCAGTTCGCCGACTTCATCGCGATTCTGGCCACCCTCGATCCGGTGCTCGGGGGCATCGACCGCTAACGGAGGTTTTGCATGGGCTTTTTTGATGACAAGCAAGAATGGCTCGCCGAGGTCTTCGCGCAGTACCCCGAAGACCGGCGGCGCTCCGCGCTCATGCCCCTCCTGCGGCGGGTGCAGCAGGAAGAGGGCTACGTCGACTTCGAGCGCATGAAGGAGATCGCCGCGCTGGTGGGCACCACGGCCACCGAGGTAGCCGGGGTAATGAGCTTCTACAGCTACTATCAGGGGTTGCCGACGGGCAAGTACCACATTCAGGTCTGCCGTACGCTCAGCTGCAAGCTGGCGGGGTCCGACGAGCTGTGGCACACCCTGAGCGAGCGGCTGGGCATCCTCCCCGGCGAGGTTACCGCTGACGGCCGCTTCAGCCTGCAGGCGGTGGAATGCCTGGGAAGCTGCCACACCGGTCCGGTGATTCAGATAAACGACGAACACTACGTCGAGCGCGTCACCAAAGCGCGGCTCGAGGCCCTGCTCGAGGGTCTGATGCAGGATAAGCCGCTCGAGGAGGTGCGCCGGTCGCTGCCCGACGAAGACAAAATGGGCAAGGCAACCATCGAGCTGGAGGGGGGTGAGCCGTCGTGAGCGAAGGACCCATCACCAGCGGGCACGATCCGCGCTTTACCCCCACCCTTTTCGCCCACGTGGGCAAGCCGAACAGCTGGACGCTCGACTACTACCTCAGCCACGGCGGCTACCAGGTCGCCGAGGCGGTCCTGAAGGGTAAGCAGCCCGACGAGGTAGTCGAAGAAGTCAAAAAGAGCGGACTGCGCGGACGCGGCGGCGCCGGTTTTCCGACCGGCGTGAAGTGGAGCTTCATGCCCAAGGACGGGCAGCAGCACTACCTGATCGCCAACGCCGACGAGTCGGAGCCGGCCTCCTTCAAGGACCGCTACATCATGGAGGACGATCCGCACCAGCTGATCGAGGGCATGATCATCGGTGGTTACGCCATCGCCGCCACCAAGGGTTACATCTACATCCGCGGCGAGTACAGGAAGGCCTACGACCGCCTGGTGGGAGCCATCAAGGAGGCCTACGAGCGCGGCTACCTGGGCAAAAACCTCTTCGGTTCCGGCTTCGACTTCGACCTCTACGTGCACCGGGGAGCGGGCGCATACATCTGTGGCGAGGAGACGGCGCTGATGAACTCGCTCGAGGGCTTGCGCGCCAACCCGCGCATGAAACCGCCCTTCCCGGCGCAGTCGGGCCTTTACGGCAAGCCGACGACGATCAACAATATCGAGTCGCTGGCCAGCGTGGTCCACATCATGCAGCGCGGCGCCGACTGGTTCGCGCAGATGGGAACCGAGCGTTCGAAGGGTACCAAGCTCTTCCAGGTTTCCGGCCCCGCCAGGCGCCCGGGTGTCTACGAGCTGCCCATGGGCACGCCCTTCCGCGAGCTCATCTACGACTGGGCGGGCGGGCCTACCGAGCCGATCAAGGCCTTTATCCCCGGCGGCTCTTCGACGCCGCTCTTGCCCTTTACCGACGAGTATCTGGACCTGCCCATGGACTACGAGTCGCTGGTCGCGGCCAACTCTTCCCTGGGGACCGGTGGCGTGGTGCTGATCCCTGAGTCGGTTTGCATCGTGGACGCGATGTGGAACCTGATTCGCTTCTACGCTCACGAGTCTTGCGGTAAGTGCACGCCCTGCCGCGAAGGGGTCTCGGGCTGGCTGCCGCAGCTCTTTGAGAAGTTCGAGAGCGGCAAGGCGACCCGCGAAGATCTCAAGACCATGGAAGACCTGCTCGACCAGATAGAGGGCCGCAGTTTCTGCCCGCTGGCCGATGCCGCCGTCTGGCCCATCCGCGGGGCGCTGCGGCACTTCCGTGACGAGTTTTTGCACCACATCGAGCACGGCACCTGCGCCGTGAAGTCCGGGCCGAGGTGGAGGTGAGCATGCCGAAAGTCAAGGTCAACGACCGCACCGTCGAGGTCCCCCCCGGCACCTCGGCGATGGACGCGATCTTCCACGCCGGCTACGACGTGCCCCTCTTCTGTGCCGAGCGCCACCTGAGCCCCACCGGCTCCTGTCGGATGTGTCTGGTCAAGGCGGGCGCGCCGCGCAAGGGGCCCGACGGCGAGTGGATTACGGACGAATCGGGGGAGATCAAGATCTTCTGGTTCCCCAAACTGATGGCCAGCTGTACGCTGGCGGTCAGCGACGGGATGGTGATAGACACCCTCTCCGACGAGGTGCGGCACGCGCAGTCGGGAATGGTGGAGCTGACGCTCGCCAATCACCCGCTCGACTGTCCCACCTGCGACAAGGGCGGGGCCTGTGATCTACAGGACCGCGCCTACGAGTACGGGCTCGACGAGAAGTTCTACACCGGGCCCACCGGCGAGCCGGTCTATACCCGCTACGAGTTCACCAAGCGCCACGTCGACAAGCACCACCCGCTTAGCGAGTTCATCATCCTCGACCGCGAGCGCTGCATTCACTGCAAGCGCTGCGTGCGCTACTTTGAGGAGATCCCCGGCGACCAGGTGCTTGACTTCATCGAGCGCGCGGTGCACACCTTCATCGGCACCGCCGACGAGGGGCTGCCCTCCAACTTCAGCGGCAACATCACCGACATCTGCCCGGTGGGGGCGCTGCTCGACCGGGTGGCCCGTTTCCGCGGTCGCAACTGGGAGTTCGAGCAGACCCCCAGCGTGAGCGTAGACGACGCCTCGGGCCAGTACATCTGGATAGACGCCCGCAGCGGCCGCATCGAACGCATCCGCGCCCGCGAGAACCCCGAGCTCAACGACATCTGGATTTCCGACGCAGCCCGCTTCGGTCACGAGTGGGCCGACATGGACCGGATAACTACCCCGCTGGTGCGCAAGGGCGACGCGCTCGAGCCTGCCACCTGGGAGGAAGCGCTCGCCGCCATGCGGCGGGGGCTCGAGGACGTCGACAGGACGCGCATCGGCCTGCTTCTTCCCGGCGACGCCACCCTGGAGGAGGGAATGGCGGCGGCGGCGCTGGCTTCCCAGTTCGGCACCGGTTACCTCGACTTTGAGGGGCGTACTGCGGTTCCAGCGACTAATTTCCCTGCGGCCACCTTCGCCAGCGTTCTCGAGGCCGACTACATTCTCGTGCTGGGCGATCCCACCGAAGAGCTGCCGATTGCCCACGTGTGGATCCACAAGCGCTTGCGCGGCGTGAAGATGCCGCAACGGCTCAATCACGGCACGCCCGTGGCCGACCTCGCCATCCGCGAGCACACCCCGCCTGACGGGAGTCTGCTGGGGGCTTTCGCCCCGCACCCCACCCGGGTCATGGAGTGGGCCGCCTCCCGGGGCGTATTCGCGCCGGGGCAGGCGGCCGCCTTCCTGGCTGCTTTTGAGGCAGCACTCGCGGGCCGCGAACCGGAGGAGGCGGCCGGCGTCTCCCCGGAGGCGGTCAAGCGGGCCGCCGAGAGCTGGAAGTCGGCGGAGAGGCGCGTACTCTTTGTGGGCGCTGAGGTGCTGATGGACGTCAAGGCCGCGCAGCTGGCCGAAAAGATAGCCAAGTCGCAGGGCGCGGTGGTGTTCGCCATGACGCCCGCCGCCAATGCCCGCGGGCTCGAGGCCATGGGGGTATGGCCCGCCGGCGACGCCCGGGCCCCGCGCGCGGTTTTCACGGCCGCCGAAGATCCGGCCGCGGATTTGCTGGAGATGGCCGATTTCCACGTCTTCCACGTGCCGCGCCTGAACGACAAGGTGCGCCGTTACGCGGACGTGGTTCTGCCCGCCAAGACCCCCTACGAGAAGCGCGGCACCCTGCTCAACGTGGAAAACCGGCTGGTGGGGCTCGAGCCCGCGCACGTCCGGGCAGGTGAAGCCGAAGGGCTGGTGCAGGCGCTGGCGCTCTTCGCCAGTGCGGCGGGCGTCGAGCCGCCATTGCGCTTCGTGCGCCAGGCGCGCGCCCGCTTCCTGGACCGTTACAAGGTCAACCTCGACCGGCTCGATCCTTACGGAACTATCTGGCGCCCCCGCGTCAGCCTGGCGCCGCGGCCGCTTTCGCAGGAAGGAAACCTCTACCTCAAGCCCAGCATGTGGAAGGCCCGGCACCGACTCGGTGAGGCCGCCGGTCGGGCGCTGGGCGTGCTGGAGCTGGCGGCGCATCCTGAAACTGCCCTGGCCGAGGGGCTCGATGAGGGTGCGGTGCTAGAGGTGGAAACACCGGCCGGCGCCCTCAGCGCACGCCTCGTCTTCGACGCCGGACTGCCCGCAGGCTGGTTCTATCTGCCCGCAGGTGTGCCGGCCATGCGCCTGCCCTTCCGGGCGCTCGTCCCCCGGGGAGGTGAAGCCTCGTGATCTATCTGATCGCTGCACTCAAGGGCCTGGTCCTGATCCTGCTCCTGTTGTTCGCCTTCGCCTACCTGACCTGGGGCATGCGTCGGGGCCTGGCGCGTTTCCAGATACGCCTCGGCCCCAACCGTGTGGGCCCGCTGGGTCTCCTGCAACCTATCGCCGACGCGGTCAAGGCCATCTTCAAAGAAGACATCTCGGTGGCCAAGGCTGACGTGTTCGTCTACTGGCTGGCGCCGGTCATCTCCTTCACCTTCGCGCTCGCGGCCTTTGCGGTGATCCCCCTGGGGCCCGAGGGCAGCCTCTTCGGCCTCGACCCCTGGGTGGCCGACCTGGATGTGGGGATCCTCTACATCTTCGCGGTGGCAGAGCTGGCAGTATACGGCATCTTCCTTTCCGGCTGGGCTTCGGGATCCAAGTACAGCCTCATGGGTGGAATGCGCTCGGCGGCGGGGCTGGTGGGCTACGAGCTGGCGCTGGGCGTCGCGCTTCTGGGTCCGGTGCTGCTTGTCGGCTCGCTGAGCCTGCGCGACATCGTCGACTGGCAGGGGACCCACGGCTGGCTCCTGGTCTGGCAGTTCCCCGCCTTCGTCATCTACTTCATCGCGGCCCTGGCCGAGATGGGACGCACGCCCTTCGACTTCGTCGAGGCCGAGCAGGAGCTGGTGGGCGGCTTTTCCACCGAATATAACAGCATGAAGTTCGTGGCCTTCTACATGGCCGAACTGCTGCACTGGATCACTGCCTCGGCCCTGATTCCTACCCTCTTTATGGGCGGCTGGCACGCCCCCTTCGGCCTGCCGGAGGTCCCGATCCTCTGGTTGTTCGTCAAGTGGCTGGTCTTCATCTTCATCGTCATGTGGATCTGGGCCAGCTGGTTCCGCACCCGGTACGACGTGATGATTCGCTTCGCCTGGGGTGTACTTTTCCCGGTGGCCCTCGCCTGGTTCCTGGCGACGGCCTACTGGGTGGCCAGTAAAGGAGGAGCCGTATGAGCGTTTTTGCATTGGCCAAGGCGATGGGGATCACCCTGAAGCACCTTTTCTCCAAACCGGTGACCGTTCCTTACCCGAGCGCGCCGGTACCCCTGAAGCCGCGGTTCCACGGAAGGCACGTGCTCACCCGGCACCCCGACGGCCTGGAAAAGTGCATAGGCTGCAGCCTTTGCGCCGCCGCGTGCCCGGCCTACGCCATCTACGTGGAGCCGGCGGAGAATGACCCGGAAAACCCGGTGTCGGCGGGGGAGCGCTACGCCAAGGTATACGAGATCAACATGCTGCGCTGCATCTTCTGCGGCCTCTGTGAAGAAGCCTGCCCAACCGGGGCCATCGTGCTCGGCAATGAGTTCGAGCTTGCCGATTACGTCTACTCCGATTTCGTCTACGGCAAGGAGGATTTGCTGGCGGACACGGTCGGTTCCAAGCCGCAGCGCCGCGAGGCCCGGGCCACCGGCAAGGAGCTGAAGCTGGGTTTCGAGGTCCCCTACGTGCGGCCCGAGCTGGAGGGGGTGAAGTACGAGTGAGTGCATTCGATTTGATCGCCGGTGTGCTCCTGGTCGCGAGCGCGCTCGCGGCGGTCACCCTCAGAAACGCGGTACACGCGGGGCTGGCGCTGGTGGGCAACTTCCTGGTGCTGGCGATGGTGTACTTCGCGCTCGAGGCCCAGTTCCTCGGTTGGATTCAGATAATCGTCTACGCCGGCGCGGTCATGGTGCTCTTTCTCTTCGTGATCATGCTGCTATTCGACGCCAAGGCCGATCCCGGTCTCGACCCCCTGCCCTGGATGCGCCCCGTGGGCGCGGCGCTCGCTGCGGTCTTCTTCCTGGTGCTGGCCTACGCCTTTTCGCGGCTGGGTCCGGTCAATCCGCTGGCGGACGTCAAACTGGCCGGAGGTCTGCCGGGGCCGGTGGGAGAGCTCCTTTACGGTCGCTGGCTCTACGCGGTGCTGCTGATTGCTGTACTGCTCTTCGCGGCCACGGTGGCGGCGGTGGTGCTGGTGCAGCCCGGGGTGCGGGGCGCGCGCAAGAAGCCGCAGGTCGCCGAGCGCGAACGGGAGCTGGAGGAGGTGGGCCGGTGAGCTACTACCTGCTGCTTTCAGCCTTGCTTTTCGCCATCGGTCTCTACGGCGTGCTTTCGCGGCGAACGGCGATTCTGATTTTCATGTCTATCGAGCTGATGCTCAACGCCGCCAATCTGGCCTTCGTAACCTTCGCCCGCAACTCGGGCAACCTCGAAGGCCAGGCTATGGCGCTGGTGGTCATCGCGCTCGCAGCCGCCGAGGTGGCCGTGGGTCTCGGCATCATCGTCGCGGTCTTCCGGGCGCGCAGCTCCACCTCGGTGGACGACCTTGCGGAGCTTAGGGGGTGACCATGCTATTGCTTCTGATCCTGCTTCTGCCGCTCCTGGGCTTCGTCTTCCTGGGGTTTTTCGGCAGGCAATTACGCGAGCCGCTGCCGGGCGTGATAGCCTCGGCGCTTACCGGTCTCAGTTTCCTGCTGGTCGTTGCCGCGGTGCTATCGGGCGGCGCCAGCTGGGAGATCAAAGACTGGTTGCCCGGGATTCCCTTCAGCCTCGTTCTCGACCATCTCTCGGGATACATGGGGTTGGTGGTTACGGGCATCGGCTTCCTGATCCACGTCTACGCGATCGGCTACATGCACGGCGACGAAGGCTTCAGCCGCTTCTTCGCCTATCTGAATTTCTTCATCGCAATGATGATGACCCTGGTTCTCGCCGGCAGCTATCCGGTGATGTTCATTGGCTGGGAGGGCGTTGGTCTGGCCAGCTTCCTGCTGATCGGTTTCTGGTACACCGAGAAGGTCAATGCCGACAGCGCCCGCAAGGCATTCATCACCAACCGCATCGGCGACCTGGGTTTCCTGCTGGGCATGGCGTTGCTCTACAGTCTTTTCGGCACGCTCTCCATCGGCGAGCTGCGCGAGGCCATGGAGTCCAGCACCGTGCTGCCGCTGGCGCTCGGCACCGCGGGCCTGCTGCTTTTCGTGGGCGCGGTGGGCAAAAGCGCCCAGGTACCGCTGATGGTCTGGTTGCCCGATGCCATGGCCGGCCCCACACCGGTCAGCGCCCTGATCCACGCGGCCACCATGGTGACCGCCGGCGTCTACCTGATCGCGCGCAGCTCCTTCCTCTACGCCAACCTGCAGGACGTTTCCTACGTCATCGCGGTTATCGGGCTCGTCACCGCTGCATACGGGGCGCTCAGCGCGTTGGGGCAGTGGGACATCAAGAAGATCGTCGCCTATTCGACCATCAGCCAGCTGGGCTACATGTTCCTGGCCGTGGGGGTGGGGGCGTACTGGATCGCGCTCTTCCACGTCATGACCCACGCCTTCTACAAGGCGCTGCTCTTCATGGCCTCGGGCTCGGTCATCCACGCCCTTGGCGGCGAGCAGGACGTGCGCAAGATGGGCGGGTTGAAAAAGTACCTGCCGCGTACACACCTGCACGGTCTTGCAGGCGCGCTGTCGCTAGCTGGCTTTCCGCTGCTGGCTGGCTTCTGGTCCAAGGATGCGATCATCACCGCGACCCTGACCTATCCGTTCGGCGGGACCGGTTTTTATATCGCCGGGCTGGCGGTAGCTTTCCTGACCGCAGTCTACGCGATGCGCTGGTACGCCCTCGTCTTCCTGGGCGAGTACCGGGGCAGCGGGAAACCGCATGAGTCGCCGCCGGTGATGACGCTGCCCAACGACGTCCTCGCCGTGGGCGCCATCTTCGCCGGCTTCCTTGCGCTGCCCGAGCCCTTGTGGAACTTCATCGAGCCCTATCTGGCGCCGGCGCTGGCCCACGTGGAAACCCATCACATGTCGCTCGGGGTTGAGTGGGGCCTCATAGCACTCTCGGCGGTGGTTGCGCTAGTCGGTCTCTACCTTGGTTATCTGGCGTTCAATCGCTGGACGCTGCCAGCGTGGTACCGTACCTTCCAGTCCTGGTCGGCCAACGCCTTTTACGTAGACCGCGTCTACAACGCCTTGATAGTGAACCCCTTGAAAGAGCTGGCGTTCATTTTTGCGCTTTTCGACAGCTTCCTTGACACCGCCTTCGTCGCCCTCGCCGGCTTGAGCGCCTGGCTGGGTGAACGCCTTGCCAGGGTGCAGGCGGGCTACGTGCGCGTATACGGCGCACTCATGGTGCTGGGTCTGGTGGCGGTGCTGGTCTGGGGGGTGTTGCGATGATTCACCTGCTAATCTTCCTCCCGCTGGCCTTCGGCCTGCTGGCGCTCCTGCGCCCCGGGCAGGCGCGGTTACTGGGTCTGGTGGGTTCGGGGGCGACATTGCTGCTGGGTCTGGCCGGATTCGCGGCCTTCTTGAACGGGGCGGACGGTTCCTATCAGGTTCCGCTGCTGGCCGAAGCGGGTGTCTATTATGCCGTGGCCTGGGACGGGGCGGGCGTGGTGCTGATGCTGGCTGTGGTCGTCACCACCCTCATTGCGCTCCTGGCAGCCCGTGATGTTCCTCCGGCCATGGTGGGCCTGACCTTGTTAATGGAGGCGGGGCTGATCGGAATCCTGGCCGCGCGCGATCTCGTGCTCTTCTACGTTTTCTTTGAGGCGACCCTGATACCCAGTCTGCTCATGCTCGGTCTTTACGGCGGTGCCGGCCGGGTGCGCGCTCTCGTGAAGTTCGCGATGTTCACCCTGGTGGGCAGTCTGCTGATGCTTGCTGGCATCCTGGCGGTGCGCTATCTGGGCGGTTCCCCCAGTTTCCTGTACGGCGACCTGACGGCCCACCCGCTGGCGGGCTCGGCCGGGATGTGGGCGTTCGCCGCCTTTTTGCTTGCATTCATGGTCAAGACCCCGCTCTTTCCGCTGCACGTATGGCTGCCGGACTTCCACGCCGAGAACCACCCCTCGGGGCTTGCCGACGCTATGGGTACGCTCTACAAAGTGGGCAT
Organism: Thermaceae bacterium; assembly: GCA_027067955.1. GTDB lineage: Bacteria > Deinococcota > Deinococci > Deinococcales > Marinithermaceae > Oceanithermus. Next base: position 36,577 of record JAMOUW010000040.1, read on the forward strand.
CTTCGGACTCTTCCGCTGGGCGTTGCCCCTCTTTCCCGAGGCATTCCTGAGCTTCCAGCCCTGGCTGCTGGCGCTGGCGGCGCTGACGGCGCTGGGCGCAGCCTGGACCGCCTACGCCCAGACTGACTGGAAGCGCCTTCTGGCCTACGGCGCGCTCTCGCACATGGGTGTGGGGGCGCTGGGGCTTTTCAGCGGCACCGCAGAAGGGGCGCTGGGCGCGATATTCCTGCTCGCTGCTTCCGCGGTGTACACGGGTTCGCTGTTCCTTTTTGCTGGTGGCTTGCACCGTCGTTTCGGCACCCTGGACCTGAAACCTACCTCGGGCCTGGCCAAGTCGGCGCCGGGGCTGGCGGCTTTGGGCCTGATCCTGGTGCTCGCCATGGTGGGTTTGCCGGGGCTTTCGGGCTTCCCGGGCGAGTTCATGAACCTGCTGGGCGCCTGGCAGGCCAGCCCCGTCTGGACCTTCGTCGGTTTTCTGGCGGTGATCGCCGCGGCAGCTTACGCGCTTGGCGCTTACCAGCAGATTTTCCACAATGCGCCCGATAAACCGGCGGCCGACATGGACGATACCGAGTGGCAGTGGGGGGTTCTGGCCACGCTCGTGATCGTCTTCATGGGAGTGTATCCCAAACTCTTCACGACGGCGCTGCAGCCTGCGGCCGAGGCGCTGGCCGCCTTGATCGGAGGTGGACGGTGACCACGCTCTGGATTCTTTTCCTCACGGCCCTGGCGGCCACCTTCGCGGGCTTCTTCATGCCTGCCCGTTCGACGAAGGTGGTAACGCTGCTGGGATTCGCGGTCGCGCTGTTTAGCCTCGCTTTCAGCTGGGGCGAGCGGCAGCAGGCGTATGGCGGTTTCTACCTGCTCGACCCCTTTGCCCAGGGGTTTACCCTGGTGATGATTGCGGGCGGCGTGCTGGCATTGCTTGCCGACTGCAGTTATTTCGAGCGCAAGGGCTGGCCTGCATT